>CALFWO010000025.1 GCA_937928045.1 uncultured Saprospiraceae bacterium | reverse complement strand
CTATTGGAATGGGCAATGTGGCAGGTGTGGCTGTGGCTATTGCGATCGGAGGTCCAGGTGCAATATTTTGGATGTGGATCTCAGGATTGATCGGAATGAGCACCAAATTTTTCACTTCAAGTTTGGCCATTATGTATCGAGGGAAAGATTCCAACGGAGAAATTCAAGGAGGCCCGATGTATTTCATTACTGAAGGCTTGGGTAAAAACTGGAAGCCACTTGCGATATTCTTTTCATTCGCAGGATTGCTTGGCGCCTTGCCGGTTTTTAATGTTAATCAATTGACCCAAGCCGTTCGAGACATTCTTTTTGTTGGGCATGCTGAAGAGAATACTTTTGTTATAAATCTTGGAATTGGAATAATTCTGACTACGATGACAGCAATAGTTGTCTTGGGTGGATTGAAAAGAATAAGTGCCTTGGCTGCGAAGTTGGTACCTTCAATGGTCGCATTATATTTTTTCTCCGTAATGTTCATTTTGATTTCAAATTATCAAATCGTACCATATTACCTAAAGCTTATTTTTACCGATGCTTTTGCAGCTTCAAATTACCATGGAGATCCATTTTTAGGTGGGATGTTAGGTGGATTGATTTTATTGGGAATTAGACGTGGAGCATTTTCAAACGAGGCAGGTATTGGTACTGCGCCAATGGCGCATGGTGCGGCAAAAACAAATGAGCCAATTCGCGAAGGATTAGTAGCCATGCTTGGACCAGCTATAGATACATTAGTGATCTGCACGTTGACCGCCTTGGCTATTTTGGTGACCGGCGTTTGGCAATCATCAGAAGCCAATGGTGTAAGTTTGACAGCAGCGGCATTCAGTTCTTCTTTCTCTACTTTTGGGAATTATTTACTCTTGCTGTGCGTTGCAATATTTAGCATTTCTTCTTTGTTTTCTTACAGTTACTATGGCTCCAAATGTGCTTCCTTTTTGTTCGGTGCAAATAATAAAAAGTACTACAACTATTTTTACCTCGCTAGTATTATGGTAGGTGCCACTTATCCCTTAAGTGCCATGCTGAATTTAATCGATGGCTCTTTTGCGCTAATGGCCATTCCAACCATGTTGACTACGCTGATTTTAGCACCTAAAGTAATGAAGGAAGCGAGAAGATATTTTGTTCAGCTGAAAAAATAAGGTTGATTATTTAGGGAAAACATTGAAGGTGATCAAGTCTTAAGATTTATTAAATATTAGCCAAGTACATTCAATAACTCATTTTCCAATTGTTCATACATTCAGAAGTTCTGAACTAAATACTTCGTCGTGTTTTTTACTTCCTTTGCCGAAACTATTCAATAGGACTGTCTAATTCAAGTATATTTTAAAACAAATATACTTTATGAGTAGCGCTGGAACCATATTGGATGCAATAAAAAAGATTGAACAAAATCGAGCTTTAGCCCGACGGAGAAGAGTACTCCTGCGTCAGTTGGGTGAAAAGTCAATTGCCAATCTTGATTATAAAAGTGATCCCAATAGAGTAGAGATGACTGCTGAAGCAAAAGAGGCTTTGAAAAACAAAATGAGAAATGAAATAAGGTGGGAGCAGCGAAGAGATTGGTTTTTTGTAGGACTGGGAATTTTACTTTTCGCTTGCTTTCTTTACCTCGTTTTATTCTAGCCCAAGATTTGAATCTACAATCTAAATGTATAGCTATACTTTACCAATACTGATCCTTGGTTGGTAACCGGTAACATTGGATTGAATTCAGCGCGGTCACCATTCACATCGGTATTGTAAACAATGAATAGATCATTGCCTTCCTTTGGATTGTATCTCAATCGTATATTCCCCAAAAACAAATTATCCAAGCTGTTGTACTGGACAAATGCAGAAACACTTAGCTTAGTTGAAAACATCACCAAGCCTTTCAATCTGGCGATATGGGTATCAAATTTTTGATTTCTTGAACTAAAATTGACAGAATTGAATTCGTAAGTAAAATCCATTCTTAGGCTAGAGGAGATATTGTAAACCGGACTTATTTTTAAACTGTGTTTGATGCCATCAAAAAATCTTCCAGATTGGATTTCTCCATTGACAATGAATGGCGAAGAAGTTGGACTTGCAAATTCTGTGATGGCAGATGTGTAGAGATACGATCGTATAGGTATTGTTGCAATGTCTGCAATATCGAAAGACTCCGTAATATCATCATATTGAAGTCGTATTCCTGGAGTTAAGCTGGCGCCATTTTTCCATCTGAATCCATAATTCCCTGTGTAGAAGGCCTGGTTATATTTATTAACTCCGTTACGCCAAAATGATGCTCCTCTAATGGTAGGACCATGGCGAAAAAGTTTGGAATCTTTTCCCGGAAACCAGTTGTATTGCAATCGTATTCCTTGTCGAACATAATTCTCCTGATTGATAAATCCAACATCAGAATTGAAGTCTTTTCCAAGTCTGGATAAACTGCCGGCGTAAGTAAATCCTTTTTGCGATCGCCGAACCATACTTACCCAAAACATTGAGGGATCCGCCGAAAGTAAATTAGCCTGAACGCCTTGGTTAAAGGCTTGGGCAAATTTTATCGACAACAGATGATCTCCCAATATTTGCAAATTGCCATCAACGCCATATACAGTATTAAATTTTCCATTGGCATCAATCCGATTGGTAACCAATAGTCCAACATCCGAATTCTCATTCAAGACTCTTTTTTTAACTCTGAATACCGAATAATTGCTTGTAACTACACTATCCGTGGAGCCAGTTTGCATACTAATCAGTCCAATGTCCCAGTCATTTTTTCTTCCAGTCAATCTAGCGCCACCAATAATTGGAATACTGTTGCCATCTTCATCTATTCCAATCCGCCTGCTGTAAAAAAGATTGTTTCGAGATCCAATTCTAAAGCTAAATATCCCTGAGCGTTCTTGGAAAAACAATCTTTTTTCGGGAAAAAATAAGGAGAACCTCGAAAGATTTATTTGCTGGTCATCGGCTTCCACTTGAGCAAAGTCAGTATTGACGGTTAAGTCCAAAGTGAAATTGTTTGTAATTCCAATCTTAGCATCTAATCCAACATTACGCACAAAATTACTTTCCGATGTATAGGCAGTTCCTTGGCCATTCAGTTCATTTAATTTTGAATAACCGCCAAGAAGATACGGTGTAATGTAAAGCGGCTTTTTTTGTTTGATACCTTCAAATACATATTCCTTTGCTTGCGAGGGACGCCACATCGCTTGATCACCTAAATCTGGCGAAATGGCTGGACACATTTGAACTTCATTCTTTCTAGCAATATATCTCCATACGGTAATTCCCATTGTTAATTTTCCATCAACAATTTGATATTGAAGACTACTAAATGGAACTCGCATTTCTACGAACCAACCTTCCTCATTGACATTGACTTGAACATCCCAGAAGTTGTTCCAACTTGTATTCAACGGTTCTCTTCCTCCAGCATCGTTTTGTACAGCAACATCGAATCTCGAGCCGGTTGGAGTAGTGAAAAAGCCTAATGCATTTTGCTTGTCATTATAACTATCAATGACCATCCCAAACCACTCCGTACTCGCCGTTTGACCATCTCGCTCTTTAGTATTCGCTTGGATTTTATCAACTTCAGAATCGTACAAAGCTCCAGAGAGGTAAATGTAGCTATCATCGTAAGCCATTTTTATGATCGACTTCTCCGTTTTTTCTCCCATGAAAACTGGAATCTGCATAGATAGATCGAGTGGAATTATGTTGTCCCATTCGCCATCTGAAATGATACCATCAAACTTGAAACTCGGAGAAACACGATTTACCGGAGCTGCATCTTCAGCCACAGCCTCAACTAAATTGCCAAAGAAAAACGAAAATATTAGCAGCAGACACCTTGTAAACATTGTGCAAAGATAGATTTAATGATTATATATTTCGACCCTATTAACAGCTCATTATACTTTGTTAATTACTACAATTAACCAAACGGATTTATTGCTACAAAAAGAAGTAAGGTTTGGAAAAAAGTGGAAGGTGATCCATCGAGGTTGTTTATTAAACGCTCTGCTTATGGAATTTGATTCAAGCCAAGGGCTGAGATTTTTATGAATGGAGCTTCTACTTTGACTTGGTTTAAATTACAATTCTTAATTTTTACCATGATTCAATTCAGCAGTTTCATTCCCCCGTTTAATTTTACTTCAAGGGCTTATGTGATATAACTGAAGTATTACTATAACTGGGATTCGCAAGAATACCTTACCTTTCCGTTGTACTACTAAAATTCATTGTATGAAAGCACTAGTCTTCAACGGTCCAGGCCAAATCATTTACGAATCTTTTGATGATCCAAAAATCACTAAGCCAAGAAACCTGATAATTAAGGTTACCAAATGCAGTATTTGTGGTTCAGATCTTCATCCTTATCATGGCGATAAAATCGCGAAAATTGATTTTAGTCAGCCCGTTGAGCGTTTTTGTACTGGCCATGAAATGATTGGAGAAGTCGTGGAGATTGGATCAGATGTATACCGTCATAAAGTTGGCGATAAAATTCTAGTTTCAGGCGGTCGAGGATGTGGAGAATGTAGACCATGTCAGATGGGGCAAGTGAATCATTGTCTTGGTTATATCAAAGGAAATTCGGCAACAGTTTATGGCATTAGTAATCAGTTGAACGGCGGCCATGCAGAATATTTTGAGGTGCACAATGCTGATCTTGGTGCTATTGGAATTCCTGATGGAATAAATGATGAACAGGCGATCCTTTTAACGGATGCATTAGCGACTGGCTACTATGGTGTAAAGATGTCTAAAGTAAAG
Source organism: uncultured Saprospiraceae bacterium (assembly GCA_937928045.1). Taxonomy (GTDB): domain Bacteria; phylum Bacteroidota; class Bacteroidia; order Chitinophagales; family Saprospiraceae; genus JABDJM01. The sequence goes on along the minus strand of CALFWO010000025.1, from coordinate 85,893 downwards.
CCCGGTGGTACTGTTGCAGTCTTTGGTCAAGGACCGGTAGGGTCTATGGCTGTGGAATCTGCATTTGCAGCTGGCGCCGCCAAAGTTTTTGCAATTGAGCCTGTTGAATTTCGAAGAGCAAAGGCCGCGCTACTTGGAGCGATAGCATTACATCCAGACAAGGCAGTGAGATCGATTATGGAACAAACCAAAGGTGTCGGTGTTGACTCAGTTATTGATGCGGCGGGTAAAGAATCTTCTTTGAAACAAGCAACAAAAATAGTTAAGCTAGGCGGGCATATTTCTGTTCTTGGAATTCTACAACCAGGAGTCCAGATTCCCCTAAATTATTTGCAATTGAAATCAGTTTCCTTGCATACAGGTGTCACTGGAATAGTTGACCTTTGGCCAGAATTGTTGCCGTTGGTTCAGAATAGAAAAATAAAAGGAGAGGGGGTATTTACTCATCAATTTAAATTGTCCGAAGGAGCTGAAGCCTTTCGAGTTTTTGATGCCAATGAGGATGGTATTTTAAAAGTAATGATTACGCCCGATTAATATTGATTAAATGAATATTGAAGAATTTCGAGACTATTGTTTAAATAAGAAAGGGGTAGAGGAATCCACACCTTTCGGGCCCGATGTGCTAGTCTTTAAGGTTATGAACAAGATGTTTAGTGCAACTAATTTAAACGAAGAAATATTTAGAGTGAATTTGAAATGTGATCCGGATAAAGCGATTGAATTGAGAGCAAGTTATGCAGATATCATTCCTGGATGGCACATGAATAAGAAACATTGGAACACCGTTTATTTTGAACAAGAATTGTCCCATACGCTTATTCTAGAGTTAATTGATCACTCTTATGATCTTGTTGTAGCTTCACTCAAGCAATCTGACAAGAAATTATTAGCAAAATTATAATATGAGGCAGTGTGAATATCTTATCATAGGCCAAGGACTAGCAGGCTCTTTGATTTGTCAACGTCTTTTGGATGAGGGGAAAAATGTGATGGTCATCGACCACCGTCACGAGGGAAGTGCTTCTAAAATCGCGGCAGGAATAGTGAATCCTATAACTGGTAGGAGATTTGTAAAAAGTTGGATGATCGAAGAGTTGATGTCATTTGCAGAAAAATGTTTTTCTGATTTTTCATCATTATTGGGAACCGAAAAATACTATCAGAAAAGAGAAATACTTCGTTGTCTTTTTTCTCCAAGTGAAGAAAACGATTGGATGATTAGAACTGCTCAGCCCGGTTGGACGGAGCATGTGATGGAGGCAGATAACATGGGGGAGTTTGACAAACATGTGATATCTGGTACGAGCCAAGGAATATTGCTTGGAGCGCAAGTAGATCTTGGTCGATTTATTAAAGAATATCAAGCGCATCTTTTGAATCAAGATATATTGGTGCAAACGGATTTGTCATACAATGAAGTGAATATAGAAAATGGAACCATTCAGTCCCTTGGAATTCAATTTCAAACTATCATCTGGTGTGAAGGTGCTAAAGGAAGGTTTAATCCTTTGTGGAGTACGGTTGAATTCGAGCCGTCCAAAGGAGAGGTTTTTCATCTTAAAATCGAAGATTTAAAAACAGAGCGATTGCTCAAGCATAAAATGATCATGGCGCCATTGGCCGAAAGTCATTTTTGGTTTGGTGCAAACTACGAATGGAATTCTCCTGATGATAAACCATCTGAGGCCGGTGCAGCATTTCTTCAAAAGCGATTGGACAAAATGCTTCCGAAATATGAAAAAGTAAATCATCTCGCAGCTATTCGTCCAACAGTGAAAGATCGACGACCAGTCATTGGTCGTCATCATCAATTCGACAATTGTTATATTTTTAGTGGTTTAGGAACAAAGGGTGCCTCAATTGGTCCTTATTTTGCCAATCATTTCATTGAATTTTTACTGAATGGCCAAGAATTGATGCGTGAAGTCAATGTCGCTCGATTTTTTGGCAACAAGGAAGAGGTAACTGTATAGACAATACTTACTTAGGATTAATTTCTTTGGCCTGAAGGATTGCGTTAAAATAACGGCTATGCTTCAATTACAATCAGCTGTTTTTACCAGATTCATGAACCTTTGTTAATTATCTCTTAAATCCTACTATTCACCAACCAATTCATCCAAAGGATTCATCCTACATATGTATTCCCTTTTGAGCGGAATTACTAACTTTAGAAATTAGAAAATTCACCTATGAAAAGCATCAATTTAATGCTATTGATCGGTTTTGCTGGCTTTTTACTTGCCTGTACGACAGTCATTAACACTCAACCAACAAAAGTGACCTTTACCAAAAAAGACCCATTCGCTGACGCTTGGCGAAAGATAGACTCCCTACAGAACCAAGGATTACCCAAGTCAGCTCAGACGGCCGTTGAAGAACTGCTAGTAAAAGCTAGGGCTCAAAAAAGTGCAGATCAAATCATTAAATGCCATTTGTATTCTGCAAAATTTATTCAACAATTGAATGAAGAAGGAGCAAAAAAAGGAATTAATCACTTGGAAGCGGAGTTGTTAAAGGCTGATGAAATTGAAAAGGCGCTTTTGTATTCTATTCTTGGTGAGGTCTATACACAGTACCTAAATAACAGTCGCTGGAAAATCAATCAAAGGACAGAATTGTCGATACAAAGTGATGATATATTGACTTGGACGACTAATCAATTTATTGCTAAATCAAAGGACTACTTTCTCAAATCATTGGCGCAGGGAAAATGGTTAGCGCTACCTATTGATAAGATTGAGTTCGTTTTAGCTGGTAAATTGGATGAGAAAACTTTGAGACCAACGGTGTTAGATTTTCTTGCGCATCGAGCCATTGACCATTTTAGTAACACGCAAAATTTAATAACTGAGCCAACGAATGTCTTTCTATTGAATGATCCAAAAGTTTTTGGGTCAACCGAAGAATTCCTAAATATAAATTTTGACACAGAAAATAAAAATTCGGGAATTTATCAAGGGTTGTTAATCATTCAAAAATTAGTAAAACATCACAAACAACTTGGTAACAAGGAGGCGTTGATGGAAATTGAACGAAAGCGTTTGCTTTTCTCCAAAAGTAATGCTGTTTTGGGGAACAAAGATGAATTATTTTTGGATGGCTTGCGAGCATTTGTTAAAAAGTATGAGTCACATGAAAATGCTGGCGATTTTCTCTATGAGATCGCCAACTATCATTTTAATAAAGCCAATAGTCAATCTTACGATTACAAGTCAAGAGATGCTGACGCGTTTATTGAGGCTAAAAAAATGGCAGAGACTTGTATTGATAAATATCCAAAAAGCTGGGGCGCAGATCATTCTAAGTCGATTCTTTTTCAAATCAAACAAAAACAACTGGAATTACATTTGGAAGAAGCGGTTACTGCCAATAAGGACTTTTTGGTTGGGATGACTTTTAGAAATTTAAATAATCTTGTGGTTAAGATTTTTCCATATACTGAGCAGCTAAAATCAGCGCTAAATAAAGGAAAAAGAAATGAAGATTTAAGAATTTTAAACAACGCAGATCCATTGAAATCTTGGACGATCAATCCTGAATTCAAAACTGATTATTATCAACATCGCTCTGAATTTGCAGTGGATAAATTGCCCTATGGCCAATACTTAATTACTGTCGCTGAGTCTGAGAATTTTAATGAAAAAGAAATTTATAAACGAGTAGTTGTTACCGTCACAGATATAAGTGTCATTACTCAAAACAACAATACAACACAGCAGAAATTGTTGGTAGTAAATAGGGAATCTGGGGTGCCAATGGCTGGTGTGAAAGTTGAACAATGGGTGCAAAAAAGAACAGCCGGAATAACGCGAAATGTAAAAATGGGTGAACAAGTGTCGGATAAAAATGGAGCAGTTGCTTTCAAACTGTCGCGAAATACGAGTTATCAATATAAATATTTCAATGGTCAAGATCGGTTTGAACCCAACAATAGATATTACGGTAGAGGGAATGTAAAAGGTAATAGAAACTATGAAAGAACCGCTTTCTTTTTGGATCGCAAAATTTACAGACCTGGTCAGACAATTTTCTTTAAGGGCATAGTGATGAATATTGACGGAGATCGCAAGCCAGAAATAATTCCAAATAGAAACTATGAAGTTAATTTCTTTGATGCTAACCGACAAAAAATTTCTGCTCAGACTTTGCAAACAAATGAGTTCGGTTCTTTTCAAGGAACATTTGTAGCACCTGAAGGTGGATTGCTTGGAAACTTTAGTATTTCAACAAATAGTTCTAATGTTAATTTTAGGGTAGAGGAGTACAAACGTCCGAAATTTGAAGTAGAAATCAATAAGCCAACTACAGCAACTAATCTAAATGAGTCAATCGAGATTACTGGATCAGCTAATGCATTTGCAGGATATCCAATTGATGGTGCTAAGGTGAGTTATCGAGTGACTAGACAGGCATCCTTTCCTTGGTGTCCATGGTGGAGAATTCCATCGTATTATAACAGGAGTCAGGCGGAGATTAGCAATGGAGAAGTAAAAACCGATGATGACGGAAAATTTATATTCAGTTTTAAAACTTTGCCGGATCAAACAATTCTTGAAGCGGATCAGCCTGAATACAGATTTGTAATTACTGCAGATGTTACCGATGGTTCTGGCGAAACAAGATCTTCCAGTTTTTCACTTCGTGCCGGAACGATTGGTTTTACCATTGGACACAACTTGTCAGCAGTAATAGAAGAAGGTGATTTGGATAAAATTATAGTTCAAACCAAAAACCTCAATGGCCAATTTATTCCGATAAAAGTGGAAGCAAAATTATTGCAATTGGATAAACCAAAGGCAGTGATCAAAAATCGGACTTATGAAGTTCCTGATATTAATCTATTGGAAAAAGGGGAATTTGAAAAACGTTTTCCATTGCTTGCATATGGTGATGAAGCTCAAGCTCATACTTGGAATGTTAAAAAAGAATCTTGGAAAGAAACTTGGACGTCAGTAGAGGATGAAAAAAAGGCTTTACCGAAAGGTGCTATAAACCCGGGAACATACAAGTTAATTCTGACTGGTACAGACTCCTCGGGGAAGTTGGCCAGTCAAGAAAGCATCATTGAAATTTATAGCAAAAAAGGTGGTGTGATTCCAGGCACCAACGATGTTTGGTTGGACACTGTAGAAAATGAATATAAGGTAGGGGAGGAATTTAAAGTTGCCGTTTTGGCCAATTCAGCCACTTCAGTTTTTTATCAATTGGTTCGAAATAATGAAATTCTTTCTGAAGGATGGAAAAATATTAATCTAACATCCGAAATCTCAAAATTGATTACGGAGGCAGATAAAGGAAACTTTTTCTTAAATCTAAACTATGTAAAATACAACCGATTTTTCTCTGAAAATAGAACGATTAAGGTGCCTTGGTCAGATAAAATTCTCAATATCACCACAAATACATTTAGAGATAAATTGAAACCCGGTGCTGAAGAGACTTGGAGTTTTAAAATTGCCGGTGAACAAAAAGACAAGGTCGCAGCAGAAGTTGTTGCAGCGATGTATGATGCTTCTTTGGATGCATTTTCTCCAAATACCTACGGTCTGGATCTTTGGCCTTCAAATTATTCTCGTAATTATTTGCAGGGAGTCGGATTTGGAATGGCTAATCAAAGAGGAAATCATCCAAGGGAAGAATATTACAATCCGCAAATTAGGAGAATCTATCCAAGACTGAATACATTTGGTTATTACCCTAGCGAACGTATCGCATATGAGTTGGAATCTATGTCTGCAGGAATGCCAAGCCCAAGAACGGCACAAAGGAAAAGTAAATCTATGGAAGCCGCCCCGATGTCAGCGGACCTTGCAATGGATGAGGATGCTAGCATAAGTAATTCAGAAGCAGCAATTGTAACTGAGAATTCTGACCAAGGGCAGAATAATGATGCAGAAATGCAAAAAGACAATCCAGTTAGAACAAATTTAAATGAAACGGTTTTCTTTTTACCCCAATTAAGGACTGATGAAAAGGGAGATTTGAGTTTTTCTTTTACGATGAATGAAGCGTTGACTTCTTGGAAACTATTATTACAAGCTCACGATAAGGAATTAAGAACCGGCACTCTGACAAAAGAAGTGGTAACTCAAAAAGAGTTGATGGTAATTCCGAACCCGCCAAGATTTTTTAGAGAAGGAGATCGTATTGAGTTTTCGGCCAAAGTCGTGAACTTAACAGAAAAGCCAATGAACGGTTCTGTTTTTATTGATTTAAAGAATGCACTTAACGAAGAGGATTTAAATACGATTATTCAAGGAAATAAATCTCAATCTTTTGGTTTGGAACCCAGAGCTTCTGCTTCATTTAGCTGGACGATTGATGTTCCAACTGATGCACCACCAATCACACACAAAGTCATTGCTCAAGCTGGAAATTTTTCAGACGGTGAGCAGGAAGATCGTCCAGTATTAACAAATAGAATGATGGTAACAGAGACTTTCCCAATGCCAGTAAGAGCGGGAGAGACTCGACAATTTGATTTTAAAAGAATAACCGAAGTTCAACAATCTACTTCTGCGAAAGCGCATCAATACAGCATCGAATTCACTTCAAACCCGGCTTGGTATGCAGTCCTTGCACTACCTTATTTAATGGAGTATCCGCATGATTGCAGTGAGCAAATATTTAGTAGGTATTATGCAAATGCAATAGCCGGTGGAATAGCTAACAAATATCCAAAGATAAAAGCAGTATTTGATAAGTGGGAGAATACAGATGCTTTACTCAGTAACTTATCAAAGAACGAAGATTTGAAATCAGCCTTGTTAACGGAAACTCCTTGGGTACTTCAAGCACAGTCGGAAGAAGAGCAACGAAAAAATATTGGCTTACTGTTTAATCTTGCTAAGCTCGGTAATGAACAAAAAAAGGCGATCTCAAAACTTGCTGGTCGACAAGAAAATGATGGAGGCTTTGCTTGGTTCAAAGAAGGCCGAACGAATGCCTACATGACAGAATACATTTTGACGGGCTTTCAACGATTGAAGAAAATGGGCTTTTCATCAGATGACCGAGTCCCAGAGATTTTGAGAAAAGGACTTAGATTTATTGACCAAAGTTTTATTACCGATTACAATAAGCTTAAAGAAAGACTTTCTGAGAATGGAAAAAATATTGATCCAGAAAAGCAGTATATCGGACATCGTCAAATTCATTATTTATTTGCCCGATCATTTTTTGATGAAGATATCTCAAGTGGTTTGAAAGAAGCTTATGATTTTTATCAGGCTCAAGCAGAAAAGTATTGGATGAAATTTGGATTACAGAATCAAGCGCAAATTGCATTGATTATGAATCGAACCAATCGAAAAAGTCAAGCCTTGGATTTACTAAAGTCCTTTCGGGAAAGAGCGTTGCATCATGAAGAATTAGGGATGTATTGGAAAATGGATAATGGCTTTTATTGGTACAACAATTCTTTAGAAACTCATGCTTTCATGATTAATTGTTTGCAAGAAGTTGATCCGCAGCAACGAGAATTAGAGGATTTACAAACCTATCTTTTGAAAAATAAGCAAACCAACGCATGGGAAACTACGAAGTCCACAGCATTGGCAATTTATGCACTATTGATGACAGGGGAGCAACCAGGAAGTGCTTTGGCTGAGTCTAAGTTAGTTAATATTAACATTGGGTCGAATCCTTTAGTCATAGACGAAGCAGAAGCAGGGACTGGCTATTTTAGGAAAAATTATGATGCTACTTCAATACCAGATAATGCTGGAAAGATTAAAATTGAAAACCCAAATAAAAACATTGCTTGGGGAGCTACTTATTTTCAATATTTCGAGAATCTAGATAAAATTACGACTTTTGAAGAGACTCCTTTGACGATTAAAAAGGAAGTGTTTTTGGAAGAAAAAACTGTAGATGGACCTAAACTAAAGGCAATTGACCAAGTAATTTTAAAGCCCGGAAATCGTTTGAAAGTGAGGATAGAAATTCGAGTTGATCGTGAAATGGAATTCGTTCACTTGAAAGATCATCGCGCTTCTGGTTTAGAACCTGAAAATGTACTGTCACAATATAAATACCAAGGAAGTTTGGGCTATTATGAAAGTACCATGGATGCCTCAACAAATTTCTTCATCAGTTATTTACCTAAAGGAACGCATGTATTCGAATATCCTTTGAGAGTTGTTCATAAAGGAGATTTTTCAAACGGAATCACAACCATTCAATCGATGTATGCTCCAGAGTTTAGTAGTCATAGTGAAGGTGTTAGGATAAAGGTAGGGGACTAATCGTCGTAAAAAACAGTGTACAGGTCGATAAATATCCTTGGAAAATTGGATAATGGTTTAAATTAGTAGCATGATTAACAAAGGTAAAATCGCAAAGAAGGTTTTTAACCAAGTAAAAAAGAAAGTCATGAGTAACGATAATTCTGGATCAAGAAAGCATGCAGATACAATAATTAGAACACACGTCATTTGGTCGATGGGTGCAGGAATGATTCCTATTCTGATTGCGGATATATTCGCAGTAAGTGCATTACAAGTGGATATGATAAAGCAACTGAGTAAGGTCTATGATGTCGACTATCAAGAAACCCAGGGAAAAGCATTGGTGACTTCTTTAACCTCAAGTACATTGGCCAGAATAGGAGCTAGATCATTGATTAAGTTAATCCCTGGCCTTGGGATTCTTGGCGGAGTACCAGTGGCAATTTTTGCGGGAGCATCGACCTACGCCTTGGGCGAAGTTTTCAAACGCCATTTTGAAACAGGAGGAACAATTCTTGACTTTGATGTAGATCGCGTAAAGAAATTCTACCAAGAGAAATTCGAAAAAGGCAAAACAGTCGTTAAAGATTGGCAAGAAGAAGCGAAGGAAGATCCAAATTTTTCAGAGCCTTATTCTGCAGAAGCAGAAGAAGTTTCTGAAGAAATAAATGTGGAAACACCGGCAGCTTCAAAGGCAGAAGTGGTGGAAGAAGTTACAAAGCCAATTTTTGATGATGACGACCAAGTTGATGTAATTACCAAGTTAAAAGAACTTGGGGAATTGAAATCAGCGGGGGTAATTACCGAAGAGGAATTCACAGCAATGAAAAAGAAATTGATTGATGATTTCTAGATAGTGCTTAGTAAAATTAAGTTAAAAAAGATTTAGTAAAGCGGTTGTTCTATAAACGAATAACCGCTTTTGTTAATGAAGGACCTTAATAAAATAAATTTCAGGATAAACTAAATAAGGAGTAAAAATAGAGGATGAATTCAAACTCCTTTTGCTTAGCTTATCGAATTATAGATGAACCTATTTTACGCCGCTGGTTGAAATTTACACAATAGGAAGTAAAAGGTGAGTAGGTTATTTATTTTTGACTGATTCTCCACTCAATCATTAACTATTCCTGATAAATTATAAAACTAACTCCAGTTTCTACTCTAATAGTTGCCTCATTCATTAAAGTTAAAGATTGAATAGATACGTTAGAGCTTACCACCGGTTGAAAAGGGGTGTTTGCTGGAATAATTACATCCGAGCCCGAATCTGGAAGAATTTCATCTTGCCAATTCAATGGATTGTCCCAAGCTTCAGATACGATTCCTTTCCAGGCAAAAGCTCTATTGTTGTTCACCGCAAATTGTCCAAACTCTGAAACTTGTAATGCCGATCCAAAATTGACTTGACCAAGGTTTGCATCAAAATATTCTCCTGAAGCATCTTCAATCCAAACAGGACCATCTTGATCAGTTGCTCTTTTTTGTAATAAGAAATCATTTGCATTATAGTTCGAAGCTGAATTGCCCAAATCATAAAATTCCATACTATTCAATCCGGTGAATGTTGTATTTGATCCATAGTTATGTAGAACCCAATAGCTATCGGCTAACTGACCAATGCCAGCTCCAGTATCCGGTGAGTTTGTAATTCTTGTAATCGTTACTTCGCCCTCTGGTAAAGTACCACTACCAAAAGTCATTTTTAATCCTTCTGATGGAAATTCAAAAGTTCCAGTATTATCAATGGTAACCTTACTACTGCTTCCAGCACCAATAGGTCCTCTTGAAGAAACCCTACTTCCTCTTGTTTCACAATGTAAAATTCCTACTTTATCATAACTCAAGCCACCCCCAGATTCGTTAAACTGATAATAGTGCAGTAGCCCAGGATCATCCATTGGACTTTTTGTCAAATGCATTTGCAATCTAATTTCGTCTTGTGTTAATGCGCGATCATATAAACAAAATTCATCAATCTCACCATTGAACCATCTTGACCCCCACCAGTTATGTTGCCAACCTAATTGTATCGTATTAAATTCTATGGGTTGAGTATTGTAACCGGAGTAAGTATGACATTCACCATTGACAAATAATTTTATTTCTCCAGTAGAATGATCAGAACTTACTGCTACATGCGTCCATCGATCTTCAGGTGCATATAAGCCAGTCTGAACAGCCCAAGTACTCCCAGTTGGATAGTGTATGGTCAATTGCTTTGTGCTACCGTAGTAATTTATTCCAACATTTTGAATGTCTTTAGATACCATAAAGGCGGTGGCAACTTGACTCGCCCTTGGTCTGATCCACATGGACATTGTAAATGAATCTAAAGTCCTATTAATCTCTTTAATAGTGGCATGTTCTCCATAAGAAGTAACGTCATAGGCGTTACCGGATAGTCCTACAGGATCACAGCCTGTGGTAACAACAATATCTTTGTTCAATGCTTTTGTATAAACTACTCCGTCTACTATCATTTGCATAGTTGCGGAATAAATACCAGGTGCGCCAAACACAACTTTCGGATTACGAATATTGAGATTATCTACATAAGCAGGAGCGGGAGTTATTGTCCAAGACCAATTTGTATTCGTATGATTGACAATAGAAAAATCATCGAAATATAAAGTATCTCTGTTACAATTTGCTTCAACTAAGTTAACAGTAGGCTGAGGAGTCACGAGGGTGGGAGTATCGTATAATTCCGCTCCCCAAACACCACGTCCATCTCCAGCCACTCTGATTTTTCCTTCCTTATAGAAGGGCTTAATATCTCTAAGCGCCGGCTGACTAGGAAGATTAATCAGAAGTGGCTGCCAATCTGATAAAGTATTATTAATATAAAAAACAGCATTGGAAGAAAGTACATAAACACCTCCGTCTGTGCCAGCAATGGACAACATCGCTCGTAAAGAATGATTGTCTAATACATCTGTCGTCAAGTTTACCCAACTATTTCCACCATCAATACTTTTGTATACCTTCTCATTGGAGGTCCCGCCATTGCTGCTTGCTAAGTAGATTATATCTTCATTATTTTGATCAACAGAAATATAAACGCCATCATCAGACAAACCGCCAGGTCCGTTTAATTGAGTAAAAGTTAGCCCTAGATCATTCGAACGAAAGATTGAGTAACCAGCTGAATTGTAAACCGCCACGTACATGACGTCAGGATTCGATCTTGGAATTTCAATCTTAGTCACCTTCGAATCGGTTGTGCCAAAGCTTGCAATAATTGCCCAGCTCAAACCAAAATCATCAGAGCGATATAAATTGTTATCAGCACCAGTAAAATGCGTATTGTATGCATAGGGCAAAACTTCAATTTCACTTTCTCGCCAGGTACTTGAACCATATTCTGCATTTGGAGTAATATTATAGTTGAAACTAAGAATTGGATCTGAAATATTATCAGGTAAGGTTTTGCCATTAATTGATCCATAACCTTTTGACCATGCTTTATCCGGCGTAGGATGTTTGATCGCGGAAAATTGTGGTTCAGCTCCGCCATATGATAAATATTCTCCCAGCACATAGGTTTCTTGTCTTGCCGAAGTCCCATTATGATAATGAGAACCAACTTGAGCATCTCGATTCCAACCTTGATCAAAACTCCAATAACTCACGGCATTAATACCTTGTTGCTTAACTTGATAACTAGAAAAGGTCTCGTTATCAAATTTAATTATTCCACCATCATTTGCGACCCAGAGATCTGATCCATTGAAAAGAACTTCTTGTACATCGGCATGACCAAGTGATCCACCAGAATATGCCCAATTACCTGAAGTAAATCCATCAGTAGTCAAGTAGCGTCCTTGAGTCCCTACATATACAATATCAGGATCATTATCAGAAACTTCAATATCCCAATCATAATAGCCTTGTCCAGAATCAAGTCCATGGTTATTGTCATAATTTAGCACTGTTGTCCAGCTTTCTCCGCTGTCCAAACTCTTCATTACTTTGACACCGTCCTTAGGAGTTGGAGAAGCAGTCCATTCTGATCCTATGAATGCATAAATCAAACCTGGTGTTCCAGTTGAAACAGTCATTCTTCCGCCATAGTTTCTTATGCTTGTTTCATTCGGCCAGCCATTGGTAATTTTTGACCAAGTTAATCCTCCATCTGTAGACTTATAGAAGTCGTTTTGAAGGCTTGAAGAATTATTAATCAGCGCATAAACGATATTTGGTTCACCGGGTTTGAATTTTAAATCGTAGCATCTTCCAGTCCAAACCTCAGACCAATTTGTGCCTCCATCCGTACTTCGTAAAATCCTTTCGGAGCCTGCTGCTAAAATTTGGTTGGCGTCATTTGGATTGATAATAATTGAACTTGCGGCATTATTCCAATTATAATAAATAGAATTCCAACTTGCTCCTCCATTTGTAGTCTTATAGATGTCATGTTGGCTTCCTAAGTATACTGTCTCTGGATCGGTGGGATGAATTTCTAATTCTCGTGGTCCACTAAAACTCATATCATCATTAACGCTAATCCAAGTATCTCCTTTATCTATTGACTTAAAAACTGTGGCTCCAGCTTCTGAAGAAGCATATACGATATTTGGATTTGAAATCGATTGATCAATTGCATATATATTGGCTTGAATATTGGATGGCTGACCATCACGATACATCATAAAAGGACCCATGGATTCCCAATCTGTATTCCCACTAGTCCTTGATTTGTTAAGAGTTGCCTCTATGATTTGGGCACGACTTTTTTCCCAGTTTTTTTTCTCCCTATATACTCTTTCCTCATTTCCTGGCTTTATCAACCCTTCATTGCTAATTCCGTCAATTCGATATAGATAATTTAAGTAGTGCTTTAGATTTCTTGTATGTCCATTCTTGATAGTTGGATTCTTTTTCCGCCATTTTTTGAAGGCACTTTCTACTTCAAAAATATTTGCATTTGGCTGATAAAGTAGCCAGGCCCATTTCGGAGTTTCGTCATCAATCGAAACTGCTGTAAATTGCAAGCCGTCAATAAAGGGCTGAATGGACGAAGTTGTATTTGAAGTTTGAGCCCAAAGTTTACCTACAGGCATGGTCAGAAAAAGACAAAATCCTATTAAGAAAGAAAACCGCATTAAAAGATATTTACTATTCGAATTTTTAAATGTACAAAAAAAAAGGATTCTGTTGCGTCCCAGCTATTTTATCCATAATTCCATACGAGAAGCATTTCTTCAGTTGACAAAAGACGAAATGCAAAGCGAACCGCTTAAATCGAAGTTTTAATTACAAATGAGCATTTATAAATTGTACTATCACCTTCACCAAGTTAAAGAACTTAAGGAGTTAAAAATATTGACTGATGATTTCTAATATTGAAATCTCGACTAGGAAAAATGAAAAGCGGTTTTTATAATGTGAACAATCCTTAGCTATTTTATTATTTGGTTGCTGTAAAGTCCAACGCTTTTTTAAGCAGTTTTTTCCAATCTTTTTTATGCGTATCAGGCACTTGAATCCAATCTTTCATTGGTCTGCTTTTTCCTGAAGGATCCCAATTTTGAGTACCTGAATATTTAATCAATAGTTTTTCAATTTCAGCACTTCCAATTCTAAAAACCATTTGATCTAAGTAATAAGCAGCAAATGCTTTTTTGTTTATTTTTCCGCAAGGTTTTCCAAACATGTTTTTAACCTCTGCTTGATCAACTTCGCTTATAAGCTTTTCAAAATATTTGTAATTCTCTGTCATGATTCAGCATTATAATGGTAAACAGAAATATCAAATCCATCCCACAGTTTTCCTCCAAGCCGTAAAAGCGTTTTTTCTTTTTATGTAATCTTTTGGCGGAACTTGATGATCTCTTTTTGCTTGGTTTTGAATGATTTTGGTTTGTTCCTCTAGCGAATTAAGGCCTATTGCGGCTCGAAGGGAATTCACAAGCCCAGAATCTTGAATTGCAGCAGGAACTAAAATTCCTTCTTGATTCCAATCAAATTGAGTCCCATATAATTGCGGTCTCCCCTCGAAAAAAGCAATCCGATCGGTCAAATAGGCCAACTGTATTTTAATAGCCTTTTGATCCTTATAATGTAGGAATAAAAGTCTCGCACATTTTTTCAAGAACTTCGGTTGGCTAATTGCATGTTGTACTACTAACCAAGCGGCCTCACTAGCTTTCTCTCCAACTTTTTCCTTCGTTGGAAATCCAATCTCGGAAATTATTTTATCCAAAATTTGTGCATTACTACTGTGTAATCTTTCCATTTCCGGATGATACTCATCGCCTAATTCTCCCTTTTGAACAAGTTCATCTCTGAGCTTAAAATCTGCTTGACTTAAAGCAATAATTTTCTCGGCAAAATTTAAATGCTTCATATTCTTGCCGAAGCAGCGACATCTTGACCAACAAAATCTTTATTCAAATATTTAAAATAACCTGCTACTGCGATCATGCCTGCATTGTCAGTGCAATATTGAAAAGCAGGGATATAAGTATTCCAGCCTTTTTTTTCTCCAACTTCCTTAATAGAAGCTCTTAACGCATTATTCGCAGAAACACCACCCGCAATTGCCACCTCCTTTATTCCGGTTTGATCAGCCGCAGTTTCTAACTTATCCATTAGTATCGAAACAATCCGATCCTGCACAGAGCGGCAAATGTCGTTCATGTTTTCTTCGATAAAATTGATATTCTTTTCTCTTTCTTTTTGAAGAAAATACCTAATACTGGTCTTTAGTCCGCTAAAACTAAAATCTAATTCACCAACCTTAGGTTTCGGGAAATTGAATAAAGCAGATCCTAGTTTCGAATTTTTATCAATTATGGGACCAGCAGGATAAGGCAATCCCAAAAGTTTTCCGGTTTTGTCAAAGGCTTCTCCCGCCGCATCATCTATAGTTTTCCCCAATATGGTCATGTTATCCGGTGCATCTACTCGAGCGATCTGCGTATGACCTCCGCTGACGGTAAGACATAAAAATGGGAAATCTGGTTTTGGATCTTCTGCAAAATGAGCCAAAACATGTGCATCCATATGATTGACTTGGATCAATGGAATATTCAAGCTTAAGGCCAGTCCTTTGGCAAAGGAAACCCCAACGATCAATGAGCCTATCAAGCCAGGACCTCTAGTAAAGGCAATGGCGTCAAGTTCTTTTTTGGATATGCCGGCTTTCTTCAAGGCCGCATCGACAACTGGCAATATATTCTCTTGATGAGCACGAGAGGCAACTTCTGGGACAACTCCTCCGTACAATTGATGAACGTCCTGATTAGCTACCACGTTACTCAATATGTTCCCGTCTTGAAGCACCGAAGCTGAAGTATCGTCACAAGATGATTCTATCGCCAACAAATTCACTGCCATAATAACCCGGTTTAATCTAAAATAAAGTGATAAGAATGTTTGGTAAAAACGACAAAAAGACCGCTTCCCAAGGTAAAGGCAAAGATACAAATCTTGCAAATGGAATTTTATGTGTCATCGCAAAAGGTACCTCAATTGAAGGGGATTTAGTCGCAGAGGAGAATATTCGAATTGATGGCAACGTGATTGGGGACATTAACTGTAAGAAAAAATTAGTAATGGGGCCATCTGGAACGATTTCCGGTAAGATAAACTGCAATGATTCTTCAATTGAAGGCAAAATTGTTGGTGAAATCAAGGTTTTTGGAAGATTGCACTTGCATGCAACAGCAAATGTAGAAGGCAAAATCATTGCCCAAAAGCTTATAGTTGACGAAGGTGCTGGATATTCAGGAGAATGTCTGATTGGAGAACAACACCTCGCTTAAATCCGCCTATACACCAAATTCTCTGAGTTTAGCATCTAATTTTCAAGATGTTATAAGTGTTTACAGCATATCAAATTCAAAAACTTGTTTTTTGTAGCAGAGATTCCTTGTCTTATTCCATCATCAACAATAAATTATTAGGCGTAGAATTGGAATTTTTCTTCCATGCGCATCCAGCTTTATTGGAAAAAATAGTATTATTGCGAATACCAAACGAAATGCTAGACCTCTATGAGAAAAGTAATAAATTTAGCCCTGATAGCCCTCATCGCTTTGTTTGTGTGGGTATTGATCAGTGGAATTAGAGAGCCAATCTTATTCAAAGCGGAATTGGACAAGAGAGAAGGAGCCGTTGAAGAGCGGTTGAAAGAAATTCGTGTAGCTCAAGAATTACACCGGGATATCACCGGAGGATTCGCACCATCATTCGATTCTTTGAACTACGTATTACGTAACGGTCGAATTCCAACTATATCTGTATTTGGTGATCCTGATGATCCATCTAACACTGAAGCCATCCGTTATGATACTTCTTATGTCAATGCATCTGATAAGGTAGCCGAGTTAGAATTGAACTTGGATTCTTTAAGATATGTACCGTATTCGAACAATGAACAGTTCTCCATCTATGCTGACACACTAACTTATCAAAGTACGTTGGTTCACGTTGTTGAGGTTGGAGTCGAACAAGCTAAGTTCATGGGTAAATTCGCAGATCCAAGTTACGCACGATATGACAATTCTTACGATCCCAAGCGATTTATAAAATTCGGAGATCGTAATGCACCAAATACTGCTGGTAATTGGGAATAATCAATAGAGATTACATAGCAGCGGCAAATGCTGCTAACGAAAATAAAATAAAAGACCTGTCATTACTAATTGGTAATGACGGGTTTTCTTTTGCTATATTTTCTCAAGAGAAAGAACTTTTGGCGCTCAGAGACTATCGGTTCTCCGAAGAAAACAAATTAGATGACTGTCTTTCAACCATAAACAAAGACAACTTACTGAAGTCAATTTTTCAAAAAGTAAATATTGCAACCGACAGTAAGACTAGTGCTCTTGTTCCTACAAAACTTTATGATCAACGCTTTCCCGAAAGATACTTGCATCAAGAAGACCCGCTTTCAAATGATGAACAAGAAATGATTTGGATCGATGAAGTAGAAGTAATTGATGGTAAAAATGTTCATAGTGTTTCTATTAAGCTAAAGAATCAACTTTCGGACTACTTTCCTGGAGCCACCTTTGTTCATTGTAATTCCATTCTAATTAATAGTTTCGCGCGTTTGGAACAAGGAGCTGATACCCAAAAGGTCTTTATTCATATTGGTTCAGACACTTGTCAAACCTTCTATTTTGATGGAAATAAATTGATTGGATCAAGTGATTTTGAATTCAAAAGTCCTAATGATTTTCTCTACTTTGTTTTGTTAATATTTAAGAATCACAATTTAGATCCGGAAAAGGTTCCCTTGTACATTTCAGGTAAGTTAGAGCCTAAGTCATTGATTTATGATAAGTTGTATCGTTATATAAGAACTATTAAATGGTCAGAACCAAGTTCGAATATCAAACTTGGAGAGTATGAAGAAAGCAATTTAGTTCATCGTGATTATGAATTGTTCGCGTTGTTATCATGAGAATAATAGGTGGACAATTCAAAGGTCGGAAGTTTATTCCGCCAGCTAAAAACTGGCCGACAAGACCTACTACAGACTATGCCAAAGAAGCACTTTTTAATATCCTGGCCAATAGAATTGATTTAGAAGATACCGTGGCATTGGATTTATTCGGTGGTACGGGAAACCACTGTTACGAACTAATCTCCCGTGGTTCAACTGATGTCACCTATGTCGATCAACATCATGGCTGCTATCGATTCGCAAAGAAGATTAGTGAAGAACTTAGGCTAAAAGATCAACTCCAAATTTTTAGAATGGATGTTTTCAAGTTCATTAAAAGTACAGATAAAAAATTCGACTACATTTTTGCAGATCCTCCCTATGCCTTGAAAAATTTAGCTTTGATTCCTGATCTCATTTTTGACAAGAATCTACTAAATGATAGTGGAATTCTTGTACTCGAACATGATGCTCAGAATGATTTTCAAGATCATCCTAAGTTCTTAGAAACCAGAAGTTATGGAAAATCTATATTTACCTTCTTTGAATAACAATTTCGCACTATTTAGTAAATGGAGACCATTAGAAAACTAGATCTTCCAATTTTTTCCCAGTAACTTGCTGTTATGCGCATGATGTCTTGCATAGTACTTTTAATTTCGTGTTTTTCGCTGATGGCTCAACAAGAGCACATCCCAATTCATGATGCAATGGAAGGAAGTTGGGAAGGGGTGTTGACACACCCTGGAGGATATCGAACTGAGTATATTTTTTATCTGGAAATTAAAAAGGTTGAAGACGGATATGAGTGTTGGTCCATGGTTCGGGTAGACGAAATTTATGCGGAAATGGCCATGTCTGGAACTAGCTTTGATCAGGAGTTGTTAATCTTAGAAGACAAGGAAATATTAACGAATGATATTGAGCAAGGCATGGAATGGTGCATGAAAAGATACGTGCTGAGATTGATCAACGACAATGGAATTTTGAGACTGGAAGGAGACTGGAACGGAACCACCTCCTTTGGAACTTGTGACCCCGGAAAGGTTCATATGAAGAAAAGGCCTCCAAGAGTCTAATAGTTTTATTTCTTATTGCATAAACCTTTTAATTTGTGAGGGCTTTAGATACATTTGTCTTCTTTTATTGTAGTACAGAATTTAGTGAATAATGGGATTAATTGCACAATTACAATCGGGGATTCAAAATGCTTTGGAAGCACTCTATCAACTTGATGCTTCGGCGTCTCAATTGGTATTGTCGCCCACAAGGAAAGAATTTTCCGGCGACTTTACTTTGGTAGTTTTTCCATTTACTAAAGCTGCTAAGAAAAAGCCTGAAGACATTGCGAATGACATCGGAAATCATCTAAAATCCAATGAGTCTTTAGTCAAGGATTTTAATGTAATCAAAGGTTTCTTGAATCTTGAAATTGATCCTAGTTATTGGGTTGAGTTTTTAAAGCAGGAAAGCACCAACAAATCCTTCGGTCATCTTGAAAAGAATGGTCAAAAGGTAATGGTAGAATTTTGTTCGCCAAATACGAATAAACCCCTTCACTTAGGACACATTAGAAATATCCTTTTAGGGTGGTCTTGTGCCAAGATTTTGGATCAAGCAGGCTATGAAGTAATTAAGACCCAAATCATTAATGATAGAGGAATTCATATATGTAAAAGTATGGTGGCTTGGATGGAAACTGGAGAGGGGAGTACTCCTGAAAGTTCTGGTTTAAAAGGTGATCATTTTGTAGGAAAATATTATGTAGCCTACAATACCTTGGAGAGAGCAGAAAAAGATAAAATGACAGCGGCTGGCGAAGAAGGTGATGCGCCGATTTTGAAGAAAGCCAGAGCACTTTTGAAAAAATGGGAAGACCAAGATCCAGAAGTTCGAGCTATTTGGGAAAAAATGAATGGATGGGTATATGATGGTTTTGATCAGACATTCGATGCGCTAGGTGTTTCTTTTGACAAGCTTTATTACGAGTCAGATACCTATTTGTTGGGGAAAAAATATGTGGACCAAGGTCTTGAGTCCGGATTGTTTTTTAAGAAAGAAGATGGTTCCGTTTGGATAGATTTGGAAGATGCAGGAATGGATCAGAAAATTGTACTTCGAGCGGATGGAACTTCTGTCTACATGACCCAAGACATCGGAACCGCGCAAAGTAGATATGAAGATTACAAGATGGATAAGTTGGTCTATGTTGTAGGAGATGAGCAAAATTATCACTTTAAGGTGCTATTCGAAATTATGAAGCGATTCAAAGCAAACTATTCTGATGGTTTGTTTCATCTTTCTTATGGAATGGTTGATTTACCGACCGGTAAGATGAAGTCTAGAGAAGGTACAGTTGTTGATGCAGATGACTTGATCAAGGACGTGATTAGAGAGGCTACGAGCAATGCAAATGAACGTGGTACATTGGTGGAAGCCAATGATGCAGAACAATCAGATATATTTAGAAGAATAGGGTTAGGAGCTTTGAAATACTTTATACTAAAAGTAAATCCTAAAAAACGTATGACTTTTGACCCAAAAGAATCTGTTGATCTTCATGGAAATACGGGCCCTTACATACAAAACGCTTATGTTCGAATTAAATCTGTCTTAAGAAAAGCTGCAGAATCTCCTTTTGAGGCAAGTTTTGATAACTACAAAATGGAAGCCTTAGAATTGGAATTACTGAAACAATTGTTTCAATTTCCAGAAGTTGTTAAAGGAGCAGCTGAAGCCTATGACCCTTCAAGTGTAGCGAATTATTGCTATGAATTAGCAAAGAATTATCACCGATTTTATCATGATCATTCTATACTTAAGGTCGAAGAAGCAGTTACGAAAAAATTTAGATTAACATTATCCGAGATGGTTGCATATGTATTGGCATCTGGAATGAATTTATTAGGAGTTGAAATGCCTGAAAAAATGTAATTGAACAAATTGCATTGATCAATATTTAGAATTAAAGCTACAATGGAGAAGGAAATATCAAAGAATTTTTTAGAGCAAATCATTGAAGATGATATCGAAAATGGTAAAAACGAGGGCAGGGTTCATACTCGCTTCCCTCCTGAACCTAATGGATATTTGCACATTGGACATGCCAAATCTATTTGCTTGAACTTTGGACTAGGAGAATCATATAACGGAAAAACGAATTTGCGTTTTGACGATACAAATCCTGTAAAAGAAGATACTGAGTATGTGGATGCAATCAAAGAAGACATCAAATGGTTAGGGTTTACTTGGGATAACAAAGCATACTATGCATCCGATTATTTCCATGAATTATATGCTTTTGCAGAAAAGTTAATAGAAGACGGAAAAGCGTTTATTGATGATTCAACTCAGGAAGAAATATCGGAAATGAGAGGAACTCCTGCGATACCAGGAACTCCTTCTCCAAATAGGAATCGTTCTGTTGAAGAAAATCTCGATTTGTTCAGACGAATGAAAGCTGGCGAATTTGATGAAGGCAGTCGAGTGCTTCGCGCGAAAATTGATTTGGCATCTCCAAATATGCATATGAGAGATCCGATTATTTATCGGATTCTTAAAGCTCATCATCATCGTACTGGTGATGAATGGTGTATTTATCCGATGTATGATTTTGCGCATGGACAGTCGGATTCTTTAGAGAAAATTACACATTCTATTTGTACACTTGAATTTGAAAATCATAAACCTTTGTACAATTGGTTTATTGAAAATTTAGAAATTTATCCTACCAAGCAATATGAATTTGCTCGCTTAAATCTGAACTACACTGTGATGAGTAAGCGAAAACTTTTGCAATTGGTGGAAGAAGGATTGGTCTCTGGCTGGGATGATCCCAGAATGCCAACGATATCTGGATTAAGGAGACGTGGTTATACACCAGCTTCTATTAGAAATTTCGCAAAAAGGGTGGGTGTCGCTAGAAGAGAACATGTCATTGATGTTGCTTTATTGGAGTTTTCAGTAAGAGAAGATTTAAATAAAATTGCGCATCGAGTAATGGGTGTTTTAGATCCTGTAAAGCTAGTGATCACTAATTATCCAGAAGGTCAGGAAGAAATGCTTTCTGTTGAAAATAATCCGGAAGATCCAACCGCTGGGGCTCGGGAAGTCCCTTTTGCTAGAGAAATTTACGTAGAACGTGAAGACTATAAAAAGGATGCAAACAAGAAGTGGTTCCGATTAAGTGAAGGAAAAAATGTAAGATTGAAAGGAGCTTATATTATCAACTGTGAAAAGGCAATTTTTGCAGAGGATGGATCACTTTCTGAAATACATTGTACTTATTATCCTGATTCGAAATCCGGTCAAGACACGAGTGGAATAAAGGCAAAAGGAACCTTGCATTGGGTTTCCATTGCACATGGTATTCCTGCGGAGATTAGATTGTATGATAGACTTTTTTCAGTAGAAGCTCCTTTGGCTGATCCGGAAAAAGACTTCAAGGAATTTATAAATCCTGATGCTTTGAAAGTAATTACGAAAGCAATTATTGAACCTTCGCTAAAGCATGCAAAATTGGGAGACTTTTTTCAATTTATGAGAAAAGGATATTTTGTAAAAGATCAAGACAGCACGCCAGAAAATTTAGTTTTTAACCGAACCGTAACGCTAAGAGATGGATGGGCAAAAAAACAAGAAAAGAAATAATTTCTGAAGGCCGAATTGAGTTGATTATTATCTTAATTCAATTCGGCCTTTTTAGTTAGTTGTTTGGCATTTTTTTAAAACTCCATCGAACACGAAAAGTGGCTACACCTCCTGGTCCCAATTCTTCATATGGTCCATGTTCTTCTATTTCGGCAAAATTATCGGCAGGGTCTATATAGATTTCAATTTGAGCTTGCCCCTCTGCTATCTTTTCCTTTTCAATGATTGGAAAGGTCTTCTTTAATTCCACGCCATTTTTCTGGTAAGCTACCCAGCCTTTGTTAGAATTGATAAATAACTTCTTTTTCTCGGTCTGACCTTCCAACACCAATCTAGTTTCGTCTGCAACATCAGTCATGTTCGTGGTAGACTCCTTTAATTCGGTATCGGTTGCCCAACTTATTTGACCTTCATAATCAACTCTAGTATTTTCCCAAATACCAACTTTTATGGTGGTGTCCTTTTCATTAAAGAATTGGTAGGTGATATCTATCGTTCTAGGGTCTCTTAAATGATATCTTTTTTTGACGGTTAGTCCCAAATAAGCATTAGGTTCGCTCTCTAAAAGTAGCATGTTTGATTCCTGGGTTTTAATTTGGTAAGCTCCTTGGTCCATTGACACTGGCGGCGGCCAATCCCAATCACTTTGAGGTGACGGCCAGACAGTTGATCCCCATTGTAAGTTTTTAACATCTCTAGAGGATTTAATCATTTGTTCTCCTTCATACCCAATTGATGCCAATCGACCACCGATTGCAGTATCTACTTTGACGACAAGACTTCCAAATTTTAGCTCTACTATGGCCGTTGTAGCTATAACATTTTCTTTAATTTCTTTTGCCGCATTTTGGCGCGAAGAAGTCGATCCATTCTCAGTAGATGTTGTCGGACTTTCGCAACTCCAGATTAGTAAAACAAGGATTGTTGAAAACAAAATAATCGGTCTCAAACTCATTTTTTTTAACAAATGTAAAGCATTCCACATCAATCTGCACAAATTCTGTTGCTTAGGCTGGTAAATACATGGGGATGTAGCATTTTCCTTTCAAATTTTTAGAAGTTTTTATGGTATAATAATCGCATTTAAATGCTCGATTATTCGAGAAAAAAATTATTTTTACTCAGCACATAATTCACATATAAAGAACAATCTACAGAAACCATTCTCCTTTAAGGAAATGATGAATTAATTCCAAAGGAACGACTGTTCCTAAAGCTTTAAGCCCAGGTAATTCTATTCCAATCTGTTGAGGTTCTCATATACATCAGTTTATGTTCGATACCTCAGAAATTCTTGAAATATTAGAACATTTAGGTTATACGATTCAGCATGAATCGCAGGAAGGATCATCGAGAAGACTTCGTGTTTATGGATCTAGACTGCAAACTTATGTTATGTATAATGGTGAAAAAAGAAAGCCAGAAGAGGTTTTCAAAATCGAATTAAGAAAAAGAATTTTTAATATCTAAATAACAAAAATTTAATATGGCTATTAATTTGCAAAAAGGACAACGGATGTCCTTAGGTTTATCAAATGTAACTTTAGGTTTGGGCTGGGATCCTAACCAAAGTACAGGGGCAGATTTTGATCTAGATGCTTCTGCATTTTGTTTGGGAGATAACGGTAAAATCCCTCAAGACGAATATTTTATTTTTTACAATAATTTACTTTCTCCAGATGGAGCAGTTGAAGGCGCAGAGGATGATCAAACAGGTGGTGCTTCTGATGGAGATGATGATGAACAAATCAAAGTAAACTTATCAAAGGTTGACGCTAAAATTAAAGAAATCGTTTTCGTTGTTACCATTCACGATTTTAAAGCTAGAAATCAAAATTTTGGTCAAGTAAGAAACTCTTACATTCGAATATTAGATAATTCTAACAATGCTGAGATAGCTAAATACGAATTAGAAGAAGATTTTTCTATCGAAACTTCTGTTGAATTCGGAAGATTGTATCGAAAGGATAACGAGTGGAAATTTCAAGCAATGGGAGATGGATATAAGGAAGACTTGAACTATTTTGTTCAGAAATATACGACCTAATATTAACCTTTACAGTTTGAATTGAACAAGTTATCTTTTAATTAATTACTCAAAATATAATCATGGCTATAAATTTGCAGAAAGGTCAAAGAATTGATTTGACTAAAAAATCAGCTGGAGGGGCTGCTGAAGGAACATTAACTAGATTTTGTGTTGGTGTGAATTGGGGAGCTTTGGAAATAGAAAAAAAGCGATTCTTTGGAGGAACGAAAAAAGTTAAAAAGGCAGTTGACTTAGATTTATCATGTATTTTACTTTACGATGATGACCAAAGATGGGATCATTTGTATTCCCCGGAATATGACCCTAGAGCATTGGCTAAAGCTGGTTTCCCTCCTGGAAAATTGATATCCAGGGATGGAGCCTTGAGACACTCAGGAGACGACCGAACAGGTGACTTGGACGGCGATGATGGACTAGACAACGAAATTATTTCAGTTGACCTTACCCGAGTCGATCCACAAATTGATCGTATTTATTTCTTTATAAACAATGCGACCAACGAAGATTTTGCACAAATTCCATTTGCTAAGATTCGTATGTATGAAGGAACACCAACAAGGGTGGATAATGTTTATGCAACATTCGATGTAGTTGCAGATCCTTCTTATAGAGGAAGAAAGTCTATGATTATGGGTAAACTTTATAAGAAGAATGGAGCTTGGAAATTTAATGCTATTGGCGATGCAACAGCTGATCGTAACTTTGCAGAGTCGATTGTAAATATTATTAGAAACTACAAATAGTATGAGGCGACTTCCAGTGTATCTTTTGCTAGATACATCCGGTTCTATGAATGGTGAACCAATCGAGTCATTGAAAAGTGGTGTACAGATGTTGGTCAGCGCATTAAGACAAGATCCTTATGCGTTAGAAACGGCTTATCTAAGTATTATAACTTTTAATGCTACAGCTCAACAGGTTGTTCCGCTCACTGAATTAACAGCATTCTTGACGCCTAGTCTAACCGCTACTGGAACAACTGCATTGGGAGATGCGCTGAGGTTAGTGGTAGAACGAATAGATTCAGAAGTGGCAAAGACGACACCGGAATCTAAAGGTGATTGGAAGCCGATGGTATTTATCATGACGGATGGAGTTCCCACTGATGATTGGGAAAAAAGTTTGCCAGCATTCCGAGCAGCGAGTATTGGCGCTACCGTGGCTTGCGCAGCCGGTCCTCACGCCAATTCTAAAGTTCTTAAAAAGATCACGGATATAGTCGTTGAAATTGATCAAGCTGACAGCAATAGTATTGCCGCATTTTTTAAATGGGTTTCTGCCAGCATAAGTACCAGTTCTCAAAAAGTAGAATCAGGATCTGATATTGATTTGACGAAATCTAGTGAGCTACCACCGCCACCACCAGAAATTAATTTAGTAGACTAAAACGAATGATAAGTAATGCGTAGACTGCCAGTATATTTATTAATTGATACTTCGGGATCTATGAGAGGTGAAGCAATCCATGCGGTAAACAATGGTTTGCAAACGATGATGGCTTCATTGCGCCAAGATCCGCACGCTTTGGATTCTGTTCATATGTCATTGATAACCTTCGATAAAAACGTTAACCTGATCTTCGGTTTGACAGAGTTGTCTTCGGTACAATTACCTCAAATAACAACTCCGGAATCAGGCCCGACTTTTTTGGGTGAAGCCATTAAGTTGTTGATCGCTCAAGTGGATAAAGAAGTTTCCATTTCTACAAGTGAAGCAAAAGGAGATTGGATGCCATTGTTGTTTATCATGACAGATGGCAAACCTTCTGATCTGCAAGTTTTCGAAGAACAATATCCCAAATTAAAACAAAAGAATTTCGGATCCATCGTTGCTTGTGCAGCAGGACCAAAAGCAAAGGAGGAGTACTTAAAACTATTTGCTGATCATGTGGTGACTTTGGATACGACGGATGCAAATGCTTTCCAACAATTTTTCAAATGGGTATCTGCCTCAGTATCTGTTGGAAACCAAAGCGTCGGAGCTAGTGATGAAATGGTTTTGCCACCTCCACCTCCTGAAGTAAACTTGGTAATATAATTTAAAACAATGAGAAGATTACCGATATATTTTGTTGTCGATGTTTCTGAATCAATGGTTGGCGATCCAATTGCTAAAGTTGAAGAAGGTATCCGCACAATTATGATGGCGCTGAAAAAAGATCCTTACGCGCTAGAAACAGCCTATGTCTCTATTGTTGTTTTTGCGGGTAAAGCAAAAACTTTAGTACCGTTAACTGATATTATTTCCTTTTATCCTCCGAAATTTTCAATTGGAGCCGGAACCGGATATGGAAATGTATTAAAGCATTTGATATCAGAATTAGATGCGAATGTTAAGCATTCAACTCCTACGAGTAAAGGGGATTGGAAACCAATTATCTATTTTATGACGGATGGAAATCCAACCGATAATTATGTCATAGACTTAGGACTTTGGGAGCAGAAATGGAAGGATAAATTAAATACGGTAGTTATATCTATAGGTGATAATGCTGATCATGAAATTCTTAAACGAATTTCTGATAGTGTATTGTCTTTTGACGAGTCAGACGAGAATTCTTACAAGGAGTTTTTCAGATGGGTAACTTCTTCTATTAAAACACAAAGTCAAAAGGTAGAAGAGGAGGGAAAAAGCGGTGATGTGAATTTGTCAGGTTTTGATAAAAGTAAGTTAAAAAAAATAGATCCGTTTGATCAGAGTAAGATGAAAAACGTGGATGATCAATACACGATTTTTAAAGGTATTTGTCAAAATCACAAAGATCGATATGTAATTAAATATAAACGATCAACTCATAATCCTGGCTTTGAAGGTTTGCCTCATTTGTCGGTAGAAAATTACAGACTGCAAGGAGCTTATAAGTTAGACAATTCTTATGACGAATTGTCAACGGAAGATTCAAAGCGAACCAACTCTTCAGTCAGCACAGAAATGTTGAGAGGCGCTCCAGGTTGTCCATCTTGCGGAAATAGATTTGCACTTTGTATTTGTGAATGTGGTGGAATTTTCTGCGTAGATGGTGGCGGAATGCAAACTTGTCCCCATTGTAGAAGAGCTTCAAACTTTGGAGCCGGTGGTGGTCATATTGATATTAATCGGCAACAAGGATAATCTAGTTTAGATTAATTTATGAATAATTCAACACAAATTGAGGACATTGTTCGAGCCATTGAGGACTTTCGAAATGTCATTGAAAACTCAATGGGAATTGATTTCGAAAATATAGGTGTCAATTTTACAGAAGTGTTGAACAATTTGAAAATACAGGAAGGACTTCTTTTGGCGAGTCAATTGAAGAACTTTGAGGAATCAGTAGAAAAAGTAGGACAAGAAATAGAAGGCAATAGTCAAGAAGAAAATTTGAATACCGAGATTGATTTTAAATCTGAATCTGATTATACTAAGGAGATTCAAGAACATCTTGATGAAATAGATTCAGAGGCGAAAAATGAAACCAAGAAAGAAACCGGACTAAAGTCATTTGACGATGATACAAATAGTGAAATTGAAAACAAAGATGAAAATTCAACTAATACTTTCGAAAATCATGCTACAGAATTGCCCGCAGAATTTGAGCTAGCGGACAAATCAAACGACGAGATCATTCCGATAATGGATAATATGGCAAAAATTAAACCTTCAGAATCAACCAATTCACCAGGTCCAAAAGAGAAATTATTCATTGCAAGAAATGCAATGGTTGGTAAAAAATATGTTTTTTCCTTGGCAGATATAAATGACTTAGATGAAGAACTGATTCAGGATGTACAAGAATTAGATGAGTTAGGATTGGTTTTTAATGTAGAAGACAAAACGATAGTAGGAACACCGAATCAAGATGGAGAATTTGCTTTTCCAATAATATTTGAGCTTGATCACAATCCGCTTTTTTCCTGTACATTAAGAGTACTTGTAAACCCGGATCCCAGAAGTCTTTGGAAGGATTTAGATCCACCGAAGGATGCTTTATACCACAAAGCCCATTTTGATTACGACAGTAAAGTGTTTTCGAATTACAATATAATTGCGGGTTCCCATAGAGGTCGTTCACATGCGCATTCTGGTACTTTTAGAGATGATGATTTTGTGTTAAGTCCAATAGGGGATAAAGGATTTTTTATCGCAGTTGCCGATGGAGCAGGAAGTTCAGAATATTCCCGAGAAGGTTCCA
Source organism: uncultured Saprospiraceae bacterium (assembly GCA_937928045.1). Classification (GTDB taxonomy): domain Bacteria; phylum Bacteroidota; class Bacteroidia; order Chitinophagales; family Saprospiraceae; genus JABDJM01. The sequence continues at coordinate 57,388 of CALFWO010000025.1, read as the reverse complement.
AAATTGCTTGTGATAAAGCGTGTGAGACAATGAGTAATGGTCTTGAAAACTCATTAGAAGAATTAATTGGTTTGGCGGAAAAACTAGATGCTAATCGATCTGATAAAATCAGCTTAGATGCTTTAACCAATCAAGTATATGCTTTAATTTCTGAGTCCGTTTTGAACGCTAGAAATGGATTAATATCAAGAGCGGAAGATGCAGGACATGAATTAAAAGATTATTCAACAACCTTATTATTTTCTTTAATTTTAAAATTACAAGATAATTATTTCATAGCATCGTATTCTATTGGAGATGGAATTATTGCACATGTTTCCGATAACATAAAACTACTTTCGGTTCCTGATGGAGGCCAATTTGCTGGACAAACTAGGTTCCTAACTATGCCTGAGGCAGTGGAAGATTTAGCGCAAAGAATGAAGGTCACTTTTGTTAAAGAATTAAAAGGTCTTTATCTAATGACGGATGGTATATCTGATCCATTTTTTGAAACAGATGCGAACATGGCTGAAAAGGAACCGTGGGAAAAGCTGGAAGATTCTATCGCCAAGGAAGTCGATTTTGATCAAGTTGATGTTCAAGAACAATTTAAAGATTGGATTAACTTTTGGTCACCAGGAAATCATGATGATCGCACGATTGCATTTGTAGGAAATAAAATTAATGATTGATGGGGATGGTGAGTAGCACATCTGTTGGAGGTAAACGTTTGGAATGGGAAGAGACTTTCTTCGCGCAGGGAGGAATGAAGGATGTTCATTGGGGGAAAAATAAAAATTATGTTGTCGCATTTTATAGAGATGATCAAGATGCAAATTCTAAAGAACGTATAAAGAATATTGTTGAGACTTACCGGGAGCGTATTTTCAATTTGGAAGGCGGAGAATACTGGAAAGGATTGTTGGTTTGGCCTTATGATATGATTGAATATCAAGGCAAATTGGGAATTGTTTGCCCAGTTTATGGAAGTGAATTTTTCTTTAAGTATGGTTCAGTAAACAATGACATGCTGGGGATTAAAGGAAATGAAAAAGAAGGAAAGTGGTTTGCTTCAGCATCAAATCAAAATAGATTTTTAGACAATCGGGAAAAAGGAAATTGGCGAAGTTATTTCAGAATAGGAATTTTGTTAAGTCGAGCAGTTAAGAGATTGCATTCGGCGGGACTGGCGCACTCAGATTTATCTTACAAAAATGTTTTGATAGACCCGGAGGGTGGTCATGCATGCATAATTGACAACGATAGTTTGGTTGTACCCGGAAAATATCCACCAGACGTAGTTGGAACCCCCGACTTCATTGCTCCGGAAGTCATGGCGACTAAGTCCCTGAAAGTTGGAGATGCGAATAAGGCTTTGCCGAGTATGAATACCGACAAGCACGCATTAGCAATCTTGATCTACATGTATCTGTTTTACAGACATCCGTTAAGAGGAGGTAAGGTACATGATATGGATCCGCAGATCGATGAAGAATTGTCTATGGGGGAGAAAGCTTTATTTGTTGAACATCCAACAGATCATTCCAACCGCCCAAATCTGAATGATGTTAAAAAGAGCAGTTTGCCTTGGGCGGATGTGGAAGCGATTCCGTATACTGCGGCAGGTCCATATTTGAAAGTTCTTTTTGACAGAGCATTTATATCTGATTTGCACAATCCAATGGGAAGACCGATTGCAAATGAGTGGGAAATTGCTTTGGTCAAAACATTAGATTTAATGCAACCTTGCATGAATAACTCTTGTGCTCAAAAATGGTTTGTGTTTGATAATACCACAAGTCCAAAGTGTCCTTTCTGCAATACACCTTATACACAAAAGCTACCGATACTTAATTTGTATTCCTCTAAAATGGAAGGTCAATTTTTGCCAGACAACCATAGAATAATGGTTTATCATAATCAGTATTTATACAAATGGCATGTGGATCGATCAGTGTTTCCGAATGAAAGATTGAGTGCTGCTGACAAAAAACCGGTTGGCTATTTTGTATTGCATCATAACGAATGGTTGTTTATTAATCAAACATTAAGCAGCTTGAAATCTGTAGAAGATGATAAAATGATTGATATTGGTGCATCAATAAATTTAAAGGAAGGAGTTAAACTTCTTTTCTCAGATAAACCTACCGCTCGATTGGCGGTAGTACAAATTGTGAATTCTTAAAATCAAACAATATGATAATCAACTTACTTTTAATTGTACTCACCTGCCTAATTATATGGAGAGCGAGTGATGGCTTTGAAGCCGCTTCCGAATACATTGGTAGAAACCTGACCGATGGTGTTCGTGGTGCTACTATCAATGCTATAGGTAGTTCTATGCCAGAGCTTTTTACCACATTCTGGTTCCTTTTTGCACTACATGATAAAGATGGCTTTGCAAGTGGAATTGGTACAACAGCCGGTTCCGCGATTTTCAATGGGATGATTATCCCGGCGATTGTAATCTTGGCAGTCATTGGATATGGTTTGGCTAAAAGGGTGACGGTTTCAAAAAAGGTGATTTTAAGAGATGGTCTGTCATTAATTTTTGCAGAACTAATATTGATATTTTTAATCAAAGGAACTGCTTTGGAATGGTGGCATGGACTTATTCTGATGTGCGTTTATGGTATCTATGTGACGATTATGTTGACCACTATGGGTAGTAAATCTGAGGAGGAAGAGGAAGAAGAAGAGGAGGAAGACGATCAAGACAGTGAAAAGTCAATATTAATGTGTTTGCTCACACTTGATTTGGAACCAATATTTGTTAGAGGTGAAATGAAAACTGGAAATGCATGGACCTTACTAATCGTTTCTATGATAATTATTGGGGGAGCATGTGCACTATTAGTACAAGCCTGTGAAGGTTTTGCACATGAACTGGGAATAGCAACATACTTTGTAGCTGTTATCTTAGCATCTGCGGCAACATCAGTTCCGGATACCATTATCTCATATAGAGATGCCATGGATGGTGATTATGATGATGCTGTTGCGAATGCCCTAGGCTCAAATATATTTGATGTTTGTTTTGCATTGGGTTTACCACTCTTTGTATATACAATGATGTACGGACCAATTGCAATGAGTCCAGATACAGTTGACAATATTACAGAGTTAAGAGTTATTTTGCTTTTGGCAACAGTTGTGGCCTTCGTTATTTATATGTGGGGTGACGGTATGGGTAAAATAAAAGCCATTTTACTTTTATTAATCTATGTTGGGTTTACTGTATTTATAGCCAGCAAAGCATATGAAGTCGGTTGGGCAGTGGAATTTGGTGAATTCCTAAGAAGTCTAGTACCGCAATAATTTGATTAAATTCATTTTTTGAAAGCCACAAGGTTGAATCTTTGTGGCTTTCTTAGTGCAAATTTTCAATCGACAATATTTAGTTTATATGAAAAAATTAATCACTTTTCTATTTATAATATCATTGTTTATTGGTTGTAAAAAGGAGCCAGTTAAAATATTAATTTTCAGCAAAACTGAAGGGTTTCGTCATGAGTCAATTGCAGTAGGTATTAAGATGTTTGAATCTTTAGCTGAAAAGAACAATTGGATCATAGAAAAAACAGAGAGCGCAGAAGACTTTAATAGTAACAATTTGAAGCAATATGCTTCAGTAGTTTTCTTAAGTACTACGGGTGATGTTTTTACACGATCACAAGAACTGGAATTCAAAAGATATATACAGGCCGGTGGTGGATTTTTAGGAATTCATGCCGCGGCTGATACAGAATATGAATGGCCTTGGTACGGTGAATTGGTTGGCGCCTATTTTAATGGCCATCCGAATAATCCGAATGTAAGAACAGCAGTTGTAGAAAAGACAAAGAACCATCACAGATGTACAGATCACTTGCCGCAACAATGGGAAAGAAATGATGAATGGTATAACTATAAAAAGATTAATCCAAATGTTATTTCAGTACTGAATTTGGATGAAAGCTCCTACGAAGGAGGTACAAATGGAGATACACATCCAATTGCTTGGTATCATGAATTTGATGGGGGAAGGGCGTTTTATACTGGTGGAGGACATACCGATGAATCGTTTGAAGATCCCAAATTCATCAAACATTTAGAGGAAGCTTTATTATGGACAGCTGCTAATTTTAACGAGCTGAACTATAATAAACCAGGAATTATTCCTGAGGAAAATAGATTTGTAAAAGAGGAATTGGACAACTACTTTCAAGAACCAATGGAGTTGGATTTGTTACCAGAAGGCCATATTGTTTTTATTGAAAGAAAAGGGGCGATAAAATTGTATGACTTAGATATGGAAGCAACAAGAACTTTGACCAATGTCGAAGTTTATTCCGGAGAGGAAGATGGACTAATAGGACTTGCTTTAGATCCGAATTTTGAAAAGACCAAACATATTTTCTTGACTTATTCTCATCCAGATCAGCCGTATCAATCAATATCTAGATTTGATTTTGATTATGAAGCAGAACCTGGAGATGTTTTGAAAAATGAAAAGGTAATATTAAAAGTTCCAGTTCAAAGAGATGAATGTTGCCACAGTGGTGGTTCCTTAGAATTTGATCATAACGGTTATTTATGGATTTCTATTGGGGACAATACAAATCCACATGAGTCTAATGGATTCAGTCCTACCGATGAGCAAGAAGGAAGAGGTCCTTTTGATGCGCAAAAATCCTCTTCCAATACAGCTGATCTTCGAGGGAAGTTATTGCGTATAAAAGTGAATGCTGATGGAACCTATGACATTCCCGATGGAAATTTATTTCCTAAAGATGGTTCAAAAGGCCGTCCAGAGATATATGTAATGGGCTGTAGAAATCCTTTTAGATTTTCAATAGATTCTGAAACCAACTATGTTTATTGGGGAGAAGTTGGACCTGATTCGAATGTGGATTCATTGGGCTTTGGCCCAAGAGGATATGATGAAGTAAATCAAGCCAAAGCACCTGGATTTTTTGGTTGGCCATATTTTATTGGAAATAATTATGCTTACAATGATTACAATTTTGCGGCTAAAAAATCAAGTCAGCAACGTGATCCTCAAAAGCCAGTAAATGATTCTCCGAACAATACGGGAGAAAAAATATTACCACCGGCGCAAGCAGCAATGATTTGGTATCCTTATGCAAAATCAGATGATTTTCCGCTAATGGGATCAGGTTCTAGAAATGCTATGGCCGGTCCTATTTTCCACAAAGAAAAGTTTACACATGAAAATAGATTTCCTGATTATTACGATGATAAACTCTTTGTGTATGACTGGATGCGTGGTTGGATAATGTCCGTTTCTTTTGATGAGAATGGAGATCGGAAAAGAATTGAACCTTTTATGCCCGGTACGAAATGGAACAATCTAATGGATGTGGCTTTAGGAAAGGATGGCTATTTCTATACTTTGGAATATGGTTCCGGTTGGTTTACAGCAAATGAAAATGCCGTACTCAGTAGAGTAAAATATTTAAGAGGAAATCGAGTTCCTGCTGCTAAAATTAAGGTAGATAAAACTTCGGCCGCAATTCCATTCGTTGCCAATTTTGATGCTTCAAATTCAGTTGATCCAGATGGAGACAACTTAACTTATAGTTGGGAATTCGGAGATGGTGCTACTGCTTTAGGAAAAACAGTTAGTCACACTTATGAAAACGCTGGGATTTATCAAGCTAAATTGGTAGTGTCTGATGATTCAGGAGAATCAAATGCTACCCAAATTAAAATATTGGCAGGTAACACTCCACCGGAAGTCGATGTTCAACTTGCTGGAAATAGTAACTTTTATTTTCCTGATCAAACTATTAATTATAAAGTGCTGGTTAGTGATCAAGAAGATGGAGCAATTGCAGAGAGTAAAATTGCTTTGACAGTCGATTATCTGGAAATGGGATATGATGAGACGAGTATAGCGCAAGGACATATGGCCTTGTCTCAAATAAAGTCCAGTTCACCTGGGTTGGAAGCAATTGGTAAATCAGATTGCGTAAGTTGCCATAAAGTAAATGAAAAGTCTATTGGGCCTAGTTATATTGATATAAGCAAAAAGTATGTAAAACAAAACATAGTTAGATCCAAGAAAATCGACTATCTAACCGCCAAAATCAAAAATGGTGGTGGAGGTGTTTGGGGCGAAACAGCGATGGCAGCGCATCCTGATTTGAAACCATCTGATGTCAGGTCTATGGCTAATTATATATTGGGATTAACAGAAGAAAAAAAGACAGTATCATTGCCAGCAACAGGATCTTACGATTTGAAAATTCCAAAAGGAAAAAGCTCAGGAGGTAAATTTGTCTTGAAAGCTTCTTATACTGATAAAGGTGCGAACGGAATTGAACCAATTCGAACTTTTTCAAATATTACATTGCTTCCTGCGAACTTATCTGCAACTCAATTTACATCAGCCGAGAAGGCCACGAAAATGACAATTACTGCAGATATGGTGCCTGGATTGGAGGAAGAATTCGATATCGTAATTGTAAATGATGAGGCAGTGATTACTTACAGTGATTTGGATTTAACAGGTCTAAGTACATTGACAATTAATTATTCAGCGCCTAAAGAATTTAATGTAGGTGGTCAAGTAAAAATCTATTTAGATAATACCAACAGTGATGCAATATTCTCAGGAGAAATGGTAGAAAGTCAATTGAATGGACCTCCAAATGAAATGGTTGTTCCAATTTCAGCTCTAACAGGAGTTCATGACATAATTTTAAAGTTCAAGTCGAATCAATCAGGAGCTTCGGTTGGTTCTATGACCACCTTATCATTTAAAAATTAGTCTTAAAGGGCAACTAAGTTTTTTAGCTTGGTTAATTTTATAATCTTAATACATGCAATGGGCAATATCGTGATCATTGCATGTATCAGTTTTTTTCAATAGAAACTCTTTTGTTTAATAATATTGAAGAAAAAATTATTAAAACAATTCCAATGATTAGTAACGTTGCCAAGTATCTGATGTTTCTTGTGATAACGACATAGTCTGCTATACCGGCATCCCAAAATAACCATTCATCTGCTAGAGTAGAGGCGATATCGAAATTACCAGTCTCTAATATTATTATTCCATTTTTTGAATTAAGATTAATTCTGGCCGCAGTATTTAGTGCATTATTCCCACTTCCATCATGACCGATAATTTTGGATTTAGAATCATGCTGGCTATAAAGATGTGGACCCAAACCATGCATTGGAGTGTTATTTCTAAATGATTGAGGCTCACTCATCAGATTAATTGTATTTTTTCCAACTACCTCATTCGATGATATATTGGCCAATACAAACTTAGATAGATCGGAAGTAGAAGTTAGTAATGAGGCAGCCGCTAATGCCGTGAATTTTCTATAGGCTCTGATTGTGCTATCATTCTTATAAATTGGAACAAGGAATGGCCTATTCTTTTCTGAAATTAAAAAATCAGAGTTATTCATTTCTAAAGGTAGAAATACCTCTTTTTTCATAAACTTTCTAAAGGTCATTCCGGTGACTTCTTCAATGACCAACTGTAGAATTGTATAACCAGCTCCTGAGTATTTATATTCGCTATCTGGCTCATAGCCAATTTTTGCGATGCCCTCAGAATAAGGAGCGTCTGATGCTTTGGTTAAAGATTCTTCAATTGTTTGAACACTTTCGTCTAAATCAAATCCATCGTAACCAAGGTCGTCAACCAAGCCAGATGAATGCGATAGTAAGTTCCTGATGGTTACTTTATTATTGTCAAATTTTGTTTCAGGTAGATTCCATCTAGTTAAGTAAGACTCCACTGGTTGATCCAAATCTAATATCCCTTGTTCGACTAGTTTTAGCACACCGAATGATGTCACCCATTTGCTAATGGAAGCAACAGGGAAAATGGAATGGCTGTCAATAGGTTGGTCTACAGAATAAAAATAATCTCTAGTTACAACACCATTTTCGATAAGAACGAAAGCTAGGTTTCCAACAAATTTACTTTCTATTTTGTCTTTCAATGCTTCGACGAAAGCATCAGAATCATTCTTAGATGCAATTGGTTTTAGTAAGTATCCTTTTATTAATCCACCGCCAATGAACATTGCCCAAATTAATGTCAATGTAACAATTAATGCTATTCGCTTAAACGTTTTCATAGTTTGTATTACTAAAAGCTATCAATTAATGAGATGCGATTTATTATTGTTAAGTTGTGTAAGTAGTAGGATAATTTTGTTAGGAATGACAATTTTAGAAAATGAAAATCAACTAATCCAAAGTCTTCAATATTTCCCTTAGCAAAAAAGTCTCTCGTTCAATGGACATTCCTTTTTTTGTACTGTTTGCCATAGTTTCTTCATTATGACGAATAGCAACATTAATATTTACCCATAATGCTTTCATACCATTTTTTATTTCATAGGATTCAAGTTTCGACGCTCCCAACTCTTTTTCAATTTCGCAAGTGTAACAATAAGAGATCATGTGTTGGATATCATAGTCCGGTTTGTACCAAGGTCTATATTCTTCATAAGCCCCAAAGGGTTTGATATTTCTAATATTTTGAGCTCCAGTTTCTTCAATAAGTTCTCTTTTCATTCCCGAAATTCTATCTTCTCCTAAATCAATTCCACCACCGGGTAGACTGTAATCTTCATATCGTTCGGTATACATTAATAAGATATTTTGTCCTTGTACTGCGATGCTCCTGGTTGCCAATCTTGTAAATACTGTTTTATTTCCGAGATCTTTAATGTCAGGATGATAATGTGTTTTTAGGATTTGCATGAAATGTTCTTAGTAAGATTGGATAAAAAACTAAAACTGAAAAGTGAATTTATAAACTAGCTTGAAGAGAAATTCTATCCCCAATATTTAAAGTTGCCGCTTTCGCTAAACTAACCTGGGTTCGAATCAAACTATTTTGTAATTCTATAGTGAGTACTGCATTTTCAGAATTAATTGCGATGTGAATAATTTTTGCCTCTAATTTATCCGTTGTAGTTATGAGATCGGTAAAGAAAACATCAGTTGGTGGGCCATCGGTAGTAATTTTCCCATTGTTCAAAATAATACATCGATTAGCCATTTTTAATATTTCTTTTTGATCATGGCTAATCATTATAGTAGTAAATTTAAAACGTTCGTGAATCTGCAGTATGTAATCTTGAAGTTTGGAGCGAAGTAAGTTGTCAACCGCGGAAAGTGGTTCGTCTAGCAATAATATATTAGGTTGCTGGACAGCCGCTCGAGCCAAAGCTACTCGCTGTTGCTGACCACCGGATAGTTGAGAAGGAAGAACATCTTTTAATGATCCAAGTTCCATAATGGTTATTAATTCTGAAATTAGATTTGGAGCATTCTGACTTGCAAATTTTAAATTTTCTAGGACTGTCATGTTTGGAAAAAGAGCGTAGTCTTGAAAAACAAATCCAATATTTCGCTTTTGCGCAGACAAATTGACTTTGGCAGATTGATCAAACCAAGTTTGTTCGGACACTTTCAAAAGTCCATTATCTGGCTTCAATAATCCAGCAATCATTTTTAGGGTTGACGTTTTTCCAGCTCCTGAAGGACCATACAAAGCAATAAATTCTCCATTTGCAACTTTGAATTGAATATCCAAAAGCATTTCTCCTTTGGCGGAATTTAATCGCTTTTGTAATGTAATGTTTATCATCTCCACAGACCTTTAAAATGTCTATTGTTTAACGAATAAACGGAAAGTAGAATACAAAAAGTGATGGCAAACAAAACAAAGGAGTAGAAATGTGCTGCGGAATAATTCATTGCTTCAACTTCATCATATATGGCAATGGAAGCTACCTTAGTCTGACCGGGGATATTACCTCCTATCATTAATACTACACCGAATTCTCCAACCGTATGTGCGAAAGACAAAACAATCCCTGTAATTACTGAAGCCTTAATATTCGGAAGTTGAACATGACGCAAAGTTTCCCATTTTGACTTGCCCATCAAGTAAGCTGCTTCTGCTAAAGAGGGAGATAGATTTTTTAGACCCGATTGAATAGGTTGAACCATAAAAGGTAAACTATAAATAACGGAAGCAATCACCAATCCAGTGAATGAAAATAGCAATTGTAATCCAAAGGTGTTGTCAAGCCAAGCTCCGAAAGAATTGTTCGGACTAAAAGCTAGTAAAAAATAAAAGCCCAGTACCGTAGGCGGCAAAACCAATGGCATGGTAACAATGGTCTCGATTATAGGTTTGATTCTAGATTTGGTTCGAGATAACCAAAAAGCCACGGGTATGCTAAGGATTAGAAGAATGAACGTGGTGATCAAGGCTAGTTTCAAAGTGAGTATAAGAGGAGCCCAATTGGTCATTCAGTCTAATGAAGGTATTTAATTATCAATACCTAAATATCCGAAATCTTTCAAAACTTGCTGCGCTTCATTGGAAAAAAGAAAATTATAAAATTCTAAGGCATTCTGGTTCTTTCCATTCTTTTTGTCAAGCAGTACAATTCCTTGGTTAACTGGCTCATAAGTCTCTTTTGGTAAGTCAATCCAAGAGCCTTCGAAATTTAACTTATTGGCCATGACAACAGATTTAACTGTGAATCCTAATTGCACGGCTCCAGTACTAATAAATTGATTTACCTGGGAGATACTTTCTCCAAAGACCAGTTTGTTTTTCACAGAGGAAATCAAATCATAGCTATCTAAGATTTGACTGGCTGCGATTCCATAAGGAGCCGTTTTGGGATTCGCAATCGCAATATGATTGATGTCTGTATCAAGTAAGGTGTTCAAACTCAGTTCATCATTTTTTTTGCCGGCCCAAAGTACCAATTGCCCTTGGGCATAAACCTTTGGAGCAGATGAACTCAGTCCTTTTTTATAAATACTTTCGGGGTATGCCATGTCTGCTGATAGAAAAACATCGAAAGGAGCACCTTCCATTATTTGGGCCGTATGTTTTCCAGATGAGGCGATTATCAATTGTGTTTTGATGGACGTTTTCGCTTCGAAAATTTTCGTCAATTTTTGTAGTGCAAACTGCATGTTCGAAGCTGCGGCAATTCTAACAACATTACTGGATGGAGTAGCGCAAGCAAAAAACGCTAGGCCTAAGAGATAGAAATATTTAGAGAATCGAAAGTTCATTATCGGAAGCCGCTTAGACAATTTTTAATGTTCACTAAAAGTCCAATGTTTAAATATAATTAAATCAAAAAGCATCAATGAAAAATTACTTCATTGATGCTTTTGAGTTGATCTAAAGGTAAATTTATCCTACCGTAATTGCATTGATAGAATCGCCCATTCGGATGTCATTTACAACAGTTTGATCGGCTTCAGATTTTACTTTTCCAAATACTGTATGTTTTCCGTCCAACCATGCTGTTTCGACGTGTGTAATGAAAAACTGGCTCCCATTGGTTCCAGGTCCGGCATTCGCCATAGATAAAACACCCGGGCCATCATGAGTCAAGCTAGGATCAAATTCATCTGCAAACTGATATCCTGGTCCACCGCTTCCTCTTCCATCTGGACATCCACCTTGGATCATAAAGTCAGGAATGACACGATGAAAAATAAGCCCATCGTAATAGCCTTTTTTAGCCAATTCTATAAAGTTGGTAACAGTTTTTGGTGTTTTCGTAGCAAACAAAGTAAGGTTGATATCTCCTTTACTGGTTTTGATACAAACATTCAAATCAGCATCGTAACTTGCGTTTTCCATTGACAGCTGGATCTCTGCCAAATCTATTTTATCCCGTGCGTTCATATTAATTTTTGAGGCAAAAGTAATATTATTCTAAATGTTTTCAAGCGTCTTGAAACAAGTTTTGGCGAAGGAATTTTAATTAAAAAACGCCCTTTGACCGAGGCCAAAGAGCGTTGTAATGTCGTATATTAATTTACGCAATAAATGCGCTAATTTTTAATATCTACGGTCACCACCTCCACGGTTGAAGCCGCCACCTCCGCCTCCGCGGTTGTAACCACCACCTCCGCCTCCGCGGTTGAATCCACCACCACCTCTGTTCTCACGAGGTTCAGCTTTTTTAACAACGATTGTACGACCGTCGAATTCTTGGTCATTCAAATCATCGATTGCAGCTTGTGCTTCTTCATCGTTTGGCATTTCAACAAAGCCAAATCCTTTAGATTTTCCAGAGAATTTGTCCATGATGATCTTTACAGAATCAACAGCTCCAAATTGCTCAAATGCGTTTTGCAAATCCGACTCTCTTGTGTCGAAGTTTAATTTTGCAACAAAAATATTCATAATAAAAAGTGATATCCCGATTAAATCGGAATTAGTAAAAAAATAATGTTGGGTGAAAAACTAAGGGAGGAAGATGCAAACAGAAAGGTTGAAAAAAACCTGAGAACTTAAAATTTCAATACAAAGATACATTAATAATGATCATATGTGTGGTTAGGACGGAATTTGAAGCAATTTGTCACAAAAAAATTAAAGAATATTTTTGAAAATTCGACTGAAATGCTTATGACCATTGAGTTTTGGCCTACAAAAAGAATATTTCTTAAAGCATTAAATGATACAAGTTTTTTCCTAAAATCCTTTAATTCTTCTAAAAATCCGACAATTTCAACACTTCGGTGGAGTATTTTCTCATCTTCAAACACAGGGCACCATCCTCAATTAAAGATTGTCCAAAGCTTGGAATCATCTCTGTTAAAACACTTTGCCAGTTGTTAGATTCCATCTCCAGAGGAAAACATTTCTTGAGGACATTAAGCATAATAGTTACTGAAGTGGAGGCGCCTGGAGAGGCTCCCAACAAGGCTGCAAGCTTGTTGTCAGCGCTACTGACGATCTCTGTCCCGAATTGAAGTTTTCCGCCGTCTTCTTCATCCTTTTTGATAATTTGAACTCGCTGACCAGCAGTGATAAGTTTCCAATCTTCGAATTTCGCTTCTGGATAATAGGCTTGCAGTGCAATAAATCGATCCTCTGGAGATTGGAAAACCTGCTCTATCAGATATTTTGTAAGCCCAATGTTCTGAAGACCAGCAGAAACCATCGGCCAAATATTATGCGCTTCTATAGAAAGCGGAAGATCCATATAGGATCCATTTTTCAAAAACTTGGTCGAAAAGCCGGCATAAGGCCCAAAAAGTAGCGAGCGCTGACCGTCCAACATTCGAGTGTCCAAATGCGGAACCGACATCGGAGGAGAACCATGTGCCGCCTTTCCATATACTTTGGCCTCATGTTGGGTAACGACATCCGGATTATTACATTTTAAAAATTGACCGCTTACTGGAAATCCGCCATAACCACGACCTTCTGGAATATCTGATTTCTCTAACAATTTTAACGCACCGCCTCCAGCGCCAATAAATACAAAGTCGCTTTCGACTTCCTTTTCTTTATCGTTATCAAGATCAGTCACTTCCACTCGCCAATTGCCATTTGGTTCTTGCCATAAATCTTCTACTTGATGACCTAAAAGAACTTCAACACCTGGGCATGTTTCTAAATATTGAATCATACCTCTTGTTATGGCTCCAAAATTTACATCTGTACCAATGGCCATTCTTGTCACAGCAATCTCTTCTTTGGTATTTCGGCCTTTCATCATTAAGGGTGCCCACTCCCCAATTTGTTTGAAGTCCTCACTGTAAAGCATATCTTCGAACATGGCATATTTAGTTAATGCCCGATGTCGTTTTTGTAAGAAGGCAATATTTTCTTGTCCCCAAACAAAGCTCATGTGATCGATGTCGTTAATGAAGGCGGATTCTGATTTGAGATTGCCTTCATTTTTAAGGTAAGCCCATAATTGCTTCGACTCTTCAAATGCTTGAGAAATCTTTAGTGCTTTAGTAATGTCAACTTCTCCATTTTCTTTAAGTGGTGTATAATTTAATTCACAAAAAGCAGAGTGGCCAGTACCGGCATTGTTCCAAGCATCCGATGATTCGGCTCCAACTTTATTGAGCCGTTCAAATATGGATAATTTGCAATTCGGCATTAATTTTTTTAGAAGTACTCCCAGGGTGGCGCTCATAATTCCTGCGCCTATTAAAACATAGTGTTTTTGATTGTTCATATTTTGAATATCAGTATTTTTTCAACAACTTTAATAGTAAATATTACCTTATGCCCTTTCCAAGATGGCTTCAATAATTCGTTGTATTCCAATTGCCAATTGCTGGCGTGGTGCAGCTAAATTAAGTCTTATAAATCCATGAGCATTGTCGACAAACATGTCGCCCCCTTCTAGCAAAACTCCTGCATTTTTGGCAAAGAATAGCGTTAGATTTTCTTCATCCGAAAAATAAGCGCTGACATCAATCCATGCTAAGTAAGTAGCATCGGGAATTTTGAATTTAGCCTTTGGTAAGTGTTTGGAAAGTTGCTCATTTAAATGTTTAAAATTTTGATCAAGATAGCTGGTCAAATTATTTAGCCAATCGGCTCCTTTTTCATAGGCAGCTTGTGCTGCAACGATACTCAGTGGATTTTCCACAGGTAAATTTCTAGACTTATATTCATTTCTCAATTCTTCGTTTGGAATAATGATATTGGCAAACATGTTCCCTGCTAAATTAAAAGTTTTGCTCGGAGCCATACAAGTAATAATGCGATCGGAGGAAGGAAATAATTTTGCCATGGGGCAAAAAGTTTGCTCACTTCTCAATAAATCACAATGAATTTCATCGGAAATAATGGTCAAGTTATTTCCTAAACATATTTCTCCTAATTCTTTTAATTCAACTTCGGACCAAACTTTTCCAGTAGGATTGTGAGGGCTACAAAAAATCCCTAGAACGCATTTTTCATCGGCTGCTTTTTCAGCGATGTCATCAAAATCCATTCGGAAACTTCCATCATCATAAATTAAATTTGAGCAAATTAATTCGATTCCATTATAGTCTGCACCGTGTTTGAAAAAAGCATAAGATGGTGTTACTATCAGTACTTTTTCATCTGACTTGCAAATGGAACCGATTAAACTAAAGAGCGCTGGAATGACACCTTTGGCATAAACCAAATGTTCCGATTCAAATTTCCAATTGTAGCGAGATTGACACCAAGTTTGAAATGCCAGGGGATAAGCAGGATCAGCGACCATAGTGTAACCGAGTAAGGGATGTGCTAATCGCTCTTTCATTGCTTGGATAATCTCTGGAGCGATGGCAAATTCCATATCAGCTACCCACATGGGAATAAAATCTTCCTCTGGATATTTGCCAGACAAGTCTTCATTTGGATCAAAGAGGTAACCTCGATATCCGCAAAGCGACATCGCATTGGTGTTTTTGCGATCGATGATCTGATCGAAATCGTATTTCAGCATTCAGTTATATTGATGCTGCTAATATATAACCTTTTGAATGGATGAAGAACAATGAATAAAGCGTATTTATAGTTTAATGTTTGAAAGGGTTATTTACAAGAAATTAGTTCTTAAATTGATCACAATTCCGAATGAGTATATTCGTTAAACGGTTGGAAATAATATCAATTCGAATTCTTGAAATTTTCTGGAGAAAAGTGGAAGGTGATCAAACCCCGGTTAATACTTGAAATTTTCCGTTTATCTCTGTTACTAAATATAGGGCGGTATTATTGGTTAATATAGCGGAACTATTGCTCATATTATCTCCGTAGTTTTCAGAAATTAAATTGACCTTTGCTCCAAAAAGTAGTTGTAAGAAGAGAAGCTGTTCTTGATAGCTTAGATAAGTTTGAACTTCTACAATGCTTCCCGATATAAGATCTCTTTGATTATTAAATTGTAGACTATTTGCAATACTTCTATGTGCTTCTTCTGGGATTTTATTGGTAGGGAAAATTTTGAGATCCACTAATGACTCATAATCATCTAAGGAATGTATGCCCAAAGAGTGATCATAAGAAGTAGGGGGGGCTAAGTCTCTCATCATAAGAATAACAATCGTAGAGAGAAATAAAAAAGATAATCCAAAGAATGCGTTGCCATAATTTGTATTCATGCTGAAATATTTTCGATCCAAGCTCAATTCCTAAGGACAAGATGAAGAATAAGCAAAGAAGGTTGCTTTTGAGAATATTCTATGTTGATAAAATTATTTTTCTATTGTTGATATTTCTTTTTGGAAATAAAGCAATCTATATTACACATTGTATTATATTCTGCTTTTTAAGCATATTTTGAATTTATAATATTCCCCAAATGACCAAATCAATTTTAATTTTCACTTTTTCAATATTTACATTTTTTTTAAATGGACAGATTCCTGTAGATATGGCGAGGTCAGTTCCTGTTTGGATGGAATTTGACTCCTCTTCAAATCAGCCAACTTTAAAGTGGATTGCTGATAACAACGCCGAGAATTACTATTTGGGTGAGAGCTCTTCCACTTATTCAATAACGGATATTGCAACATTAAATGGTTCAGAGACTTTTTATCAGTTGGATCCAATAGAAATAGGAAAAAAAAGCATATACCATTTAAGAAAAGATAATACAGGAAGGGGTATAATTACAATAGGTGTAGAAATACCTATTGTTCATCAAAGAGGAAGATGTTTGGTGGCAATAGATGATATACTAGTTGATCCATTAGTAGCCGAATTGGATCAAATGATTCAAGATTTGCAAATGGATGGATGGAAAGTAGATACCATTCATGTCAATCAAATTGAAGAAGTAACTGCTGTTAAGTCTAGCGTAGTAGATTGGTATGATTCAACCTATGAAAAATCACAAGCCCTTTATTTGTTGGGACATATTCCGGTACCATATTCGGGAAATTCGGCTCATGATGGCCACGCCAACCACCAAGGTGCCTGGGCAGCAGATTCTTTTTATGGAGATATTGATGGGAATTGGACTGATGTTACGGTAAATAATGTTACACCAGCAAGAGTTCAAAACAGAAACATTCCCAATGACGGGAAATATGATCAAACTACCATTCCTTCGGATATTGAAATTGAAATCGGCAGAGTAGATTTCTATAACTTACCTGCCTTCTCAGAAAGTCAAATCGAACTTACAAGGCAATATCTTGTGAAAAATCATGATTTCAAAGTTGGAAATAAGGAATATCCCAGAAGAGCTTTGGTAGAAAATAATTTTGGAAATTTGAATGAAGGTTTTGGACAAAGTGGTTGGAGAAATTTTTCTACTTTGTTTGGAGGCGATAGTGTATCCGTTCAAGATTATAACGCTGAACTTGAGAACGAAAAATATTTGTTTTCCTATGCCGCTGGGGGAGGTTCTTATACAAGTTGTTCTGGAGTTGGAACTACTCAAAATTTTTGGGCGGCGAAAGAGATCAAAACAATATTTACATTAAATTTTGGAAGTTACTTTGGAGATTGGGACAGTCAGAATAATTTCATGCGTGCAGCTTTAGGAAGTGGAGATGTTTTGACCAATGGATGGGCAGGAAGACCAGCTTGGCAACTCTATGATATGGCGCTAGGTAAGAATATAGGATATTGTGCAAAATTATCTCAAAATGCTAGTGGTACTTTTTTCAATCAAGGGTTTAGTGCAAGAGCTACTCATATAGCTTTAATGGGAGATCCAACATTGCGATTGCACGCGGTGAAACGTCCAGAAAATCTTATAGCTACCTTTGATCAAGGCGATATTGAATTAAATTGGGACAGTAGCCCTGATGCTAGTCATGGGTATATCGTTTATCGTAAAACAGAAGGGGGAGAGTGGGTTCCAATTACGGAATTGGCGAATGAAAACTTTTTCATTGATAATTGTGTAGCTTCAAATATGCAATTCGATTACATGGTTAAGGCAGTGAGACTTGAGGATACTGGTAGCGGATCATATTTTAATACGAGCTTAGGAATAACAACAAATATTATTTCTGGAACGAATAACAATTTGATGACTTTCTTTGTGGATCTAGATGGTGACGGCTATGGCGATATGGACAGCTCAATGGTTTCCTGTTTAGAGCCTACTGGGTTCGTGCAAAATGATTTAGATTGTGATGATACAAACGTAGATATAAATCCAGATGCCATTGAAATTCCAAGCAACGGAGTGGATGAGAATTGTGATGGGGATGATTTTATTGTGAGTATTAACGATCCACAAGAATTGAATTTTGAAGTTTATCCGAATCCGTCAAGTGGTTTGATTCAAATTGTGCATGACCTTGCAGGAGAATTTACTTATAGAATTTATAATGTAAACGGTCAAGTTGTCCAAAGTGGAAACTTGATTAACATGCTAGATTTGTCAATTCAACCTAATGGATTGTATTGGTTAGAACTTCATACGGCAGAAAAAGGTATTCAATATTCTACTGCCATACATTTATTGCAGTAGTTTTTTTAATTATCGATTGCGATTAGTCGAATTGAAAACCCAAAAGAGATGCCTGGGTTCTAATGAGACATCTCCTTCTTTTATATTCTAACGCTAAGCATTAAAAAAATAATTAACTTTTACTGTTTAAGTATTTTTTTAACCATAATTTTGTTGCTGGTAATTAATTTTGCTAAAAACATGCCGTTTGGTTTATCACTCGATTCGATGTTGTATTTACAATTAGATAAGCGTTTAGAAAAAAAAATGTTGAATTATTCAACCAGCTAAATTAATGGATTCAATAGGATCGTGAATTACTTCGGCGTCCAAAGTCAAAATGAATAGGCTACCGGAAGTATTAAATTTGTCTTTTGCGAAATCCACCGCTATTTGACCATCATATTTATTCAGGATCTTTTTGCAAAAGGCGAGCCCCATACCACTGCCAGTATATTTATCTCGACTATTGAGTCTTGAGAACATTTCAAATATTTTTTCATTAAATCTTGGGTCAATTCCGATACCATTATCTTTTACAAATAACTTAACAATATTCCCTTCTTCGATTGCACGTATTTTAATGGTGGGGCATTCACTTTTATTATATTTAAGACCATTCTCAATTAGATTTTTCAATACGATCTTAAGTACATATGGATAGTAATTAATGATTGGTAAATTTTCAAATTCAATCTTATAATTTTTCTTCAAAATCTGATTACTCAATAACCTAGTGACATCTTTTATGATGTCTTTTAAGTCTGTTGGCTCTCGATCTCTCTTTCTCGCAGTGTCAATATTGGAATAGAACATTATACTGTCGATAAGCTCCTTAAGTTGATAATTACTCTTTTCAATATACGATAAATATTCTTCGGTAGTTTCTTGGCTTATTTTTCCTTTTCCTCTTTTAATTAATGAAATAAATCCACCTATATTTCGAATAGGTTCCTTTAAGTCATGAGAAGTTATAAATGCAAATCTTTTTAGTTCTTGATTGGTTCTGAGCAGTTCTTGATTGGCTTTGTTTATCTCTGCTGTTTGTCGTTTAACTTCTTTTTTTAAGTCAATTTTGGCAGTTCGTTCCCTTCTTCGCGCAAAGTATAATTGTGTAGCAAGGGCCAGTAATAAGATCATTACTGCACTTATCATTACGATAATGATCGATTTTTGTACCGCCGTTTCCGCTTGTTTTTGTTGTTTTTCTATTAGAAATTTATTTTCTGCTATGGTTTGTTCTGAATTGAAGCTTATTTCTAATGCGGCAAACTCTTTATCTTTTTCCAAGCTAAACATGCTATCTTTCATTTCATGAAGCGCGGTTTTAGCTTTATAGGCGGCTTCATAATTATTCAATCGCTTATATGATTCAGCTAAGGTTTCATATAATTCAGGATTGCTTAATTGAAGCGCTTTGGCTTTTTGAATCCCTTTTTTACACCAGAATATTGATTCCTCGAATTGATTCATCGCCAACAGAATCTTCGACTTCATATTTATGTTTTCAATTTGCAAATCCTCCAAATTGAATCTATTTGCATAGTCTAGAGCTAATTCTGAATTCTTTAATGCTTTACTATA
The DNA here is from genome assembly GCA_937928045.1 of uncultured Saprospiraceae bacterium. Lineage (GTDB taxonomy): Bacteria > Bacteroidota > Bacteroidia > Chitinophagales > Saprospiraceae > JABDJM01. The sequence continues at coordinate 37,595 of CALFWO010000025.1, read as the reverse complement.
CTCCTTTGTAGAGTGGTAGAGATAACTGAAATGCGTGTAAGTCACCGATATTTCTGGTGGAATATCTGCTGCAATGGCTATTTTAATACACCTTTGTAGTTCTTTTTCTGCTAGTTCGTATTTTTCTGTATTTAAGTGAATGTGCGCCTTATTGATCAATGCTAGAAAAAATGCATTGTTATCATCTTTCTCCTCAGCAAATTTGTAAAGCTTGTCAAAATACATCAAGGCCTGATCAAACCTTTTTTCAATTGCATTAATAAGTCCAATGTTGTTCAATGCCTTTTTGTATAGCAAATCACTATTTAATATTTTCGAGTATTTATGTACTTCATGAAAATATTTTATTGCGAGATCATTCCTTCGCAGTTTCCATTGAATCAATCCTAATCCATTCTTTGCTTTAGCTAAAGACAGTGTATCTCGATAAACTGTTGATTGATCTACAAGCTCATTATAATATTTTATGGCATTTGGAAATTTACCGGTTTCATAATTTGTCAAAGCAAGCATGTACAAGGATTCCAATTCCAATTCCTGAAATTTATTCGTCCTCGCCAAATCCAGAGCTAAATTGCCAAAATAGTTGCCCGTATCGATAGCTTCATACATTACAGCTTCGCACAACTTGATATAGGATTGACATAAAAGTGAATCGTCTGAAAGGTGAGCAATTTCATTCAATAGACTGTCCTTTGGCGAAGCAAAGGAAATAAAGGAAAGCGACAAAAACCAGAATACCAGAAAATGGAATTTCATTATGTTGCCATTATATCGAGCAGGTGACCTGTTGTTAACGCAAGACTTGTGCTTGAGTTTCAGTTTTATGTAGGCCTTTAGTCATTAAAAAACAAAAGATGATGAAGCTTCCAGTTCTAATCAGTCTTTCTTAGAATTTTAATTTCATTTGAAGTCCTAATTCTCTTCGGACATTTCCCAAGGCGATACCTTCTGTCGATAATATGGCCACAGCATCAGGAAACAAGGTTTGAGCATATCTTGCTTCAAGTGTGACATTGCGAATTCCTCTATAACGCAAATTGAGATAGTAGCGCATTCCTTTGCCGAAATAGGCGGGAATACTGAAAAAACCTAACAAATTGTTTTCATAAGAGTAGAATCTAATGCGGTAACTTTCAGTGTCGAAAAAGGCTATTCTGGAGGTAAAAGACAATGGAATTCCAATTGGTTTATAAACAAAATCTTGGTATACCGCTGTTCCAAACTGCTTTTCTCCGTCAACTTCCGAGAATCCCCAGTCAAACCTAGAACGCCAAGTCAAGGCTTTATTCACGTTGTATTTTAAGTGCCACCTAGCTTGTACACGCTTATTTGGAACCAAGAAGTCAAAAGCTGTGGTATTGCCAGGCTGATTGTCTTGTCTAGTTTCTTGTCGGTATTCTAGATAAGTCTCTAATTTTCGCTTGATCTTGTAGGTCAATCGCCCTCTGAAATCTTGGCCATTGCTAGGTGCATCTGCGGTAAATCTCAACCAATTGAATTCGTACAAATCGTAGTAGGCCGAAAGCTGCCAATGGATATTAGGCTTGATATCAAATCCGATGTAAGTACCGCGCTCATTTCGGGCATTGGAAGTTTCCGCAAAAGGTGCTGGATTTAGCGTTTGATAATCCCTTGAAAAATTCCTATTCAATACTGCGATATCTGCGATTCGATTTAAATTGATAATTAAACCATTGGTATAGGCGGTCCCTCCATTGCTACTAATGGCCCATTCACCGAATATATTAATATTACGAAATTGATATCGATAGTCAAATGAAGCATTGGTGATTCGATCTCCCTGAAAATAAAACTGATTATAAGGTTTTAAATTTAATTCTAACGGAATTGACAATTGGTGATGTACTAAGTTTGCAGCAACCTTGAGTTTTGGAAGTTCATATTTAATATATCCACCTGCGGTATATTGATCAATACTTTTTTCATCTTCAATCTCATTCTCCGTTCTGTGTAGGCCTGCTGAAAGCAAAGAAGTAACTCCCAAAATTTCATCATCAATGCCTTCTAAGGTAGTTTGATTGGCATCTCTTTTTCTAACCGAACCAAAAGCCATAATGCTCAGATTATCTAAAACTTCTATTTCCGTTCCTGCTCCTCGTAGATAATTGTTTTCATCTACAGATCGAAAAGCTGCCAAGCCCGAAGTTCCTCTTTTGATTTGAATAACTTGTCCTCCTTTTCTTGCCCCAAATCCTGAATAGAAAATTAGGCCCTGTCCCATGCTTAATCTAAAGTCTCCAATCGCCAAGGATTTTAACCACTTTTTATAATTCTTCATATAAAAGTGCGCAGAATAAAAATCGAAACCTTGCTTGTTAGATTTTTTGAAGAAAGCTTCACCTGGATCTTTTTCCGCAGTGAATCCATAACTTAATTTATTGGAATTACTGTGTCGATATCTTAGATAATAGCGCGCCGGATTTCCTTCAAAGCGCGGAGCATCTTCCTCTTCTCGAATATCATAGTTCGAAGTTCTAGGGAAGAACTGATTCCAACGTAAATACAATTCATTGGAGCCTGTAGTAATCATTTTTCCAAGCTTGATTCCATAATCATCGAGATCCCCGCTTAGTTTGACAAAAGGTTCCATTGCTCGAATCAACTCTGGGGTGAAGCCTGGAATTACCTGAAGTTCATATATGCTTATGAAGTCACCAAATCTGGAACGATGCGCAATGAAAGCATCTACTTGACTCGGAGACAACATACGCAAAGCCGCCAAGTCTGCAGCACCCGCTTTATTTAAATTAAGTGGTTTTTTGCGATAAACATTCAAGGCATCTAGGAAGGCATCAAACTCAAAATTGTTGTCGCCATCAGCCACGAAATCCTCGATCAAATCAGGATTTAAAAATTCGTTGACATCTAGGGTAGAATCGCGCTGAGCCCAAGAACTTACTGTCGTAAACAACAGAAAGAAAAGGAGAAAAGAAGCCTGGGCTAATCGCATGCCCGAAGTTACATAATCTCTATGTAAGCAGAAGTTTTAAGATGACTAATTTGGAGATTTTGCAGGATCAATTAGGACCACATCTCCTGAAGAAACGCCTTTCAAGGTCCAATTACCAATACGCCAACGTATGAGCCTCAATACAGGGAATCCAATTTTCGCACACATTTTACGAACTTGCCTATTCTTACCCTCCTGCAATTGAATCTTCAACCAGGTTGTTGGAATATTTTTTCGCTCTCGAATTGGAGGAATTCTGTCCCAGATATTATCTGGGGGGGCCATGATTTCAGCCGAGGTTGGCAAGCATTTGTAAGGACCGGATTTTAGTTTGATCGTAATGCCTTTGCCAAAGGCACTTAAATCAGTTGCATTTGGAGCGCCTTCCACTTGCACCCAATACTCCTTAGTCAATTTACGCTTGGGGTCGAGAATCTGATTGTTCCACTTTTTATCAGCAGAAAGCAATAGCAATCCTTCACTGTCCTTATCCAATCGACCAATGGGGTAAACGTCTTTGGGAAAGTCGTATAAGTCGCCAAGAACATTGTGGCTGGGATGTTCTCTAGTGAATTGACTTAACGTGCCAAAAGGCTTATTGATTAGGTAAAGCAAATGTTGATATCATGATTAAAAATCAATCTTTTTTTAAACATTGAACCTAAAGTGCATCACATCACCATCGGTCACCACATATTCTTTTCCCTCAATACCTTGTTTTCCGGCATCTCGAGCTGCAGATTCAGATTTGTACTCCACAAAGTCAGCATACTTGATCACTTCCGCTCGGATAAATCCTTTTTCGAAATCAGTATGAATTACGCCAGCTGCGCCAGGAGCCTTGGTGCCGTTGATGATTGTCCAAGCACGAACTTCTTTTTCTCCGGCTGTGAAATAAGTGATTAAGTTGAGCAGCTTGTAACAAGCTTGGATCAACTTGTTTACGCCAGGCTCAGTTAGACCCATATCTTCCAAGAATTCCAATCTCTCCTCTTTGGTGTCTAATTCCGCAATATCAGCTTCAATTCCAGCAGAGATATAGATCGTTTCTGCATTTTCTCCAGCTACTGCCTCCACAAATCGCTTGGTGTGCTCGTTTCCATCCTTTACAGAATCTTCATCAACATTGCAGACATATAAAATCGGCTTTGCTGTTAACAATTGCATCTCATTGAACAGCGCCATCTCATCTTCATCCAATTCTAATTTTCGTGCAGGTTGCTCTTCGTTAAGGTGTGCCAATATTTTTTCCGCAGTACCAAGTTTTCTAACCGCCTCTTTTTCAGCGGTTTTTGCCGCTTTCTTTAACTTCTCTAAACGCTTTTCAACAGTGTCTATGTCTTTCAGAATCAACTCGGTATCAATAATCTCCTTATCTCTCACCGGATCAACCGATCCATCCACATGCACGACATTTTCATTTTCAAAGCATCGAACCACATGAACAATGGCATCTACTTCTCTGATATTCGCAAGGAATTGATTACCAAGCCCTTCCCCTTGTGAAGCTCCCTTAATCAATCCTGCAATATCTACAATCTCAATAGTCGTAGGAATCGTCTTTTGAGGATTCACCAAAGCCGCTAGTTGATCCATGCGCGTATCCGGAACATGGATCATCCCTACATTCGGATCCTTGGTTGCGAATGGATAATTGGCTGCTAAGGCCTTTCCAGACGTTAATGCATTAAATAAGGTTGATTTTCCAACATTTGGTAACCCAACGATTCCACACTTTAAGGCCATTTGACTAGCTTTGAATTTTTATAAAATAATGCCTTGCTTTAGGCGGCGCAAAGATAGTTTTTTTCACAACTCGATTCAACAGCTTCGGGATATAACTACCACATGAATTATTTGGCTCATTTGCTACTTTCCAATTATAACGAAGACATCCTGATCGGCAACTTCATCACCGACTTCATCACTAAGCCACAAGAGAAAGATTTCGACGATAAAATTCAAGTTGGTATAAAACTGCATCGAATGATAGATGAGTTCACCGATGATCATAAGATCGTAAAAGAAGGTCTATCGCGTCTTAGAAAACACCAGGGGAAATATGCCCCAGTTGTATTGGACATCTGCTACGATCACCTGCTCGCCAGAAATTGGAACAATTATTCCGATGTCCACATTGATCTATTCGCCACCCACACCTACAAGCAACTAGAATCGCACTACGACATCCTACCCAAGAAATTAATGAAATCCCTTCCCGCCATGATCAAGGGAAATTGGCTCATGAGTTACGAACATCGCAGCGGACTTGAATACACTTTCGAAAGATTAACCAAACGCGTAAAATTTGAAAATAGTTTACCCAATGCTGTCGAAGATTTTTACAAAGATTATGCTTTTTACGAAGCGGGATTTTTGAAATTCTTTCCAGAGTTGCAAGAAATGAGTCGGGTGTTTTGTGAGTTGAATGTGTGAGGGTTGGGGGGAGTGGAAAACGTTGATTGTGATCGGAGCTTGAGGGTTTGCTTTAGTTAATCCTGAGGATATTTTGACCTAACTTGGTTTGTAAAAAGACTTACCATTAAACATTTATTAAAATAGTTGTTGGATTTCTAAGAAGTATATGGACTACGCTTAATGCCGAAACTTAAATTAGTAATCCAGCTGAAATTCACCCTAAAGGATGAATGATTGATGCTTTAGTAAGCTGATATTTGTTCCAAATCAAATATCCTTATGCGAGTCCTTTTAACAATCATTTTATCCTTAACATTTTGCAATCTTTTTGCTAATTACGTCAATAGTTACAGCAGTTCTTGCTCTATTGGAAATCCGACTAGGTCAATAAGTTCATCTGGTAATATGTTTTTACCACCAATCAATTGGCCAGCTTATGCAAATAGTGGGCTAAATGAGTCCTGTCCAGCAGTACTAAATGACCCAGCAGTTAACTATGGAGGAAGGGATTTATTCTTCCAATTTAATAGTGGAAATTTTGAGTACGTTTCCGCCCTATCTAGGGAAACAAATCAAAATCCTTTTTCAGAGGTTTATGTGGCAAATTTTAATATCTATACCTCATGTGACCTTTCAAGCAAATTACCAGTAACAGAAATCAATGGAGCTCCGGTATATCAGCTTTCACCCAATACGACTTACTTCGTTCAGCGGTTGCGATTGCTTGGTCCAGGTATAGGATATGATTCAGATCAGGATGGATTTTCATGGCAGATGGATTTCTTCGAGGATTTACCAGATTTCAGCTGTTCGGGTTCCCAAACTATTACGTTAAATTCATCAAATGCCTTTCGCTATAGTTATGATTTACCAGAAGGAACAGAAACTGGAAACCTTTACTTTAAAGTAACACTTAGTGAAGATCGTGTTCTAGAAAGTTCATCAGGTGACATATTTACAGGAACTTGTTCATCTTTAACACCTAACACTTCTCAAGTGCTGCGAAGCGGAGAAATATATACCATTAAATCTAACTTCGAATATTTTAGAATATCCACTGCTGAGAGAGCAATCAATGATGAAATATCAGGTGCAACGAGCATTTCGCTGGATCAAGATGTAATTTATAATTCGAGGAATTTTAGCCGAACCCCTCCTGTTTTATTTAGATCAGGATTTTATTCTTTCGTAGCCCCCGTGTCTGGAGCAGTTGTTATTTATGGCGGTAATGGATCAGATCAACTTATTCTAGACAATCCATCTAATCAAATTATTGTTAGCCCTTGGCAAGAGAACTTTTTTCTTAATTTGACACCTGGTCAAACTTACTATTTGCAAAAACATATGACTACAGGATTTAATGATCAGACATTTAGAATAGAAGAGTATTTACCCGCAGTTAGCAATACTATTTGTTCGGAGGCAGATGGTGTCCTCATTAATAGTTTTAGCCAAACGGGAAATTTTCTATATGCACCAGAGCACTGGTACAAAATTCAAGGATTAAACAATCCGCATAATTTAACCTTTGTTAGTACATCCAGCAATCCTTTCGAAGTTACTTTTTACAATGGAAACAACTGTGTTAATCAGGTAGAGTTTGCCCACCAAATTTTTAATTCAGCTGGGCAAAGTTTCGAATTTTTAAGTACCCCTAACAAAGTAGTGAGGATGAAACTCAGCAGTTCGTCAGGCGCTATAACTGATTTTTCTTTCAGAGTAAATGGATCGATAATCTCAGGTAGTGTCCCCGCTAACAATAATTGTGCAGGTGCAGAATTATTTATTCCAAAAACTTCCATTCGCCCTCCTTATGATTTTAGTTTAGCAACTCCTGATAATTCTGGTATTCCTTCTTGCTTCCCCAATAATGATAATGAGCAACTACCTACCTTATGGTATGAAGCTACTTTTGGAGAGGAGACTTATTGGAACATCGGAAAAGGAATTACGGTATATGAAGGTTCATGTTCCAATTTAACACCTTTAGCTTGTTTTTCAGATGAGGTTCCCGGAAATCTAGAAGTCGGAGTTGCATTTGAACCTAACACGACGTATATACTAAGTGCAAATTTATCTGCTGACCAAAGAATACTTTTAACTAAAAACTTTGACAGTGACTCCAATTGTGAAAACCCTGAATTAATTAATTTAAATACGGGATTTGAAGTTTTTGACGAGTCTAATCTTAAGGCCTATGATATTTTAGACCCAGCTATCTGTGCCAGTAGTTCCTTTAATGATGCTTGGTACCAATTTCAAATTCCAAGTGGATCAAATGCCATAGAGCTAACCGCTGATAAAAATGTTTATTTTAATATTTATTCTGGAAGCTGTGAATCTTTGTCAGAAATTGAATGTTTTAATCTAAAGGACAATTCTAGAATAGTCGAACTACCTACTGGGATCGAATATTATTTGAGATTGTCCTTGCCACGTAGCCAACAGAGAGGGGATGTCATGTATCGTTCTATTGAAGTTCTTGCTGAAAATGACGTTTGCCTAAGTTCTTCTGACATAGAAATTAATAACGGACCTACAGAATTAAATAAGCAAGGGGAATTTAATAGTACACCCACAAATACTTGTAATCCTACTGTGTCAGATGTTTACTACAAAATGACTCCAAGTAATCAAGGAATTATTGTTGTTGAGTCAGATGAATATCTGGATGTGAATACCGAGTATTTTGTGGAACTTTACGATTTCTGTGGAGGTACTGTATTCCAGCCTTGTTCATCAGGTAGCAAAGTGGTATTTACTGGACTTACTGAAAACAAAGAATATATCTTAAGAACCAATGCCTCTAATAGTGATGTTTATTCTAGTCAAGTATACTCACCTGAGCCAGCTGGGGCAAATAAGACTTGTGTTACAGCCGAATTATTAAGCGATTCAGATTTCTTAAATCCCATAGAAGGTTATAGTTATACCACCGTCGACGGAGTTTTTTATAAATTTATAAAAGAAGATGGTATTAGTTATGAGCTTTCTACTGATGTACAATTTGAAGTAACTGTTTATACCGGTGGTTGTGGCGAATTAGTAGAGTATGGTTCTTTTGACATTGAATCAAACCTAGTTGTAGAAGGAGTTCCTCCTGGAACAGAAGTATTGATTAAAATCGAATCTGATTTTTATTATAATTTTTTAATTGAAAGAGGAATTGATCAAATACCTCCAATCAGCTTTTGTGAATATGCGGAAGACTATGGTAGTTTAGAACAATTAAGCTGCACGGCTCCCTTATTGGTAAATCTTCCTTTAAGTTCTTTTGGACCGACTACCGTATGGTATTCATTCGTACCTTCCACACCTGCTGTTGGTGTTTCTTTGACCGAAGAGAGTGGACTATTTAGTAGCATCACTAGCTTCAGAGTACACGACGCATGTGGTGGAAATATCATATTTAGTAGTCGTGGAGCTTTTGATTCTAATATCTCTAATTTAATCCCAGGTAATCAATATTTTATTGAAATAGTCGGAGCAATTGATCAGAGTGAAATTACTACGAACTGCGCCCAAAGCAGTGATCCCAATTGTCGAAATGATCAAATGGCTGAAGCATTTTTGAATGTTGAGTTATGTGTTTTTGCCTATCCGCCTCCTGCCATTAATGATGAATGTTCCGATGCCATATCTTTAAGTTTGTCTTCATCAAGTTGTAATGCGGCAATAAGTGGAAATACCAATGCTGCTTATGATGCTAAGTTCAATTGTCAAAATGGCTTGCGCGAACTTTGGTATCAATTCCAAGCATCGGATAATGTGAATTTAAAAATCAATGTATTAAATAATACCAAACCAATCATCTTAACTATTTTCGATGGCGATTGCTTAGGACAAGAAATAGTCTGCAACACAGATAGTGCAATCATTGTCATGCAAGAAACGGACGAGATTTTAATCGCTGTTTCTCCTATAAGCAACAATGATAATACTGCATTTGATTTATGTATTTCTGAGTTAAGTTTTGAAAATGCGGATTCAACAAATGTTGGAATAGATGTAGAAGATCCTATTACCAAGCTTCAAGTATTGGGAAGTGTGGCTATGAGCAATAGCAACATACCTTTCCCTGGTTCAATAAGATTTAATGGTACAGACTTGGAAGGATTTACCAGCAAAGGATGGCAATCACTAACTACAATAAATGAGCCTTTAACTAATTTTCAAGATGATCTCGGCAGTCATATTGCAATGGAACCTTTGAATATGTCAGGATTTCCAATCGAGCAATTACCAAATCCAATTAATCCTGGAGAAGCCGTAAATAAAGCTTATTTAGATGATCAATTAGAACAAATTAGGCAGACTCAACAGGACACTTCATCAACCAATTCAGGCATCGAAAATGTCTTTCTTCAAGTAAATCCTTTTGATTCAGAGATACGTCATTCCTTGGAAGTTGAATCTACGTCAAATAATTTCAGTGTGAATTTAGACAGACTTTTTGGAGGTTGGCTTTACCAAAAAAATGGGAATGATGAGTACACTTGGGCAGATATGAATGTAGGTATAAAACTGGAAGAACCAGAAGCTGATTTGCATATAGCAAGAAACACAGTTACTAGATTTCAAGGTAGTGGAGGCAATGTAATCGATCTGACTACGAATAATGAAGATTTACTTTTTGACTTTAACAGTACAGCTCAAGGCCAGCCATCACCTCACTTTAAATTGGGAACCTTTTTGGCCCAAGGTTCATCGCCTTCCTTCGACTTTGATGTCCGCAATGGACGGCTTGGAATAGATGTAAATGATCCACAAAGAGCATTAGATATGAATGGAACATTGCAAGTGAAAAGAGATTCCGATACCAATAATCCTCATCTCAATATAATTGAAACTACCAGCGGATATTCTAGAATTAAGATGTCTAACAGCACAAATGAATTCATAACCATCGCTGCAAGACCCAGTACAACCACAGATAACGCTTTGCTTAATTTTTATATCGACGGCGCGGGTGATGTTATGACTGTCAAAGGAAACGAGATGGTAGGTATCAATGATGCTACTCCTACTAAAACACTGGAAGTAAACGCCCAATCTTCTGATGATCCACTGATCGTTAGAACTGGGACTACTGAACATTTACAGATATTAGAAAATGGACATTTACTGATTGGAAACAATGTGGTGGATAACCCGGACCAATTGATTAGAGCAGCCAGCGGCGCACATTTAACTACCGGAGGGGCTTGGACCAACGCCAGTAGTCGTGACCTCAAACATAATTTCGAATCTGTCGTCTCCCAAGATATTTTGGTAAAATTGGCAGCATTGAATATTTTGAAATGGAATTACAAATTGGATAGTTCTGCAACGCACCTAGGACCGATCGCCGAAGAATTTTATGAAACATTTGGACTCGGAGGAAATGATAAATCTATTTCTACCGTGGATGCAAGTGGAGTGGCCTTAGCAGCTATACAAGCATTGTATGATGAATCCAAAACAGCAAAGGAAACCAGCGAAAAATTAGTGAAAGAGAATGAAGATTTGAAAAAAGAAAACGAGGATATTAAATTGCTACTGGAAAAATTAGTGCTTCGAATCGAAGCCTTGGAAAAAGAATAAAACAAAGTGCAGATGATTTAGGTAAAACGTTGATTGGCCTCAGATGATATTGGAAAGGCTAAGGAAATATTAAATCGTATTCAAAAACATTTCTACTTGACTTACTTGAAGCGTAGCTTCAAGTAAGTCAAGTAGAAATGTATATAGTGATGCGACTGGCAGTTCTGCAGAATTTAATTTTGCGTTAATTTTCACGTTGCGAGCGTACGGACTAGAAAGGATGCGGTTATGCTCAGTTCATTTATTGATGGTTGTGATTTGGGGAAAACATTGAAGGTGATTGGGGCGGTGGGAGTGATTACTTCGGGCCCTATTTTTTAATTTTCTCAATTATTTTTTATTTATTGCTTAGAGAATAACACTATTATTACTATTTTTGACGCAGCCTAGTAACAGGCCATTTATTTATTACCTACCAAGTATAAAGCTATAAGATGTATTACCAATCTAATATTCACTTTCGTACTTTTTTTTGTTTGCTAATCATTGCACTTTCCTGTTTTCAATTGCAAGCTCAAGAGGATAAATTAATACCAGAGAAAAAATTATTGAAAGATTTTGAGAATTTTGAGCAGTTCCTACGTGCTCATCCAGATCCATATACGCATATTTCTGAAAAGGATTTTGATAAACAATTAAAAGCGGTAAAAGGATCTTTAAACAAGCCACACTCTCAACTTGAATTTTATAAAAAATTATCCTCGGTCGTGGCTTTAATAAAGGATGGTCACAGCTCGGTTTATTTTTCACAATTTTGGAAGGAGAAGAAAAGAAAAGAGTTTGGCTGTTTTCCATACAAGTTGCACCTGAATAATGACAATGAGTTATTTGTTTTGGAAAATTTCAACGATGGTGCTATGAAGCCTGGTGATAAAATTTTGGCTATTGAAGGAGTTTCGGTAGATAGTTTTTTGGCAATGGTAGATCCTTATATTTCTTATGAGAAGTTGAACTTTAGAAACACTTTGATTGATGATGATTTTGAAAAGTATCTCTATTTGGTTTTTAGTAAATGTAATGATTTGACATTTAAATACTACAACTTAAAGGAACATGAAACAGTGGTAAAAACAATGCCTTTTAAAGATTGGAAGAGTTTCCAAAAAGATGATAGAGAGGAAAGAGAGTTGCTAATCGCTCAAGGGAAGCCATACGCTTATCACAAAGTAAAGGATGGAATCGGAATGATAAGTATTTATGGATTTTATGCGCCAGATATTGACACTTACAATCGTTTTCTTTTGAAAACATTTAAGTCAATTAGAAATGATAGCATTCATTCATTAATCATTGATATAAGAGGAAATTATGGCGGATGGCCGAAGATTGCTTCAGAATTATTTCATTACATTTCTGAAACCTACTTTAAAACAATGGCACGATCTACCATGAAAGTCAGCTATCCTTATAGAAATTATTTCTATGACAAATATCCAATGTTAAGGTCTCGAAGTTTTACCATTCCTAAGCGTCGGCATTTTGTAGATTTAAATGCAATAATGAACAGAGAGATTGGACAATTTATAGATGAGTCAACATTCTTCAATGAAGAACCCAACACGGAAAGCTTCGAATATTCTGGAGATGTATACCTATTGACGAATAGAGATTCTTACTCTGCAGCCTCAAGCTTTGCCAGTACATTCCAGTGCTATCGAATGGGGATGATTATCGGCGAAGAAACTGGTGGAACTAAAATATTTAGAGCAAATCCAATCCGAGAAAAATTGGCGAACTCAGGTATCAATGTTCGATTGTCAACTACAAAGATGTATACCGCCTGTTTTAACGAAGAAATGGAAGGCGTAAAGCCGACTATTAAGTATAGTCCTTCGATTTTTGAATTGCTTTCTGACATTGATACGCAAGTCATTTATGCTCAGCGGGTAATCAAGAAAGTTAAACAAAAAAGAGAAGCTGCTTTAAATAAATCCTCTGAAGAAAAGAAGTTGGAGTCTTCTGAAAAGAAATCATAATTGTCAAAAAGTCTAGTGTCTAATGATCCAGAAGTGGTGCTAAAAAATATTAAGGAGAGCTAATTTGTAATTCAATTGGCCATAATGTCCTACAGGAAGTTGGAATCGCAGCTTTTTAGTTATTCTAAGCATGATCACCTTCAATGTTTTTCCCAAAATCCCAAACGCTATCTCATCAGTACAAAATCTCCAGTCTCAAATCTTTCCACATTATCTTTGATGCTGGTATATTTGAAAACCCAAACGAAGACAGCTGGGTTTAATTGCTTGCCCTTGAAAGTTCCATTCCATTTCGGTAAATTATTTTGGTTGACTGCATCGAATGTTTTGAGCAGATTGCCCCAACGATCGTAGATCAATAGTTCACCTATGAATTCAAATGCTGAGCTAAAAAAGAATTCCATTTGATCGTTTGTACCGTCGCCGTTTGGACTAAACGCATTGGGAACATAATATTCAATATTACAAGGCAATTCTTCAATGTTAAAAATACTGCGTTGTTCGCCACAGTCGCTTTCTAATTCGGCAATAAAATTCCCCGGGCTACTAATTGTATAATTTTTTGATCGCTGGCCATTGGGCCATAAAGCTGTTACAGGCGTAGTTAAAGTTAATTGAGCACCTTGACAGATGGATAAATCAAAGTATTGATCCTCATCTGGTATTCGAATAACAACAACATTGTCAGTCATCATGCAATTTTCTAATGCTCCAAAAACAGTATATAATCCAGGCTCATCTATTGTCTTGATTGGACCTTCATTTCCATCGGACCATGATATGGGAACTTCATAGAAAGTAGCATCCCAATAAATACTTTCATTGCCACAAAGGACTAAGGTATCAGGTACGACATCAAACGGAGAAACTATGATATCGTCTATGAAGTAATAGGAAAAATTTTGTTCCGAAATGAAATCACAATCTCTTTTTTCTTCAACGGCTGATTTGAAATTTCCAAGCAGCACCCACTTTTCGGTTCCATTAGATTGATAACAATTTTGCAAATTTGTCCAAGCATCTGTTCTATTGATAATTGTATCTGTTTCCAAGGTTACTACTTGGTTTTGAAATTGAAAATCAGAGAACACCAAGCAAGGTGTATTGGAGTAACATAAAGTTTCCATTGGTGTGCTGCATTTCTCTCGTGGTATTACGGCGCAGGAGACATAAATGTCCTGACCTTGGGGTAAGTCTGCTGTCAAGCGAATTCGTAATCCCTCTTCTGCATATAGGTTGACCATTGCAACCATACCTTTTCCAGTATTGGGATATACAACATTGCACCCGCCAGAAGGTATTCCATAGAAATTATTTGTACAACAATCGTGGAATAAGTCGGGAGTTGTTACGGCTGTGATGTCTATATTTTCCCAAGGAGGTGTTTTGAAAACTTCGCCAAATTGAATATCGCAATTGATGATTTCTTCAAAACTACCATTCGGAACAAAATTATTTTGAGCAAGTGAATATTGAAAATTTAATGTTAGAAATACCAGAAATGGTATTCCTTTTGTACTAGATAATATTTGGATAAATCTTAAAATCATTAATTTTAAATCTTTCCAAAGATAACCAATAGAAAAGATAATGCATTTGATACATTAAAAAGCCCATTAACATCTTCAGATATTAATGGGCTTTTTAAGTAATTTATTAAAACTTACTTCTTTTGTAGAACTATTCGTTTGGATGTCTTTGCTTTATCTTGCGTTACATGAAGAACATATACGCCATCAGCATATTTTGATAAATCTAGATAATCTTGCCAGTAACCATCAATTGGAAATACTTTCATTTCTTTTAATACTTGACCGTTCAAATTCATCAATTGAATAGTTGTTTTATTTATTGATGAAGTTCCTATTTCAAATTGTGTTACACCTGCAGTTGGATTTGGAAAAATATCTAAATTCAAATGAGCAGTTGGTGTAGCGATGATTTGTGGATCTTCATTTGTAATATTGTCGCAACAAGCCACCCAAGTCACATGCTTTTTGACTCTGTATCCCATCAAGATCATGGTGGATTTTGATTTTCCATTTCGAATGTAATTGACTTCCACCCATTCGTCAACCGTTTGATCATCTACGGCTCTCAAAAGTTCACATGGGTTCGTAGTTTCTGCAGTTTCAATGGAAGTGATAATGTCGCCAACTTCTAATGGAGAATCAGCCGCATTGCTATCTTCAATGATATTGGTAATCTCAACTCCAGAGAAATCTTCCATTGGTTTGATCGCAAAGCCGAAGTAAGGCACACGTTCTAGTTTGGTAATTTTCTCACAGAACTTAGCACAATCCTCCTCTTTGGAAAGGTTACTGGAATCAAAATTGAAATATTTGAAATCGCTAGCACTTTTTTGAGTTCCGAAAATCCTTACGGTACCATTGTCCTTATTGGTTGCAATGTAGTTTGGAGCATCAAAATTGCTCGCTTCTTCCCGCCTGAGATTCTGTTGAATCATTTCCCCTTGTGTTGGTTGAAAGTTGACATGAAGCTTGAAAGTCTCTAAATCTGCGTTTTCCTTTTGGGCAAAAGTTAAAGTACTGACTGCCAGAAGGATAAAAAGCGTTTGAAGTGTTTTTGTTAGGTGTGTTTTATTCATAGGGAACAATAGTATGTTTTTAAATTTCTTGACTATTATGTTTGTGACAGCCCTGAAGGTCCTGTCTCAAGCAATAGGAAGCAAAAATTAAGCCAGCAGCAGCTGGATCTGTGATAAAAAATGAGGGAAGAACGAAGGGAAGCTCTTGATCCCCTAATATGCTGGTTTTTATTGGAGAAAATCAAGTGAATTTAGGCGGTAGAAGGTGACTAAGCCGTTTTTAACACAAGCTTTTGTACCTTTAGATTTCACCAATTACTGCTCGAATGACTATCAACCGTGATCCGAACTTATTCACCATTCCACCAGAGCTAAAAAAGCTATTAGGCCAGTGGAAAATTATTGTAATCTTATTATTTCTTTTAGTAGCCTTTATGGGTTCCTTCTTTACAGTCGAAACTGAAGAAGTCGGTGTAATTACCAGATTTGGTAAGTATTCCCGAACAGTTGAGCCTGGTCTTAAATTCAAAATTCCTTTTGTCGAAAAGGTCTATTTAGTGCCTGTTGAAAGGCAACAAAAGGTAGAGTTTGGATTCAAAACTGTTAAAGCAGATGTTCGCTCACAATATAAAAGGGGGGTGAAAGAGCAGGAACAAGCCAATATGTTGACTGGAGATTTGAATTTAGCCGACGTAGAATGGGTAATTCAATACCGGGTTGATAATCCGTATAACTACTTGTTTAAAGTTCGAAATCCAGAATCTACCTTGAAAGATATCTCTGAAGCAACCATGCGACAGATAGTTGGTGACAGAACTGTAAATGAGGTGATTACCGTTGGACGTACCCAAATGGGGATTGAAATGCAAGAACTTCTGCAAGAGGTCTGCAGAGAATATTCATTAGGGATAAAAATAGAGCAGGTGGTATTGCAAGATGTAAATCCTCCTGGCCCAGTAAAAGAGGCATTCAATGCAGTTAACGAAGCTGAACAGGAAAAAGAGACTTTGATCAACCAAGCAGAATCTGAAAACAATAAGGTAATTCCAAAAGCCAAAGGTCAAGCGCAAGAAACTATCCAGAAAGCGGAAGGATACGCGACCGCTCGGGTAAACAGAGCCAGAGGAGAAGTTGCTAGGTTTGAGGCACTTTACAAGGAATACATCAAGGCGCCAGAAGTAACGCGTAGTCGTATTTATTTAGAAACCATGGCGGAAGTCATGCCTAAACTCGGAAACAAAATTATTACCGATGAAAAAGGTAGTAACGTGCTTCCACTTTTACAAATGCAACTAAAAAAAGCGACCAATGAAAAATAAATCACTACCAATAATTGTCATATTTTTTATAGCCATTTTCGTTTTGATTTCATCAACATTCATTGTTAATGAAACACAACAGGTGGTCATTACTGAGTTCGGAAAACCGGTGGGAACTGCAATTACAGAACCAGGTTTATATTTTAAATTCCCATTCATTCAAGATGTCAATTATTTTGACAGAAGATTTCTAGCTTGGGATGGTGATAGAGCACAAGTATCCACGGAAGAAAAACAATTGATCTTTGTCGATACCTATGCACGATGGCAAATTACTGACCCACTTCAGTTCTTCAAACGATTGACCAATGAGCGAGGGGCGCAATCTAGAATTGACGATATTTTAGATGGTGAAACCAAAGATTACATTGCGAAAAATAAGATTCGTGAATTGGTTCGATCGACTAATAGAACTCCGATTCAATCTAAATTAACTGATGGCGAATTGAAGGATACACTTACGCCAATTAGTGTTGGTCGTGCTTTGATTCAGGATGAAATATTGACTTCTTCAAATACACAAGCGGGAGATTTAGGAATTGAAATTTTGGATTTTAGATTCAAAAGAATCAACTATGTTAACGAAGTAAAAAAGCAGGTTTTCGAAAGAATGAAATCTGAGCGATATAGAATCGCCGATAAGTTTCGATCGGAAGGACAAGGGGAAGCCTCTAGAATTAGTGGAGAAAAAGATCGGGAACTGTTGACTATCCAATCGGAGGCATTTAGATTGGCAGAAGAAATCAAAGGAAAGGCTGATGCCGAAGCAGCGGCGATATATGCGGGAGCTTACAATAAATCTGCAGCAGCAAGAGATCTATATTCTTTTTTAAAATCAATGGAAACTTTCCAAGAGACTTTTGATGATGAGACCAATGTTATTTTGTCTACTAACAGTGATTTGTACAAGTATCTCAAGAGCATGAAATAAGGCTTTTAGCGCTCATGGATTATTTTGGTTAGAATAAGGAGGACAATTTTTTATGAAAAATAAAGAGCAAATTCTTGCGAAGTTAGGAATTGAGCGATTGAATGAAATGCAAGAAGAAGCGGAGTTGGCAATCGCCAATACCGAAGAAGTTATATTGTTATCTCCAACTGGAACCGGTAAGACCCTTGCTTTTTTACTACCCATATTAAAAGAACTAGATCCTAAACTGGAGGAAGTTCAAGCCTTGATTTTAGTGCCTTCAAGAGAACTCGCAATTCAAATTGAACAAGTGGTGCGAGATATGGGAGCGGGATTTAAATGCAATGCAGTATACGGTGGTAGAGCGGCAAGCAAGGATAAAATGGAACTGCAACATCGACCCGCTATTTTGATAGGAACTCCTGGTCGCGTAACCCATCATGTTAGAAAAAGAACTTTTGATACTCGAACTGTCAGCCATCTCATTTTAGATGAATTTGACAAATCTCTGGAAATTGGATTTGAAGAAGAAATGGAAGCCATAATTTCTGCACTTCCAAACATTCAAAAGAAAATATTAACCTCGGCTACTCAAGGAGTAGAACTCCCAGAATTCGTAAAGATAAAATCACCAACAACCATTGATCATCTCGGCGATGGTGTTTCTAAGCTTCAAATTAAATTCATTATATCTCCGGAAAAAGATAAACTAGAAACATTGTTTCAAGCCGTTTGTCAACTCGGATCAGATCCTGGAATTATTTTTTGCAACTACAAAGATTCCATTCAAAGAGTCAGTGATTTTCTTAGAGAAAAAGGAATTGCTCATGCTTGCTTCTATGGTGGAATGGAGCAAATAGATCGGGAAAGAGCATTAATCAAATTCAGAAATGGTACGCATCAGTTGTTGATTGCAACCGATTTAGCAGCTAGAGGAATCGATGTCCCGGAAATTAAATTTATCATTCATTATCACTTGCCGCCAAGACTAGAAGAGTTCACACATAGAAATGGAAGAACTGCAAGAATGAATGCCGATGGTACGGCTTATGTATTGAAGTGGAAAGAGGAAACTGCGCCAGATTTTATTGGAGATTTAGAGGTTGAAGAAATCTCAGCGGCTCCAATTCCCGAAAAGGCAGCATGGTCGACCTTGTTTGTTTCTGGAGGTCGGAAGGATAAGATTTCTAAAGGTGATATCGCTGGCCATTTTTTCAAACAAGGAGAGCTCAAGAAAGATGAGCTGGGCATTATTGAATTGAAAAATGATTGTGCTTTTGTAGCGGTTAAAGAGAAGAAAATGATCCAAGTTATTCGCTTTTTGGACAACACCCGTATTAAAAAGCGAAAGGTCCGTGTTTATGAAGTCTAAGCTGTAATTATATGCTGGAACTTTTTCACAAATAGCCTTATATTTATGGTAACTATGTTCAAAGCATTACCATCCATTTTTTTCATTCTATTCGCTTGTATTTCTGTAAGCGCAAACAATGGCAAGAACACCAATCTAACGAACCTTGCTTGTTCCCTAACCGCAAACGCCGGTCCTGATCAAATCGTTTGTAATCCCGGGGATGTAGTTCAACTCAATGGTTCGATTAGTGATAATTTTGCTTCAGTAAGTTGGACGCCCACCACAGGTCTTTCCAATCCTTTTATTTTGAACCCAACAGCAACAATAAATGGAACGATTACTTATACGCTAGAGACGCGACTAATAGATCCAGTGAATTTGGTGGTTAATGGAGATTTTAATCTTGGAGACGCTAATTTTTCCAGTGACTATATTCCAGGTACTGGTGGTCCTTTTGGCTTATTAAGCAATGAAGGACAATATGCAGTTTCCAACAATCCAGCAAGTACCCACAATAATTTTTCGCCTTGTTCTGATCATACTGGAGATGCAACCGGGAATATGATGGTCATAAATGGAGCGGCTCAAGCAAATCAAAATGTTTGGTGTCAAACGGTCAGTATTAATCCAGGAACGGAATACGAATTTGGAACATGGGTCGCTATGGTTATAAATACTTCCCCGGCTATTTTGCAATTTTCGATTAACGGAACTTTGATAGGTGGTCAGTTTAATGCAAATCCCACACCTTGTGCCTGGACTCCATTTAATGCAACTTGGAATTCTGGAGGAAGTTCCACTGCGGAAATTTGTATCGTAAATCAAAACACAAATCCATCAGGAAATGATTTCGCATTAGATGACATTACTTTTAATGAAGTTTGTGTGGCAACAGATGAAGTAACTATTACTTTGAGTCAACCTCAAACTACCTTTATAAACGAAACTGTTTGCGTAGATAACAATTGTGTAATTGTTGACGGAATATCTTATTGCGGCGAAGATGAATATGTCATCGATATGATGACCACCGATGGATGTGATTCTACCGTAATTTTAAATATCGTCGAAAATAATCCTTCGATAATTATTCCTGATCCAGGAATGATCACTTGTCAAAATACTAATGTTAATTTAAACCCATTTGTCGATACAGATGGATTGCCAATAAATATAAATTGGTCCGGACCCAATAGTTTTTCTTCAGGAGATTTAAATATTGTCGTCGGTGACCCCGGACTCTATGTTTTGACTTTGGATGTATTGTTGAATGGAATAACTTGTAGTTTTTTTCAATCAATCCTAGTTGACGAAAATGTGAATTTTCCTATTGCAGATGCAGGTGGGAATGTTACGCTCGCATGTGGTGAATCCTTTCCCATAACTTTAGACGGAACAGGATCAGATGCTGGGCCCGATATTTCTTATGTATGGACTGGTCCGGGTGGAACTGGAACTGGAATAAATCATGAAATTTCTGAAACAGGAGTTTATACTTTGCTGGTTACAAATGATGTTACTGGTTGTCAAATGACTTCAGTGGCTATCATTGCGCAAGATGCCGCGCTTCCAGAAATCAGTCCTGAAGGAGGAGTTCTTTCTTGCGCAAATGATTCATTAATATTAGATGGAACCAGTGATTCCCCAAATGTCACTTATGCTTGGACTGGACCAAATGGCTTTTCTGATACATTGGCTAATCCAACGGTTTTAGAAGGCGGTATTTATTATTTGACAATTTCTGCAGGAGCAAATTGTGATGTGAATGATTCCATAGAAGTATTAACAGATACCATTGCGCCATCGCTTCAAGTAAATGGAGATACTTTAACTTGTTTGGCAAATGATGTTACCTTGGGGATTATTGATACGGTTGCAGGTACAAGTTATTCATGGACTGGCCCAAATGGTTTTGTCGGATCAGGTACTTCAATTGTTGTAAGTCAGATCGGTGATTACATCGTTACCGCCAACGCACCTAATGGATGTTCAACTATTCAAACCGCCGAAGTATTTGCGGATGCGAATGTACCTAATATTTCTGCTGCCGGTGGAATGTTGGATTGTAATATGGATTCTTTAATATTGAATGGAAATTCAACTACCACTGGTGTTACCTATTCTTGGTCAGGTCCAAATGGTTTTTCTAGTACTGACTTGAATCCGATCGTTCAAGATTCTGGGACCTATACTTTTACAGTTATCGCAGGCAATGGATGTGAAGCTATGCTTCCCGTTGCCGTTGCTTCTGATTTTCAAATTCCTGATTTAAATACATCGGATTATATTTTAGCATGTGAAGAGGCGTCGATTCCAATTACGTTTTCTTCAGATGATGTTGCAACTTATGTTTGGACTAATTTAACAACCAATGAGACCTTTCAAGATTCTATAATTAATGTTAGCACCCCAGTAAATTTTGAAATAACAATTGTGGGAATGAATGGATGTGTAAATACAGAAATTGTAGATGTGCTTGCCAGCAATGAAATAATTGATTTAGGAATTTCTGGTGATGATCTCACTTGTCAAATACCTACTTCGACTTTGATGCCTTCTAGTTCGTTTAATATTAATGAATACAATTGGACTGGGCCATCTGGTTATATGAGCAATGATTCAATGCCTACTATCGGACAAGCTGGAACTTATTATTTACAAGTTTTTACCATAGGGAATTGTACAGCTCGGGATAGTATCGTGATAGCACCAGATGCCGATTTGCCAAATATTTCAGCTACTGGCGGAACAATCTTTTGCGATCCAGATTCTGTCACCTTGCAAGGGTCATCTACAACAAATAATGTGACTTACATTTGGGCGGGACCTAATGGATATCAATCTACAGATACAATGCCGGTGGTCTCGGAGCCTGGTGAATACACTTTTTCTGTAAGTGGGTCTAATGGTTGTGTTTCTTCGCAGTTAGTAGAAGTATTTTTGGAAAATGCTCCGCCCGGTATCAGTGTCACAGGAGAAGATTTGCCATGTGGCGCGACCGAGGCGCAACTCAACGCAGTGGCTCCAGAAGCCGTCAGCTTCTCTTGGTCTGGTCCAACTGGGTTTACATCTATTATACCAAATCCGTTGGTTTCCAACCCTGGAATCTATACTGTAGAGATCGAGGACAATAAAGGATGTACTAATATGGAAACTATTGTGGTCGAAGCGCTGGGAAATATACCATTAGTTGATATCCAACCGGATACATTGAATTGTGCGAATCCTATAATCAATCTTGTAGCTACTAGCGATCAAGCAATCGTTAATTTTACGTGGTCCGGTCCAAATGGATTTTCTAGCATTGAGTCTTCGCCAGAGATTAGTGTAGCCGGAGAATATTTTGTAACTATCGACAATGCAGCAGGCTGTGTCAATTCTGCGAATATTGATATCCCTCAAGACGATGATTTACCATCTTTTTCTCTAAGTCCACAACTTCAAATAAATTGTAATAATCCAACAGTAAATTTAGATTTACTATTAGATGATATCAGTAATTTAGTAAGCTGGAGTGATGACAGTGGTGTTTTTTCAAATGACAATCAGCCAATAGTTTCTGTTGAAGGCATATATACAGTACAGGTTGAATCGGCTAACGGTTGTCAGGTTCAAGGGACGATAGAGGTAGTTTCAGATTTTTCTGTCCCGATGGTAAATGTTACAACAAGCTTAATTAATTGCGCAAAAGATTCTGCAGTTCTTCTAGCAAATCCTATCAACAATGATGTTGTTAACTATCAGTGGTCTGGACCAAATGGTTTTTCTTCCAATGACCAGAACACCTTTACCTATGACATTGGAACTTATGAATTGATTTCTTTTAAAGCGAATGGATGTTCTAGGATTTCAACAATTGAAGTAACTGAAGACTTTAGTGTTCCAAATTATACGCCGGTAGGAACAAATTTGGATTGCAATAATCCCACTGCTCAACTTTCCTATATCAGCGATGGAGTGCAAGGTGGTTATGGTATCATTTGGGAAGACCCTTTAGGCGATACGCTAGGATCTAATTTTCAGACAATTGACCAGGCTGGGTTATATAAACTTCTAGTTTTCGATTTTGGTAGTGAATGTATACAAGAAGCACCTTTACAGATAAACATAGATACGATCACTCCAATATTTACTATTTCGGATGTACAATTGACTTGTGATGAGGATACCGTTGAACTGCGTGCAAATGAATTCATAGTTGGGGATTATTCATGGACAGGTCCAAATAGTTTTTCTTCCACTCAAGAGATGATTAATGTGCCGATAGCCGGAGTCTATTCGCTAGAAATCATATTAGCAAATGGATGTTCTAGTAATCAAGATGTTACCGTAACTGCTAATGTAGATATCCCGCAACTGGCTGTTTATGTTCCGTTTCTCGATTGTACAAATGAAATTGATAGCATGCAAGCCACTGCCGATCTTAGTGGCGGAAACTATACTTGGTTTGAAGGTGGGGTAGAAGTTGGAACTGGACCCAACTACATTGTTCTGGAAGCTGGACAATTTGAAGTAGTCTATGAATTGCCAAATGGATGTAAGGCAATTGAAACAATCGTCGTCGATGATGACTTTGCTGTACCTAACGTTAGTCTGGTTGGTGGTGAACTCAATTGTTCAAATCCAACATTAGCATTAGCTCCCGAAACCATGGATAACGTATCAGCATGGGAATGGTCTGGCCCAAATGGTTTTGCGGCTTTTACTCAAGATGTTGATGTTTTCGACGAAGGGTTTTACACTTTGACTTCATTTTTTCCGAATGGTTGTTCTACTGGAAACATTGTAAACATTTCTAGTGATTTTACGGAACCACAATTCATGACTGGCGATAATGAGATTACCTGCAACAATCCAAGTATTCAACTTTCCGCTTTAGGGAATCCGACTGGATTTGTTTTTCAATGGTCCGGTCCAAATGGATTTATGAGTTCCGAACAAAGTCCAACGGTAACTGAAGGAGGGGAATATACTTTGTTGGTAGAAGGATTAAATGGCTGTACACAACATTTGATGTCTAACATTGATGTGGATACGCTTCTTCCGGCTTTTAGTCTTTCAGATGTTGTTTTAAACTGTCAATTGACGAGTTCAACTTTGTCTGCAAATATTATGAATGCAGATTATGTTTGGACTGGACCAAATAACTTTACTGCTTCATCACAATCGATAAATGTTCAAGAAGTTGGTTTCTATAATTTGGAAATCACTGGAGACAATGGATGTGCAAATGTTCAAACTGCTGAGGTTATTGGAGATTTTGAATTGCCTGCATTAATATCCGAAGATGCTCAAATCGAATGTGATGAGATTAATGTTTTAATTGAAGCCACTACAAATGAATCTGGAACTATTCAATGGGTAGGGACCAATGGATTTAATTCGAATATTGCAAACCCAACTGTTGAAAATCCTGGCAGCTATTCGGTAACTTTTATAGCCGATGATAATGGTTGTTCCAACACGGTCGATATTATTGTTTCTCAAGAAGATCCGGTATTGGCAGAAGCTAGACTACAATCTCCAATTTGTTTTGGGGAGACTGGAAGTATTGAATTTGATAATGTGCAAGGAGGTCTGCCTCCATATGTCTATTCGATAGATGGAGGGCAGTCATTTTCGGGAATTACAGCATACAATAATTTGTCTTCCGGAAATTATGATTTAGTGATTCAAGATTCTGGAGATTGTGAATGGACTGACCAACTGCAAGTAAACAGTGCCCCATTTTTATTTTCTGAATTGGAAACAGAAATTGAAATCGATTATGGAGATTCGGTCCAATTGCTTCCAATAATAAATTTTTCAGAAAATATTATACAGTCTGTTATTTGGAGTCCATCAGAGGGGCTGAGTTGCAATAACTGTTTAGAACCTTTTGCTAGTCCAATAACTGATCAAACTTATCGACTTGAGATAATTACGGAAGATGGATGTCTTACGGATACAGAAGTCTTCTTTAAGGTTAGAAATGACAAAGATTTATTTATTCCCAATGCCTTTAGCCCCAATAATGATGGCAACAACGATGGCTTTACAGTTTTTACGGACCTGTCGAAAGTTGTGGAAGTAAAAAGAATGATTGTCGTTGATCGTTGGGGGGCAATAGTTTTTGCCAATGATAATTTTTTGCCGAATGATACTGGTCTTGGTTGGGATGGAACTCATAAAGGAGCTGAATTAAATCCTGGTGTTTTTGTTTATTATATTAATGTGGAATGGCTGGATGGAACAATTAGTGATTACAAAGGAGACGTTACATTAATGAAATAATGTCAGGAGTACTTAATCTATTTAACTTAAAATTGCTATTCGCAAGCTGCTTTATTTTCACATTTTTTTCATGTGTCAATAATCATGAGCAACGCTCTGAGATCGAAAAAGATTACCAAATTTATTGTGGTTCTTGCCACTTAGTTCCTGATCCAGCATCACTAAGTAAAGATATTTGGGAAGCGTCAATTTTACCAAGAATGGGCATTCGCTTGGGCATTCCGAATGCAAAATTAGATCCTTTGCAAAGATTATCTATGGCTGAACAGATAGAATTGCGGAAGTATAATCTCGATAAGTATGAAAAAATAATTGAAGATGATGAATGGGAGCGCTTAAAGAAGTATGTTATTGATCTGGCTCCAGATAGTATCTCTTTTGATGAAACAAGATTAGCCAGGAATGTTGAGAGTAAGCAATTTGTGCGAAGAGACTTTCCAATCGATGATAACTTAGGAGCCAATATTTGTGCTATTGAATTTGATGAAGAAAAAAAGGAATTGTGGTTGGCAGATTTCAATAAAACAATTCATCATTGGTCGAAAGATGAAAAGTTAATTTCTAGAGTAGCCAGTCCTGTGGTCGATTTTAATTTTAGTGATAACTATGTCGGCTGGAGTGAAATTGGTTCGCTTTTTCCTTCTAACTTAAAAAATGGAAAAGTTATTTTTACTAATAAAATCAATGGAAAAATTTTGATTGATTCATTAAGGAGACCAGTTCAAGCTGACCTCGCAGATTTGAATGGCGATGGAATAGATGAAATAATAGTTGCTGAGTTTGGTAATGATATTGGCGGTTTATTTTTATTTGAATCGATAAATGATGAATATCGAAGATCAACTTTATTAGAACTACCGGGGGTAATTAAGTTTAAGATCAAAGATATGGACAATGATGGAAAAATGGACATTGTTGCACTTTTTGCCCAAGGAGACGAATCTATTTTTACTTTTTATCAGCGAGAAGATTTACAGTTTGATGCAAAAAGAATTTTAAGATTTCCTCCTGGATTTGGTACCAGTGATTTTGAATTGACAGATTATAATCAAGATGGGCGATTTGATATAACTACCGCTCATGGTGACAATGCAGATTACTCTTATAGTTTAAAAAATTTTCATGGAGTAAGAATATTTATAGCAGAGGAAGATAGTTACAAGGAGCAATACTTTTATCCAATTTACGGTAGTACGAAAGTAATTCCTTTTGATTTTGATCAGGATGGAGATTTGGACATAGCAACCTCAGCTTTTTTTCCCGACTTTGATAATCTAATAGAGGAAAGTTTTGTCTATTTGGAGAATATCTCGGAAGGCCAACAGTTTGAGTTTAAGACACAACTAATTCCGTCTGATATGCCTGTCCGTTCGTTATGTTTAGAAAAGGCAGATTTTGATGGCGATGGTGATCAAGATTTAATTTTAGGACAATTTACTATATCACCTCAACCAATTCCAGAAACACTGAAGCAATTATGGCTATCTTCAAAAAATGATATTACGGTGTTATTCAATCAACTAAAATAGTAGGAGTAGAGAAACTAAAATGTTTTGTAGGCACCTTTTAAATGGTAACAATTTATTTTGATTAACTAGTTATGGTGGAATATTTGAAATCGTTCGGCAATTGAACTATTCTTATTTGAAATGACAATGCTATACATTCCATTTTCTAATTGACTCAAAAGTAAATTTCCTGAACGGGAAACTAATTTTTCAATAAAATGAACCGTATTTCCTTGCAGGTCAATTAGTCTTAGTGATCCTCCAACATATTGTTCAGGTATATGGTAGTTGATCGGGCCAACTGAAGGATTAGGGAATAGAGAAATTTGTTCTGGTTTAAAATTCGATTCAGAAATATTTGTCGTAATACAATTGATCTCAGCGGTGCCACCGAATTCCAGCATTGTCGTATCCAAGGCGTAAGAGAAATCGTTTAATATGATGTAATAGACTTCCCCTAATTGGCAGTCAATTGGCGCGAGAAAATTGTTATCAGCAGCTTGACATCCACTAGTTTCTTCAAAGTCAATTTCATTTTCCCTCAATCCTGTTGCTCCTAGACATCGATCGAGTTGTGTAGAATCGGGATTACCAATATTAATTCCCGAAGCCATACATCTAATCAACTCATTGTTTTCACAGTTCGATAGTGCACTTCTAAATACTGCAAAGTCTAAATCGACTGTAGGATTGTTAGGTGTGAACTTGAAAGTAAGATAACCTTCTGATTGAATGTTTATTTTGATCCAGAGGGAATTGTATTCTGAAGCCAAGCACGAATTCTGTAGAATGGTATCTTGCATTCCAACCCCCTCTGTTGAAATTAGTTGAAAGGGTGATACTCCGCAAAGATCCAATGCAGTAGAACAATCCTTATTTTCTAGAGACTGGCCTTTGATAGTAAGACTCCAAAGGAGCAAGACAATGAAGAGTTTAAAATTTAAACGATTCATACATCAATTTATGTTTTTCAAGCCTGATTTGCTATGTCATTGTTAAAGGTAGTCAATTTGCCATTTTGACGATCAAATGTTAAGAGGTAATATATAAATGAAAAAAGGCAATACCAATGAATGGTATTGCCTTTCTTGTCTGAATCATTAGATCGGCTATGAAGGCATGATTCCTCCACATGTAGAAATTAGACTTGGCGGTCTAGAAAGAGTAGCTCCTCCCGTGATTTTCGACATAGAATCAGGGTTGATAAGCTGGAAGTCATCTCCAAGACTGCCCAATTTTAACGTCATTTTATCAATCATATTGAATCTATTTAGTGATTTTCGATCCTGATATCCCGCAAGGTAACGGCAACTTTCGAACTTTCAAAATAAAATATATGTTATTTTTCCAAATGTTTAGATTCAGTAGTTCCCTAATACCTTGTTATAGACCCATTTGAAATACTTATCTTAGCTTCAGAAAATTAAATACAAATGCCAATAATCATGAAAAATTACCTAATCACCTTTTTGCTTTGTATTCCGATTTTGGCCATTAGCCAGGGCGAAAAATTTATCAAAATAGTAGGTATAGCCAATTTGGAAGTACCAGCTGATGACATGCGAATCAAATTGACGGTGACGGAAATAGCCAGGGACGAATATCAAAAAATAAGAGAAAAGAGTTTAGAAGAAGTCAAATTGGAATTGGATGCTAATCTCAAGACATTGGGTTATTCGATCAATGACTTAGAAGAAATATGGCCTCCAAAAAGAAATTATAAAAAGGTAGAGGCTACTGATTATTTTCTTAATGTAAAGTCAATAGAAGATGCAAAACAGATTACTAAGTTTTCAATAAAAGGATTTTCAGCACAAGGCTTTGAATATGTTTATAATTCAGAGTTAGAATTCGATGATTATGAAATGGCCAAAATGGCCATGAGTGATGCTAAAAGAAAGGCAGAGGCGTTAGCAAAACATGTAGGTAAGAAAGTAGGAGATGTTATAAATATTGAGGATATGGCGTCTAGTAAAAAACGATTTATTGGGTCAAAAAAAGGAAGTACATCTAATTTTAATTATAAACTAGTGATTACTTATGAGCTATTGGATTAAAAATTTGTTTTTGTTCGTCATAATCTTCTGTTTAAATATTGGTGTCCAAGCCCAAGCTGATAATATGATAACAGTTACTGGTAGGTATGACTGGAAAGATATGCCCGTTTCTCACACTATGGAATTTTCTTTTGTTGAAAATGGAGTTACTTGCGGACCCAATGCCCAATTCGAAACATTAGAAGAGCAATACAATTTTTTCATTTATGAAATTATCAACAATACAGATGTTTCTGATCGTATTGTTTTAGTTGATAAAATGGAAGATTACTTTACAAAAAATTCTAAAAGAACCTATTCCTTTGAGTACAATTCGGAAGAAGAAATGAGAGCAATGTATAAATGGGCCAAAGAAGGTTTCGCAGAGAATTTCACATACTTTTCTCATTTTCCAGAATACGATTTAGAAGAACAAGACAATTGGGCAGTCAAAGCGTTTGAAGAAGCCAAGAGAAAAGCATTAAATGTGGCCAGATTGAGAGGGTATAATGATGTAGAATTAATTTCCATAAATGACAATACAGGAGCTGTATTAGGTATGACTCCAGCACCTTTTGGGAGTTTTGGGAAGATTACAACTAAATTTGCGGAAAGCGAAGGAAGATACAAGGGGTATAGTATGGAAGTTTCTTTTTTGCTTAAGTAATTTATTAAAGCTTTTCAAATAGCGGTAGCTAGCAAAAATATTGTTAAAAAGTTTCAAGGTCGTTAGACAAGAAGTTGGTATTGGAAAGTATGTTGATCTTTCCCTGCGTCATTAAATAGTCTATATACACTTTGCATGCGTCATGTTCCAGATCATGAAGCGATTTTTTATAGTCCAATATTGATTCATTGATTTGTAACAAGCTTAGCGGTTGGGCAAAACCAGATTTCGTATATGATGCTAAGGTTCCTTTTAAATCTTGCTGTTTTTCTTGCTTTTCTATAAGCAAATATTCAGCTCTAATATTCATAAACTCATTTAGCAGCTCTTGTAGTTCAGATTCCAATTTATATTGAAAAAGATCAATTTTGAATTGTTCATCAAATATTTCAATTTGCCTTTCATTCATTCTTCGTCGTTCACTTGACGGAGTGGGGATGTTAATTCCGGCGCCAAAAGAAATTTCATTTCTAATTAAGTTCGTTTCTCTCCCAGAATATTTGAATTGAACAAAGTCTAGTATTTTTTTACGTTCGGAATTTTCAAAGGCTAGTGCTAACTCAGCTTCTTCAAGACGATTAGAAAGTAACTGCTGGTCCGTGGATGGAAACTCATCTGGACGTTGAGAAGTTAGCAGAGTGTACATTTGATCTAAAGAAATCCAATTCTGCGTATATAGATTGGTTCCAGAATTTTTACCGATCTGCTTAAAAATGAGCTGCTTTCTTTGTTCAATGTTACTTGAAATTCTTAACTGATCTCTTTCTAAATTTATTATTTCATTTTCAAGCTTAAGAATATTTACTAAATCAATTTCTTGTGAAGTAGTTACCATTTTTTTAAGAACGACTAATTTGTCCTTTTCGATAACTAGCTGAGCTTTTACTAAATCAAGTTTATTAGTTTCGTAGTACCAATCAACAATTCTTTCGTACTGGTTTTTTAGTTGTATTTCTGCTAATTGCTGATCTTTTAATTGGTAGTATGATACAGAGTTTGAAGTAATTTTGTTTTGTATTTTATTGCTACCAAAACTGTTGAAACTTGTTCTGAAAAGATATTCTTGTCTAGATAAATCCATTTCATCAGTTTCGGTTCTGAATTCTAACTTGTCCAGAATTGGAATATTTTGGTTTTCGTTTAGTAAGAAATTTAGTTGATCTCCATAGTTGATGTTGAAATTAGCTTTATGCAAAGGGGCTAAGACATCTTTGACGGAATTTTCTTGCGCTAATAAGAGAGTCGAACTTAGTAGAACGACGAAAATCAAAGTGCAAAATTTGCGAAAATATATTAGTGCGAAATTACTCATGCAATATATCCAATCAGTTGTTTTGTAAAGATTTAGATATTCTTTTTTTCTCTTTACTATTGTAATTAGTAAATTGAGATAACATGACAGAAAGACTGCTTTGTTCTTCTCCACTTAAGGAATTTAGCATAACTTTTTCTTTCTGCAAAAAAGGATTTTTTGAAGGAATTCTAATAAGTACTTCTCGACCATAAGTTTTGAAATCTGGTATTTTCCTTAGCCTTTCTGGAATTTCTACTATTCTGGTTCCCATTCCTACTACAATTCCTTTCACTTTATGATCTGGATGCATAGTACTCGATACCACCAAACTATCATCAACTTTTACTTTGAGAATAAGGCTTTCGTGAACGAAACCTTTGACTAGAGTAGGGTAACGTTCATAGAAATTGATTAAAGTTGAGAATCCATTAATGTTTTCATCTTCTTTGCAAAGTATGTTTCCTATTAAACCATCCGATGGTGCAAGAATGGACAGTTTGTCTTGCTCTTTTTTGAGATAACTAATTTCTTGTTCTAAAGATTGCTGTCTGATTTGTTCTGGACTTTGGCTATTAGACAGTTGCCTATTAAGTTCTGAAATTTCAAGTTTAATTGGAGCTAGTGTGATTTCAAGTTTTTCATCTAAAGCTGCTAATTTTAGCGCATCAGAAGAATTTGTATTAGTTGGAACATCTTCAAAACTTTTTAATCCTTTAAGTAAATCATTTTTACTTTCTATACTTAACTCTAAATTCCTTTTATTAACTAGGTGCTCACTTACTTCATTCTCAATTCGTAAACTTAGTTCCCGAATTTTCGCTTTAATATTTAGTTTTTCCTGTTGAGTTATTACGTTAAGTCTTTCTATATCCATTCCAGCCGCTCCAATTTTTAAATCAATATTGGATTGTTTTACTTCAAGAAGTAGTTGACCTTTTACGACCTGCTGACCAGGTGTTACATGAATTTTCTCTACGGTTACGTGTTCATAATGGCTCAATTCGGTCTCTTTGTTTTCTGCAAAACCATAAAAAAATGGAGACGTTTGGGTTAGGCCAACGTTCATTTGCCATAACACATAGCATAATGGAATGAATAGTATATAAAGTATATTTATCTTTTTTAACATAAGCTTATAACCAATGGTACAAGTTAAATTTGATCGGATGTACTTCCCTTAAAACTCAAATTTGTCACTTTTAATTCTATGAATTCATTCAGTTCCGCAACCAACTCACCTCCCTGACTTGTATCTTTCAGCTTTATTCTATATTCGTATTGCATCATGTTGGCCTTTTTTTCACCAGAATATACTTTGTAACTTGCCAATACATATTTGGCGCAAAATCTATTCAATATTTTTTCCATCGTTGGAAATTCTGAATAATTTCTTGGCACTTCTATTCTCAAAGTTCCTATTAATGATTTTTTGGGACTAAATGAACTTAGTCTTAAAATAAAGGCAGTTAGACAAAAGCCAATTGTACCAACGAATGCGATCATGAAACCATATACTCCGCACGCAATTCCTGCTGCAATTGAACTGAACATAAAAACAATGTTTCTAGGATTTCTTATCGTAGTTCGAAATCGAATAATAGACAATGCTCCTAACATACCCAATCCTCTTGCAACACTATCTCCAATTGCTTGTAGAATGGTTGCTGCTACTACGGTAATTAAAACCATAGCTTGAAGAAAGTGATCAGGTCTTTCGATATCTCTGGTCGTCTTTTCATAGGTGAAAGCAATCAATGTCCCTAAGGCTACTGCTGCTAATACAGTGAAGATGATTGCAATCAATGCAGGATTGTCAGAATTGTATTGTAGCGATGATATATCAAACATTGTTAATTACAATTTATTCAATTCACATTGTAATTATTACAATGATCCCTGGCTGTAAAGATAACCAACCTATAAGACCTTATCCTCTTAGAAATAAAGAAAAGGTAATTTTAAGCTTGTTATTTGTCATAAGAATTTGACATTTGTCTAATTCTATACAATTGAGTTACTTGTGATTTAAGCTTTACTACCTATTGTATAGTTTAAGAATCAGAAAATCAGCTAATTATAGTCGATGTCGTATCTTAATTGAATGTCTATAGATTCTTTCTAATTCTACTAATCAAAAACTAACCCAAACTTTACGCTTTGCCTAACTATTAAAGGTTTCAGTATTCGCTTAGAATACTAAAGTTTCAACCATTTTATTGTTTGGATGCCATGTAAAGTAAAAACTTGAAGGAAATATACACCACTGGGATATCTACTTACATCAACTGAATTGTTGTTTTCCATGTTTGAAGTTGAAAGTAGAAGCCTGCCATCTAAGGAAATAATGTTGTATCGCAATTTACTAGTAGAACTTGTGAAATTTAAAATCTGGCTTGTAGGGTTGCCATGTAGTTTGACAATTGGTATTGATTTATGTTTGTCAAATTCTGCGCTAGTGATTGTGCAATTATTTGGGGTGGGGCTGAATTCAATTGGGCCTTCACTCATTAAGTCATAATCTTGTAGTATGGGATCATTGGCCAAATATCTGGTAACATGAAAAGTCTCGGTTTGAAGAGGAATTGTTCCTTGTTCAAAAATCATATCATTAGTTCTCACGGGATTTATATACTCCCATACCGTTTCTTTCTCCATGGTTACCTCAAAAAAACGACCGTCAATGGCTTCGCATATCAAAATATTACCATTGGCCAATTCTTGCGCACTGGACATGATTTTGGAGGAAAAATCATTTTCTGTATAGCGCCAATCTACTTCTATTGGGCCAAAAGAAGAATTATTTTCAATTATATATTGATTGTTCTGATCTAGAGGCAAAGTCCATCTTTCAACGCTTGAATTTTCTGTCGTGTAGACATTATTGAATACCATTAGCGATTTTTCAGATGTCCAAGTAGGACTATGTGGACCTACAAAAAGTTGATCTGATTGACTTCCTCTTTTGTAGGCAAATGGATTTCCAAATCGATATAAGATGTCTCCGCCTTTGTTGAAATTGCCACCTTCCGAACTGGAAGCTTCACTGGTAGTTGTAGAGTGATCAATTATCCAAATTTCCCCAAAATGTCTTGAAGAAACTACAATTTGATCTGATGGTTCGTGATAACTAATCCCATTTAAATGAGCCCAATCACCATCTGGTGCAGCTCCATCGCCCAAATAATTGAAATCAATTCTTTCCGGATGATCACTGATCTGTCCATAATTCATTGCGCTGCTGTCATGATCTTGAATAAGGTGATCCTTTAGTTTCCATTCCCAAACAATATTTGCTTCATCGATACCAACCGGTTCTATCTCTACTATTTTTTCTGACCAAATTTCGGCAATTTGTTTTCTTCCAAATTGAATACTTTCCAATGGTGTAATTAAATCCCAAACTATTACTAAAATGTTTCCATTAGGCATTACACTGACATCGTGATGGGAATGTTGAAACTCGTCAGCTATCCTATAGGACCATAATAGGTTACTATTTTTATCCAGAATTTCTAAACCACCTCCTACACCTCCTGCATTGAACTCACCTAAGATTCTATTTGTACGCAATAAATTTCCATCTGGCATGAGATAAACAGCCGCACCTGGTCTAAATTGACTTTCCCATTGATGAACTTTTTCGCCACAGTTGTTTATAAGAAAAGTCTTTTTGCTATTACTAAATAGTGTATAACCATTTTGGGATGAAACTTCATTCTGTAATATTCCTATGGTGTTTTGTGTAAATCCATTTAACTGGATTATACACACCAACAATAGACAGCTAATGATTCGATTCATACCTCAAAAATGAGAAATAAATTAATAACTCTTGTCTAAAAATTACTGGATGTCGCATTTTATGCATTAAAAAAGGGCTCCTCCAAATGAATGGAGAAGCCCAATTTATTTTACAAATACTGATATAGAACAGTATTTATCTGATTATTCAATAACAATCATCTTCTTAGTAGCACTGAAATCGTCAGTATCCAATTGGTAGTATAAAACTCCAGTTGCATCTAACTCAGCAGTTCTTACTGTTACCTTGTTGTAACCTTTAGCGTAGTCACCTTCGATTACGTTTAAGATTCTTCCAGATACATCGTAGATAGTCAAAGTAGCTGCTGCAGCCTCAGGCAATACAAAGCTAATCTCAGTCGCATCCTTGAATGGATTTGGTTGATTCTGTAATAATTCGAAGTTAGAAGCCGCTACAGTAGTAGTACCATCTTGAGTGAACTGGATGTTCACGTTCAAGTGATCAAGGCTAGCTTGGTAAGCTTCCGCTCTAGTGTAACGAGTTCTGTTGATGTTCAATACATCACTCAACTGAGCATTAGTTTTAGCAGTCAAAGTCATGCTAAATGCTACAGTTCCGTTCTCGATAGTTTGAGCTTTAGTACTTCCGTAAGAAGCAGTCAATACTCCATTGTCCAATAAGCTAGTTCCGAATTCAACAGCAGTGTTTCCAGCAGCCGCATCAACGAAGTTTACAGCAGACTGGTCGAAGTCCATTGCGAATTGGTATCCTAATAAGTCAGTATACTCATTAGTAGTAAAGTCAACAGTGTAAGTTTCTCCAGCAACCAATGCTTGGTCAGCAACGTTGAAGAAGAATTCTCCAGTGTAGCTTCTGTTACCAGATGCAGCGTTAGCATTCATCTGAGCAGAACCGTTAACGTCTCCAGTCTTCACTGCTACGAAGTTTGCAACCTCGTCGTTAGAAAGACCATTGATATCAACTTGCTCTGGGAATGCAGTAGCAAACGGAGAGTTACCAGCAAAGTCATACGCCTCATCAATGAAACGGAAAGACTTGTTATTCGGGAATTCATCGTAGATGAACAAGATCACCTTTTGAAGGTCGATCAAGTCAAATGCATCGATTCCACTGTCATTGTTTACATCAGCAGCGATCATCTTGTATGGAGAATCCAATGGTTGCAATCCAATCAAGTGACGGCTAATCAATACTAGATCCAAAGTAGAGATTCCTTCTCTTACTTCATCCAATTTCTCTGGAGAAACTGAGTAGTTCTGATCTGTAGCAGCGTTCATGTCATACTCTCCTGATTCGTTAGAAACAGTTTCGTTAACCATTCCGCTTGTACCCATCAATTGGATATCAACATTAGCAGCAGCATCATTAGCTTCGCTATTCAAGATACCAGAGATGTTAGCTTGAGGTCCAGAACAAGATCCAGTGTTGTCTTGAAGTACTAGGAATGTAGTAGCGTAAGCCCAGTTTCCATTCACATCTTGTACCCAAATATCAACAGTGTTGTTTCCGATGTCATTTTCATCGAAAGTCCATACTGCCTTAGCAGTTGCAGGTGGTGCAGTTTGTCCAGGTCCTTGGCTTTCGCTTTGGATCAATAACTGTTGAACACCACAGTTGTCAAAGCTTCCTGCGTCGAACATCATTGCAGGAACATCAATCGTACAAGACGAAGGCATGTTCTCAATAACTAGTCCGTTCAATAGCTTCGGTGTAGGTAACTTACAATCGTTG
The DNA here is from genome assembly GCA_937928045.1 of uncultured Saprospiraceae bacterium. Taxonomy (GTDB): domain Bacteria; phylum Bacteroidota; class Bacteroidia; order Chitinophagales; family Saprospiraceae; genus JABDJM01. The sequence goes on along the minus strand of CALFWO010000025.1, from coordinate 1,220 downwards.
ATTGTAAATTCTTCATATTCAGTTCCAACGTTAGAACAAACATCTTCAGCAGACCAAAGGATGCTATGCTCAACTTCTAAAGGAATTCCAGTGAAAGATACACTTGCAGTGTAAGTTCCGTCACCATTGTCAGTGTAAGAAACTGGCAATACAGGAAGTCCATTTGTTGGATAAGGATAAGGAGTAACGTTAGCTCCAATTGCATCATAAGTTCCATCATTGTTAGCATCCAATTTGAAATCTACAACAAGTAGATCATTAGGAGTACAATCATCAGAGATGATTACGCTAAATGTAGGATCACCAGAGCAATCAGTGTTGTAAGAACAGTTATCATAAGTGATATCTCTTACGTCAGGAGCATTTGAAGTCAATACTTTGATGTATTGAACATATTCCCACTGTCCAGCGATAACGCCATCATCAGTTGGATCAAATACGTCGTTGTTGTCAGAATCAAACTGGTCAAAAGTACACCAGTCAGTAACAGTCCAGATACGCTTGATTTTGAAACAAGCATCAGGAACTACAGGGAATTCTTCATCATCATAAGTAACTGAGATTAAAGCACAGTTATCATCGTTGAAGATCTGAGGCTCTCCAGTTGTAGAAGGATCAGTACCTTGACCACAAGAAGAAGAGTTAAAGTCACATGGCCATCTAACACCATCATTGTTATCGAAGTTAAAGCAGTTCGTATCATTGATGAAGTAAGGATCGTTATCCACGATAGTGATTCTCTGAACACAAGAAGCAGTTCTTCCGTCAGGATCAGTAGCCGTGAAGATACGAGTGATAGTACCTTGTCCACATTCTAAGTTGTCAACAACATTTTCAGAGATAACAACAGAACAGTTGTCACCAGCAACACCGTCAGATCCAACATTTACACCATTAACAATGATGTACTGAACATCAGCAATATCATCTCTTACAGTACCGAAAGTACCGTTCAAGTCTTCCATGTCAAACCAGAATGCACAGTCAACTGTGATGTCTGGAGGACAAGTGATTGCTGGTGGTAATTTATCTTGAACTTGTACATCAACCATACAGTCGTTGTAGTGTCCGTAAAGGTCTCCACCAGGTCTCATTCTAGTCGGGTTAACCGGTCCAGCTCCTGGATCTCTATCAAATACACGGAATACAGTTTGAACATTGTTTCCTATGTCCTCACAGCAGTACATTGCGTAATCATCAAAGTAAATTTGGTTTCCGAA
>CALFWO010000024.1 GCA_937928045.1 uncultured Saprospiraceae bacterium | reverse complement strand
CGATCGTCTTGACCTTGTGGATCAAACCGGGCTCAAAATTTACTAAGTCCCTCTCGGAGAACCTCAAATGTTATACCTTGGAATCGACCAACATGCAAAACAACTCACCATCTCGTTGCGAAACCAAACGGGTGACGTGATACTCAAACGTCAAGTCTCCACCGAGCCCAAACGATGCCTCGAATTCTTTGTCAAACTGCACGAGCAATCGCTCAAAGACCAAGCCTCTCCCGGCTACATTGCGATCGTCGAAGTCTGCGGCTTCAATGACTGGCTCCTAGAACTGCTGCCCCAGCACGGCTGCGTTCAATCCATCCTCATCCAGCCAACAAAAAAACCGAAGATAAAAACCGATCGCCGCGATGCCCACGCCCTTTCGGAACTGCTTTGGGTCAACCAACACCGACTGCGACTTGGCCGACCCGTTCGCGGCATCCGCCAAGTCGTCTTGCCATCGAAAATCGACGCCGAAAACCAACGCTTGACCTTGCTCCGAAAAGACGCTGGCAAGATGCGGACTCGATCGACCAACCGCATCAAGCACATTCTGCGAAGATTCAATCCTCAGTGGCAGATGCCCACAAAAACGTTTCCCACCCAAGCGGCGCTCAAATGGCTGGAGCTTCAAACACAACAGCCTCAGGAGTTTCGGTAGCTAGTCTACGGAATGATTGTGCCGCTGCGGGTGCTGCAGTGGATATGGCGATCAACAACGTCAGAGCCAGATTATTAGCTGGTGGTGATGTATGGTGGGATGGAACAAATGGTAGATATATTGTTCCTAAAGTAGAGCCAGGACAAGAAGAAATTTCTTCAATTTATGCTGGAGCCGTATGGCTAGGTGGTGTGGATCCAGGAGGAAACTTGAAAGTTGCGGCTCAAATGTATGGAGGTCAAGCGAGAACAGATTTCTGGCCTGGTCCTTTAACAAGCGGTGGTGAAACAGAAGCTATCGTTTGTGAAACTTGGGATAGATTTTTCCAAGTGACAGGAACAGAAGTAAGAGAGCACAGAGCTAAATTCCAAGAAGCTTTGGATGCAGGTGTACCTTATGATCCGAATGATATTCCTGATGGCGTGAAAGGTTGGCCGGCAGTAGGAAATGAATTCTTTGAAGATATCGAAGGTTTCAGACTTCCTGACGATAATAATGGTCTTGCTGGATTCTGGGATTATGGAGACAATGGTGTGCCTGATGGAAGATACAATCCTGAAAAAGGAGATTTTCCTATCGTAGAAATTAGAGGTTGTGCTGAATTTCCTCAGACTTTCCCAGATGAAATGATTTTCTGGATTTATAATGATAACGGAAACGTTCACACGCAGTCGAATAGTGATTCTCCTATCAAGATGGAAGTTCAAGTTCAAGCTTTTGCCTTCGCAACTGATGACGAGATCAATAACATGACTTTCCAACGATATAAATTGATCAATAGAGCAACTGAGCCAATCCAAGATACTTACTTCGCAATGTGGGTAGATGGTGATTTAGGATGTTCTGAAGATGATTTTATCGGTTGTGATACGACAAGATCATTGGCTTATTACTACAATTCAGATGCACTTGATGGTCAGCCGCCAAATGGTAGTTGTGGTGGAACGGCAACTTACGGTACAGATGTTCCAGCTGTAGGTATTGACTACTTTAGAGGTCCTTTGAATGAAAATTTCGAGGAACTAGGAATGTCAACTTTCAGTTATTTCAACCGTGCTGGTTCAGGTGGACCTCACCCTCCAGCTACAACGGATCCAACTTCGGCTCCAGATTACTACAATTACCTACAAGGTAATTGGAGAGATGGAACGCCATTCTCATTTGGAGGAACAGGTTACGAACCAGGAAATCCTAATTTAGTAGATTATGCATATGTTGATCCGCCAGATGCTGCAGGCGGATGGTCTCAGTGCGAATCAATGTCTTCTCAAGGAGATAGAAGAACTGTACAAGCTTCAGGACCATTTAGATTGGATCCGGGTGTGAAGAATGAATTGATTATTGGAGCTGTTTGGATTGAAGAATTAATTTACCCTTGTCCAAATATTGATAAGTTATTGGTAATCGATGATGTTGCACAATCTTTGTTTGACAACTGTTTCGAGATTACAAGGGGACCTTCAGCTCCAGACTTGGATTTCGTAGAGTTAGATCAAGAGTTGGTTTGTTTGATTTCAAATGATCCAGGCAATGCCGATAACAATAACATCTTTGAAACTTATGCGGAAAGAGATTTGAAAGCTCCATCACCAGATCCAATGGATTCTGCATTTTTCTACAAGTTCGAAGGTTACCAAATTTACCAATTGGCTAATCCTAATGTATCTGATTTAACCAATCCGGATGATGCTAGATTGATTAAAGAAATGGATATTAAGAATGGAGTAAGTACTGTATTCAACTGGATTCCTAGAGACAATCCATTAGATCCAGCAAACTCTGTTTGGGTTCCTGAACAAAAATCAGCAGCAACGGATGAAGGTATTGACCATTCGTTCTCAATTACTGAGGATCAATTTGCGACAGGTAATAGATCTTTGATCAATCATAAGACTTACTACTTTACTGCAATTTCTTATGGATACAACAACTGGAAAGAATTCGACCTTGCTTCTCCGCTAGGATCTCAAAGTCGACCATACATTTCTGGTGATTTAAATATTAGAACTTATACTCCAGTACCAAGGCCAATTACTAGTCTTCAAACCAACTCTTTCTATGGAGATGGAGTGGAAGTGGAAAGATTGGAAGGAAAAGGAAATGGTGGAAACTTCATTGAACTTACGGATGCAAGTGTAGAAGCTGCACTAGAAGGAAATGTTGAATCTCTGGTTTACAAACCAGGCCAGGCTCCGATTACAGTAAAAATTGTAAATCCTTTGGAAGTTGTTGATGGATACTATGAAGTCAGCTTTTCTGATAACAATCCAACAGATGATGTTCTTAGCAAAAATGCACTTTGGACATTAACGAATTTGGATGATAATGGAGAAGTGTATCCAGGCGAACGTCCTTTTGAATATACTTACGAACAGATTATTCAAGAACTTGGAATTTCAATTACAGCTGGAGATTCTGAGCAGGTAGGTGCGTTAGAATCTGAATTGAACGGTTCTATTGGAGCCGAATTGGAATACAAGAATCCAGGCGTAAATGAATGGCTTGGAGGATTGAATGGACGAAGTCAATTTGCAGAATTTTTAGCAGTTGATCCACCTTCTGATCCATTTGGCGGATTGACAAATGAGTCTATGTCTCCGGGATTATTTAATCCATTTCTATTGACAACAGCTCCAACCAATATGGCTATTTCGCCTCAGATTGATGACAATGTTATTGTCACCTTGATGAATGCTGTTACTGGTCTTGATGATTTGAATAATGTGGATATTGTATTTACAAGTGATAAATCTAAGTGGAGTAGATGTATCGTTATCGAAACATCTCCAAGATGGTTGACTGATGCAAACGAAGCTGATTTAGATACAGAAGGAGATGCCAGACATTTTAACACAAGGCGTGCACCTTCAGTAACTAAAAATGCAGGATCTGATGGAAACCCAGAAGTTGATGGTAGCGAAAGTAGAGAAGGCTTCGGTTGGTTCCCAGGATATGCTATTGATGTTGAAACAGGACAACGACTGAATATTTTCTTTGGAGAAGCATCAGTTTATGATTGTGATGGATTACCAAATCCAGATGACTGTTCTTTCTTCCTAGGGGGAGAAAATGGTACAGGAAGAGATATGATGTTCAATCCAACACCACAAGCTCAATTCTTAGCACCTCAGTTTGGGCAGAATATTGCACAATTTATTTCAGGTGGACACCATTGGGTTTATGTCACCAGATCTCCATATGATGAATGTGAATCATTGTACGATAGCTTTAATGAAACTAATCCAATCTTTAGAAGAAATGGATTGGCTCAAATTACTTGGGCAGGTGCTTTAAATACAAACGTAACAATGAATTCTTACGAAGAAGGATTGATTCCTGAAGATCTGACTTACCGTCTAAGAGTATCAACACCACTGGATGTTGATCAGCCAAGTGCTACTGAGAACAATGGTAATCCTAGATACAGATTTAGAATCGATGGAAAAGCTCCGCAAGATAATGAGACGGAAGAGGAAATTAATGAGCAATTGGCGCAAATCAATCTTGTTCCTAATCCATACTACGGATTCTCAAATTACGAGGCACTTCCAACTTCTACAGTTGTGAAGTTGACTAATCTGCCTAACGAATGTACTATCAACATTTTCTCTCTGGAAGGAAAATTCATTAGATCTTACAATAGAAATGTAGGACCGAATGTAGACCTAGCTAGAGGAGGTATCAGAGCTAAACAAACAGAAGCTTCTTTAGATTGGGATTTGAAAAACTCTAAAGGAATTCCTGTAGCTTCAGGTACTTATTTGGTAAATGTTGTTGCTCCGAACTTGGGAGAACGTACTTTGAAATTATTTATGATTCAAAGACAGTTTGATCCAACAGGACTATAAAAATATAATTTAGTGTCGCTCTTTTGGAGCGGCACTAATTTTAAATTGAAGCTTAAAAAAATAATTATGACTAAGCATATTTACAAATTTACTTCGCTCTTGTTTTTCCTTTGTATTGGACTAACCCTGTTTGCAGGAAATCCAGACAGACAAGGAGAGGCTGGTTCAGGTCATTTGCTAATGACTCCGTGGGCGAGATCAGCTGGTTTACATACTTTGAATACTGCACACATCTCTGGTGTGGAAGCAATGAGAGTAAATCCTGCTGGAATTTCTAGAATAAATAAAACACAATTTGCATTTGGATATACTAGCTACTTTACTGGAGCAGATATTAATGTCAGTTCTTTTGGAGTAACTACTAAGCTGAATGACAATGCGGCATTTGGAGTTTCTATTATGTCTACTGATCTAAGTGATATTCAAACAACCACTGAGATTCAGCCAGAAGGAACTGGAGCTACATTTTCTCCTTCTCTTTTCAACCTCGGGGTTTCTTACTCTTATATCTTCGATAATAAAATTTCTGTTGGAGCTCTAGTAAGAGTAGTGAGCGAATCTATTTCTGATGCTAGAGCATTAGGTTTTGGAATTGATGCTGGAGTACAATATGTAACTGGAGATCAGGACAACTTTAGATTCGGTATCTCATTAAGAAATGTTGGATCAAGAATGGCTTTTGGAGGTCAAGGACTTACTGAGTCTCTTCAAGTTCCATTTGAAGCGCTTGACAATTCTCAACAATTGGCTTATTACCAAAGATCTCAAAGCTATGAATTACCTTCATTGCTTAATATCGGAATGGGATATGATTTCTATTTTGGTACTGATCTGAAACTTACTGCACTTGGTAATTTTACTGCAAATTCATTCTCGCAAGATCAAATTGGAGCAGGAGTTGAATTCGGTTGGAAAAATACATTCCAGTTGAGAGCTGCATATAAATACGAAATTGGCCAAGAGAATATTGAAACTGCTCCAGTTTATACTGGAATCGCTGCTGGATTCTCTGTAAATGTTCCTTTATCTAAAGATGAAGAGAAAGTAAACAACAATATTCGCATCGATTATGCTTACAGACAAACAAGAATCTGGTCTGGAACGCATAACATCACAGTCTCATTGGCACTATAATTTGACCGAGATTTAGGATTTTTTCTTAAATTTGTCAGAAATCAAGAACGTTTTCACCTTCGTTGTGAAAGCGTTCTTGCTTTTTCATCTGTTAAAAGACCTCGTTTTTATTGAGTTTTTGATGAAAACATTAGTACTAATCTGATCAAAATTATCATCCATTGTACTAAGGTCCGAACTACTAAACTTTTTGAGTTATGTCAAAATACACCTATCTCACCAAAGAAGGCTTTGAAAGATTAGAAGCCGAACTTGAGGAAATGAAAAGCGTCGGAAGGCAAAATGTTGCCAAAGCGATTGCCGAGGCTAGAGAGAAAGGAGACCTTTCTGAAAATGCGGAGTACGATGCAGCTAAAGATGCCCAAGGCATGCTAGAGCTGAAAATCAATGAAATGGAAAAGGTCATGGCCAACGCCAGAATCCTTGATGCAAGTGATCTTGATAATTCTACAGTAACTGTCTTATCTCATGTTACCATTAAGAATTTGAAAGTGAAAAAAGAATTGACTTATCAATTGGTATCCGAATCAGAAGCAGACCTCAAGAGCAAAAAGATTTCAGTCTCATCTCCTATCGGACAAGGTCTTTTAGGCAAGGCCGTGGGTGATATTGCAACAGTCGTTACACCTGGTGGAAATATTGAGTTTGAAATCATGAAAATTGAGATCAAATAAATGCCAAGTATTTTTTCCAAAATTGTTGCTGGGGAAATTCCCTGTTATAAGATTGCAGAAAACGAAGAGTTTCTAGCCTTTCTTGATGCCTTTCCTTTAATGGCGGGCCATACTCTGGTAATTCCTAAAAATGAAGTTGATTACCTCTATGATTTGCCAGATGAGACTTTAGCAGGCCTCATGGTCTTTAGCAAGTCGATTGCGAAGGCCGTTGAAAAAGCAATTCCTTGCAAAAGAATAGGAGTTACAGTAATTGGTTTAGAAGTCCCGCATGCGCATGTTCACTTAATGCCAATAAATGGTGTAGCTGATATGAATTTTTCTCAACCAAAAATTTCTATCGATAAAGAAGAAATGGAAACCATCGCTGCAAAAATTCGATCTTTTCTTTAGATCATTCCAAACAAATTTTTCCAGCAATACAGCAAATTTAAATGGTTATAGAATTGTCTCCTAACTCCATAAATTTAGACTAAGAGAAGTTACCCAGTTCTATTGGGATTGTCTTTTAAGAAAGCAGACCAAGAACTAAATTTCTTCTTTTTGGAAAGTGGAGAACCGGATTGATAATGATGACAAATACCAACAGCTGCTGCATCCTTTGCATCAAAACCTTGGTCTGGTAATTTTATCCCGAGAATATTCTCAACCATAGCACCAACTTGCTCCTTTGATGCATTTCCATTTCCAGTAACAGACTGTTTGACTTTCTTCGGTGCATACTCGCTGATTTCAAGATTTCTAGCCATGCCCGCTGCAATTGCCACACCTTGTGCCCTTCCTAATTTCAACATGGACTGAACATTTTTTCCAAAAAAGGGAGCTTCAATGGCCATGGTTATTGGCTTATATTTAGCAATGATGTCATCTAATTCTCGATAAATCCTTTTGAGCTTCTCTTGATGAGACCCTTGATTTTTCAAATTCAAAGTATTCATCACAACCAATTTGATTTTAGACCCAGAAATTTCCAAAATAGCATAGCCCATCAGGTTGGTTCCAGGATCTACGCCGATTAGTCGATATGTTGCTTTGTTTGACATCCTCTCGCAAGTTACTACATTTGCGAAGATCTTAAACAAAGCGACTAATTTTCCAAGCGCATTGATTTAGGGTATATGGAAAAAACTTGTTTCATTGACTAGCCGACTTTTAGACTTTATTATCAAGATAATTCTACTTATTGCAGTAGGACTGGTTTTCTATTATCAAATATTTGCAAAGGCTAATATTGATGAAATAGCTGGATTATTCTTAGAACGATTTAAATCTTCCAGCCCAGTCCCATTAATTTTAGTACTCTTACTGGTACCCTTGAATTGGGGACTCGAGACCATGAAATGGCAATCTTTACTCAAGACTTTTTATGAAACCAGTTTTTTCCAAACCTATAAAGCAGTACTGGCAGGAATAACGGTATCGCTCATCACTCCAAATAGAGTAGGAGAATATGGTGGAAGAGTAGTTTTTCTTCCGGATGGATATCGATGGCATGGAACCGTAAGTACTTTAGTAGGCAGTTTCGCCCAATTAATTGCCCTCTTGTCATTTGGCTTGATCGCCTTATTTGGACTAACCCTTCGTCAATTTGAGATTACAAATTTCATCCTAGCCGTTTATTTTATGCTTAGTGGGCTATTGATTACCCTGCTTTTTTTATTGTACTTCAATCTGCCGATAGTCGTAAAAGCGGTTAGAAAGTTGCCTTATTGGAACAAATGGAAGAAGTATTTTGCACCACTAAAAGCCATTCAAAAATTTCCGTCCAGTCGACTCAGAACGGCCTTGATTTTTGCATGTTTGAGATATTTGCTCTATTTTTTTCAATATTATTTGTTGGCTACTTACTTTGGTATTGAAATTGGCCTTTTTCAAAGCTTCTTGGTAATTGGTACAATTTTTTTGGTACAAACAAGTATTCCCTTACCTCCGATATGGAGTTTATTGATTAGGGGGCAAGCGGCTCTTTATTTTTGGGGATATTTTGAAGCAAATCCCATTGCAATATTGGCCAGTACTTTTGCACTTTGGGTAATAAACTTAATTTTACCATCGTTACTTGGATTGGTATTGTTGTTAACTACAAATATTCCCAAAACTATGGGATATGAAAAAAAATAGACTGTATTACATCTTTGGTGGTTGTTTTTTGCTGATCGGACTTTTTGCTTTCGTTTGGCCGGCTAAGGGTGAAAAAACTAGTCAATCGGGAGTAAACGAGTTGGATGAGCCGATTTGCCAGATGGTGAATGAGGCATTTGCCGGAGGGGAGAAAATCAACTACAAGATCTATTACAACCTTAATTTTATTTGGATTCCTGCTGCTGAAGTCATCTTTGAAGTCAAGGATTTGGGAGATCAATTTTACATTAAAACGGAAGGGAAGACTTTAAAATCTTATGATTGGTTCTTCAAAGTAAGGGATACTTACGAGGTTACTTTAGACAAAGAAACCTTATTACCAACACATTCTGTAAGGCAAGTGCAAGAAGGAGGTTACAGACTATTTGATGAAATGCACTATGATCACGATCGAGGTGTGGTCAGCTCACTTCGAGGAAAGACCAAGGAAAAAGCGACCTTAAGGGAATATCCTATTTCTAATTGTATTCACGATATATTGTCGGTTATTTACTATGCTAGAAATCTAGACTTTGATAATTATGCTACTGGAGATAAATTCCCAGTAAACATTTTTATGGACAAAGAGGAGTGGAAATTGAACGTAGAGTATGGTGGATTGGCCACTGAAAAAAAAGTAAAAGGTCGTGGAAAATTCAATACTTATCTTTTCCATCCTGAAGTTATTTCAGGTGATATTTTCAAGGATAATACGCAGATGAATGTCTATGTTTCTCAAGATGAAAATAGAATTCCATTGCTTATTGAATCTCCTATTTCAGTCGGATCTATAAAAGCGGTAATGACCTCATCCGAGAATCTAAGACATGGGGAATTGGTCGAATTGCCCAAATAATTCTAAGAAATTTATTGATATCATGATTGTATTGTCCCTTGTGACAATCAAACCCCAATTAACTACCTCTTAACGCCGGAAAAACGAAATTTTAAGAAGATTTTAGGGAGAAAAAGGATACTTTTAGAGTTATTCAAAAAAACAATCTATGATCAATAAGTCTACGAATTTAGATAATCAGAAGCAGTTATTCGGCCATCCAATAGGTCTATACGTTTTGTTCTTCACAGAACTTTGGGAACGATTTTCCTACTATGGAATGCGAGCTATTTTGGTTTTATACATTACTTCTACTACAATTGGAGAAAATCCAGGATTGGGATGGAGTGCTGGAGAAGCCTTAGCGCTTTATGGCTGGTATACCATGCTGGTATATGTTGCATCTATACCAGGTGGAATTATTGCCGACAGAATTACTGGACAACGAAAAGCAGTAATGATAGGTGGATTACTTTTGGTTGCAGGCCACGGAGTATTGGCTATTGAAGCCATGTGGGCCTTTTATTCTGGTTTAGGACTGATCATTGCTGGGGTAGGATTGCTCAAACCAAATATCTCAACCATGGTTGGCGGATTGTATAAACCTGGTGATGAAAGAAGAGACAAAGGATTTACTATATTTTACATTGGGATTAATATCGGAGCTTTTTTATCGGCTTTAATAGTTGGATATGTTGGAGAAAAAATCGGTTGGCATTACGGCTTTGGAATCGCTGGAATCGGTATGCTCATTGGCCAATTGGTATATGCTTGGGGTCAAAAATATTTACAAGGAGTAGGGGAATTTTTAGGAAAAGCAGATAACCCTGAAAATGAAGCTTATAATAAACCACTAACGGGTATAGAAAAGGATAGAATGTTGGTGATGTTTTTATCATTCTTCTTAATAATTGTTTTTTGGGGAGCATTTGAGCAAGCTGGAGGACTGTTAAATATATACGCGAAGGAAAAGACTGATCTAGTGTTTATGGGCTTTTCTGTTCCAGCTTCTTGGTTTCAATCGGTGAATGCATTTTTTATTATCACTTTGGGTACTTCTGTCGCGGCATTTTGGTATAAGTGGAAACTTGGGGGACGAGAAGGATCATCATTGTTCAAAATGGCCATTGGAGTGATCATAATGGGTTGGGGATTCCTTTTCATGCGTTTCGCTTCATTGGAGTTTGAAGCAACAGGTTCATCAGCTATGTATTGGCTAGTATTAGCTTATTTATTCCATACGATTGGTGAGTTGTGTGCCTCTCCTGTAGCTCTATCTTTCATTACCAAGTTAGCTCCAATTAAATACGCTTCAATAATGATGGGAGCTTATTTTGCAGCAACAGGAATCGGAAACAAAGTAGCAGGATTGATTGGAGAATATGCCACGGCCGGAGCAGGAGATACCGCTACCTTCACAGGTATTGCAATTTTCTGTACCGTAGTTGGTATCATTGTAATCGCTATGCTCAAACCACTCAAGCGATTGACTCACGGCGCAGAAGATCTTTCCTTAGACCCAAAAGAAGCCGAAGGCTTTGAATTAGCTGATTAAAATATTTACAAAACGAAACAACTTTTAAGATAGGCATTCGAATTTTCGAGCCACAAAACAACTAAGAATGAGTAACGAATCTACAGAACACTTTTTTAAGGATAAAGTCCTAGGACATCCGGCAGGATTGTTTGTACTGTTCTTCACAGAAATGTGGGAGCGATTTTCATACTACGGGATGAGAGCGATTCTCGTCATTTTCTTAACAGCACAATTGACGGACGAGAATGCCGGTTGGGGCTGGGATACTTCTGCAGCACTTTCACTTTTGGGAACTTATGCATTATTTGTTTATCTCACGCCAATAGCCGGAGGGTATCTGGCTGATACTAAAATTGGCTATCGAAACGCTGTCGTTATTGGAGCGCTGTTGATGACCATAGGACATGCCTCCATGGCCATTGAAACACCTTTGTTCTTATATATAGGAATTACTTTTTTGATCTTGGGAAATGGATTTTTCAAACCAAATATGACTTCCATTATCTCGAAAATGTATGAAGGGCGAGATGAGAAAAAAGATGGTGCCTACAATATTTTCTACATGGGGGTTAATGCAGGTGCTTTCCTTGGAATTATGTTATGTGGCTGGGTAGGAGAAAAAGTTGGCTGGTCTTATGGATTCGGATTAGCAGGAATATTTATGTTCCTAGGGATGTTACAATTTTATTTTGCCCAACCGCTATTTGGTGATATCGGAGATAAACCTTCTGCAGAGGATTTGGCAGCTAGAGAGGCAGCGGCTATTAAAAAAGTAGCAGCTGGAGGGGAAGGGAAAAGAAATCCTTTTTTACCGGTTGATTATGCTTTGATTGGAATATTTATCGTTTCGGCATTAATATTTATCATCAATGATCCATTGAGTAAAATTGGAGGAATTGATGTACTTAACTATACTGTTTTTGGAATTCCCGATTCTCTATTCTTTGCGCTTTTAGCAGCAATTACCTTTTTACTATTGTTGTTCATAAGAATTCCAAGGTACTCTAGAATAGAAAGAGATCGAATGATTGCCTTTGCTATCTTCAGTATTTTCACGGTATTCTTTTGGGCAGCTTTCGAACAAGCTGCGGGTTCAATGCCAATTTACATTAGAGATTTTACGGATAGGGTATTAGATGGTTCGGCTGCTACAACATTTAAAATTGTAGATGTCTTGGTGACGGTTGTTCCATTGTTCATCATCACTTATGTGTTGTTATCTTTGTTTAGAAAAACATATACAAGAATTGGACTGTCTAATGTTATTCTTGGAGTTAGTTTCTTGATCGTTTGGGCGATAGTAATATTTAAATTATACACTGAGTTATCGTCTTCTGAATCTGCAATTCCAGTGACTTGGTTTGCAATTCTTAATTCATTATTCATCATCATGTTTGCTCCATTGTTTACTAAATGGTGGGATAGTAGATTTAATCCGCCAGCGTCGGTTAAATACTTTTTAGGATTATTCCTATTAGGACTTGGCTTTGCATTTTTGGCATTTGGAGCTAGGAACGTTCCTTTGGGAGCGGAAGGTGCAGCGCTTAGTATTATTTGGGTAGTTCTGGCTTACTTGTTTCATACGCTTGGAGAACTTTGCTTATCTCCAATGGGATTATCTTACTTAAGTAAATTGATCCCAGTAAGAATGATTGCATTTATGTTTGGAGTTTATTACTTAGCGATTGCAATTGGAAATAAATTAGCACACTACGTAGGTGGAGATATGGAAAAAATTGTAGAGGAAAGTGGCCTTTCTTGGTTCTTCTTGATCTTTACAATTGTTCCAATCGGATTTGGAGTCATCGCGCTATTATTGCATCCGCTATTGAAGCGATTAATGCATGGAGTTAGATAATCCAAGCTTAGGCTAAATAAAAAGGCTTCATCAATTATTTGATGAAGCCTTTTTATTTTCCGCTAAGTTGTCTGGCTAAGGTTATCAGTATTTATTAAAAATTGAAAATTAAAATAACTTTTAAAGTTTAATGGTTTTAAAACGCTAATGGATGTTGTATTCATTTCGTTTTATTGATCTAAAATTTTTCGTGCGCAATATTTTTTTGTGTGATTATTCTCAACTCTTTTTCAGTTAATCCAACCTTCTCTTTTAAAATGCTATAATATTCATTACTCCGATATAATGGATAGTCTGTTCCAAAAACAATATTTTTGACACCAATTTTATGAACATACTTACTGAGCTCTATAAACTCTTCTTCAGTCAATTTAGAAACTCCTTCACTATTCTTGTCCAAAGCCACTGCCGAAATATCGAACGTTATTTTATGTTTGGTTGGAATTCTACCCTTATCTTTTAAATCTACAAAAGCGTCTATAAATCTTTTTGTCTTTTCATTGAATCCGCCAGAAGTACCAAAATGAGCGATTTGTAATTCAATAGGATTTATTTTATTTAGAATGGAATCTACTAAAATCTCAATATCTGGTTTTCCAAATTTAGGATGCCAATTGTCGAAATGCAATAAAATCGGAAGCTTGTAAGCTGATGCTTTTATAAATAATTGTTTTACCTTTTTCAAATGCTCTGGTTCTGTAAGGTAAACCTGAGATGCATTAAAATGTAACTTTAAACCACTGTTGGAGTTAATTGTGTAACACCTGTCTAATTCATCAATTGCATATTCCTTAAGCGGGTCCACAGCGAAAAAAGGGACAATTCTATTTGGATACTTTTGGGAAACTTCAAGTAGGTAATTATTTTCATTTGCCATCTTTTGAGCGCCATCAGAACCTTGGTAATATTCTGGATTTCCATAGACATATGCCATCCCTATCAAATTGATATATTTAGCTGGAGTATTATTTAGAATTGTATCTACGTTTGAATAATTGCTCTCGGTTTTAGAAAAAGGTATTCCTATTTCTTTCCAATATTTGATTAATTCAGGACTCATCAAATGTACATGACTATCAAATTTGATAGTATCGAATGAATCGGTGGTACTTTTTTCTTGAATGTTACAACTAAAAAATATTGATAGGCAGAAGAAAATTATTATTGCTCTCATGTTAATGACTTTTTGATTCATATCCCTACGACATAAATATACATCAAGTCAAATCAACAGTTGAAAGCTGATTGAATAAAAAAATGCCAATAGCGATTTTACGCTATTGGCATTAAATGAAATTTTAAGAATGTTCTCTAAAAATTTCCGTTCGTCAGATCTTGAAGATTGGGACAAACCATGTAACTTGGATCAATATCGATGTAGGTTTCTTTTAATTTATCCAGTACCCAGTCGTTGATAAATTTCCCTTTTTTCTGTTCCAAACAAGCCTCTCGAATTTTAGAATAATCTTGGGTTAAGTTGGCCGTATGGGGATTCGTCCTAGAGATTAATTTTATGATTCGATAAGAGATTTCACCAGCTGGAGTTCTGTACTCAATAGGTCCACTCACTTGGTTGATATCCATGGTGTCCAATGTGAAATAAATATCTGGATCCAAGTCTTTGATTTCAAAGAAAGTATTTCCAGTACTTGGATTAAGCATGAAACCATCGTTACTGTAACTTTGCTCATCTTCATTAGAATATTTTTTAACCGCTCTTGAAAAAGAGAGACTGTCAATATTCAATAGATTACTGATAGAGTCTAAAACAGTTTTTGCACGATCCAAATCTTCATTAGTAATTTCCGGCTTAATTAATATATGGCGAACATTTACTGAATTTCCTCTACGACCTTCTAACCGCATAAAGTGAAAGCCAAACATGGTTTCGATTATTTCAGAGTATTCACCTATTTCTAAATTGTAGGCTGCTGCTTCAAATTCCGTTACAAATGTTCCTCTTCTTTGCCAGCCTAAATCTCCACCAGCTCTTCCAGAGCCTGGATCATCTGAATGCTTTTTAGCCAATTCTTCAAAAGAACCTCCTGCTAAAATCTCATCCCGAATTCCTTCTAATTTTTTTCTAGCAATCTCTTTTTGTTCTTCATTAACTTTAGGAGGGTATACAATTTCCGATACCTCCACCTCTGAGTTGAAATAGGGAAGACTATCTTGAGGAATTGAATTGAAGAATTCTTTTACTTCCTTAGGAGTTACAGATGCTGCGGCAACAACACTGCTCTGCATTCTTTCCACAAGAATTTGATCCTCTAAATCTTCTCTGAATTGTTCCTTTGTTTCTGCGATTGACTGTCCATAATAAGCGACAAACTGACTCTCATCATTTTGCATATAGGCTAAAATTCGTTCAAATCTCGCATCCAATTGTGCTTCCACCTCTTCTGGACCAACAATGATACTATCGAGCCTAGATTGGTTCAACATTAATTTAGTGATGATTTGATTCTGCAGAATTTCACAACGGGCAGCATCCGGAAGCTGACCACCTTGTTGTTGACTCACTTGAGAAAATTGTTCCTCGATGTCGGAGAACAAAATAAGCTCACCTCCTACTTTAGCAACCACTTTATCCAGAACTTTTCCTGTTTGCGCATTGGTGGTAATGCTACCAATCAAAAATGCACCAATCAAAGTGACTCGAAATAAATTTTTAATCATTGTTTATATATTTCAATATTTTTCAATCGCATTTCACGATCAAACATTTCTTCCTTTTTATCTTCTATCAATTGGATCTTTCGAGTGTGTAAAATAACACGCTCAGCTTTATCCCTGATATGTGAAACCGGAGCAGTTGCCCCTTTATTTAATAACTCCTTCATGCCGATCAAATGAAACATCCCGTTGTCCTCCAATGCTAAATTGGTTGTGCTAGTTAACCTTGAAGCCGAAAAGTTCGTTGGCAATTGTTCTTTTAATTGTTCAAAAGACTGCCATTCATTATCACCCAGTAAACAATACTCGCCATGCTTTTCACAATATTCAATCAAATAACTAAGACTCGTCGAATCGGCTATCTTATTCCACGACTTCCGAACCTTAGCAATATTTGGTGCATTGGATGGTATTTTGAGATGATTGATCTTGTACAATGGATATTCAAGCTTAAATTGTTCTTTATTCAAGTCGTAGTATTCATTGATGTCATTTTCCGTTACTGTACTGTCCAATTGCAACTCTATAATTAACTTTTCATAATTGTGTTTTATTAAAGAGGAGCGATAGTTCCTAACAAGTTCGTTGATGTTGATATCTTTTGGGATTTTTTTTTCAGCCTCTTGCATCAAAAGGTTTTCTCGAACCCATTTTTCAACAAAACTATTCGCTAATAAAGCGCTGTCTTGAGGACTGGGGCTACCGGTGAACATCCCCTCCAAATCAGACGCCATCAACTTATGCTTGAATACTCTTGCCAGTATTTTATCTGACTCATCAACCGTTTTTGTTGTCTCACAACCAAGATTGAGGATGAATAGAAGAATGAAGCTTAGTATCTGAGCAATATACTTCAATGGTTATTCTTTGATCAGGTTTTCAAAATTCTTTTGATTCACTTTGATCTTGTATTTCTCAGCCAATCCAGTTATCCATTCCTTTTCCAACTCATCTTGGTAGTCAGCTATAATGTATCCTCTAGCATCATTCAATGACTTGTTAGTTGGAGCAAGCTTTTCTTTCACTTGCATAAAACTCATGTTCTTGGTCTTGTTGTCAATCTTAATCTCCGTGTTATTTCCTGGCTCCCATGCTATAGCATCCAAAAGTTCGTCTTTGTCTTTTTCAAAGATTGCTTCTTTAACTGCGATGAAAGAATTTCCTCCTTTGTTAAATTTACTTTCGATTTCTTGTGCTGTGTGATTCCTAGCGTAGTTGTTGATTTTTGGCATTAATTTTTTCGCGGCTGAATTAATGGTAATGACATCAACTTTTGCACGTTCGCCCCACATGTAATTATCTTTGTTGCGCTCATAGAATGCAGCTAGACCGACGGTGTCTTGGGAAGCACGATCCCAAACGGTAATCTTCGTCGCTTCAAAAAGAAGAATTCCTTCTTCATATTCTCTCATTAAGGATTTGAAGTCCGGATATTTTACTTCCAGCTGGCTTTCTTCGTACTTAATACAAGCATCATCAACAAATCCTTTGTACAAATCTTGTGCAACGGATTGCGGAGTAGCATTTCCTGACTTTCTTATTCTTAATCTTGAATTCTTTTGACAATGTTTTTCAAAGTCATTTACAGTAAAAGATAGACCATCACCGAAAGAGAAAAGCTGTTGAGATGCTTTAGCTACTTGAGGCTTCCACTTGAAAGTTAAAAAGACATCGTCTAATCCTTTTAACCAAGAATTTAATACGGCTGAGTTTTCAGTAAAATTACCTTCCGTTTTTATTCGATTAATCATAGATCTTTTCGCCAATTCAAATCTTGCATCTTTCTTGATCTTAGGTTGCAATCTTCTTTTCGCAATTTTATATTCCTCAGTATCTCTCTTGCTAATTCGCTTTACTAAATGATATCCAACTTTAGAACGAATAGGTTGAGTAACATCTCCATCGTTTTCTAATGCGAAAATGGCATCTTCAAAATTCTTTTGAAATCTATTCACTCCAAAAAATCCGATGTATCCATCTTTCACAGCAGTCGCTTTATCTTGAGAATTATTTTTAGCAAGCATCTTAAAGTCTGCACCACCTTGGATTAAAGTGTATAGACTATCCGCCTTCATTTTAGCTGCTTGATCATTGCCTTTTTTCTCATCTACTCGAATCAAAATATGTGAAGCTTCAATCTCTCCTCTGGCCGCTCTTTTCAAATGAACTTTTACGAGATGATATCCTATTTTAGTTCTAACTGGGCCAGACATTTCGTTTTCGTTCGTGTTATAAGCTGCAGTTTCTAGCGAATAAAATCCATTTGGAAAAGGAGCCACTAAAAATCCAAGTGATCCACCTTTGTCTTTTGTTCCAACATCTTCAGATCCACTTTTTGCAACCAAAGCAAAATTCTCTCCTCCTTCAACACGATTTTTTAAAGCCATGATTTTATTATAGGCCGCTAATGAATCAGCCGGAGTAGCGTTTGGAGCTACCTTCACCAATATATGGCTCATGGAAATATCAAATTTACTACGCTCATATGCTTCCTTTGTCAACTTTTCAGTAACCTCTCGATCTGTCAAATAGCTATCCGCCAATTGTCTTCGGTAACCATTCAATTCTTGAATCAATTGCGGAATGGTATCTAACCTCATTTCCTTTGCTGCAGCAACTTTCAGTTTGAATTTCTTGTACAAGTCTAAATACTCGGTCAAGGATTCTTTCGAGTAACTGGCAGTTTTGCCGTTGGTTTTATTGTAGATGTATTGAAATTCTGAGACCTTGACTTCCTTTTTGTCTACAGTAAAAAGAACAGGATCCTTCTGTGCAAACGCCGATTTACTAGGCATGACTAAAAGACCTAAAAACAAGGTCCATACTAATCCTTTCATAACTTTCTGATTCATATTTTATCGAAGTATAATTTTCAATTGGTTATAGCGCAAAAACGTCGCAAATTTACTGAAAATAAGGGGGTTTATCAGCTTTCAGCAGGCAATTCTAAATTCAATGGATTTCAATCTCTTAGGTAGATTCTAGGTATTCGAGAACTAACATTGGTAAGCACTTCATAAGCGATGGTATCCAAGCATTTAGAGAGTCGTTCAATGGACTGATTATCATGAAATATGATGACTTCATCGCCTTCGACAACTTGCTCAATATCTGTAAGATCGACCATAAACATGTCCATACATATATTTCCAACTATTTTGACCATTTTCCCAGCGATTTCTACAGAAAAACGGCCATTTCCGGCCTTTCTTAAAAGGCCATCAGCATAACCCAGATTTACAGTACCTATTTTCATATCTTTTTGAGCAATTAGCGCCCTGTTGTAACCAACGGATTCACCAGCTAAGATATTTTTGATCTGAGATATTGTTGCTTTTAGGGAAAAAATAGAATGTACTTTGTTGGACCAAGCTGGATTTAATCCTAGTCCATAAAGGCCAATGCCTAATCTGACCATGTCCATGTGATACGCCGGGAATCTAAGGATTCCATTGGTATTTAAAATATGCCTTAAAGGTTGATAACCAATCAGTTCGTCTACTTGGTTGGCCATGAGCGTAAAGCTTTCAATTTGTTGTTGGGAAAAAGCGTCCTGCAGTTCATTGTCGCTAGAGGACAGATGCGAAAAAATGGATTTCACATGGATTCCCTTGGCAGCAATCAACTTGGCGATCGCTTTTATTTGATCTGATTTAAACCCAAGCCGATTCATTCCGGAGTCTAACTTTAGATGCACAGCTGGAGTCGAAGCCATATTGCTTAAGTATTCAATTTGGCTCAATTTGTAGACTTCTGGCTCTAAATCATATTGAACCATTTTTTCAAAACTTCCAACTTCCGCATTCAACACCATGATTGGAATCGAAATGCCTTGTTGTCTTAATTCAATGCCTTCATCAACATAAGCCACACACAAATAATCGACTTGGTTGTAACTAAGCACACTTGAGACTTCAATACTGCCGCTTCCATATGCACTGGCCTTAACCATGACCATGAGCAGGGTAGGAGGAGCTATTTTTTGTCTGAAATAATCTAAGTTCTCTTTTAACTGCGTAAGATTTACTTCAAGTCTGGCAGAATGTTCTTGGAAACGCAAATGTTTAGATAGCAATTCAAAGCGATGTTTTCTTGCTCCCTTTAACAACACAATTTTGTTAGAAAGGCTTTTTAAGTCGAAGGAGGAAACAAACTTTTCACTAGAATCAAAAGCATAAAATTCATCAATATTTTTTGGAATAACTTTCCGCCAATTTTCGCCAATACCGATGAAAGTATCAAATCTATGAAGCGATTTTCTTTTTTTAATGATCTCAAATATATCTTCAATATTCAATTGAGTTTGAGACAACTCAGACAATACGAGTACTTTTTTTCGTTGATTGGCATGCAAGTCCATGAAGTCTAATCCAACCTCTAAACTGTGCAAATCTGCATTGTAGTAATCGTGTACTAGTAGAGAATTATTAATGCCCTTTGTAAGTGTCAAGCGCATGTCCACTTCGGTCAATTGTTCCACCTTTTTCCGGATACTTGAGAAGGAGACCTCACAGTGCATGGCGACTAATATTGAACTAATTACATTCTCAATTTGAACCTTTGATTTGAATGGAATCCAAAGCTCTTTTTTGAGGCCATCAATTTTTAAATACAACTGACTTCCATCAAATTTAGATTCACTTTTTTCAATATAACAAAATGCGTTTCTATTATGCCAGGACCAAGTCAAATGATGACAGCTTAGATCTTTTAGTTTTTCTTTAACTAATACATTGTCAATGGAATATACGACCGATTTTGCATTTTTGAATAGCTTGATCTTCTCATCAAGTTTTTTTGATTGGTTGGCGAATCCTGATTCATGAGCGGTGCCAAGAAAGGTAAATATTCCGATATCACAATTGATGATTTCGGATAATTTTTCCATTTCTCCAGCAGTAGAAATTCCAGCTTCTAAAATGGCGATTTCATGATTTTTATTCAATGGAAAAACCGACAAAGGAACACCGATTTGCGAGTTAAAACTTCCTGGACTTTTGTGCACAAAATATTTTTCTTCCAGTAGTTCACTAAGGAATTCCTTGACAATGGTTTTACCATTTGATCCGGCAATTCCGACAACAGGAATAGAAAACTTTGCACGATGTTTTTGAGCTAGATATTGCAAACTATTGATGACATTATCCACAAGAAAAAAGTTAGCCTGAGGATAGGTTATCTTCCACTTTTTTTCCTCCACCAAAAAATTACGAACGCCTTTGTCGTATGCTGCTGGAATAAATTGATGTCCATTCCCGTGCTCAGTTTTTATCGCTACGAATAATGCAGTCGAAGCTTGCGTTAAGATTCTTGAATCAATCTGCGCAGAACGAATCTCCAAATCTGGATTTGATAAGGATGAATCGCAATTCAGAATGCTGCTTATATTTTGTGCAGTGTATTTCAATTATAAATCAAAGCCAATATCTGTTCGAAAATATTTTCCTTCGAATTGAATCTTATTAGCATTTTCCATCGATTGTGATAAGGCATCCTTGAAATCATCTGCCATGGAGGTAATCGCCAATACCCGGCCACCATTGGTAACCAAATTAGATGCATTCATTTTTGTGCCTGCATGGAATAGCAAACTGTCTTTTGCTTGATCCAATCCTGACAACGCAATTCCTTTTTGGTAGGCTTCCGGATATCCACCACTGACCAACATTACAGTTGCCGCGGATTTAGGATTTATCGTTAATTGCTCTTTATGCAGTTGCTGCTCTTTCAAACTGGCAAAAAGCGGAATCAGGTCATTTTCAATCCTTGGCAAGACAACTTCCGTCTCTGGATCACCCAATCTGCAGTTGTATTCGATCACATAAGGTTCTCCTTGAACTTCAATGAGTCCTATAAACACAAAGCCTTTGTAATCCATTGATCTTTTACCCAATCCATTAATTGTTGGTTTAACTACCCGATCAATTACTTTTTGCATCATGACCTCATCCACAAATGGAACTGGACTTATAGCTCCCATTCCACCAGTGTTTAAACCAGTATCTCCTTCGCCAATGCGTTTGTAATCCTTAGCCACCGGCAAAATTTTGTAATTCTTACCATCCGTTAGCACAAAAACCGAGAATTCCAGTCCAGATAAAAATTCTTCGATGACAACTTCAGCGCTGGCTGCTCCAAATTTGCCTCCTAACATATCGGCCAAAGCTTGTTGCGCCTCTTCAATATTATCAATGATTAAAACCCCTTTTCCAGCGGCCAATCCATCAGCTTTTAGGACGATTGGAGTCTGACATTCGGCTATATAAGCCTGACCTTCAGTGATTTGCTGGGCATTGAATTTCTTGTAGCCTGCTGTTGGGATATTATTTTCTGCCATAAATTCTTTGGCATAGGCTTTAGAACCTTCGAGTTGGGCACTTTCTTTACTTGGTCCAACAAGATGCAAATGCTGAAGGGCCTCCTCATTTTTACAAAAATCGACAATGCCATTAACCAATGGTTCTTCTGGCCCAACGATTAGCATATCAATTTTTTCATCAATGACAGCATTTTTGACTGCTTCGAAATCATTGTAGCCTATGGCTAAGTTGGTACCATGTTGGGCCGTTCCTGCATTGCCAGGAGCAATAAATAGTGCATCACAACTAGAACTTTGACTGATTTTCCAAGACAAAGCATGTTCTCGACCTCCGGAGCCTAATATCAAAATGCGCATAAAGAGTAATTTGAGCGGCAAATATAGGCGTAAGTATTGGGAAAGACTCTGAAAATCATTGCCGGATTCTAGGTTTTTCAGGGTTTTAATAGAACTATTTCATATGATGATTATATTTTATTTGAGCTAGGAGGATAACCGTTTCAAGAGCTTTCTTACCTTCGCAGCGCGAATTATGATTGCATATATAAAAGGCACAATTACTTATAAAACTCCTACCTATGTTTGGGTAGAATCGGGAGGTGTGGGATACCATATCAATATCTCATTGAATACTTATTCCAAGATTGAAAAAGAAGAGCAAATTAAATTATTGACGCATTTTCATGTGACAGAAAATAGCCAAACTTTGTATGGTTTTGCTGAGGAAATAGAGCGAAAACTCTTTGTTCACTTGATTTCTGTTAGTGGAATTGGACCTAGTTCTGCTCGAATCATTTTATCAGGAATGAGTCCAGAAGAAGCCCGATCAGCTATAGTTTCAGATAATTTTGTGGCTTTTCAAAAAGTAAAAGGAATTGGACCTAAAACGGCCAAAAGGGTCATATTAGATCTGAAAGATAAATTGATAAAAGAATCGGGTGAAGAACCCAATATTGTAAACGCTCAAGGCAATACAAACAGAGAGGAGGCGTTATCTGCATTAGTTGCGCTAGGATTCAATTCTAGTCGCGTACAAAAAGCCCTCACCCAAGTGCTGGCGAAGCATCCGGACACTGGAACTGTGGAGAAACTAATCAAACTGGCCTTGAAGCAATTATCCTAAGGTTGCTTAGGCTAAACAAATTGAATTTTTTAATTCGTTTTTTCCGAGTGAATTGGTAAAAACGAGCGCTTTTGGCGTGCGCATTGAGAATATTTTCTCGATACGGACGTTGGGAGGTGTGTTGTTTACGGATTATGCCGATAAACACACAACCAAATCGTTGTTTTTACGTAGTAAACGTTGGCATTTTTTGGTGCTTTCAATCGTGCTATCATTAGTGAACTTATGAAGATTAATTTCTTACTAGCTGCTTTAGTCGTTTTATTGTCGTTTTCTTTGGATACTCAGGCCGCCTTTGGACCTGGTAATGATTTACAAGATCCTTTTGACGAAACGCTTTCAGTAGCTCAAGATACCGTACCGATCAGAGACAGAACGGGTGATTTTATCCAAAGTGGACAGCAAAACCCATTTGATCTCAATGATCCAGGGGCAATTACACAAGAGGTAGAGTACGATCCAGCGACTAACACTTACAAGATTACTGAGACTATTGGTTCAGACTATTACCGGGCTCCGACTTACATGACTTTTTCTGAGTATATGGATTATCGGGCCGAGAAGCAGCGAAATGAATATTTCCAACAACTCTCTGGACTCTCTTCTGGCGGTACGGCCTCCGGACTCAAAGATCCCATTGGCGCTGTGGATGTGAAGAATAACTTGATTGATCGACTATTTGGAGGAAGTGAAGTCACCATTAAGCCCCAAGGATCGATCGATTTAACTTTAGGTGGAGATTATTCAAGAACTGAAAATCCAAACTTAACCTTAAGACAACAGAGAAACGGAGGATTTGATTTTGACATGGCCATCCAGATGAATGTAACTGGTTCGATTGGAGAAAAATTGAATTTATCGACCAACTATAATACGCAAGCGACCTTTGGTTTTGAGAATCAAATGAAGCTGGATTATGATACAGATGCTTTTTCTGAAGATGAAATCATCAAGAAAATAGAAGCTGGAGATGTAAGTTTGCCTTTGAAAGGAACTTTGATCCAGGGTGCACAAAAACTTTTCGGGTTAAAAACAGGATTGCAATTTGGGCGCTTGAAGTTAGAAATGATTGCAGCTCAACAGCGATCCCAGCAACAACAATTACAAATCCAAGGTGGAGCTCAAGTGCAAGAGTACGAAGTTCGAGCAGATGAGTATGATGAAAACCGTCACTTCTTTTTATCTCATTACAATAGAGAAAGTTTTGAAAAGGCTTTGGCAAATTTGCCTCAGATCAACAGTTTATTCCGAGTAAAAAATATTGAGATTTGGGTGACCAATACTAGAAATGAGACTGAAGATATTGTTGATATTGTGGCGCTTGCTGATATGGGAGAGCCTACTAGATTGACTTCAATCACAGGCCCAGGAATGGTCAGAAACCCAGATCAAAATGGCAAGCCACTACCAGGATTTCTAGACAAAGCAGATTCAACAATCGTAAGAGAGCGATTTGCTAATGATCTTTTGTATGAAATAAAAAATACTGATGGTATCAGAGATATTGACAACACAGTCAATATGCTTCAAAATACTTTCAAGTTGCGTCCTGGAGTAGATTTCAAAAAAGTTAGTGCTCGGAAATTACGAGCCAATGAATTTACTTTTAATGCAGAACTTGGTACTATTTCTTTGAATGTAAATCTACAGCCAGATGATGTCTTGGGTGTTGCCTACGAATACAGTTACAACGGAGAAAATTACCAAGTAGGGGAGATGGCTCAAGATGTCTACAACCCTGAAGAGTTAGGAGTACTTTTTGTAAAAATGTTGAAATCATCTATAACCAGAGTTGATTTTCCAATTTGGGATTTGATGATGAAAAATGTTTACTCGCTTGGAGCATTTCAAGTAGGACAAGAAGATTTCTTGTTAGACATTTTTTATGAAGATCCAGGAGCTGGATTCAAAAGATTTTTACCAGAAACAAATTTGGCAGGACAACCATTGCTAAGAGTATTCAACTTGGATAGATTGAATGTTCAAGGAGATCCTTGTGCTGATGGTATTTTCGATTTCGTTCCAGGGATAACCATTAATCCTAGAAATGGTAGAGTCATGTTCCCTGTTCTGGAACCCTTTGGAGCCGACTTGGTCAAAGACATGGATCCAGAATTTAGGGAAGATTATGAATACTTCCATCTCTATGATTCTACTTTGACTCGGGCTCGGGAATATCCAGACTTAAATAGATTTGCCATTCGAGGTTCATATAAATCTTCTATTTCTAGTGAGATATCATTAGGAGCTTTTAACATTCCTGAAAATTCAGTTCGGGTAACAGCTGGGGGAGTTCAGCTTTTGGAAGGTTCCGATTACGAGGTGGATTACAATATTGGAAAAGTAAGAATTCTTAATGATGCTTATTTGAATTCTGGTACACCTATTAATGTATCATTTGAGGACAATACGTTATTTGGAATTCAAAATAAATCGATGGTTGGGGTTCGAGCCGATTATGAGTTCAATAAAAACTTAAACGTTGGAGCGACTTATCTTCACTTATTCGAAAGACCATTTACACAAAAGGTAAATATTGGAGATGATCCAATTTCTAATAGAATGTACGGATTGGATGTTAACTATAGTGGTGAAGCACCTTGGTTGACTAAAATGGTAGATGCCATTCCTTTTATACAAACTAAAGAAGAATCTTCGATCACTTTTGCAGCAGAAGCAGCTTACTTAAAGCCTGGTCATGCTAGAGCAATTAATATTAATCAGGAGGATGACGACGAGAAAAAAGATAAAGGAGGAACAGTCTATCTTGATGACTTTGAAGGTTCAACTACTGGGTTTGATTTAAGAAATCCGACTACCCGGTGGGTTATGGCTTCAGTGCCACAAGATGATTTAGAAGGAAACAATCCAATGTTCCCTGAATCACAGTTTATTGACAACACGATATCTGGTGTTAATAGAGCAAAGCTGGCTTGGTATCGTGCAGATGATTTCGTAAGAAGCGCTGAAGATCGTGAAGATCCTTATCGATCAAGAGTAGATCAAACAGAAATTTTTCCAAATAGAGCAGTATTGCCAACGCAAGGAAATGCAGGTTTACCAGTTTTAGATTTACACTTTATCCCAGGGGAAAGAGGTCCTTATAACTTTGATCTTCCTGGTGATGGTACCGCTTATTCTTCTGGATTGACAGACAACGGCTTGCTTAAGGATCCAACTACTCGTTGGGGAGGAATTATGCGTGCATTACCAAACAATGATTTTGAGGCGGCTAATATTGAGTATATAGATTTTTGGATGTTGAACCCATTTATTTTTGAAGACAACCCAGGAGATTTATATTTCAACCTAGGGAACATTTCAGAGGATATCCTAAGAGATTCAAGAAGATCTTTTGAAAATGGAATTCCAGGAAATACGGACGATCAAATGCAAACGCGGACAGATTCAACAAGTTGGGGTCGTGTTCCAAGGGTGCAGGCTTTTACAGATGCTTTTGATTTGGACCCTGATAATCGTGCGAAGCAAGATGTTGGATTCGATGGATTGAGTGATCAAGGAGAACAAGAAATCTTTGGAGACATCTTAAATCAATATCAGGCGGCATTAAATCCTGCGGCATACGATGCAATATTTAATGATCCGGCAAATGATAACTTTGAGTATTTCAATGATGAAGGTTTTACGGATGCCAATACGCTTTGGGATAGATATGAAAACAATAATAATCCTCAAGGGAACTCAGCAGTATCTGCCAATAATAGAGTGAACTCAGCAACAAATCTTCCAGACACTGAAGATTTGAATGATGACAATTCCCTGAATGAAGATGAACAATATTTTCAATACCACATTCCTTTGCGTCCGGTTCCAATTGATGGAGGCCGTTCTGGACTTGATGTGAACAATCCATATATCACGGATTTTATAGAAGAGCAAAGTACAGATCCGAATCGTAGAATTTGGTACAGATTTAAAATTCCAGTTGAAGCATATACTTCTGCCGTTGGTGGAATTCAAGATTTCAGATCCATCCAATTTATACGGATGTATATGAAGAATTTCAACAATCCGGTAACATTGAGATTTGCAACTTTAGAACTGACGAGAAATCAATGGAGAAGATATCGAAGACCATTAGAGACAGTTACTTCTAACACAGGATTGAATGCTGGTCCTGGAGATTTTTCTTTTGTATTAAATGATGTAAACCTGGAAGAAAATGGTGCGAAACTACCATTCAATTATGTATTGCCTCCTGGTTTGGTCCAAGAGCAAGCGTTCAATACAAGTTTCCCAGATCGATTACAAAATGAGCAATCGCTTTCATTAGTTGTAAATGATTTACCTGTGGATTCTGCAGTTGGGATTTATAAAATCCTAAACTTAGACATGAGAGTTTATGAAGAACTTGAAATGTTTATTCACTGTGAAGAATTGATCGCAGGTACTGAAGTTGATGATGAAGACTTAGCTTTGTTTATTCGTCTTGGTTCTGATTTTCAGAATAACTTTTATGAATATGAGATTCCATTAACCTTATCCAGAGATGTCAATCTGATGCCAAACTCTGCGGAATATCGCCAAGAGGTGTGGAGGGTTGAGAATGATATGAATATCAATCTAAAGGAATTGATTGAAATCAAGAAGCAAAGAAATGCGGAGAATTTCCCGCTAGATAAATTCTATGTCGTAAGTGACCAGCAGGCTTCAGAGGCGAATCCAAGTTATCCAGAAAGAACATACCGGCTTAAAGGAAATCCAAATTTAGGTTTGGTAAAAGGTGTAATGGTTGGTGTCGTTAATCGAAACACTGGAGATATTAAAAATCATAGTGCTGAAATTTGGATCAACGAAATGCGATTGAATGGATTAGATGAAAGAGGTGGACTTGCAGGTTTAGCAAGAGTGGATTTTCAGTTAGCGGATTTTGGAACATTACAAGCTTCAACCGCCTATAGTTCAATTGGCTATGGAGGCATCGAACAAAAGTTAGCAGATCGTTCTAGAGAAGAAGTTTTTCAATATGATGTTGCTGCAAATCTAGAACTGTCGAAATTCTTTGGAGAAGATTCAGGTCTGAAAATTCCTGCTTATGCATCGATTTCCCAAACTTTGAGAACGCCGCAATTTGATCCATACGATTTAGATATTCCTCTTCGTGAAAAAATTGATGAAGCGACGAATAGACAAGCAAGGGATTCGATTAAAAACCAAGCGCAAGATTACACGAACATTAAGTCTTTTAATCTTACCAATGTAAGAAAAACACGAACGGGAAGTTCGGATAAAAAACCAATGCCTTGGGATATTGAAAACTTTAGTGCGACTTATGCTTACGTCGAAACTGAAAGGCGTAATCCAATTATTTCTTCTGACGAGACAAAAACTTATACAGGAGGTCTTGATTACAATTATCAAATCAAACCACTTTATATTGAACCATTTAAAAAGCTAATTAAGAAAGACAAATATTTAAAATTACTTTCTGAAGCCAATTTGAATTTAATTCCAAACTCATTTACGTTCTCAACGAATTTAAATCGTGAAAAGCAAACTACTGAATATCGATTTACTGACTTAGCACCGGAGTTCAAAACATTCTTCAATAAACGTTTTACTTGGGATAGAGATTACAATTTGTCTTGGGACATAACAAAAGCACTTAAGTTTAATTTTACCGCGAACAACAGAGCCATCATTGATGAGTTGAAAGCATTGGATGACGATGGAACTCCAAGAGATGAAAAAGTGCTCCGTGGTTTTATTAATGACAATTTGAGAAACTTCGGTAGAACCAAAGATTACTCCCATAATATTGGGGCCAATTACACCTTGCCTTTTAAGAAAATTCCATTCTTAGATTTTATTACTGTAAAAGCTACTTACGGAGCAACTTACAGCTGGGCGGGATCGGCGATTGGAGGTTATAGTGGCTTGACAGATATTTCCTACAATCCAGGGATTGCTGATACTTTAGGAAATGTAATTCAAAACACGCAGAGTCGCCAGATTAATGGAGACTTGAATTTCGAAACGCTTTATAAGAAATGGAAATATTTGGATAAAATCAATCGTGGAAAATCCAAGAAAAGAGGCAGAGGCTCTAGCCGATCAAGTACTAGAGGAGACGACAAGAGTGATGATAAAAACGGTGATACTGGAAGAACCAGAGGTACTCGAGGCTCAAGAGATGGAAAAGGAAAGAGTGGTAGCTCTGATCCAAGATCACCTAGTCCAGAAGATTTATCAGATGCTAAGGTAGAAGGGAAAGGAGGTCGAGGAACAAGAGCTGGTGGTAAAAATCCTAATGGTGGCGACGATAAAAATGGGAAAGGAAAAGATGGGAAAGGAAAAGATATTAAAGGTAAAAAGGATGAGAAAAAACGGGATCGTGACCCTTCTATGGCTGAGCGGATTTTGATACGTCCATTATTGATGTTGAGAAAAGCACGTTTCACTTATGCGGAGAATTTCGGAACTGTTGTTCCAGGATATATTCCTCGAACACAATTTATAGGGACATCGGATAATTTCACTGCTCCTGGTTTAGACTTCGTTGCAGGATTACAACCTCGAATCAATCCGGATGATCCAAATGATTGGTTGCAGCAAGCAGCAAGCGATGGGTGGATTTCGGGTTCCGTGTTCCAGAATCAAAGAGTTTCCCAAACGTATTCTCAAAACTACAATGGAAAAATTTCGATTGAGCCATTCGATGATTTCAAAATTGAACTAGAAGCTAACCGAAGATTCGATGAGAATAAATTGTTGCTCTTCAAAGATTTTGAAGATGATGGAATAGCTTCTTTTGGTCATAAAGATTTTCAAAATGTAGGATCTTTCCAAGTTTCATATTTCGCGTTGAATACGCTATTTGGAAATGACTCTGGAGATTTATTCTCGACTTTCGAAAATAATAGAGTAATCATTTCGAATAGAATTGGAACTGGAACTCATCAAAATACTGAAGAGGAAGCGCAGTATGCTCAAGGTCAAGGAAGAGTGCAAGAATCTGTTTTAGTGCCGGCATTCTTAAGTGCATACACGGGACAAGATGCTGCTACAATTCCAGTTTCCGATGATTTTACAAATGAGCTTTTCTCCACTTTACCAAGATTAAATTGGAGCTTAAACTATAACGGTCTTAGCAAATTGGGAATCTTCAAAGATATATTCCAAAATGTGAAATTATCGCATGGCTACCAATCTACCATGACGGTAAACCAATTTAATAACGACCAGGCATTTAATAGAGATATTCCATTTGCTTTGGATGATAACTTCAACTATTATTCTCGTTTTCAGGTTCCGAACATTGTAATCGATGAAAGATTTAATCCTTTACTAGGGTTGAGTGTTAGAACGAAAGGAGGAATGGATATCAACTTAGATTTCAAAAAGGCCAGAAACTTGTCCATGAGTTTTGTGAATTTTGTCTTGGCAGAACAAATTACTCAAGAGTATGTATTCGGTTTTGGTTATACTATGGAAGACGTATATATACCATTATTCTATGGCAAAAAAGGAAAACGTAAATCTGCTAGAACCAGAAAGAAAACTACGAGATCAGCTGATAGGAACGGAAAAGATGATCCAGATGTAGATCCAAAAGATGATGGAAAAGCTAAACCAAAAGGAAATGATTTGAATTTCAAAATTGACTTTTCTTTAAGGGATGATAAAACTGAAAACTTTACGTTAGATCAAGGATTTTCTGAAATAACAAGAGGAGTAAGAACTTTGACCTTGGCTCCTTCAGTGGATTATGATGTAAATGAAAAATTAAATGTTCGATTGTTTTTCGATCACAGATCTACTGTGCCAGCGACTTCTCAAGGATTCCCTCAAACGAATACAAGTGGTGGAGTAGTTGTGAAATTTACACTAGATTAAAATCTGGTAGTTCAAAGAAAAGACCTCAGTGAATTATATGCACTGAGGTCTTTTTATTGGTTGAGATATCGATATCTAGAAACTGAAGAATATTTAGGATGTCTTGCCTTGAATGGTGAAATTAATCCATAAATGTTATCAAATCCTTAATTTTTATTTCCACATAAATAGCTGCTGTCAAGCTAGTTATAATTATTGGTTTAGTTTTTTTATAATTCGGGTTAAAGCTTCGTTAAAAAGAAGTTTGGCGATTAGACAATTGTTAAATTTGTAGATAACCCTTTTTTTAAACTTTCTCATCTAGGGTTTTCAAGCAGCACAGTTTCTTATGAATAAAAAAGTGATTTGGTTGATTATTGGTTTGATGGCTGCGGCGGTAATGGGCGTAGGTGGATTACAATATTACTGGATACAAGAAGCTATTCGACTAAAGCAAGAAGAATTTGATACTTCTGTTTTTGCTGCAATCAATAGAATAGCAGAACGATTGGAAGATGCTGAACAGATGCAAGCGAATCTCCAAGCTTATCAATTAGATTCAACTTCTTCTGTCACTCCTTTAAGTATTCAAGAAGAGTTCAAACTAAGTAGATCAACTCCATTTTTCAATGTTGGTGCTGAAGTAAAAGACAGTTATCATAAGTCTGGAACATTAATCTCTAACAAGGAGAATTGTCCATGTGAAGATTGTAAGAAAAAGAGATTGATAAAATCTGAACAGCAACTGCTCTACATTGAGAAAATGCTTACTCAGAATTTACTAAGTCCGAAAAAATTGGTTGATAGACTTAATCTAGTTGCCTTAGATGAATATATCGGAAAGGAATTCAAAAATCGAGGGATTAATCTGGAATATAAATATGGAATTTTCGCGAATGAGGATGAATCCTTTGTGATCCAAGATGGTCATTACGTGGTGGCGGATAATACGACCCATGAAACCGAAGTTGGTTGGAGCACATTGTTCAATACTCCTTACAAAGTAGATCTATTTCAAAAAATTGACTTGGCTTCACCAGGCCAATTGATGATTCAGTTTCCAAGCCAAAGCACCCTGATGTATAGCTCGGTTTTCTGGCCATTGATGTTGTCCATTCTTTTTACAGTAATTATCATGGGCTGTTTTTATTATACCATTTTGACCATTTTCCATCAAAAGAAATTGTCGGAAATGAAAACAGATTTTATCAACAATATGACCCATGAATTCAAAACGCCTATTGCTACGATTTCATTAGCGGCGGACAGCATATCCAGTCCAAAGATTTCTGGAGCTCCTGAGAAAGTGAAACGTTTTGCCAATATCATTCGTCAAGAGAATAAACGGATGAATGCCCAGGTGGAAAAAGTACTTCAAATGGCAATTGTAGATAAGCGAGAATTTCAGTTGAATTTGACTGGAATTGATCTTCATCAAGTCATTTTACAAGCGGTTGCACATGCAAATTTGCAAGCGGAGCAAAGGGGCGGATTAGTTAGCGCTGAATTGTCTGCTTCGAATCCTCAAATTCAAGGAGACATTACTCATGTATCTAATATCATCGCAAATTTATTGGATAATGCGAATAAATACTCTCCGGAAATACCAAAGATTTCAGTGAGCACAAGCAATGTTTCAGGCGGAGTTCAGGTTATTGTTAAAGATCATGGAGTGGGAATGAATAAAGAGGCCTTAAAACATATTTTTGACAAATTCTATCGAGTACATACCGGAAATTTACACGATGTCAAAGGCTTCGGTTTGGGCTTGAGTTACGTTAAAGCATTGATGACTGCTCATAAGGGACAAATCGATGTAAAATCAGAATTGGGAAAGGGAAGTAGTTTCATCCTGTTTTTCCCCTTTCAAGTCGAAAATTAAAAACGAAAATAGAACTAGTGACTATATTGACTAACTATAAAAACACCTTATTATGACCAACGAAAACAATCGGATCTTACTCGTTGAAGATGACCAAAATTTTGGCGATGTACTTCGTTCTTATTTGGAAATGCACGAGTACGATGTTACCCTAGCTACGGATGGCGAAGCAGGACTGCAAGCCTTTGAGAATGGAGGAGAATTTAATCTATGCATTTTCGATGTAATGATGCCGAAAAAAGATGGATTTACTTTAGCCAAAGATGTTCGGGAAAAGAACAAAGTGGTTCCAATTATCTTTCTAACTGCAAAGACGATGAAAGAAGATGTTCTTCAAGGATTTAAAATTGGAGCAGACGACTATATTTCCAAGCCATTTAATTCTGAAGAACTGCTATATCGAATTCAAGCTATTTTGAAGCGATCTTCTTCTAAGCCAGATCCAAAGTCAGAAGTAAAAGAATTCAATATTGGAGAATATCATTTCAATTTTCCATTGAGAATCCTAACGCATACTATAGAAGGAGGTGAAAAGGCAAAGCTTTCTCCTAAAGAAGCTCAGCTACTCCGATTGTTTTGTTTGCATGTAAATGATATTCTTCCAAGATCAAAAGCCTTGACTGAAATTTGGGGAGAGGATAATTATTTTACAGCGAGATCCATGGATGTATTCGTAACTAAGCTGCGAAAATATCTTAAGCTAGATACAAACATTGAAATTGTAAACATTCATGGAAATGGATTTCAATTGTTGATTAAGTCAGAACAAGAAGCCTAAGAATACTACAGCTAATATTGCCTAAGCCCAAAATTGCATAATTAGTTTTTATAGTAAAAGTGCCCGTGAAGATTCTTCAGGGGCACTTTTGTTTAAATCAATACTTTTAAGATCAAGTACATTAATCAATCTATTCTTTTAGTCGGTATAAATAATCTGCTGCAGCTTCGCTCATTGCCTGGTAGTCATGACCGACATCTGGAATGATTTCTAAATTCCAATTAAAGTCAATATTCATCTCGAAGGCAATTCGTTTGGATTCATTATAAAAGTAAGTTCCTCGTTCTAATCGATGCGTTCCTTGTTTATCAGCTTGTGGAGTGCGCCTTAGACTTCCTCTGGTTTCATTGGCATCATCTTTTTCACCTAAAAAAATAACTAGATTTTTACTGAAATTCAGCGAGCTTGTATCTGTACTAGTGCCCTTTAAACCGTATGGAAAATCATCCGAAAGGCTGTGAACAGTATACCATCCGGAATTCGAGGCGAGTATTCTATTTGCTTTATTTTTAGAATTGAAAATCTCGTTCCGATGTAATATTTGTCCTCCAGCGGAATGGCCAAAAAGATCATAAGTAGTTGTAGTTAAGTAAAGTTCTTTCTTGACCAAATTAAACACTCGATCAAAATCATTGTATAGCCAAGTGGCAGGGTTATCAGTTATCTTAAAACTTTCTACGGATGTTCTTGCTTCATTCAATTTGACATCGCTAATCATTCCCGCCATGTTGTAATTAGAAAATCCCGGATAATGCTTATCTGAATATTCAAGCGACAATACCAAGACATTATATTCCTCAGATTTTTTAACCCAGGCATCCCTATAATCTGCAGCATTTCTTCCAGCACCTGGAAGCAAAATGATGACTGGAGAATCAGCGCTAAATTGAGTTGGCTTATAACTGTGCACAACAATTGTTTTTCCTTTATTGAACCCTCCTTCAATTAGAAATGCGCTTTTACCAATTTTAATATTTACCTCGTTGAGCACTAGGTCTTTTGCCGAGAATAAATCACTTTTTTTGATCAATACCATATTGAGTGAGGGCAAATTCCAGGTTGGTCAAAAGTCAATTCATCGCATGGTAAGTCACAAGGTTTACAGACATATTCTCCTGATGGCTTTTGACAAGCAATCAATGAAATCAAAATTAGAACATAAGCGAGTTGGACTTTCATATTAAATTGATCTTGTAATATTTATTACCGACCTTAGAAAGGTACGTTATCATCAAAGGCCAATGTAACTTTTTTGACGAATTAGGTTCTTTTGAGCCTAAGCATATTTTGAAAGTCTTCAAGTGCACCAAAAAGAAAAGCCCTTGAAGTATAACTTCAAGGGCTTTTTCATTTTATTTTAAGCTTAATTACTAAGCGTCTAAATCTTCTGAAGCAGCTTCTCCGTTTACACCTTCTTGCGAAGATGGAGGCGTATAATCTGCCGAATCTATAATCTCATCTCTTCTTCCAGAATGAGGTCTAGGTCCAATCAATCTTTCAACATCCGATTTTAGCATCACTTCATTTTCCAAAAGTGAGTTTGCTAGAATCTCTAACTCGTTACGCTTTTCCTTCAATAACTTTTGTGCACGGATATATTGTGACTCCACTAGCTTTCTAACTTCATCATCAATCATGAATGCCGTATCATCCGAATAAGGCTTTCCGAATTGATTTTCTTGCATTCCGTAAAAGGAAACTTGTCCAACCTTTTCAGACATTCCAAAAACAGAAATCATAGAATAAGCCATCTTGGTAACTTGATCCAAGTCATTCTGAGCACCAGTTGAAATTTTTCCAAATACAACTTGCTCAGCAGCTCTGCCTCCAAAGGTCATACACATTCGATCCAATAATTCTTCTTCTCGTGTAATGTATTCTTCTTTAGGTAAATATTGAGCATATCCTAAAGTACCAATTCCTCTTGGTACAATCGTAACTTTCACTAGGGGAGAAGCATGCTTAAGAAACCAACCACAGATCGCATGACCTGCTTCGTGGTATGCAATAATTCTTTTCTCATCTGGAGAAATAATCTTATTCTTTTTCTCCAAACCACCAATAACTCTGTCTAAAGAATAATTGAAATCATCTTGATCTATTTCTTTCTTTCCTCTTCGTGCTGCAATCAAAGCTGCCTCATTACAAATATTAGCAATGTCAGCTCCGGCAAATCCCGGTGTCATCTCAGCCAATTCTTCAGCGTTGACATCTGGTCCACATTTGATATTCTTCAAGTGTACTTTGAAGATCGCATTTCTACCTTTCAAATCAGGGCGATCGATTCCAATCTGTCGATCAAATCTTCCAGGTCTCAATAAGGCTTTGTCCAATACATCTGGACGGTTGGTGGCTGCCATTAGGATTACTCCTTTGTCGGTACTAAATCCATCCATCTCTACCAATAGCTGATTCAAAGTATTCTCTCGCTCGTCATTTCCACCCTGCATTGCTCCTTTACCTCTTGCTCTACCAATAGCGTCGATCTCATCTATAAAGACAATACATGGAGCTTTCTCTCTCGCTTGCTTAAATAAGTCTCGAACCCTTGAAGCTCCAACTCCGACAAACATTTCTACAAAGTCAGAACCTGATATGGAAAAGAATGGTACACCTGCTTCTCCAGCAACAGCCTTCGCCAACAAAGTCTTACCTGTTCCGGGAGGGCCTACCAAAAGTACTCCTTTGGGAATTTTACCACCCAGAGAGGTATACTTTTTAGGGTTTTTCAAGAAGTCCACAACTTCCATTACCTCTTCTTTGGCCTCATCCAAACCAGCTACATTTTCGAAAGTAACGGATACCTTGGTGTTGTTGTCAAAAAGAGTTGCCTTAGATTTTCCAATGTTGAAAATCTGCGCGCCAGGTCCTCCGGCACCACCACCAACTCTTCTCATAATAAATATCCAAATAGCTATCAGAAAGATGATTGGCAATGTCCAACTAAGGATTGGTCCCAACCAATTCTGCTTGGTTTCAAACTTTGGATAGATCATTTGATTTTTTTCAAATCCTTCCGCAACTTGAATTTCCTCTAATTTTTCTTGGAATTTATCGATTGATCCAATTTCAAAAACAAAATGGGGAGTTGGTGCTCCAAATTTTGATTTATTGATCTTGGGATACTCCTCTTGGTAATCTTCTTTGATGTACACTTGAGCATATTCTTTATTCACCACTTTCAATTCATCGATGTGGCCAGCCAAAACCATATCCTCAAATTCACCCCAATTCAGTGGTTCATTTGTATTGCTGGTCAGACTGTAGAAATTCAGCGCTAGTAAAAACAAAGCCAATAGTCCATAAACCCAATAAGAATTGAATTTTGGCCCATTTCCAGATTTGTCATCGTCTGAATTATTTGTCTTGTTTGTATTATTCATTAATCTATAATTGTGTCAATACTATATAAACGTCAAAACTTTGAAACCGTTGGCGAAAATCGACTATTTGATTAAAAAATCAGTCGAACGAGCCTTATATACTTTTGAATTCTGTAATTCCCGCATCACTCCAGAGATCTTCTAATTCATAAAATGCTCTGGTCTCTGGATAAAATACATGAACAACTGTGTAGAAATAGTCCAATAGGACCCATTTAGCCTCTGTTTTTCCTTCAAAATGTGATGGAAGAAGACCATATTCATGCTTTAATCTTTTCTGAATATTGTCTGCAATCGAACTAATCTGAGTATTAGAACTTGCATCACAAATAATGAAAAAATCAGTCGGTCTTTCTGACAAAGATCTCAGATCTAATTTAACGATATGTTCTCCTTTAATTTCTTGGATCGCGTCGATAATGGTCTCATTCATCTTCGCTATGTCGATATCCTCTTGTAAGG
The DNA here is from genome assembly GCA_937928045.1 of uncultured Saprospiraceae bacterium. Classification (GTDB taxonomy): domain Bacteria; phylum Bacteroidota; class Bacteroidia; order Chitinophagales; family Saprospiraceae; genus JABDJM01. The sequence continues at coordinate 60,212 of CALFWO010000024.1, read as the reverse complement.
GCTTTTGCTGTAAACTCAAATGGCAGTTTTTCTTTTTATTATGTTTGAGGCGATAAATTGATTCGCCAATAAATTCATTTTCTTTAATTCTTCATAAAACTATGAAAATAGTACCTATTCATTATGGATAACCCCATTTTTATTGGTAAAGTTCTCCATGACTTTGATCAATTGTCTTCAACAAACGAATACGCTACTGAATTGCTATCAAAAAGCAATCCAGCTGAAGGAACTGTCATATCGACTTACAATCAGCAGGCAGGTAGAGGTCAAATTGGCAGTAGTTGGGAATCTGCGCCAAATCGGAACATTTCCTTGAGTGTTATACTTTATCCAAATTTTCTCCAACCAACCCAACAATTTGAATTAAACAAGGCAATTTCACTGGCAGTTAGAAGCTTTTTGGCTAAAAACTTATCAGCTGAGGTATTCATCAAATGGCCCAATGATATCTACGTCCAAGACAAGAAAATTGCAGGAATTCTGATCCAGAATAGTATTACCTCGAATAACATCAAATCAAGCGTCGTAGGGATAGGAATCAATGTAAATCAAAAATTTTTCGAAACTGCCCCAAATGCTACAAGTCTCAGTGCACAAACCAATAACTTTTTTGATTTAAACACCCTAAGATTAGAACTCTTTGCGGCTTTAGAATATTACTATTTAAAGCTCAAATCAGGTTCATTTTCAAATTTAAACACAATCTATTTGGAACGACTTCTAAACTATAATAATGAAGCTTTGTACGAAGATGTTCAAGGCGAACGTTTTCTTGGGACAATAGTTGGGGTCGATGATTTAGGAAAAATATTGATTGTGATTAATGGCGAAAAGCGTTCTTTCAACATCAAGGAAATACAACTAATCCAGTAATGCAAGCAACTATTATCACCATTGGTGACGAAATATTAATCGGCCAAATTGTAGATACCAACTCCGCATGGATGGGAATCGAACTCAATTTACTCGGAATTCAAATTCGAGAAATCATTTCAATTTCTGATGATCATCAACAAATAACAGAAACCGTTGACCATGCGATGAAAAATTCTGATCTCATTTTAGTGACAGGCGGTCTTGGACCAACTAAAGATGACATAACAAAGCAAGCTTTGGCAGAATATTTCAAGGTAGAAATGGCGTTTCATGAACCTACGTGGAAATGGATCCAGGCTATATTTGAAAAATTAGGAAGAACAACTACTCCGGCCCACAAAGATCAGTGCTTTCTTCCCAAAGGAATCAGTGTCCTTAAAAATGAACTAGGAACAGCGCCGGGCATGTTATTTGAGCGAGATAATAAAATATTGATTTCAATGCCTGGAGTTCCCCATGAAATGAAGTATATCATGTCAAATGGGGTAATGGAATTTTTGAAGCCAAGATTAAGTGACCAAGTTCTGGTGCACCGAACAATATTGACGGCTGGTGATGGAGAGTCAAGAATAGCTGCGCGATTAGAGGATATTGAGAATAATCTCCCTGATGAAGTAAAATTGGCCTATTTGCCTGGTTTGGGACAAGTTCGACTCAGGATTTCAGGAAAAGGAACCAATAAAACTCAGTTAGTGACCAAAATTGAAGAAATTAAGACCCAGATTGTAAAACGACTTGGTCCTTTGGTTTTTGGCTACGAAAAACAAACTTTATCCGGAGCGGTAGGTCAACTATTAAATGATAAAGGACTAAAATTGGCTACAGCCGAAAGTTGCACTGGTGGTTACATCGGACATCTAATTACCAAGGTTCCTGGTTCATCTGCCTATTTTAATGGAGGTATTATCGCCTATTCCAATGAAGTGAAAACCAATTTTCTCAAGGTCAAACAACAGACTTTAGATGATTTTGGTGCGGTAAGCGAGCAAACTGTAACCGAAATGGTCCATGGAACGTTAGAAATAGCGAAAGTTGACGTTGCGATCGCTATTTCGGGTGTTGCTGGTCCGGGTGGTGGATTTAACGAAAAACCGGTTGGAACGATTTGGATTGCCGTTGGCAATCGTTCGATGGTTCAAACTAGAAAATTAAATCTTTTCAAAGATCGTTTGAAAAATATTGAATATAGTGGATCGGCGGCATTGAATCTGCTTCGTAGATTTTTATTAGAGGTTAAATAACCCTAATTTTGCAGGACCAAACCAAAGTGAAGGAATTATTGCCTTCCCAATAGAACTAATCAAAAAAATAATATGGCTCAAGTAAAACTTGTCATGCCTAAAATGGGCGAGAGTATCATGGAAGCGACTATCCTTAATTGGGTAAAAAACGTAGGTGATACTGTAGAAATTGATGAGACCATCTTAGAGATTGCTACTGATAAAGTAGACTCTGAAGTACCAAGTCCAGTGGCGGGGGTCATCACCGAGATTTTATTCCAAGAAAATGATGTGGTTGCAGTTGGAGCGGAGATAGCTGTTATTAGTACAGAAGGCGAAGCGCCCGCACCAACAACTCCGGCTCCAAAGACTGAAAAGAAAGTGGCAGTGGCTGCGAGTAATGGAAAATCTAATGGAACTCCAGTACCGAAACCTGCTGAAGTAGCTCTTGCGGCTCCAGTTGCAGGTGGAAATATAAGCAGTAGATCAAACGGTAGATTTTATAGTCCACTAGTGAAAAATATTGCAAAGCAAGAAGGGCTGAGTCAACAAGAGTTGGATAGCGTCAGTGGATCAGGGAAAGAGGGAAGAGTTACCAAAAAGGATATCCTAGCTTATTTAGGTAATAGGACTGCTGGTGCGAGCTCAAATGGAAATTCAATTAGCGCTCCGGCTAAAGGTGGTTCTACTGCCGCAACTTCAATTTCTGGAGGTTCTGAAATCGTTCAAATGGATCGTATGCGAAAGATGATTGCTGAGCATATGGTGATGTCCAAGCATACCTCTCCACACGTGACCTCTTTCGTAGAAGTAGATGTGACGAATATTGTAAATTGGAGAAATAGCGTTAAAAAAGATTTTGCTTCAAAGTATGGGGAGAAAATAACTTTTACCCCAATTTTTGTTGAAGCAGTTGCCAAAGGGATTAAAGATTTTCCAATGGTGAATGTATCTGTTGATGGCAACAACATTATCGTAAAAAAAGACATCAATGTTGGAATGGCTGCGGCTTTGCCATCAGGTAATTTAATAGTTCCAGTTATTAAAAACGCGGATCAATTGAATTTGCTAGGTCTTACGAAAAAGGTAAACGATCTTGCGGGAAGAGCAAGAAATAATAAATTGAAACCTGATGAAGTTCAAGGTGGTACATTTACATTAACGAATGTTGGTACTTTCGGAAATGTCATGGGAACACCGATAATCAATCAACCTCAAGTGGCGATTATGGCTGTTGGAGCAATTCGAAAGAAACCAGCAGTAATCGAAACCCCTGAAGGAGATTTTATCGGAATTCGCCATATGATGTTCTTATCATTATCTTATGACCACCGTGTTGTTGACGGAATGCTTGGAGGAAGTTTCTTAAGAAAAGTTGGAGACTATATGGAGCAATTCGATCACACCCAAACTGTCTAACGAATAAATTAATTCTGTGAGATTAGCTTTTTTATGTTTTTGTCTACTGCTGACTTTTGCCCCTCAAGCGCAAATTCAGGGTAAGAAAATAAAGAGTACTGCAGACCTGTATTTCAGCAAACAGAAATACGTAGAAGCATTAAATCTCTATCAAAAATTTCAAAGGGTAGAACCTCAAGATGAATCTATTTTAAGCCCAATGGGGATATCTTATCTCCAAACAGGAAATGTAGATCAAGGATTAAAGTTATTGCGAAGAGTTGTCGGCAATAGCAAGAAACCAGCCACTGAAGATTTATTCTTTTTGGGTAAAGCTTATCACCTTTCAGGATCTTTTCAAGAGGCGGCATCTATTTTCAAAAGTTATTTAGCAGCCGTAGATGACAAGGATGAAAGAAGAGCGATGGTTAAGGATATGATCCGAAGATGTGGAAAAGGTCTTCAAATGATTGGAACGGACGAAATTGCCGTTGTAGAAAATCTAGGGGAATCAATAAACACTGTTGGAGATGAAATCTCTCCAATTATTAGTCCTAATTACAATAACAAACTCTACTTTTCATCGGGAAGATTTGGGAATGTTGGTGGAATGAGAGATCAAGAAGGTAAATCTGATGAGCTTTATGGTTTCTACAGAACGGACATGTTTTCTTCATACGAAAAAGCTGGAAAGTGGACGGTTCCGGAACCAATGCCTAACCTTTTGAACTCCTCCAGAAATGATGTCATCTTAGATTTTACAAATAATGGGCAAGTTCTATTTTATTTTAAGGGCAATGATCTTGTCTCAGGAGAAATCTTAGTAGATAGTTTTAGCACCCAGGAAACAAGTTTATTTTCCAAATCATTCAAAGGACCTTTGAATCCGCAAAGAGGAGATATTAGTTTTCACTTTTTCAATGATTCCATTTTAGTTTTTTCCAGTAGAATGGATGGAGGAGAAGGAGGTCTAGATTTATACATCAGCACTTGGAATGCTGGAAATTGGTCTACACCTCAAAATCTTGGACCTAATATTAATACTCCTTATGATGAGACAACTCCTTTCTTAGCGAAGGATGGAAGAACATTATATTTCAGTTCTAATGCTCCAAAAAGTATGGGAGGTTTGGATGTTTTCTCTTCAAAGTATTCTGACAATTCTGAGAGTTGGTCGACTGCAAGGAATTTGGGAGCACCCATTAATTCTCCGGGAGATGACAATTTCTTCCGATTGACAAAAGATGGTTTAAAGGCTTATTTCTCTTCCGAACGAAAGGGAGGATTCGGTAATCAAGACATATATGTGGCTTATTTCAAAAAGGAAAGAGCTGAACAGTTGGTGACATCCAGACCTATAACATTTGATAGAGTACCTAGTTTTAGAAGAGCACAAAGAGATGCTGGAACTTTGGTTGGAGAAGTGAATCCAGGTCAAATTAATCCAGTGATTATACCTGATTCTGATGGACAGCCAATAAAAACTTTCAAGTTTAGATCCCTTTATATCAATCAAAATGATCAAGTAATTGGACCAGGTAATATTCAGGAATTAGAAAAGATTGCTCAATTTTTACAAGCATATCCGGCCTCAGCCGTGGTTCTCAGAGGTCATGGCGATGGTAGTTCTCCAAATGATTTTAAACTATACTTCTCTATCAAGCGATCTGAAAAGGCCTCGCAATATTTGCTTTCCAAAGGTGTAAATCCTAAGCAATTATACTTACAGGGATTTGGTGATCAGTATCCAATCATGAAGAAGCAAATTGAATCTGGCCCAAAACTTAATGCTGAAAAATACAATAGAAGAATTGACTATGAGTTTATTGGATTGGCTGGATATCCCGTAGAAATTGTAATGGAAAAAGAAAAAGTCCGCGATAACTATCTAGATGAGCGAGGTAAATCCTTCTTATCAAAACAAAAAGGGCTTATTTATAGGATTCAAGTATCAGCAATTAGTCAGAATTTTTATTTGCCAGAAAATCTAAGACAGGAGGAGTGGATTGTAGAAAAATCGGGATCTTTTGATGGTTACAAATACCAATTAGGCTACTTTACTGACTACAAATCAGCCGTTAATCGGAAAAATCAATTGGTTGGTTCTGGTATGGCTGGATGTTTCGTTGTACCTTACATGAATGGAGTGACGCTAAAGCGATCAGATGCGCTTAGATTGATGGAGCAATATCCAGATTTACAGTATTATTTAAGTGACTCCCCCCAATAAAGCCCGTTTTTTGCGGTCTGGTTTAAAAAGCCCATTTTTGGGCTCTAATAAAAACGCATGAAACGGATTCAATTCTTCAGAGAGAGTATAAAGAATATCAAAGAGATCGGGACAATTACTCGAAGCTCTAAGTTTGTATGTAAAGAGATGATCAATCATGTGGACTTTGCCAAGTCTAAAGTGCTTGTGGAACTTGGAGCCGGAGATGGAGTGATTACCAAGCATATTTTGAAGGCAATGGGTCCAAATACGAAGCTATTAAGCTTTGAAGTGAATTCAGCCTTTTGTGATGTAATGAGAGCAATTGATGATGATCGTTTGATTGTAGTTGAAGATTCTGCAGAACATTTACAGAAGCATGTCGATGAATTGAACATGGGGCAGCCTGACTTTATTATTTCAGCAATTCCCTTTGTTTCCCTGCCAGAGGAACTGTCTTATTCTATAGTTAGGAACAGCAAGAAAGCTTTGAAAATGAATGGAAAATACATTCAGATTCATTATTCACTTTTGGTCAAAAAAATGTACAAAACTGTGTTTGGGAATGTAGATGTAAATTTCGTGCCTTTGAATATCCCGCCAGCCTTTGTATTGGTTAGTGAAAAAAGGGATGAAGATTAAACTAGAGGAAAACTAAGTAATTCGTCATTTTGAAATTTTCCAAATCCGAGCATTACTCCTCCGCCTCCGGCCCCACAGAGTTTTATAAAGTATTTTGAATCATCCAATCCAGTTTTCCAAACTTCCAAAAGATGATCAGGTATTAGTCTTTTCATATTGATCAATTGAATTTCTGAAATTTTCTTTACCGCATTGAGCAATAGTTTTTTATCGGCAGCAACAAAAGCTTCAATAGCCGATTGTTGAGCTGGAACCAAATGGACCTTGACTTGTTCTTCGAAGCTTTGATCACCTTCAATGTTTTCCCTAAACCATTTTACTAAAGGTTCTGTGGATCTTGGGATTTTAGTATCAATAATGAAAAAATTTGAAATTAGCTCAATTCGATCTTCCTCAAGAAAAGTAATTGATGCATCTTGTTGTAGAATTGGCTTTTTGGTGTAACTCACCAATGGGTCGAATCCTGAACTTGTGCCATGAAAAAAAGACTCCAACTTTGAAAATCTTTCTTTTAATTGGTACAATGATTCTTTACTACTTTGCTCAATATATCGGCCGTACCAAGCGGCTACCAAAGCTCCGGAACTTCCCAAGCCATATCCCTGAGGAATGTTTGAATCGAACCAAAGTTTATTTTCTAAATCAAACGAAAATTTTGTTAACGCCTTGTCTGAAATCCAAGTTTCCTTCTTGCTTAATTCTTCAATATAATCTAACCAAGGTGTTAGATCGGGAGTATTATGAGGCTTCGTTTCAAAGCTCCATTTGCCAAAATATTTAGAAAAAGGCATGGCCAATGCCTGCTGATTATAGAGTAAAGTGTATTCTCCAAAAAGTAATATTTTCCCAGGAAAACTATCCATTAGTCGTTTTATTCATAATTAGATCACTATACGAATGCTCGATAAGATCTGTCTTATCAATATTCAATTCTTTCATATAATGAGCACATTGCTCATTTAGTTCATCCTCGGTTAAAGGTGCCAATAAATCTCCAGCTTCGATTTCCACAAAATGGCCAAGATCTTTAACTTCATCGACATGAAATTTGACATTTTTGATGTAGAAAATATGTCTTTGCTTGTCAACAACGGTCAATATTCCCAACGAATTTTCGAGCATGTCTTTTAAATCTGTATTTACCGGAACAGGAAATAATTTGAAAAAAGAAGATTTTGGCCCTGCTTGGTTGGCCCTGTGGTATTGAATAAGATTCCGTTCTATATTCCCTTCTCGCAGTTTTAATCGCCCCTGATTAACTTTAAAATATGTATCCATCTGATGATCACAACCTTTGTAATCCGCTCCTAAGGATTTCAGTTTATTGAGTACGTTTTCAGGGTTTTTGCATTTCGCCTTTATTTCAACGTTTAACGCCATATTTGAATTTATTTTGTCGCTTATAAATATTGAAGCTCAATATTAGCACTCAAGATCGTATAAAATTATATTTTCGCCGAGTGAGTAATTTACAGCGTTTAATTCAACGCTACAGTGAAGATAGGAGAGTTCTTAAAATCAAAGAACTACTCGAGGCAGATTCACTTCAAAGAATTCGTTTGGACGGATTGATTGGAGCGCAGGATTCCTTTGTCCTATCGGGATTGAAGCAATGTAGCGACTATTTCCATTTATTTATTGGAGCCGACAAAGAAGAAGCCGCATACCTTCAAAATAATTTGTCCAAGATCAATCCAGAAGAGGAAATTCACTTTTTTCCAGATTCCTTTAAGCGACCACAATATTTTGAAGAGCTCAATAGTGGAAACGTTTTAGAACGAACCGAAGCGATCAATAAAATTACTGATGACAACGCAAGGCCTCAAACCATCATTACTTATCCCGAAGCACTATTCGAAAAGGTGGTTTCGCCGGATGTTCTAAAGAAATCGAGTATCCTGTTAAAAAAAGGAGAAGATCTTGATATAGATTTCTTGATTCAAATGTTGGTGGAATATGGTTTTGAAAGGGTAGACTTTGTCTATAGCCCAGGCCAATTTTCTATCAGAGGAGGAATCATCGATATATTCTCTTACGGAAATGATTGGCCGTATAGAATTGATCTTTTTGATGAAGAAATAGAATCGATTCGAACCTTTGATCCCAATACACAACTATCAAAACGAAATATTGCTTTCGTAAATATTGTTCCAAACATTAATACTAGATTTTCGCAAGAAGATAAAGTTTCCATGTTTGATGTCTTGCCTGACAATACAGTAATCTGGGTAAAAGATTTTCAATTCATGTTGGATCGGCTCCAAGAATGTTTCGATAAGGCCGAAGAGTTTGCGAAAAATTTGCCCAAACTTATTGGCGAAGAAGTTGAGCTCCGTGAAATTTTCAAAGACCGCGCATTTTTGTTTCCTAAGGCAATTACTGAAGGGATTGAAAAGTATAGAATAATTTCGCTAAGTAAAGATCCGCAGCCCATTGAATTCGCTAATAAGGTCGTATTCAAAGCGAAGCCTCAACCAAGCTTTAATAAAAATTTCAAGCTCTTAATAGAGCATCTTACTGGCAATACAAAATCGAATATTGAGAATTTTATTTTTACTGATAACAATCGACAAATAGATAGATTCTATGCAATCTTTGAAGACCTTAATGCTAAGGTTGAATTCAATCCAATTTTGAATTCAATTCACCAAGGGTTTTTAGATGTAGATTTAAATATTGCTTGTTATACCGATCATCAAATATTCGAAAGATTTCATAGGTATAAGTTAAAAAGAGGTTTCACTAAAGATCAGGCGTTCAATCTAAAAATGCTTCGCGATCTCAAACCAGGTGATTTTGTAACGCATATCGATCATGGTATTGGTCGTTATTCTGGATTAGAGAAAATTACTATCGGAGGCCATACTCAAGAGTCTGTTAGACTTTTTTACAAGAACAATGATGTACTTTATGTTTCCATCAATAGCTTGCATAAAATTTCTAGATATGTAGGTAAAGACGGAACGGCTCCAACCTTGAGTAAAATTGGCTCTGATTCTTGGAAAGCACTGAAGAATAGAACAAAGCGAAAAGTAAAAGACATCGCCAAGGAGTTGATCAAATTGTATGCGAAAAGAAAGTCCAGTGAGGGAATCGAATATCCTCCAGATGGCTACTTACAAAATGAATTAGAAGCTTCATTTATTTATGAAGATACGCCGGATCAATATCAAGCCACTGTGGATGTGAAAGCGGATATGGAGAAAAAATATCCTATGGATCGATTAATCTGTGGAGATGTAGGTTTTGGTAAAACTGAGATTGCCATGCGGGCGGCCTTTAAGGCGATTGCAGCTGGCAAGCAGGTAGCTATCTTAGTTCCAACAACTATTTTAGCATTACAACATGCGAAAACATTTACCAGCCGTTTGGATCCGTTCGGAGTTACTGTTGATTTTCTAAATCGTTTTAAAACTACCAAGCAAAAGAAAGAAGTTTACGAAAAATGTAAAACTGGCGAAATTGATTTAGTAATTGGAACTCATAGTTTGCTTAATAAGCAAATTGGCTTCAAAGATTTGGGACTTCTAATTATTGATGAAGAACAGAAGTTTGGTGTAGCGGCCAAAGAAAAATTAAGAAGTTTAAAAGTAAATGTGGATACCTTGACCTTAACCGCTACGCCAATTCCAAGGACCTTGCAATTCTCATTGATGGCAGCAAGAGATCTTTCTGTCATCAGAACGCCTCCGCCGAATCGCCAACCGATACATACCGAGCGTCGCGTTTTTAATGATCAAATTATTAAAGATTCTATTTACTACGAAGTAAATAGAGGAGGTCAAGTTTTCTTTGTGCACAATCGAGTGAAATCTTTGCCAGACATTACAGCATTGATCAAAAGGTTATGCCCCGATGTAGATGTAGCAATGGCACATGGGCAGATGGATGCAAAGAACTTAGAGAAAACGTTGGTTGAATTCATTGACCGAAGATATGATGTCTTGGTTTGTACAAACATTATAGAGACTGGTCTGGATATTGCTAACGCAAATACCATTATCATCAATAATGCCAATCAATTTGGTATGTCTGATCTGCACCAATTGCGTGGCAGGGTAGGACGCTCGAATCGAAAGGCTTTTTGTTATTTGTTTACACCGCCCTTGTCTGCGCTAACGCCTGATGCTCGAAAGCGAATTCAGGCTTTAGAAGAGTTTTCTGATTTGGGTTCCGGTTTCGAAATCGCTATGAAGGATTTGGATATTCGAGGAGCAGGAAATTTATTAGGGGGTGAGCAAAGTGGATTTATTGCGGATATTGGATATGAGACTTATCAAAGAATATTAGAAGAAGCGATACTAGAATTAAAAGAGACAGAATTTAAAAACTTGTTTGAAGAAGAGCTCAAGGCAGATCATAAATATGTAAGGGATGTGCAGATTGAAACGGATGGCGAAATGTTACTTCCGGATGATTATGTTTCTAATGTTCAAGAAAGACTTCGACTATATACAGAATTAGATAAGATTAAAAACGAAGAAGGCTTAGAGAAATTTGGCGCAATGCTCATCGATCGCTTCGGGAAATTGCCTCGAGAAGCGGATGAACTTTTCGATGGGTTACGATTGCGCTGGATGTGTTTGGATCTTGGTTTTGAAAGATTAATATTAAAGAACAATAAATTGCGTGCCTACTTTATTTCTAATCCTCAATCGCCGTTTTATGAAACCGCTTTTTTTCAGAATATGCTTCAGTATGTAGTCACAAAAGGAACTAAAACTGGATTGAGTTTCAAAAAGTCCACGAAGTATTTCTTCTTAGTTAAAGATAATGTGCAAAGTTTGACCAAAGCAAAAGAAGTATTATCAGGATTACTTAAAGGCATATCCACTCCGGTTGCATAATTTACTGATGGAACTTATTGGGTAAAAATAAAAAAATTGCGATCCACAAATGAAGATCGCAATCAAAGAAAGGATGAGTATATAAATAGGGAATTTATAATATTAGAATCCTGCACCTACTCCCAGTACTTCAAATTGAAACCAAACTGTCAAATATAAAGACAACATCAGTCCTCCAATTAGTGCCCAGAATTTTTTTGATCGGTAGACAAAAGATCGCTTTTCCACCACGATGTAGGACAAGTGGGAGAGAAAAACAAGATTTATCAAGCCAATTAGTACGAGTTGCATGTTTGTTTACTTTCCTATAAGACGTGACAGGTTAAAAGAGGGTTGCAAGTCACAAAGGAAAGTTCTAAAAAGATATAAATTGATTGAAAATCAATAAATTAGGCTACCATCGCCCTAATTTTGTGGTGACGCTGAGGTGGTTATTACCCCCAGCGATCGCGTAGAATTGGTGTCCGTACGAGATTTTGAACCGCTTGACGATAAAGCCAAAGCCCATACTAAAGCCGGCTAGACTTCTAGATGCCGTTGATACGGTCAATTCTCTTCTTCTAAAGTGGTTATATCCAAATCGGATATTAAAGTTCTCTTTCTTGCCCAATAGGAATTCACCGTTGAAGATGGTATGGCGGAAAAGATTGTCAACGAATACACCTACCACGTTTTCACTAGCTTCTTCTGTATCGAAGATGGAAGTCGGCTCTACAACATTAGGATCATCATAAATTAAATTACTGCGATGTAGATTATGTACAGTTAGGCCAATTCTAAATGGCAAATGTTTTAATCTTTTTGTAATTCCAAGTTGAATATCAAATGGTAATTCTTCTCTATTGTCGTCTCGGTAAGTTGTTAACTGTGTACCTATATTTTTGATCACCAATCCGATATTGGTTCTTCCAGAAGTGTCCTGGTAATGTAAACCTAGATCGGCAGCCAATCCAAGAGAATTATAACTTTCTAATTGAGAAGTAATAAATTTCAGATTTGCACCTGCTCTTAGGCGTTCATAAACCTGCTTTGAAGCACCAATGTTAATGGCAAATTCATTGGCTTTAAATGCTCCTGTGGCATTGCCGAATATATCTGCTTGAACAAAATCTCCATAACTCATGTATTGAATTCCTCCGTTGAAACTAATTTCTGATGCATCATGGTGATAACCAAAGGCGGCATAACCATGATCGATTCCAGCCAAGTGAAAACTGTGATTGAAGGCAACCTGTTTGTGCATAGTTGAATTAATCAAAGCCGGATTTTCAAGGCTAAGATTGATATCATCATCAAGCACAGCGATTGCTGATCCTGCAAGCGCCGAAACTCTAGCTGAACCAGGAAGTACGAGAAATTCGAATATTTCTGCTCCTCCGATTTGAGCAAAAAGATTGGATGAGCATAGACATCCGATTAGCAGGAATGAGAGTTGTAGTTGCTTCAAGCTATTTAGCTTTTATGTTCTGTTTTTTGCCAGATTGTTGTACACCGCCCTAAGTTACAATCCATTTTTCTTTCCAATTGTCCTTCTTCGTCATAAAGTAGTAAAAGGCCATGTTCTTGATCCCCATCTTTGAAATTTCCTTCAGCCTTTAGTTTTCCATTTTCATGGTACTCGATGAACGGACCGTTTTCTTCATTGTTCTCGAAAGTAGCGATATCCTTCAATTGGCCTCCTTCGTAGTATGATTTCCATTTACCAATAGCAATGTTATTCTCGTAATTTCCTTCGGCTTTTATTCCTCCGCTTTCATAAAAGGATTGAAAAAGACCTTGGTATTTTCCTGCTGATAAATTTTCCACGACTTCTTTATTTCCATTTGGATAGTACAAAGTTCGTGAGCCATTGATTTCACCGGCTTGATAGTTTATCTCCTCGTAGAGATTTCCATTAGCATCATAAACTTTATATAATCCTTCCTTTAGTTGAGTTTTTGGATCAACGGAGTATACAGATTTGTAGCCAAGATCATTAATTTCCGATACAGATTTGAGTCGTGATCCACAGCAAATCAATAAAAATGGAAGAATATAAATTAGAATTTTCATCCTTAGCATAACGTGAAAATAGGCATTAGCGTACAACTATGGCATAAAAAAAGTCCTGAAGGTGTAACCAACAGGACTTTTTCAAGATCTATATATTAATATTAGTTCACGGCCTTGCCGTTGCTAACATGTAAATGTCTGTTTACAATTGCTCGACCAATGCTTTCGTAGTAGAATCCTCTTTCTTCCATATCCTTAAGGTCGTATAGGTTTCTTCCATCGAAGATTACATTTTGGCCTAACTTTTCTTTGATTGTATCAAAATTTGGAGTTCTAAATACACTCCATTCAGTTATAATCGCTAAAACGTCAGCTCCATCTAATGCATCGTATTGATTCTCGCAAAGCGTAATTCTATCTCCGAAAATTGCTTCAATGTTTTCCATTGCTTCAGGATCAAAAGCTTTAACCTTCGCTCCAGCTTTTAATAATTCTTCAATAATGTACAAAGCTGGTGCTTCGCGAATATCATCAGTATTGGGTTTAAAAGCTAATCCCCAAACTGCGATAGTTTTTCCAGTTAAATCGTAATCGAAGAATTGCTTCATCTTATCCGCCAAAACGAATTTTTGGATAGAGTTTACATTCATTACTGAATTCAAAATTTTGAATTCATAGTCATATTCTCCGGCTGTCTTAGCCAAGGCTTGAACATCTTTAGGGAAACAACTTCCTCCATATCCAACTCCTGGGAATAAGAATCGCTTTCCAATTCTATTATCAGATCCCATTCCTTTTCTAACAGAATCAACATTTGCACCTACTCGCTCACATAAGTTTGCGATTTCGTTCATAAATGAAATTCTAGTTGCCAAATAAGAGTTAGCAGCATATTTTGTCATCTCTGATGAACGCTTGTCCATGAAAATGATTGGATTTCCTTGACGTACAAAAGGATCATAAAGCTTAGACATTGCTGATCTTGCTTTTTCCGAATTTGTACCGATTACCACACGATCGGGTTTTAAGAAGTCATCTACCGCAACCCCTTCTCTTAAAAACTCAGGGTTTGAGACTACATCAAAAAGATCTTCACTACAATTTTTTGCAATAGCAGCATGAACTTTTTCAGAAGTTCCAACAGGAACTGTACTCTTATCTACAATCACCTTGTAATCGGTAATAATTCCGGATAAGTCTTTAGCTACTCCTAAGATATAAGATAAATCCGCCGATCCATCTTCACCAGGAGGAGTTGGTAATGCTAAAAATATGATATCGGCTGGATCAACAGCTTTTTTCAAGTCTGTTGTGAATGAAAGTCTGCCTTGTTTTGTATTACGTTCGAAAAGTAAATCAAGTCCTGGTTCGAAGATTGGAATTTTGCCATTTCTCATGGCTTCCACTTTCTTTTCATCAATGTCAACGCAAATTACGTTGTTTCCGGTTTCTGCGAAACAAGTTCCTGTTACCAAACCAACATAACCAGTTCCTACTACTGCAATGTTCATTAGATCTTAAATTTAGATTGAGTTATACAAATATTAACCCTTCGGGTAATTTATTTCCTTATTTTAGACGACCACTTTCCTAACAAGTCATTTAATTGTTCAACTGAGATAAAAATCAGTAGAAAAACGTAGAGCGCCATTATGGATATGGCAAAAATCGGACCTAAAACCTTAAAGGATTATTGAAAATATAATTGGTGAGACTAATACAGATCGGAAACAAAAGTAAACTTATTCATTTAAATTTTCTTCATTTGGATAAAATACTAAGTGTTAATCACTTTAATTTATTGATAATCAGCTTTTTGTGTTTCTGCTAAGTTTTTATAATATTATTGGTATTGCTTATTTTGCAAATATGAAAAGTTATCTGCATGATTTCTGGGTAAGTAAATCGTTTAAAGTTTTTCTTTGAAATAGAAATTAAAAAAGCTGGTTTGGAGACTTGCTCCAAACCAGCTTTTTATTCACCTAAAAAGGTCGAATCTAGTAGTATAGACTTCTGTTGTCTTCAATTTCCATTCCTTTCTTAATAGATTCCATTAATTGTCCAGTCACTTGCGCTTGGTATGGACGCGAGACTTGAGCTCTCATTGCTGATAAATTACCAGAACCTGGATTGGATTGCTTGTTAATCATTTTTAGTACATATACTCCATTTGATCCTTCAATTGGACTCGAAACAGTTCCATTCTCCATATTGAAAGCGGCAGCAAGTACTTTTGGTTCATTACCTAGACCTTGTAAGAATGAAGAAGTAAACGAAGCAGCCTTAACAGTGTCTACTGAAGATTCAAATTGACTAGCAATACTGTTTAAGTCAGTTCCACTGATCTGAGACATCAATTGTTTTGCTTTTGCAGCATTGATTACTTGAGTTTCTATTTGATCCTTAACATTGGCCACGGAAGGAGCTCCCGCAGGAATTACACTTTCTAAAGTTGCCACAACATACTTGTTGTCATAATTTTCAATATTGTCTCTGAAAGTATGAACATCAGGAGAAACATCTCCAGTTGAAGTTGCTCCTTTAAAGGCAAACTTGATCATATCTCTTGTTGATTGCCCAGTTCCCAAGGTTCCAATTAAGAAATCATTTTTAGCAACCGGAAGACTTGTATTGTAATCTAGATTTGGATTTGCTTCAGCTGCGGCACGTAATGCATCACCTGAATTGTTTTCACTAATGAATTTACCTACAGTTTTGTACATTTCCTTTTGAGTCTTAGAAGAAGGAATGATTGGCTGTCTCAAGTAGGCAATTCTGGCTCCTTGATCTTTGGTGATCAATTTTCTGCCAGTTACCTCAACGATATGAAATCCAAATTGAGATTCAACAATGTTGTATTCTCCTTGCTTGGCTTTGTAAAATATAAGATCATTATAAGGCTGAACCATTCTATTAAGAGCAGAATATCCTAATTCTCCATTTGTTGGAATTGAAGCTTGATCTTCAGAATGCTGAGCAACTAAGTCTGCAAATGGAGTACTTCCGTTGTTCAATACATTTAAAATTGAATCAGCCTTTTCACTGGCTACAAACCTTAATGAAGGATCTGCGTATTTAATTAGGATGTGTCTAGATTCAACAGAATCAGGAATTACCATTCTATCTATTAACTTAGCTACCTTATAATCGTTGCCTTCCTTATAAGGACCATAAACTGTTCCTAACTCTGCATCAAAAAGCTCATTTTTAACTGTTGCACCAAGTCTATCCTTTGTGTAATAAGCATCTTCTATAATACCTGATCTATTGGTAATGTGAAAAGCGATAGAGTCATTAGGAACAGCTCTAAGTCCAGCAATTTCATTTTGTAAGCCTTGATAAATCGCTGAAGAATCTTCTGCGGTTGGCTTAATGTCGAAGCTTACATATCCGATTTGTCTGGTTTCCTCATCTTTTGTGTAAGTACCAATGTTGTTGTTCAAATAATTACTATAGTCAGCATCACTAACAGTAACAGCGCTGTTGTCAATTGAAGAAAAAGGAACTCTTACATATGCGAAATCTACTTTTTGATTTTGGTCGTTTGTAAATTTCTCAACCATCCAAGATGGAGAATACATTCCTTGAGCAACTAAAGCATTCAATTTAGTTTGAAGCGCATCTTTCTTCACTTGTTTCTGAAGTTCTCTCCAGTATCCAACAAAGTTTGGATTCTGAATCTGATTCGTTTCAATCGCTTGTCTGATTTGATTCAACTGTTCTCTATCCACTTGTCTAGTTTGTGGATTTGAAAAACTAGAAGAGATAATTGGAGAAAGATTATTTCCAAATTGCAATTCAGTGAATTCATCGTTAGTCAAAGAAAGACCAAGCGCATCAGCTTCCTCTTCAACGATTTCTTTTTCAACGAAATAGTTCCACAAAGAAGTTCTTCTGCTGTAAACATCACCAGATCCTCCAGAATATAGTACATCCTCCGTTTGGAAGAATTCTTTAGCCTGGATATCCTTGCCAGCTATTGAACCTAGGGTGTTTTGACCTCCGCCACCAAATGGGCTTCCACCACCACTAGTCATGTCCATTAAAAGAAAACCTCCAAGGCCAAGGCCTATTAGGACGATCAACAACCAACTGTTGTTTCTGATTTTTCCGATTAGCGCCATGCTATTTCGAATTTTTTGCTGCTTGTTTTTTTAAGGGAACCGAGCAGTTTGGATGAATAAATATTGTAAGGGTTTTTACAGAGAAAACAAGGAAAGGTTACAACTAGTTTTTCCCATAAAAATCACCTTTTTTGAAAAAGCCTCGCAAAGGTACATGCTTTAGCATTGAAAATCAAAAAAATAACCTATTCTGTTGAAGTTTAGTCTAGTCCTTCAAATGCTGAGCCGCTGCATCCAATTCTTCATAAAAGTCTTCGCCGTATTTCCGTATTAACGCATCCTTAGCAAATTGATAGACAGGCAAAGCGGCTTCCTTTCCTTTTTTACAGGCTGCATTGCAAATATCCCATTTGTCATAATTCAGTGCCGAAAACCCCAATTCTGGCTCTTCGGTCACTCGAATAGGGTAGAGATGACAGGAAATAGGCTTTTTGTAATCTGTTTTGCCATCCCGATGGGCCAATTCTATTCCACATTGAGCGATTCCATCTTTGAAGGTCATAAAGGCGCAGGCTCCATTTTTTAGCAGTGGAGTACCCATGAATTTGGGCTCAGGATAGTGTATTGCCAATCCCTTTTCTTCAATTACAGTCTTTCCTTCGTCTGTTAGATAGGGCTCGATTTCTTTATAATTTCTGTATATTATTTTAATTTCAGTCTTTGAAACCGGCGCTCCATAATCTCCTTCCCAGCAGCACGCACCTTTACAAGCATCTAAATTGCAAAGAAATTCGATCTCTAAAAGATCGTCACTCACCAGCTTATCTTGAATCATTAGCATGGTGTAAAGCTAAGCTGGAAGCATTAAGAATCCAAGTCCTTTATCATTTGTTAGATACTCAATAAGATGAATTGCCACAGGTCATAAAAAAGTATTATTTTTGTGACCTTTTAGGTTAAACAACTTTGGGTTTTTAACCGTTAGAATAATGAATCAAATATTTCCGCGTAAAATTCAGAATGGATCCACTAAAACAAAAATTTCAAGAAAAGAGCACCGCTCTTAAAGCAGAAATCAAAGCTCTACTAAAAGAACAAGGCAACACCATTGTCGATGAGGTAAAACTATCTCAAGTTTATGGTGGAATGCGTGGCGTCAAAAGTATGGTTTGGGAGACTTCCCAACTCGATGCTAATGATGGGATTAGATTTCGTGGATATTCTATTCCTGAATTAAAGGATAAATTGCCTAAAGGAGCAGGAAACCAACCATTACCAGAAGCGTTGTTCTGGTTAATGTTGGTAGGAGAAATTCCAACAGAAAAGGAAACCAAATGGTTGACCGATCAGTGGACCAATAGATCAAATGTTCCTGAACACACTTTCAAGGTATTGGATGCGCTTCCAAAAGATACGCACCCAATGACTCAATTTGTTACAGCAATTACAAGTATGCAGTCCACTAGTGTCTTCACTAGAAGATATGCGGAGGGAATGCGTAAGTCGGAATATTGGGATGCGACTTACGAAGACACGATGAATCTTATTGCGAGATTACCTCGAGTGGCTTCATACATTTACAGAAGAACTTACCATAACAGCAAGTTTATAACTCCGGACATTTCATTGGATTGGGGAGCTAACTTCGCTCATATGTTGGGAGTCGAAGGAGCTGATTTCAAAGATTTGATGAGATTGTATCTAACAATTCATGCTGATCATGAAGGTGGAAACGCCTCTGCCCACGCAACACATTTAGTAGGGTCTACTTTGAGTGATGCTTATTTATCATTTGCAGGAGGAATGAGTGCTTTGGCTGGACCATTACATGGTTTGGCAAACCAAGAAGTGATCAAATGGATCCTAAGAATGATTGACACGTTGGGAACAAGACAGCCTACGAAGGAACAGATTGTTGACTATGTAAACAGCACTATCGCCGCAGGACAAGTTGTTCCTGGTTATGGCCATGCTGTTTTGAGAGAACCAGATCCGAGGTTTATTGCTCAGAAGCGTTTCGCAGAAGAGTACATTAAAGATTCTGAATTGATCAATGTTGTTTGGAAATGCTTTGAAGTGATTCCTCCAATTTTGAAGAGTTTGGGTAAGGTTAAAAACCCTTGGCCGAATGTTGATGCGCACTCAGGAGCCATCTTAGTACACTATGGTTTAACAGAATATAGTTTCTATACAGTATTGTTCGGAGTATCAAGAGCTTTAGGAGTCTTAAGCCAATTATGTTGGTCTCGTGCTTTAGGTTTCCCACTGGAAAGACCGAAGTCAGTAACTACTTCTTTTATGGTGGAATATCTAAAAAAGAATTCAGTAAACGCTTAAATAAAAAAGGCCTTGATCAAATCAAGGCCTTTTTTATTTATTGAATTAATCTTGCAAGATTTACTTGTTGTCCTGCTTAGCGAATACCTTTTGAAGCAAGTCTGAAGTTCTAGCCGATACATTTTTCCTGATATCAACTTCCTTTTTTCCAACCATCGAGAAAAGACCTTCTAACGCCTTTTTAACAACATAATCCTCCAATTTTGGATTAAGTTTTTGAACTAAAGGAATTTTGTTGTAGGCATTTACAGCATCTCCCCAGTAGTCGAGCGCGTTAAATTTATTCAATGAATTAATTACTACTGGTGTAAATTCAGCGTACAATTGATTATAAGTAGCCTTATTTAAATATTGAGTGGCAGCGTTATTTGATCCCATCAGAATATTAGTAGCATCCTGAAATGTCATTTGTTTAATAGCACTGACAAAAATCGGTTTTGCAGATTTGGCTGCGTCTTCTGCAGCACGATTAATTTTCTCCAAGATTTTGTCTTCAACGTTGCCAAAAAGCGGAACATTTCTCAATTTTGATGTTACCTTTTGCGCTTCTTCTGGAAGTAATACCTTATAAGCAGACTTAAAATAGCCATCAGTGATGCTTAACTTATCAGCACCTTTAGAAATTCCAATAGTCAATGCTTCTTTTAAACCGTTTCCGACATCTAAATCTGAAAGCGTATCTGTAGTTAGAACTGCTCCAGCCAATTGTTGCAGTTCTGTGCAGGCAGTTAGGTTAATAACAACCAACAGTAATAGTACTTTTTTAATCATTTTAAGGATTTGTTTGAGTGATGTGTTATGCGTTTAACGTTATTTTGGAGCTCAAGGTGTTCTTTTTTGGGAAAAATCTTAGATCGAATATTGCTTCAAGCAATTTGAACACAAGCATCCTTTAAATTTCTCACCTAAGGCATTCCTCGCTTCTGCAGATAATTCTATGCCAAAACACCAACAATTTTCTGAATTATAGCAACTAAACGACTTTCCACAAGCACCACATTTTGCTAAAAAATTTTCTTCTATTTCGACAAATGAAGATCCAACTCTTTCTCCAGGCATTGGGTTCAGTTTTCTGACCCTAACCCTTAAACCCCTCATTTCGCTAAATTGAGCTTTTAGGGCCTTCACCATATCTATGCAAACTGTCTCTAACAATGCTTGGGGTATTCGCATGACTTTTTTACAACAATGAAAAATGGTTTCATAGTTAAGCGTTTCATTCAATTCCGCCAATTTAGTCCGACTATCTAGCGCTACATCAATATAGACATCAACTAGGAATTCATTTCCAACGGCTTTTTCTTCTTCATAAACCCCATGAAATGCAAAGAACTTTAGATTTTCTAGTGCTATTTTGCCCATTTAACTTCTGAGTTAAAAGATTATTTTAATTCATGTTTTGACTTCCAATAACAAGTTTCTGTAAAAATTGGAAGCTTACCTCCGTAAATGTAGCATTAGCAGGTGATTATCTTTACTTTTGGGCAGTGAACTAACCAAACCATTTAATTATAAGCATAAGAATTATGCAAAGTAAAGTAAGTACCACAATGGCAAAAGGAGCAAAAGAAGATCGATTCAAAGGGCATGACTATTATAATGTTGATGGCCTTCTTTCAGAAGATCACTTATTGGCAAGAGACGCGGTAAGGGATTGGGTAAAAAAAGAGGTCTCACCTATAATCGAAGATTATTCTAATCGCGCAGAATGTCCTCATCACCTTTTTAAAGGATTAGCTGAAATCGGAGCATTTGGACCAAGTCTTCCAGAACAATACGGCGGCGGCGGAATGGATGAAATCGCATATGGGATAATCATGCAGGAATTGGAAAGAGGAGATTCTGGGATCCGATCAATGGCTTCTGTCCAGGGTTCTTTGGTGATGTATCCTATCTATAAATTTGGATCGGAAGAGCAAAGATTGAAGTACCTTCCTAAGTTGGGATCTGGTGAATTTATTGGCTGCTTTGGGTTAACTGAGCCTGATCATGGATCTAATCCAAGTGGCATGGTTACGAATATTAAGGACGATGGAGATCATGTCATTCTGAATGGCGCAAAAATGTGGATTACCAATTCACCAGTAGCAGATGTGGCTGTCGTTTGGGCTAAAGATGAATCGGGAATTATTAGAGGGGTAATCGTTGAAAAAGGAATGCCCGGCTTTTCTGCCCCAGAAATTCATGGGAAATGGTCCTTGAGAGCATCCATCACAGGAGAATTAGTCTTCGAAGATGTTCGAGTTCCAAAGAGCAATATTTTGCCTGGAGTTCAGGGACTAAAAGGACCATTGTCTTGTTTATCAAAAGCTAGATATGGTATCGCTTGGGGAGCTATTGGTGCAGCAATGGACTGTTATGACTCAGCGTTAAGATACTCCTTAGAAAGAGAGCAGTTCGGAAAGCCATTAGCTGGATTCCAACTTACACAAAAGAAATTGGCCGAAATGATCACTGAAATTACCAAAGCTCAGTTATTGGCTTGGAGACTTGGTACAATGGCTAATGAAGGAAAGGCTACTCCTGGTCAAATTTCAATGGCGAAAAGAAATAATGTGCATATGGCTTTGGAGATTGCCAGAGAAGCAAGACAAATCCACGGAGGAATGGGAATTACTAATGAATATCCAATTATGAGACACATGATGAATTTGGAAACTGTTTTGACTTATGAAGGAACCCACGATATTCATTTGTTGATCACAGGTATGGACGTTACTGGAATTAATGCCTTTAAGTAAAAAAACATGTTTAACGCGCTGGATTTCAGGTTAAAGGAAAGTTAATCTTTGCCAAAATCCAGCGCTTTATGATAACTATATTAATTTAGGGTCGTTTGTTTATTGTAACGACTTTTAATTAAGAAGTACGGTGTTTTCATTGTTATATCTAAGTTTTTGGACTTGAATAAAAAGATTTACATTTTTCGTTTCGCTTTAATAGCAACAGCTCTCTTTTTATATTCTTGTATTTTTTCGCAAGATTTAACTCCCATCAAGTTAAATAATGGATCCTTGGAAGGAACTCCTAGAGCCGGTGTTGCTGGAGGAACAGCTCCCGTGGGTTGGATTGATTGTAGTCATGATTTTCAATCATCTGTTGATATTCAGCCAGGTTTTTTTAACGTTGAAAAGTTACCCCAGGACGGAAAAAGTTACTTGGGAATGGTGGTTAGAGCAGATGAATCTTGGGAAGGAATTTCTCAAAGACTCAGGGTCCCCTTGAAACCAAAGTCTTGTTATAACTTTTCGATACATTTAGCTCGATCGGATATTTATCTGAGTAGAACTAGAACTTCAACAAGAGAAGAGAATTTTTCGAATCCAGCTAAGCTTAGGATTTATGGAGGAAACAATTATTGTAGCAAAAATGAACTTTTGGCTGAAAGTCCTCTAATTGCTCATGAAGAATGGAAGCAGTATGATTTTCGTTTTGAGCCAATTTCTAAGCATACCTATATCTATTTTGAGATTTTTTATCGGACACCAACTTTGTTCCCTTACAATGGAAATATTTTGCTTGATAACTTGAGCGATATAATTCCAATATCTTGTGACGAAGAAGAAATAATTCAAAAGCAAATCAATCCACCAATTGTAAATATATTGGCGCCTATAGAAGATGGGCTTCAAGTAGAAACATCAACTTTTTCATTCAAAGCCAATTTTGCTAATGTTCCATCAAGGAAGTATATAACATTTTTAGTAAATGGCAATGAGCATTCTTTCAACTACAATTCTAGTTCCAAGACAGTAACTGCGGCCATTAATTTGCGGAAACAAAAAAATGTGATTCAAATTATTGCTAGTACTTCTGATGGTTCCAGTCAGGAAACAAGGAAGGTGTTTTACAATCCACCGCCGGAACCAGTAGCCAAAATTTTTGAACCTAAAGTTTTAACCGAGTTAGCTGATCGTTCAAAAATGCAACTTGGCAAAGTCTTGCCGCTTACAAATGTGTTTTTTCTAGCGGATTCGATTCGAATCGAAAAAGAGAATTATCATATCCTAAATGAACTCAAGGATTTTTTAGTTTCGAACCCAGATGTCAATATTGAAATAATGGGTCATACAAATAATCGATGTGATGCTACGTTTTGCAATTCCTTGTCTGAAAAAAGAGCAAGATCAGTGGTCCAATATTTAATTCAAAATGGAATCGCAGATAGAAGGTTAACATTTAAGGGTTATGGGAAATCTAAACCTATTGCCTCCAACGATAGTTCTGCTGGCCGTCAGAAAAATCAACGCGTAGAAGTGAAAATTACTAAGATTTCCAGCTGACGTTGAATACCATCATTAAATCCTCTGAAAATAAAAAAGTATCGATTGATGTCAATCGAAAAGCTTTGTTGAACTGGGCACAGCAATCATCGGACTGTTGTTTTTTAGATCACAATAATTACAAGGATTATCCGGGAAGTTTAACCAATGGCTACCTGGCTGTAGGAGCACATTCAAAAATTTCAATAGCAATTGGAGAAGAAAATGCATTGCCACAATTGCAAGCTTGGTTAGATTCAAATAAAGATTGGGCTTTCGGATACTTTTCTTACGATTTGAAAAACCAAATTGAAAATGTCCGGTCTGATAATCCATTAAAGATAGATTTTGGCTTACTCCATTTTTTTGTCCCCAAATATCTTTTTGAGTTTTTAAATGGAGGTATCCAAGTTGTACGTTCAGCAAGGAATCGAACCGATTTGGTCAAAGAAATAAATGACTATGAAGGCGGCCAACATATTTCGAATACAAACAGAATAGAAATAAAAAGTGATTTGTCAAAGGCCGAATATTTAGAAAAGATCGAAGCCATTAAGAGTCACATTCAGCTTGGAGATATTTACGAAATGAATTTCTGCCAAGAATTCTCGGTTAATAATTTCAAAGGTGATCCTTTAAATTTATTTCATAAATTAAATAAAAATTCAAGAGCACCATTTGCCTCGTTTTTTAAGGTTGATCAAAAATATTTAGTTTGTTCCAGTCCAGAAAGGTTCTTGCAAAAAAATGGTAGTCGACTGATTTCTCAGCCTATTAAGGGTACACGAAAAAGAGGCGAGCAGGAACAGCAGGATATACTACAAAAAAAAGATCTGATCAATTCTCAAAAGGATCGGTCAGAACACGTTATGATTGTGGACTTAGTAAGAAATGATCTTGGAAAAATATGTCACCCAGGAACGGTGAAAGCAGTTGAGTTATTCGGAATATATTCCTTTGAGCATGTTCATCAAATGATTTCTACCATAGAAGGAGAACTTTGTCAAAACAAAAATTTTACCGATATAATAAAAGCAACTTTTCCAATGGGGTCAATGACTGGCGCGCCAAAGATCAGTGCCATGAATTTAATTGATCATTTTGAGCAATCTGCTCGAGGATTGTATTCCGGTTCTGTAGGATATATAAAACCTAATGGAGATTTTGATTTTAATGTGGTTATCAGATCAATGCTTTTAGATCAAAACGCAGAATGCTTATCTTTCCATGTCGGAGGTGCGATCGTTGCAGATTCGGACCCAGAAATGGAGTACGAAGAGTGTTTCATTAAAGCTCGTGGAATTCACCAGGCTTTATTCGGTCAATAATTTGGATTGATAACCTAGGGTTGCGATGTGTTCCCAAAATTCTGGATAAGATTTTTCAACAACTATTGGATCTTCAATAGCTATTGTTCCGAGCCTAGCCAAAGGAGCTAAAGCCATTGCCATTCTATGGTCTTCGTAAGTTTTGAACTGAGGATTGTTTACGACAACTTTTCCATCCAACATGTAAAATTCTTCATCAGATTTTTTACTGAATTTTGCAGGCATCGCAGAAAGCCATACTTGAACTTTGGCAAGTTCATTTTGCATCGCTTTAATTCGATCCGTTTCTTTAATTTTTAAAGTTTCTAAACCGGAAAAAAGTCCTTGTACTCCCAATGCTCCACAGGATGCAAATACGGTCTGAGCGAGATCTGGACATTTCAAAAAGTTATATTCAATCATGGGTGGAGTAGGGCCATTTCTTGTAAGTTTAACTCCATTGTGAATCTCTTTTGTTCGGACACCAAGTTTTTCATAGATTTCTATTAATGCTGAATCACCTTGGAATGATTCAATGTCCAAACCCATTAATTCTAATTCCGGGTGGTCATCTAAAGTTGCCATAGAATAATAGTAACTAGCTGCTGACCAATCTGCTTCCACTCTAAAATCTTGGCCTTTATAATTACCTGGCTTTACGAAAATGGTTTGATCTTCCCATTGAGATTGTATCCCAAATTTTTTCATTAAACCCAATGTCATATCGATATAAGGCCTGCTTACAATCTTTCCATCCAATGTCAATTCCAATCCTTTACTCAAATATGGCCCAATTAAAAGAAGCGCACTTATAAATTGACTAGAGATATTGGCTGGAATATTTAGTGCAGCAAAAGAGCGATCTTTCCATTCATTAATTTTTAATGGAGGATATCCTTCTTGACCTAAATATTCAATGTTCGCACCTAAAGCACGAAGTCCATTAACCAATGGTCCAATTGGACGTTGGAGCATACGCTTCGATCCAGTCAAAGTTTGACTTCCATCTTGAAGACTGAGAAAGGCGGTTAAAAATCTGAATGATGTTCCTGCCGGTCCGACATCATACAAATTTGCATCAGATTCCAGTAACATCTTTAAAACTTGCGTGTCTTTCGAACTCGCTAATCCTGTAATTTTAAAGTTGTCATTACATAATGCTCTGATGATCAAAGCACGATTGCTGATACTCTTTGAACCAGACAAAGTTACGCGACCTTTTGTTGCCGCTCCGTTATGTGTTATTGTATATATTTCCTGTCCCAACTATCTTAATTTGAATAAGCTTGATAAATGAAAAGTTAGGATTGGGCAGGCCCAGTTTCTCCTGACTGGTTTTTCCTTTTTTCCTTTTTCTCTTCTAAGCGAATACGATTTTCTTCATCCGATTTATCATAAGCAATGATAATATCTTTAACCAGTCGATGTCGGACAACATCTTCCGCAGTTAATCGAATAATTCCAATGCCATGGATATCTTGAAGGATATCTAATGCTCTTCTTAACCCAGATTTTTGTTTGTAGGGTAAATCTACTTGTGAAAGATCTCCTGTAATGATGCATTTTGCTGAGGGTCCTAACCTGGTTAGAAACATCTTTATTTGCATGCTAGTGGAATTTTGCGCTTCATCCAAGATGATGAACGCATTGTCCAATGTACGTCCACGCATAAATGCCAACGGAGCAATTTCAATAATCCGATTGGTCATGAAATAATTGAGTTTTTCAACTGGAAGCATGTCGTCTAATGCATCGTATAACGGACGCAAATAAGGATCTACTTTGTCTTTTAGATCCCCAGGTAAGAAACCTAAATTTTCGCCAGCTTCTACAGCAGGTCGAGTGAGAATAATTTTTTTAACCAACCTATTCTTCAAAGCGCGAATCGCAAGGGCTACGGCGGTATAAGTCTTACCAGTTCCTGCTGGTCCTAATGCAAATACGACATCGTTGGATTCACTAGCATCAATAAGTTTTTTCTGATTTCTAGTTTTTGCTTTTATCGGCTTACCATTTCTTCCATGCAGCAAAGTGGTATTGTCTTGTCTAGATGGTAATTTATGTTCGTAAGGGACACCGCCATTAAGAATATCTTCTACTGTTTGAATAGTCAATTCATTATGATCGCGCAGCACCTTTACTAAGGTTTCGATTTTCCCTTTAGCTTCTTGTGTACGCTTTTTATCTCCAGTCAGTTTAATGGAATTACCTCTAGAAGTAATAGTGATATCCGCAAAGGCTTGACGAAGCAGATTTAATTTTACATTCTTTTGGCCATATAAGGCTACAGGATCTACTCCTTCGATGGTTAAAATGATTTCACTCAATAGAATTAAATTTTTATTATGCTACTTATTAGTGGTGGTTTGATAACACAATTCACGGAAAAATGGTTCTTTTCGCTTCGGTAAATTTAAAAGCTTATTCGAAAAATACCCTAGCGCTTAATACTTTGAAGTAAATTTATGATTTTCGCCATTATGATGCTTGAGTTCTAGTGAATTAACAAAAATTATTTTTCTCAATGGCCATTATTACCCTTACGACTGATTACGGACAAAGCGATTATTATCAAGCTGCTTTGAAAGGATCTTTATATCGTCTTTGTCCTTCTGCTACTGTTGTGGACATTTCTCATCAAGTGAATCCCTTTGATATAGTGAATGCTGCCTATTTATTAAAAAATAGTTACAAAAGTTTTCCGCTTGGAACGATTCACATAGTCTGTGTAGATAATGGACAATTACAAGGACAGGATTATTTATTATTGGAAGAAAAAGGGCAATATTTTATTGGTCGCGATAATGGGATTTTCTCGTTGGTATTTGAAGAACGGCTAGGTCAAGCAATAAGGCTGAATTCTAAGGATTTTGAACCTTTTGTATTAAGTAATTATTTGGGTAGAAGTGCTAAGCATATTCTGGATAAGAAGCCGATTGAAGAACTCGGAGAAAAATTAACAACTATTAGAGAAGTTCTAACCATTCAACCAGTTATTGGTCCAAATGAAATCCGAGCTTCGATCGCTCATATCGATCATTACGGAAACGCAATTACCAACCTACATCAAACTTTGTTTGAAAGTATTTGGAACCATAGAGCATTTAATATTTACTTGAAGAAAAACGAGGAACTGAATGTTATTTCTACAAAATTTGAATCAGCTCCCGTGGGAGAACTTGTTGCAAAATTTAACGATTCTGGCTACTTGTTAGTTGGCATTAATATGGGCAATGCTGCAGCCTTATTATCTTTGAAAAAAGATGACATTATTCAAATCGAATTCAAAGATTAATTATGATTAAGAGAATTGTTAAAATGACATTTCGTCCAAATCAGTCTGCATACTTTGAGCAGTTATTTGATGAGCGAAAAGAAAAAATAAGGTCCTTTCCAGGTTGCCTCCAATTGGAATTGGTCAAAGAAAAAGATACCGCAGTTTTTTTTACAATAAGTATTTGGGATGAACCACAGAGCTTAGAAAATTATAGACATTCTGATCTATTTAAATCAACTTGGGCTGTAGTGAAACCATTGTTTGAGAAAAGAGCGGAGGCTTGGACTACTGAATCAATTGCCCTTCTTCCCTCAAAATAGACCGCCCGTCGAATAATTCAATTCTAACTTGAAGATAGATTGCAACTTTAGCCAATCAAATGAAAGGATTATCAACTATACTTTTTTTGCGGTTTAAGCAAGCCATGCGAGCCACTGCTTCCGTTGGTTGGATTTTGTTATTGATCGGCTTGCCATTGATTGTAATTCTGTCGCTGGGTATTTTTGCAGCTTCAGAAGAAGGTTGGCACATCTCATTAATTTTTGCAGCCATAGTCTATGGAATACATTTTTCAAGAAATGATCGGCAACATTTGATCAGTATTGGGTACGAACCGCGGTTAGTTTTCCTTGCAGAATATCTTTGTCTAGCATTACTTCTGGGCGGAATAAATTTTCTTTTAGTGGGCAATTACCTCAATCTCTTGGTCATGTTGGCAATCGGATTACTTGGAGGAATTTCTCCGCAAGCGAATCTCAATCAAGTAAAGGACAAACTCTTTTTTCCAGTAAACTGGATTCCATATCAGTGTTTTGAGTGGAGGGCTGGACTACGGAAAAATGGCTGGCTGGTGATCATGCTGTTAATCCCCGGATTGTTTTTTGCCCATCGATCACCTGCCGTGACTTTAGTAGCAATAATCCTTATTAATTTTATTAGTACCAGTTGGTACAAGGATTTTGAGACCTATGAACTTTTCATTCGATATCGACAAGAGAGTTTGGTTTTGAGAGAAAAAATTGGCTGGCAATTAGTCCTTAGTTTTCTTTTTATGTTGCCACTTGCGATATTTTTCTTGATAAATTTTCTTTCGCTTTGGTACATATTACTGGTTGTCATTATTTTCTCTTTTGCAATCAATGTCTTCTCCATTTGTTATAAATATGCGGGGTATCATCCCTCTCGAAAAAGAACAGAAAGTGATCTGGCTGTCGGAATATTTTCTTTGTGTATGTTCGTTCCATTTTTTGCGCCAATCACTTTGGTTTATTTAACCATCTATTTTTTCAGAGCTAAAAAAAATATAAGAATTCAATATGCTGAATGTTGAAAATATAAAGGCGGGATACGGTGACCTTGAAATTTTAAAAGGAGTGAGCTTCAAAGCCAGACCCGGAACTATACATGGAATTCTTGGCGTAAATGGCTCTGGGAAGACTACCTTGTTTAGAACACTTCATGGTTGGTTGCCAAAACGAAATGGAAGCCTTAGTTTAAATGAAACACCGCTTAGTCCGAAGCAAATGAGCTTTATGCAAACCAAGCCGTATTGCTATCCTTACATTAAAGGAAAAGAATATTTAGAATTGTTGAGAATCGAAAACAAGGATTATAAAATAGATGCTTGGAATGAAATCTTTAATCTTCCGCTTGATCGACTGGCTGAAGATTATTCAACAGGAATGACTAAAAAGCTCGCATTACTTGGTCTCTTAGCTCAAGATCGTCCGGTAATAATTTTGGATGAACCTTTTAGCGGAGTTGATGTAGCGTCAAATGAAAAATTTCAAGAAATTTTTCAACGGTTGAAAAAAGATGGAAAAATCATGCTGCTCAGTTCTCATCTCTTGCAAACCTTAACTCATATTTGTGATGAAATCAGCTTGCTTTCAGATGGAATAATTCAGAAGACGTTTCAAAAAGATGAATTTCCAAGCCTAGAAAGTTTGATCAAGAGTCAAATAAAGTCCAAATTGGATGCTCAATTGAATGAACTGTTTGTAGAAAAATAATAATGGAAATTACGCTTCAAGATTATTCTATTCATATTGGTGAATTAAATCATGTATTGATTGACTACTTTGAAGCCCATCAAGTTTCTCAGGTGTTTGTAATTGTCGATGAAAATACAAAAGAACATTGCTTGCCTTTATTAGGATTCGAGGGAATGCCAAAATTTCAATTGATTACTATAAAAGCCGGGGAACAGCATAAAAATATTTCAACCTGTACAAAGATTTGGGATAGATTGATCGAAACTGGGGCTGATAGAAAAGCCATAGTTATAAATCTTGGTGGTGGGGTTATTGGAGACATGGGGGGATTTACAGCAGCTAGTTATAAACGTGGTATCCGTTTTATTCAAATCCCAACAACGCTTTTATCTCAAGTTGATGCATCGGTTGGTGGGAAATTAGGTATTGACTATAATGAAGTGAAGAATGCTGTCGGCTTGTTTAAAAATCCCGAAGCGGTTTTAATTCAACCCACTTTTTTACAAACACTTTCTTACCGGGAGCTACGATCTGGATTTGCTGAAGTCATCAAGCATGCATTGATAGCTGATGCAGACCAATGGAAACGCTTGCTCGGGGTAAAAGATTTAATAGCCATTGACTACAAAGACTTGATCCATCATTCAGTTTCAATAAAAAAGCAAATTGTTGAAGAAGATCCATTTGAGTATGGAATTCGAAAAAAGTTAAATTTTGGACACACCATCGGACATGCTATCGAGTCTTTTTATCTAAACGCCGAACAACCACTGCTACATGGGGAGGCCATCGCTTGGGGAATGGCTGCGGAATCTTATCTATCAATTCAGCAAACTGGTCTAAATGAAGCAGATTTTAACGAAATCTTCAATTATCTGCATGATTTATATCAATTGAAGCCAATTCCTTCCACTGGTTTTCAAGAGTTACTGAATGTCATGAAGAATGACAAAAAGAATAGTTTTGGAAAAATCAACTTTACCACGCTAAAGAGCCCAGGAATATCGTTAGTCAACCAGGAAATCAGCCCTTCAGATATTTCCAATGCCATTCTCGCAATAAATACAAGGTTATCCTAAGGAAAATAGTCAAATTCAGATTTAACTAACCTTTATTTTTTTACTTTTGAGGATCATCAAAAGATGGGTCTTCCGGCGGAATATGGACCAAAACACAACACCAGTACAAAAAGACAAAAGCTTAACTTATCGAAAGATTATTCGATGGTTTTGGATACTTGTAATTGCAGGTATTCTCTGCGTAGCGGGGCTTTTCACAATACTTTCTTTTCAAGATCTTCCAACCTTTGAGGAATTAGAAAATCCGAAAAATAATTTGGCATCCGAAGTCTATGCTATCAATGGAGATGTGCTTGGGAGATATTATGTAGAAAATCGAGTCCCAATAAAATTCAATGAACTTTCTCCAAATATGGTGAAAGCACTAATAGCCACGGAAGATGAGCGCTATGAGGATCATTCAGGAATTGATTTTGCAGGCTTGGGTAGGGTACTTATAAAGACCGTTTTTTTACAGCAAAAATCCGCGGGTGGTGCATCCACTATAACTCAGCAACTTGCAAAGCTTCTTTTCACTAAAAAACCGGGCTCAGGTGTTGAACGGGTTTTTCAGAAATTTAAGGAATGGATCATTGCTATTAAATTGGAAAAGAGCTATACCAAGCAAGAAATCATGGCGATGTATCTCAATAAGTTTAGCTTTAATAATGGAGCTTATGGAATTAGAGCCGCAGCGGAGATTTATTTTGGAAAACCTCAAGATAAATTAGACATTCAAGAATCCGCCACCTTGGTAGGAATGCTGAAAAATCCTTCTTTGTATAATCCAATAAGAAGACCTGAGCGAACGAAATTGAGAAGAGAGGTGGTAATGAAGCAAATGGTGAAAAATGAACTTTTGACACAGACTGAATATGATTCACTAAGAGTGCTTCCGTTGGATATGTCAAATTTCAAAAGAGAGACACATAATGATGGATTAGCACCTTACTTCAGAATGGAGCTTAGAAAATCAGTGAACAAAATTTTGAACTCTGATGAAATCAGAAAAGCTGATGGATCTAAGTATAATATTTACCAAGATGGATTAAGAATTTTTACCACTTTAGATCCTCAGATTCAAGCGCATGCTGAGCAAGCAATGGTGGAGCACATGACAAAACTTCAAAAGAAATTTGTCAAAGTTTGGAAAGGCAAAGATCCTTGGAATTATGAAGACCATGAAAAGGAGCCAGAAGAAAATGAAATATTAATTGCTGCAGCTCAAGCCGGATTGGTAAAAGACATTCGTGAGACAAAGCGCTATCAGCGAATGAGGAAAAAACATTTAGAACCAATTATTAGGATAATTTCGGAAGATATAAATGGATTTTTGATTCGTGATGTAGACATTGATAGAATGTTATCCGAAGCGGAGGAGAAAGGATATATCAAAGATTTAGAGCAGCGAAAATATATTGGAAAAAATTTGGCTGGGCACTATCGCAAAGTGATGAAAAGTAATAATTGGGGAAAGTTAAATGAGCGGTGGGAAAAATTCCAAAAACTGGTCGAGGTTACTTTTGCCAAAGAAGTTCCGATGAAAGTATTTGCTTACAACGAACAAATGGAAAAGCAAGACACCATGAGTCCTTTGGATTCTATTCGATACCATCGAATGTTTTTGCAACTTGGTTCTGTAGCGGTTGATCCCGTAACTGGTCATGTAAAAGCTTGGGTGGGGGGCATCAATCATAAATATTTCAAATACGATCATGCTACTTCTGAACGTCAAGTCGGTTCTACTTTCAAGCCATTTGTATACGCCACGGCTATCGCCGAGCAAGGAATTTCTCCTTGCTTTAAAGTATATGATTTGCCTGTAACGATTCATGCGGGTGAAGGGACATTTCACTTAAAAGAAGATTGGACGCCTAACAATGCCAGCGGAGAATACTCTGGGGAACCTTATACGCTGTTTAGAGGTTTGATGCATTCCAAAAATACAGTTTCTACTTTCTTAATGAAACAATTAGGAGATGTTGCCCCGGTTCGGAATCTAGTTAACAACATGGGCTTGGATGCCAGTTATCAAAGGTCAAATGGATCTTGGAAAATTCCCCATGGACCTTCCATTTGCTTAGGATCACCAGATTTAACCGCATTAGAATTAACGGGCGCTTATACTACTTTCGCTAATAATGGAGTTCACAATAAGCCTTATTTTATTCTGAAAATCGAAGACAAAAATAGAAGAGTAATCTATCGAGGAGAACCGGAAGAACGCACCGCGCTTAACCCCAATTCTAATTACGTGATGCTTCAAATGCTGAAAGCGGTTATGGGTCAAGGTATTGCAGGCTTTGGAGGAGTTACTTCTGAGTTGGGAGGAAAAACTGGAACCACGAATGACTATGTAGATGGCTGGTTTGTTGGTCTTTCTCCAGATCTAGTTGTTGGAACTTGGGTTGGAGGAGATCAAAGATGGATTCGCTTTTTAAGTTTGTCGGATGGAATCGGAGCCAAAATGGCCCGACCTTTTTACGCTAACTTTTTGAAAAAATTAGAAGCGGACGAAACGGTTGATTATGATAAAGAGGCAAGATTTATAATTCCACCTGGAGATATTGGAATCGTGTTAGATTGTGATATCTATGAAGATCCTAGGCAAGATGATCAACGAGAATCTTTCTTTGGCGATGAAGAAGATGAAAGTTTTGGAGGTGACCTTTTTGGAGATGAAAGCCCTTCAAGTCCAAGAGATACAACAGAAGAGGAAGAAGAAGATTTCTGATACCAAACACCGTAATCTATAATCAGTATAGTTTCTAAAAAAGAATTAAAACCAATTACGAATGAAACCATTTCAAGCCAACATTCTAAATGCTGCAGTCCTAGTTATTATGGGACTTTGGGGTTATTTTTCATCTGAAAACCCAAGTGTTACAGCTTTAATTCCAGTAATTTTTGGAGTCTTATTTTTGATTGCGACTCCGCCTTTTAAAAATGACAATAAAGTCGTAGCTCACATCATTGTTTTGCTCACTTTTTTATTGGTCCTAATGACCATTGGTAAGCCAATGATGAGCGCCATCTCAAGTGGAGATAGTTTGAGAATTTTTAGATCCGCTGCTATGGTTGCCTCAGGAATTTTTGCAATGATCATCTACATAAAGAATTTTATTGACGTTCGGAAAGCTAGAAAAGCAGAAGAGGCTAAATAAATATTTGAATGAAAATTTTGAATCAGAATAGGGGAGTAGCTGTTTCTTTTTGTCAACTTCTTATTGCGTTTATATTTATTGGTTTTTTTGGATGTTTTCCGGCAACGGAAGAAAAGAAGAAAGGCGTAAGTATTGATTTTAATGATCCTTCGCAAAGGAAAGTTTACGATTTTCAAGATCAACTTAAGGTGGATAGTCTTAAACACTACTTGACCGATCAAGATCCTGCTTTAAGATTTATGTCGGCCCTTAGTTTTGCCTCGGTTGGAAAAGATATTTCAGGACCGTATGTTGATGATTTGGTAAAAATGTTGAAGGATGAACGACTGGAAATCCGATCTGCAGCGGCCTATTCACTTGGACAAATTGGAAACCCTAGAGCAGAGTCCGATTTGATTAAAGCTTTTCAAAGAAATGATTCTTTAGGTTTGGCGGCAGGAGTCAACCGATCCATACTCGAGGCAGTAGGCAAATGTGGGTCAATAAATAATTTAAAAGCATTGGCTTCCGTTAGTACTTACAATCTAAAAGATACTTTGTTGTTGGAAGGACAGTCCTTAGGAATTTACAGATTTGGTCTTCGTGGAATTACAGATACAGCAGGTACTCAGTTGATGATAAAATACATCACCAATAAAAATTATCCGGAGTCAGTAAGATTTATTGCGTCGAGTTATCTTTTCAGAAATAGAGAAATTGATATTTCAAATTCAGTGCAAGATTTGCTAACTGTATATCGATCTGAAGATGACCCAAGAGTCAAAATGAACTTGGCAATTGCTCTAGGTCGAACCGAAGCGCCAAATGTCTCTCAATTTTTCCAATCACAATATCCGCGAGAGCAAGACTATCGTGTCAAGTGTAATATTATTCGCGCATTAGGAAATTTTAATTACAATGAAGTTAAACCGACAATAACTGCAGCACTAGGTTCTGGTAACTATCATATTGCTACAACCGCAGCGAATTTCTTTATTCAGCATGGAACTTCAAGAGATGCTGTGGAGTATTTGAAAAAAGGTCAGTTGGATTCTACTTTATTGGAAGATGTGCGGTTCAAATTGTTAGGTGCTGCAAATAAACATCTTTCAATATCTCGAGAAGGAACAAGAGGACGACTTATAAAGCTATTAGAATCTGAATACAACAAAACGAATGATGCCCAAAGAAAAATAAAACTTTTGGAAGCGTTGGGTGAATTTGGGTGGTATTATAAAATCGTTTATAACCTTGCTGCGGAAACTAACGATCCAATTATTAAATCTAAGATTACTCATATTCTCGGGAAAATAATATCGAGAGATGATTTTGATTCCTTTTTTGGACAAAGTAGAAAACGCGTAAAGGGAGAAATCGCAGAGATGCTTCAAGCTGCAATTGAAAGTGGTGATGGCGGAGCAATAGCTGAGGCAGCCACTGTTTTAGCCAAACCAGAATTGGAGATGGCTCAATTTTACGAGTCAACATCCTTTTTGACAGCAGCTCAAATTCGGCTCAATCTTCCAATGCAAATAGAATCTTTCAATGCTTTACAAAATGCAATAGATTTATTTAATGGAGTTTCTAAACCTTTGGTTAAAACTCCAAGATATAATCATCCAATTGATTGGGAGATTTTTGATGAAATGAGCACGAATTGTAAGGTGACTTTGAATACGAATAGAGGTGCTGTGACCATTCAGCTGTTTAGCTATATTACTCCTGCTTCCTGTATAAACTTTTATCAGCTTGCAAAATCAGGATATTTCGATGGCAAAAATTTTCATCGTGTAGTCTCCAACTTTGTGGCGCAAGGAGGATGTTCAAGAGGCGATGGATATGGAGGCTTAGATTACTCCATTCGTTCTGAGTTGGCTCCAAGTTATTACCATGAAGCAGGTATGGTCGGAATGGCCTCAGCTGGAAGTCATACGGAAGGGACGCAATTTTTTATTACTCATTCTCCCACTCCACATCTTGATGGGAAATATACTTTGTTCGGTAAAGTTGTAGAAGGATTAGACATTATACATACTTTGCGTCCGGGCGATTTAATTAATTCAGTTAACATTACGAAATAATTTTCATGAGCAATTCAGATACGCTAAAGACTACAGCAATTACCAATATCCACAGAGAACTGGGCGCTAGAATGGCAGCATTTGCAGGATACGATATGCCTATTTCCTATGCAGGTATTAATGAAGAACATGCATGCGTCAGGGAAAAAGTCGGCCTGTTCGATGTGTCTCATATGGGAGAATTTATTGTCCGTGGAAAACAAGCACTTGATCTTGTTCAAGCAATAAGTTCTAATGACGCCTCAAAGTTAATAATTGGTCAAGCCCAATATTCTTGTATCCCAAATGATGAAGGAGGAATAGTAGATGATTTTTTGGTGTACAGATTGGATGAAGATCAATGTTCGGAAGGTGAACAAGCTTTTATGCTTGTTGTAAATGCTTCCAATATTGAAAAGGATTGGAACTGGATTCAAAGTAAAAATAAGTACGACTGTCGAATGATTAATATTTCTGACCAGACGGGATTACTTGCGCTTCAGGGGCCATTGGCCACAAAGGTACTTCAACCAATTACCCGTGTTAATCTTGAGGAAATGAAGTACTATCATTTCGCAAAAGGAACAGTAGCAGGGATTGAAAATGTATTGATTTCAGCTACAGGTTACACAGGTTCAGGAGGATATGAATTGTACGTTCAAAATGATCAACTGAAAGCACTTTGGGAAGCCATCATGACTGCAGGTGAAGAACATGGAATCACGCCAATCGGATTAGGGGCAAGAGATACATTGAGATTGGAGATGGGCTTTTGTTTATACGGAAATGATATCAATGATACCACTAGCCCAATTGAAGCAGGTCTTGGATGGATCACGAAAACAAAGAAAGATCATTTTCCAAGTATTGAAATTTTTAGAAAACAAAGAGCAGAAGGTATTTCTAGAAAGTTGGTAGGGTTTATAATGGAAGATCGAAGAGTACCTCGTCATGGATATAAAATAGAGAACGCTGATGGAGAAATTATTGGAGAAGTAACTTCAGGCACACAAGCTCCAAGTCTTGATAAGCCAATCGGTATGGGCTATGTACAAAAAGCATTTGCTAAAGAAGGAACGAACTTGATAATTTCAGTCGGTAAGAAAAAACTTGCTGCAACTGTGGTTAAACCTCCTTTTTACAAGAAATAGAAATATTTAGTCTTTTTGAAAACAAATTACAATGAAAATGACTTTGTATATTGTAATCAATAAAGAATCTTAAAAGATTGTCAAAATAGTTATTGTGGAAAAGAGTCCTAAAGATATGACCTTCGAAGAAGGAAAACAGAAGTTCATCCAGTCATGGGGGACACTTGGATCCAGTTGGGGTATCAATAGGACAATGGCCCAAATTCATGCATTGTTACTGATTACTCCTAGATCTATATCAGCAGAAGAAATTCGAAAAGAATTGAATATTTCGATGGGTAATACCAATATGAACCTTAGGGCTTTGATCGACTGGGGATTGGTACATAAGAATCTTAAGGCCGGGGAGCGTAAGGAATTTTACGTAGCTGAGAAAGACATGTGGCTGGTAGTTCGAAAAATTATTATCCAAAGAAAGAAAAGGGAACTAGAACCAATGGTGAAGGTATTAGATGATATCTCTCAAGTTCAAGGAGTTTGCAATCATTCAGAGGAGTTTTGTAGAATCATTTCTGACATCAAGTTATTTTCAGGCAAGGCGGATTCCGTCTTGGATACATTGTCGAAATCTGAGGCCAGTTGGTTTGTAGGCACCTTCATGAAAATGATCCGTTGAAATAAGTCCAAATAATTCTTTCTTTTTCCCCCTATTTTCGTCAAGCTCCTTATCTTGCTGCTACCTAACCAGCGAATATAAATATGCGTATTGAACCATTTCAAGCGGTGTTTCCTAATTTTGATTACATCACATCAGTTGACGCTTTTTTCGAAACCGTCAAATTTGAATATCCACAATATAGACAATCGGGATTTTTCCAGAAGGCAAGTCAAGAAGGATTATATGTTTATGAAATAAGTCGAGCCGGTCGGACGCATACTGGTTTGATCTGTTGTGTTGATATTGAAGAATATAAAAAGGGAAACATTAAAAAACATGAGAATACTTTACCCGCTAAGGAACAACAGCAAATGCATTTAATGATCAGCAGAAATGCAATTGTAAAACCAATTTTAATAACCCATCCCACTATTGATCAAATAGACGTCTTACTAGCTGCGCAAAAGACAGAGAAGCAAGCTTTTTATTCTACTTCATTTTCTAATGGTGAATCACATAAAATGTGGCAAATTATTAATGGGAGTAGGATTGAGGAAATTCAATCCGTTTTTGCAAAACATGTTCATCACGCTTACATTGCCGATGGACATCATAGATGTTCCACCAGCTCTTTATTGCATGATAGAATGAAGGAGCATGGAAAATCAGATCAATACAATAAACTTTTTGTTACCTATTTTCCAGAGAGCCAACTTGAAGTACATGATTATAATAGAGTAGTGGAATGCTTAGATGATGTTTCGCTTAGTAGATTCATGGCTCAATTGTCGAATATCTTTAGAATTAAGCCATTAAAGTCTGGTCGAAAACCAAGACAAAAACATGAGCTTACTTTTTGTATCAACAAAGAGTGGTATTCTTTGAAATGGAAAAAGAAAGTCCTAAAACAGCATGAGAATGATACAGTGATTTTAGATGCTCAATTATTGGATGAATTGGTTTTCGAAAAAATATTAGGCTTTGAGGATGTTCGAACGGATAGTCGTCTAAAGTACATTGAAGGGCCAAAAGGAATTAATGCAATTAGGCAGCAAGTCAATAAAAACGATAAGCGTGTTGGCTTTTGTTTATACCCAGCAAATTTAGGCGATTTGATTGAAGTGGCAGATAGATGTGAAGTCATGCCGCCAAAGTCAACTTGGTTTGAACCAAGAGTGAAAAATGGATTGTTGGCATTAGAATTAGAACCCGGTAAAGAAGTGTAGGTTATGAAAAAAATTTCTGCGGATTATATTTTTACTGGAGAAGGTGATTTGAAAAAAGACTTGGTCATTGTCGCTGATGACCTCGGGAGAATTGTGCAAATTGATCCTGCTTCTGCACACGACCCATCGGCTGTCGAAAAATTTCCTGGTTTAATTTGCCCTGGTTTTATCAATACTCATTGCCATCTTGAGCTTTCACATATGCTTGGAAAGGTGGACACCGGGACTGGACTTATTCCATTTATTAAAAATGTTGTTCAACATCGAGATATTCCTCAGGAAGAAATATTAAAAGCGATCGCTGATCAAGATATGGCGATGTACGAAAATGGAATTGTTGCAGTCGGCGATATTTCAAACAAGTCAGATACTTTTGAAACGAAGGCAAACAGCCCAATTCGCTACTATACTTTTGTTGAAATGTTCGATTTCCTTTTCGATGGAATGACTCAAACAGAATATGATAAATACAAAGCAGTATATGATCTGTTGGAACAAAATGAAAAAGATGATTTTCGTGCAGTCCCTCATGCTCCTTATTCTGTTTCTGAAAATTTGTTTAAGAAAATTAATGAATTGAATCCTGTTGCCGGAACGGTCAGTATTCATAACCAAGAAACACCAGAAGAGAATTTATTATTTCTAGAAAAAACGGGAGGCTTTGTTGATTTCTATAATGGATTTAATATTCCTTTGGAGCATTTTCAATCGATAGGTAAACGTTCTATTCACCATGCAATTGCACACATGGACCCTGAGCAAAAGACCTTGTTTGTGCACAATACTACTTGCGTTCCGGAGGACCTCAAAGCAGCGATGGAATGGTCAGAAAATACATATTGGGTTACCAATCCAAACGCAAATCTATTTATTGAAAACAGATTGCCTAATTATCAATATTTTAGAGATGCGGGATGTCGATTGACCATCGGTACAGATTCATTAACTTCTAATTGGCAACTTTCTATTCTTGAAGAAATCAAAACGATTCGTCAGTTTCAATCTTATGTGCCATTGGCAGAGTTGCTTCGATGGGCTACTAAGAACGGAGCCGAAGCGTTGGGATTCGATGATACACTTGGAACTTTTGATGTCGGAAAAAAGCCGGGAATATTAAATATAAACCTAAGTGATAAAGGTGATCTTTCTATCGATAGTAAGGTGAACAGAATTATATAATTCCTTTTTCAAAAATTGCTTTAAGATCAGATACATCAATGTACGGATGTTGATCCTGAAATACGACTATTTTGTTCAACTCCTTTTTTAAGAAAAATTGGTGAGCATCTGAATCTGGAAGGAATGGTTTATGATCAGCGGCAGATTGAAATCCAGAAATATGTTTGTTTATTTCTTTGGTCTTTTCTCCGAAGTAATGAGCTTCAAATTTTTCCCAAATAAATTGTATTGCTTGATCTGAAGGGTGAACCAAATCTGATTTGAAAAAGCGATAGTCTCTTAATTCATCAATGACGATTTCGTATGCCGGAAAATAGTGGCAATCCAAAAATTCTTCAGAAAGTTTTTCGGCTAAAATCAAACATCTAGCTTTTGATCTATTGTTGTCAATAAGTCCCTCTTTTTTATGTCTTACTGGACTTACGGTTAAAGTAATTTTCAGCTGTTTGTTTTGACTTTTTAAAAGATAAATCAATTCTTTCCACGCCGTAAACATTTCTTCGGTCTCAGAAAGCTGTTTTGAAAAATGAACAGCTGGATATTTGTGGCAATTGGCAACCAAACCTTTCCGATTTTTTAGGGAATATCCATAAGCTGTTCCGAAGGTGATAAGCAGATGATCCAATTTTTCCAATTGAAGTTGAGCAGTGCTGAGCGCAGTATTCATTCTGTCTAAGGTTCCTTGCTTTTCAGATTGAGAAAAACGTCCATGATGATCCCAGCTGTGCCAACGTTGATTGTAGTGTTCTAATTCATGAGCTTGGTAAGGTTCATTACTTAATAACCTCAATATTTGCCGATGAATAACTAATGGATGATAACTTATGCCAAAAGGATTCAGGACAATATCAAACCGATTTTTTTCCAAATAATCTCCCATATGTTCCGCAAAACAAGATCCCATTGCCAGGAGTTTTGTAGAATGATCAATCGAAGATGCTTGATCAGAAAAAGATACGCTGGTAAATAGCTCCATGAAAAAGTTAAATGATTAGTTGAATGCTTCAAAATTAACTAAATTTCAGTCCTTAGATATAAAGTCATTGAATCGCTTTCTGGGCAAAGCATTCATGTTCTTTTAAAAAAATAATCATGAATTTTTTGCAGAGATGGCTGACTAGCATAAGAGGAGTTCGGGACATACCTGCAATTAAGTTTGGGAGGTATGATGAGGTGCTAAAGTCTCCTGCTCGTTTTCAGGCCTGGGATGCCGCTCAGTCAAAATTCACCTCTGGCAAGTTTTTAGAATCAGTAGATCACTTTTTTCTTTATCTCTATGATCCTGAGGAGGATAATGTTCAATGGGAAAGAAAAAAGGATAAAATCGAATTTTCAATTCACCAAGGTTCTCAAGCCATCGATGGATGGGCCAATGCCTATGAAATTCAAGCCGAGGTTCAACTTGGTAAGTATGATTCTCAAATTCCCGATCTCTACGAAAATCTTTTGAGTCTGAATTACAATCTGACTTATAGCAAGTACTGCTACAGGGATGGTATTGTTTTGAGCAAATTTTCAAGCAACAGCTTAGATGCAAGTCCATTTAAGCTTTATGCCGGCTTAAGGGAATTGGCGTTAAATACTGATAAGCAAGATGATCTGGTTATGGCGCAGTATGACAATTTTAAGCCATTGTTTTCTAATAAAGTGGGCCAGCTCAGCGAAAACCATTTAGCGGCAAAGGTTCGATTCTTTGAAAAACAATGGGCGGAGCTTAAAGAATCTTATTTGCATTGCGGTCTTGATCCAGATGAATATCCAGGTGCTTATTCTTATTTGCTGATGAATTTTTGCTACAAAATGGATTATTTATTGAGTCCAGAAGCAGAATTGCTTGAACTTTTAGAAAGTATTCATCAGGATTATTTCCATGGAGCGAATGGCATCTCGAAAGAGAAAAATAATGAAGTGTTTGAGCGAATTGCCGCTTTTAGTGAAGCGGATAGAAGTAATTGGTCCGAAGAATTCTATGAAGTGACCAATACCTTTGGAATTACAAGCCCACTTTCAGTAGGACGATTGAAGCACTTTATAGAGCAGGAAATCAACAAAATGGACTGGTATATTCAAAATGGTCACCGGGAGATCGCATTGGCCATACCTGGCTATATTGTTGGTTATAGCCTTTTTCATTATGCTTTGCCTGGCCCTTTTTCTCCATTTTTCCAAATCTACTTTGAAGTACTTGAAGCGGATTATTTTAAAAAATTAGGTTTCAAACCGGCGCTGAGCTATCATGGCAAACCGGCCAAATTAGAAACTGATCGAATTATCAAAGAGGTCATCAAAAAGTATAAAAAGATCTATCCGGAATTGAAATTCCCCCAGGATTCTATTCGTTATGATTCGGCCTTCCATTTCTCAAAATCTTACCTTGCAGCCTTATGTCAGATAGAATGGTAGGTGGGGAAATACCGGCGGTCATTCAAGTGCTTTTAGAAGCGCTTGGATTGGATGCCAATTTATTGAGGCAAGGGCCTTATAATTGGCAAATAAAGCAGGGATCTGCCATGATTGATATTGCTTATCATGAGCAATCTGGCCTAATAATTGGAGAAGCTGTACTGTGTAAGATTCCAACGAATAATAGATCCCCTCTCTTTAAGTATTTGTTGACGGAAAATGACAGCTTGGAAGGACTAACGTTCAGTGTCAGAGATGACCAAGTAATATTAAGCTTATTGATCCACGACAGACAATTCAACACCCAAAAAGGTAAAAAGCTATTCCAAATGCTATTGGATAAAGCGGACTACTACGACAACATTTTGGTGGAGAAATTCGGTGCGGAATGGATAAAACACGACGATTGACCAATTATGTGAAGAAAATTAAGGACACAAAACCCTTATTTTACTACGCTAAATGTGTTAATTATGTGGCAAATAGAAATTTTGACCCAATCAAATGAGCGAAACTTTTCTTTTTTCCATATCTTTAATCCTTTAGCGCCTTTGTAATCGCCAAATTTTATACAGACCGTTTCAACAGCATTAAATCTTGAATATGAGAATTTTTAAAAAACTGATCCCCGTTTTTGCGCTTATAGTGGGATCTCTTCAACTGGGAGCTCAGGATATACACTTTTCACAGTTTTATCTTTCTCCGTTGAACCTAAACCCTGCTATGACAGGGGTGATGAACTGTAATGTTCGTCTGGTAGCCAATTACAGAAATCAGTGGTCAAGTATTTTAAAGCAAAATGCTTTCAATACATACTCTGCTTCATACGATCAAAGAATTCCGGTCGGGAGATATGATTTCTTCGGAGTAGGAGCATCATTTTTTGGTGATGT
The DNA here is from genome assembly GCA_937928045.1 of uncultured Saprospiraceae bacterium. GTDB lineage: Bacteria > Bacteroidota > Bacteroidia > Chitinophagales > Saprospiraceae > JABDJM01. Next base: position 16,073 of record CALFWO010000024.1, on the reverse strand, counting down.
AGCTGGAGAATCTAATTTTTCAACGTTGCAAGGAAAATTATCTGCTTCATACTCAAAAAGAATGGGTGGGTATAGAAAAACTTCGCATTATTTAGTTGCAGGTGCTGAGGCTGGTGTCAACCAACGTTCGGTGGATTTCCAAGCATTACGTTGGGGTAATCAATTCAATGGAACAAGTGTTCCAGATCAATCAATTAGCCCAAATGAGTTCTTCGAAAATACAAACTTCATTTTTGCGGATGTTTCTGCAGGATTGATGTGGTTCTCTGTTTTTGATGAAGACAATAGTTTTTACATCGGTGGTGCTTTTCATCATTTGAATCGTGCCAATGTAACTTTTACTGAAAATGGTGCTGAACCTTTATATAGTAAGATTACTGGTCATGTAGGAGGTGAATTCATGGTGGCAGATCGACTTGGACTTGTGCCAGGTTTGATCGTAATGCTACAAGGACCTTCTTTCGAAACGAACTTCGGAACAAGCTTAAAATTCTTATTGAGTGGAAATAGAAGAAATTATCAAGCCTTCCAGATTGGAGGTTGGATGAGAATATCTAATCACTTTGAATCACCTGCTACTGCTGATGCATTTATCCTTTCTACAAAATTCGATTACCAAGATTTTAGTATTGGATTTAGTTACGATTTGAACGTTTCTGAATTGAAAGGAGCAAGTAATGGAAATGGGGCATTTGAATTTTCACTAGTTCACAAGATTTGTGGATCTGAAAAGAGAAATGTTTACTGTCCTAACTTCTAGACTAGAAATTAATCGCTAGATAAAAAGCCTTGAGAATTGTTCTCAAGGCTTTTTTTATTCGGAAACGAACTAGACCATCAATCTCGCTGAAATATTGATGGATACTAGTAAATCATGGGTTTTTTATAGCCAAAGTCTATAAAAAGGTGAGCTTTAAAGCTTAAATTTGTAACCGATGAATAGGGGATGATTCATTAATAAACATAAAAAAAATTAGACATGTTTGGAAGTAGTAAGAATAAAGAAACAAATTCAAAGAATTCAGGAGCTTCCCCAGCTGCAAATAGCATGGCCTTGAACAGTTTAGTTACCGGAACGACTATCGAAGGTCAATTGGAATCTGAGAATGATATTCGTGTGGATGGAAAGATAAAAGGTAGTTTGAACTGCAAGGCGAAAGTAATCATTGGACCGAGTGGAAAGATCGATGGTAATGTAACATGTGTTAATGCAGTCATCGAAGGTCATTTCGAAGGAGTAATACGAGTAACGGAGGTTTTGAAAATTGCGGGAACAGCCACAGTGGAAGGAGAAGTGCATACCAATAAACTCCAAGTGGATAATGGAGCAGTTTTCAACGTAAGTTGCACCATGGGAGGAGTATCTGGAAAATCTAAAAAACAGGCTAAAGTAGAATCTATTGCCAAAGAAAGAGTCAGCGCCTAAATCGGCCAAAGAAAAATCATCCAAGAATCCGAATGTTGCTTTGCGTTATTCGGGTATGGCTTTTCAAATGATTGCAATCATTGGAGTAATAACCTTTATCGGAGTTAGAGTCAATGATTATTTCGGAGCAGAGCCGCCTTATATTACTGCGATTTTTGCGCTGTTTTCAATTTTCGCAGCACTATATCTAACACTTAAAGACCTAATATTTCCTAAAAAATGAATTGGCGTAATTTTATTAAAGAATTGTCAATATTCTCGATCATTATGCTAGCCATATTGTTTGCTTTGGCCTTTTTCCCTTTGACAATGCCTTATCAAAATTTTGGATGGTTAAGTTGGGTGATCTTTATCTGCCTGAGTCTTTGGATGTTTTATATCGGACAGAAAGCTGCTGTCTCAAAAAATAAATTTGCCTTTTCCAATTTGGTGATTGGAACAATGATTATCAAATTATTTTTAGGATTTACCTTAAGTGTGCTTTACTATCAACTTGCGCAACCAACAAATAAATATTTCATTATCCCGCTTTCAGTAGTTTATTTAGGATATACTGGCTTTGAAACATACTTCATGATGAAGTTGGGGAAAAATAAATCACAAGACCAATGAGTTTGAAATTCAATATAGATGAGACTTTTGAATTCGATCAGCTAAAAGATCTTGAATGGATTCCTTTGGGCAATAATAAATTCCATTGCTTAAAGAATGGTAAGAAATATATAGCTGAGGTCAAATCAATTGACCCTAATGGCAAGCAAATGGAAATTAGAATTGCTGGCCACAATTATCAAGTAAAAATCAAAGAAGCGTTAGATCAACTGATCGAGGCAATGGGGCTTAATCAAATTTCTGCTGGGAAATTATCCAGTGTACATGCTCCAATGCCGGGAATGGTTTTAGATGTATTGGTGAAGCCAGGGCAAACAATTGAACCTGGAGCAGATCTTTTGATACTAGAAGCAATGAAGATGGAGAATGTAATTCAAGCTGATGGATCAGGTGTTGTTGCCAGTGTTATTATTGAAAAAGGCGCCGCTGTTGATAAAGGCCAGTTGTTAATCGAAATGGAATAACATGTGTATCGATCCCCGGAAATATTTTTACTTGGGGATACTTATCCTTTTTTCGTTCTCAGCTTTCTCTCAGAAAGTTCCAATCTTAATAGAATCTTCCACTTATATAGGAACACCAATTCGGCATTCCTCCAAGATAATTTACAATACAAATGTTTTTAGTTGGGGCCAAGATTTAGATGTTAAGTTCCAAACGATTGGTAAAAAAAAGTGGCAAGAGCAACATCACTTTCCTCGGCTAGGCATTCAACTCAATTATTTAAATCTCGGCCAGCCGGATACCCTTGGAACTGCAATAGGCATACTCCCAAATATTTCTTTTCACTTTATCAAAAAACAGCGTTGGGACTTTCGCTTTCAATTTAGTTATGGTCTTGCCTACGTTAGTAAAAGATTTGATGCTGTAAGTAATCCTCTAAACACTGCAATTTCCTCTATTGTAAATTCTAATGTAATCCTTAAGCTAGAAAATCAATTTCAGTTACATCCAAGATTTTGGTTAAAATCAGGATTGAATTTGATCCATTTTTCAAATGGTTCTAATAGGATTCCCAACCTGGGAATAAATGTCGTTGCTTTTAATCTTGGCTTAAGTTATCGACCAAAACCTTTGGCAGAAATAAATTTGATTAGCGATGGTGCTCAGAAATTTAAATATAACAAATGGGGTGGGGACTTACAGCTGGGTTTAGGCTTCCGCGAACGAGAAGAAGCTAGGGGGCCAATTTATCCTATATATTCAACAAGTGCCGCCGTAGTATTTAGACCCAATACAACCAATCATATGAGAGTAGGTTTTGAGTATGAATATAACCGCGGAGCATTTGTATTTGGAAAACAAATTTGGTTATTTGATAGCGATGAAGAAGCACGAGCCGGAGCTACGCGCTTAAATATATTTTATGCTCATGAATTTAGATTTGGACCGTTAGGATTGTATTTACTGATGGGGACAAATGTATCTCGAAAGAGTGTACTTTTAAATTCAAACATTTATAATAAATATTCGGTCAGGTATTATTTACCAACCATCGGCAATCCTAAAACTTCTTTTTATTGTAGTATCAATTTAAAATCGAATAACATCATTGCCGAATATTATTCATTTAGTGCGGGGGCAGTTTTTTAGTCTAACTATTGTTTAACAATATCAACTTGGTGAAAAAATTAGTCATACTGCTTTTTATAACCCTTGGTGTAGTAGCTTGTAATAACAATCAAGATCAAAGCCGGACTAATCATCCTTCTAATGATCACATAAAAGTTGAAGTCAAAGAAGGCTTTATTCAAGAATATTGGGACAACGGAAATCTTTCCTTAGCTGGATATTATAAAAACGGAAAAGCCAATGGTCTGATGAAGTGGTACAACGAGGACGGTGCTTTGGCAGCGGAAGGAAATATGGTAGATGGGAAGCGGAATGGGCCTTGGAAAATCTGTGATGTTAATGATCCAAAAGCTTGTATTAATGCTAATTTTGAAATGGAGAGTAGGGAAGGCCTTTGGAAAGGATATCACGATAATGGTAAAATTCAAATAGAGCAAAAGTGGGTCAACGACAAACTCGTAGAAAGTCAATGTTGGGATAAAATGGGGAAGGAAATTAGCTGTGATACGCTTTAGCCAATTAAAAAGCCCAAGTCGAATTGACTTGGGCTTTTTAATCTTATGTTGAAAATTATTTCAAATAATTGTCATTGAAAAATTCTCTATATCCATTCAAAGATTTCGATCGAAGAATCTGTCGATAATTAGATTGACTAACTGCGAACATTTCGAATTCTGCTGAATCTCCTAAATACTTTGCTTTGTCAGAAACGATGGAATTATAGTAAGCCATTGCCTTTTCAGAAGTCTTAAATCTTCTTACCACCAAGATTGGAGTGGTAACGTCAGCTCCTAAATAAATATTGGATATTCTTAGTTTGTCAATTGAATAGTTTTCTCTATGAAAGTCAGAAACTTTCGCTTTCGCATCGTTCAACTTAATGCTGCTATTTTTTAATGCAACAACGAAATAATGTACTTGAGACATTTCTACTTTGAACTTAGAGGCTTCACCTCCGTTATCTGTACTAGCTACACTTTTTCCACTGGAAGCACCTAAAAGTCTCAGAATTTCTTTCGCTCTCTTTTCCTCATCCGACTTAGGGAACTTGGCAACAACTGTCTTTAAAGAACTAATATAAGCTTCCTTGCCTTTGATGTGCCCAGTAGTCATTGCATCAAGCAATGCAAATTTAGCTTGTAGCAAATGTGGAGTCGGGAACTTAGCTTCAGCTTCTTTTATTCTTTTGTCCACGTTTTCATATTCATGATTTACGAACTTGGCATAAGTCGCATCATAATACCTGCTCAACTCAGCCATCTTATCATTGGCTTTGTTCATATAGTCAGGATCACCAATGATTTGAGCATAAATAGATTGAGGATATTTGTCTTGAATCTTTCTAGCATATAATTTTACATTGGCTACTTGATTATCATCCTGATAAGCCAAATATAAATTATACCAACCCTCAGCTTCATGAATATTGTCTGGATAATCATTAGCTAATTTTTCTAATGCTTCAATAGATAAATCTAGACGATCCAATTTTTCACGATACAAAGATCCTAGCTTTAGTAATGCCTTTGCAATCTTAGCTTCTGCTGCCTTTATCTCAGGACCAGTTTTAGGAACATCTTTTAACAAAGCAGCAATTTCCTCTGTGGTAAGATTCTGATTAAATTTATCTTCAACAATATCATCTGAATTTTTAATTCCTTTATCGGCTCGATTTGATCTTCTCCAATTATCTTCTAGAATTCGATCACCAAATTTTCGATCGAAATCTCTTTCCCCTTTTTTCACAGATTTTGAATCGTAAGCCCAGAAAACTGGACCTACACTTGGTCCTCCTCTAATACTTCCAGGTTTTACTCCAAGACTAGAACTACCTTTCCTGCTGGCATCTTTACGAATCTTATTTAACGCGGCTTCTTCATTATTTTTTTGAATTTGATAAGCTACTTTTTCTTGTTCTGCAACAGACATTTTAGAAATTCTAAGCAAAGAATCTTGCAAAGTAATGATCTCAATGTTTTCCTTTATTTCAGCTAAGTTTTCTGCAAATGCCGTAACTCCTTCGTAACGCTCATCTGTTTTTGGTAATACAACGAGTGTACTATCAAAATAATTTTTTGCATTTACAAAGTCCTCTGCGTCATTGTATAAATAGGCGAGTGCCAAATAACTCTCTGACTGTTGTGCCTTATTTTTGGTTCCTTCAGCTAAGGATTTTTTGAAGTAATCCGTCGCACCTGGTTTGTCTCTTTCTTTTAACGCAATTTGACCCATTGCGAAATAAACTTGGTCTTTGTACTCTCGATTTTTTTCATCCTTGAGCATTGTCTCCAATTTCTTAATAGCCACGGGACCTGTTGATTTTCCAGTGTTCCATTCGTTTTGGGCGATCTGTAATTTTGCACTAAAGGCCAATTCGTAGTTCGGGCTTAATTTTGAAGCCTTATCGAAATAAGCAATCGCAGCCTCTTCTTGCTTAATCTTTTGATTAAGTTGGCCTAATATGAATGCAATCCTTGCCTTCTCTTTTCTATTTTTTGAAACATTAAATACTTTCTCCAATGCTGGGACGGCCGCGGCATAGTCATTCTTTTCTAAATGATAATAAGCGCGAACTTTGGCAAGTTCTTTCCGCAACTCTTTATACAGTTTAGGATCATTTTCTAGTTCTTCTAAAACGTAATTCGCCTCAGAAAACATATCCCTTTTTACATAGGTTTGCGCCAGCCATACTTTACTATCTTGCCAAACAGGACGGTGCTTCAAAAAGCCATCACCATTATCTTCATCCGGAATAACTGCTTCGTCTTCTTCTTTTTTCTCAGGTTTTTTAGCGCTGGACTTTGTTGGCGTCTTTTCTTTAGGTTTAGTTTCAGCTGGTTTCGGAGCAGGCTTAGTAGTTGGTTTCTTCTTTTTCTTTTTCTTCGAACCGTAATAGCTCGACTTGCTTTTCTTTTTCTTTTTTTGTGTTTTCTTTTTAGCTGCTATTTTCTTTTTTCTTTCTTTGCTCTTCGTTTTCTTCTTTTGCTTGATTTCTTTGTTTCTCTCTTTTACGTCTTTTTTACTTCTACCTTTCTTCTTAGCACCTTTCTTTTTTTTGTTGGCAATTGCCTTAGGACTAAATTCGGCTTCCATGAATTCAAACGTCTCCTGAGCATCCTCGTAATTGTGTTTGACGAATTGAGCTTTTCCCAGTAATAAGTAACAATCGTCTGTCCAATCGCTTACGCGATGAAGATTCACAACGACTGAGACTTTTTTCATGGCCTCATCTAAATTATTTTTTTGACTTCCAACGTCTGGAGCAGCCATATGTGGATACAGCTCAAGAACCTTATTGTAGTTATCCTGAACACTATTCTCCAATGCTAGCATACTTTCGGTCACCAATACATCAGCATTGAACCATCCGTTGTACCTTGCGGTCGTGTTGTGATAAAATTTCTTAACACCTTTGACTTCAGCCGATTTTTTCTTTTGTACAGTACAAGAAAAAAGCAGTGAAAAAGCCAACAATGGGATAAAAATTCGAGTAAAATTCCTCACGTGAGTGTATGGTATTAACTTAAAAAGCAAAATTTTTGCAAATTCCTTGGAAAAATTAAAGGAAAATTGCTCTAATTTATACCTCAAAAGGTTATAAAAGTTACAGAAATCAAGGGTTTGGTCGTTTATACTTTACCCTGATTATTAACTTTGAAATGGGCAAATTTATTTCATTTTTTATAAAAGCAGGTTCTAAATGAGCACTGATCGTAAAAGTTTTAAAAAATGGTGGGCAGATCTCAAAAAACCCTTCAGATTGGTACTCATCAATCCTGAAACTTTTGAGGAGAAAAAAGCCTACGTTTTAACGAATATGGGTGTGCTTTTGGCCGTGTTATCGGCTTTATTCATAATAATCGGATTGACGACTTCATTGATCTTCTTTACTGGAATTCGAACATTGGTACCGGGGTATGCAGACATAGAACAGCATCCTGAGCTCATGAGATTGAATGAAGACTTTAGACTGATTGAAGAAGAATTGATCGCTCAAAGGGCTTACACTGAAAATTTCAGAAAAATATTGGTCGGAGAAATAGAAATGCCTGAGATTTCCGAAGAAATAAATGAGGAATTTCCAGATAGCCTTTTAACCGTAGAAAGGATAGCTGAAGATGAATTGTTACGTAAAGAAATTGAATTGGATAAACAAATTGCCCAAAGTGGTATCCTTTCAAAATCTGGTCAGCCTGGAACTTATGACATTTCCCTAGACCAAACTTACTTGATTCCTCCGATTTCAGGATCCGTCTCTGCTAGTTTTGATCCAAAAATCGATCATTTTGGCGCTGATATTACCGCACCCAAGAATACGCCCATAAAAGCAGTAAAGGATGGCTTTGTTTTTCTGGCGGATTGGACATTGGAAACCGGGCATACCATTGGTATTCAACATGCTAACAATGTCATCAGCTTCTATAAGCACAATAGTTCTCTACTTAAAAAGACTGGAGATATGGTCAAATCAGGAGAAGCTATTGCAATCATTGGCAACACTGGTACACATTCTTCAGGCCCACATCTCCATTTTGAGCTATGGTACAAAGGACTTCCAGTGAATCCAGAAGAATACCTCAGTTTTAACTAGCAGCAATGATTCTGGCCAAATTCATCTAGGAATTTCATGGCTTTCAGACACAAGAGATAATTACTTAGTGTATTTTTTACAAATAATTGTGAAAATCAGAATTTCAAAAGCATTTTACCTGAAATTGTACTAGTTTTGTGTTGTATTTACAATAACCAAGTATTATGAGTGAGGATAAAGATTTAGAAAAAATTTTCAATGAGAAAGGTGAGGCAATTAGTCCCGTTCTTAAGGATGAAACGAAAAATTTTCTAATTGATATCGATGGCACCATTACCGACGATGTCCCGAATGAAGAACCTGAAAGAATGGCTACTTGCCTTCCTTATCCTGATGCGTTGAAAATGGTTAATAAATGGTACGAAGAAAAGCACGTTATCACATTTTTTACTTCAAGGACGGAAGAACATCGAGAGGTAACTGAAGCTTGGTTGGATAAGCACGGATTTAAATACCACGGGATTCTATTTGGAAAGCCAAGAGGTGGTAACTACCATTGGATTGATAATCACATCGTAAAAGCAACTCGTTTTAAAGGCAAATTCACAGATTTGGTGGTAAAAAACAAAGACATCGAAGTTTTTGAGAAATAGTCTATTTCTTATTTTTTATAATATCTGAAAGTGCTGCATCGATTGTCGGCCATTGGAATTCAAACCCGAGGCTTTCTAATTTTTTGCTCTCAACCTTCGTACTATCCAATACCACAGCAGACATTTCTCCTAAGGCCAGTTTCATGGCAATGCTAGGGGCAGGGATGATTAAGGCTCCATATGCTCCAGCGGTATTGATGCTTTTGGCCATTTGTTTATTGGAAACTGGTGAAGGTGCCACCGCGTTTATTACCCTTCTGTTTTTTCCTTCCCTTTCCATTAAAAAGCTAAAAATTCTGACCAAGTCATCAATATGAATCCAAGAATATATTTGTGATCCATCTCCGAAATAGGAACCAACCTTTAAAGGATAACTCATAAGCATCTTGGCTAACGCACCTCCTTTTGTACTCAAGACGATACCGATTCTAAGAATGGAAACTTCAACACCGATTTTAGCGATGGATTGACTGGCAGCCTCCCATGCCAGGACCGATTCACTCAAAAATCCTTCTCCAGGTGAACTCTCTTCAGTTAAAATTTCGTGCCCTCTATTGCCATAGTAGCCTATGGCGGAAGCAGCCATGTATTTGATCGACTTGTTGTAAGATTTTATTAGTCGCCCAAGAATTTCGGCACTTTTAGTTCTACTTTCGATGATCAATTTTTTTCTACTAGCTGTCCAACGTTTATCAGCAATGCCAGCACCGGCAAGATTTATTACATAATCTACATCAACAATGCATTTTTCGTCAATCTCGTTTTTCAAAGGATCCCATTGATAAACCGCAACACTTTCAATTTTTTTTGAGCTACGACTTAAGATGGATACTTCGTGGCCTTTACCTAGTAAATGTTGGGTTAGGGTTTTACCTACTAACCCTGTTCCTCCTGCGATTAAAATTCTTGCCATAATTGAAAAACAGATATTGAGCGACTTAGTTGAGTTTGATTTTAAATATATTACATCTATTTGGAATGCTTGAGCCTTTAGCTACTTTACCGACAAATTTTATAATTTACAGCGTATGCGATATTTTGTATTCCTATTAATTTTCTTAACCAGCTGTACTTCTGATCAACCCTCAAGACAACAAGTGGTTATAGGGCTAGGGGAAGATATTGAAATGATCAATCCGTTGTTGTCCAGAACAGCTTATGCCAGGCAAATAGAAGAATTGATTTATTTGCCACTTTTCCAATTTGATCCGATCGATTTAGATTTAAAGCCAGTCTTAGCAACTCGGCGAGCAGAGGTGGAAGAAATAAATGACGGAAGAATAAAATACAGTTTTCAAATTCGCCCAGAGGCTAAGTGGTCAGATGGACAAAGTGTTACTGCTGCAGATTATGCGTTTACATTTAAATTGATCTATAATAAAGCACTTAATACCCATGGTTATAGAGCCTATCTCTCTTTTTTGGATGAAATTGTTTTGGATGATGAGGACGAAAAAAAAATAGAGGTCATTGCAAACAAAGCTTATCATTTGGCGGAGACGGTATTGGGAAATATCGAAATTTTCCCAAAGCATATACATGATCCAAATGGATTATTGGATACTAAATCTATCGCGGATCTTAGATCTATGTCCACTCCGGATAGCAGCCTTATAAAATTAGCGGAGGACTTTCGCAACTATGGACAAGAAGGAACTAAAAGTATTATTGGATCTGGACCTTACGAGTTGGAAAACTGGATAGAAGAGGAGTCAATTTTGCTGAAAAAGAAAACGGATTATTGGGGGAATAAAATAAAGGATGCACCAGTGCAACTTTCAGCAAGTGCCGATTATCTAAAGTATAATTTTATCAGAGATCGTTTGGTGGCATTTCAAGAGCTGAAAGCAGCCGGCATTGATATAATGAATCAGATCCCTTTGTCCAATATGAAAGAAGTTTTGGAAAGGAATTTCTCAAATTTGGCAGGAATGACCGCCGATCAATTCACCCACTATTACATCGCGCTTAATCCTCAGAAAAAAGGTCTTGAAAATCCAGAATTGAGAAAAGCGTTGAATCATTGTTTTGATATTGAAGAATGGATTGAACATCAAATGTATGGTATGGCAGTACCAGTTACTAATCCGATTTCTCCGCTAAAAGATTACTACCATCACGATCTTCCAATTACTTATTTTGACCCAAAAGTGGCCATCGATATTTTTAGAAAATATGGATTTAATGAGCTGAATGAAGCGGGTATTCGATATAGAAAAAAAGGGGATGTAATTGAAAAATTGTCTTTTGAATTGATTTACTCAATAAAGAATGAATCTGCTGCGAGTTTGGCGCTATTCTTTAAAGAAAAAGCCAAGTTGTCTGGAGTTGAGATTATCCCTAAACCACAAGATTTTTCAAGTCTGCGTAAGGCATATGGACAGGGCGATTTTGACATGGTTTTTTTAGCTTCTTCGGTACCTCCTGCTGATTATGATCCTCAGCAAAATTGGCATACAAAGAGTTGGGGAAAAGGGAATAGGGTTCGTTTTGGAAATTCAGAATCTGATGAACTCATCGATAAGATTTGTAGGTCTTTAGATCCTAATGAAAGAGCTGGTTTCTACAAAGGATTTCAAAAAGAGATTTATGAAGAGCAGCCATGTTTGTTTTTGTACAGTCCAAAACAAAGAGTCGCTTTTAAAAAAGACCTTAAGGTTACGTCATCAAAGCTTTGGCCGGGATATATTACGCAATTACTTCAATAAATCATTTGGTAGCCGGGAAATTGGTATTAGCTTAGTGTTTCTTTAAAACTGCAACTTATGATCCATAACAAGTATCTACAGCTCGTTCTGTTCTCACTCGTATTAAGTTTGTTTTCTTGTCGAACGGAAACTAGCTCTTCTGCTTCTACTCAAGTTGGGGAAGTACCACAATTAATTAAAACCAGATTGCGCGCAGAGCCGGATGCTTTGTTCCCTTTTAATACTTCTAAATCATGGTCTTTAGAAATCGTTAGACAAGTTTTTCAGTATGTTAGTTATTTTGATCTTGAGTCGTTGGCAGTAGATCCTATTCTTGCTACAACTCGTCCTAAAATCACTCCAATTACAACTGGCGAAAATGCAGGTGGTTTAAAGCTAGAATATGAAATACTTGCTGAAGCGATGTGGGACAATGGTACTCCTGTTACGGCAAGGGATTATGAATTCACTTTGAAGACCATATTCAATCCTGAAGCCAAAGGTTTGCTCAAGTACTATGCCCAAGAGTTGTCCTTGATAAGTAAACTAGAGCTAGATCCTAATAACCCCAAAAAATTTACTGTTTATACAAATAGGCCTCATATAAAAACGGAGGAAAATATTGGTGTATTTATGATTCCTCAATATAATTACGACCCCACAGATTTGATGACTGGCTACGACCTCAATGATATTTTGGATCCCGAGAAAGTTAAGACGCTGGACAAAGAAAACATGATTGCTTTTGGAGAACAAATTGTATCTCCTGAATATGCGAGAGATCCTTCAAAAATTTCTGGCTCCGGTCCATACAAGATTGTTGAATGGATTGAAGGAGAACGAATAGTTTTGGAGAAAAAGAAAGATTGGTGGGGGGACAAATTAAGTAAAACAAGAAAAAATTTAGAGGCCTTTCCGAAGTCACTTTCTTATGCTTTTGTTAGAGATAACAATGCTACGATTACGATGTTGAAAAATGGTGATTTAGATGTTGCTGGAGTTATTGAAGCCAATAGCTTTAATGAAATGAAAGATGATCCTCAATACAAAGATGAATTTGAATTTATTCTTGGACCTGCTCAGGCAGTAAATTATCTAGGAATAAACAATTCAAATCCAAAGCTTGCTAACCCTAAGGTGAGACAGGCAATTTCCTATTTAATAGATCGACCAGCGATTTGCCAGTCGGTATATGCAGGATATGCAGATCCGATCTACAGTGAAATTCCAAAATCATTTGAATATTTCAAAGAGTATCCAACTCCATTTAACCTTGAAAAAGGAAGTTCAATGTTGGAGGCAGAGGGCTGGGTGGATAATGATGGAAATGGGATTCGTGAAAAAACATTAAATGGTAAAAAAGTAGAATTGACTTTGGATATTATTACAACTCCAAATAATGTCATCAGTGAAGCTATTGTTCGAATCATGATTGAGACATTTAAAAAAGCTGGAGTTGAAATTACGCATACCAAAAAAGAGGCTCGAGAATATATTGGCGCAAGGAATAGAGGAGAGTATGAACTTTGGGCGGGCGCAATAGGTATCCCACCAGGAATTTATGATCCAACCGCTTATTGGAAAACCAGCAGCGCAACAAATTATTTTAAATCTGGATCTGCTGAGATGGACGAAATTATTGACAACATTATTACCAATCAAGATGATTCTAAATTTTCTGAGTTATATGCTAAATTTCAGAAATTGCAGTCAGAGATGCAGCCGGTTGTTTTCCTAGTGCATTCAAAAAATCGAATAATTGTCCGAAAAGGTTATGATAAGAAACTCATTTCTTTATTGTCTCCAACATATCAGTTAAAACACTTTAGGTAATCTTAGCCCATGATTGGGTACTTTTTCAAAAGGCTGTTTTTCTTTATTCCAACTTTGGTAATCATAAGTATGGTTGCTTTTGGATTGAGTAAGTTGACGCCAGGTGATCCAATCGAATGCGGTTCAGGACTTTTAGAATTTGGCGAAAAATATTCAGTCTATAATCAAGATTACAAAGAGCTCTATTCTAAAATTGCCAAACAAAAAGGACTTGATCTTCCTAATTTTTATTTTAATATCAATGCCCTCTCTCAACCAGACACTTTACACAAAATCATTCTGAAAGATGATCGAGAGCAATGTTTATATTTAATGAATGAATGGGGGAACTGGCCAGGTATTCAAACATGGAGATCAGCTCAAAAAAATCTAGTTCATTCAATCGAACGAAAAGAATCTACATTCGGAAAAGACTCACTTATACAAATCCGACGCTTAATCAGCAGTTTGGAGTTTGACAGAAATAAGCAATCCATTATTGTCGCTTATCAATCGTTGACGAACCTTACTAAAGGGAGTACTGATATTCAAGAATTAATATCAACCGCGTCCAAAAAATTTAATGAAATATTTGATGATTCGAGCAAATGGAAAAGCTTAGTTCCAACTTTTCATTGGTACGGATTCAACAATCAATACCATCGATGGATGAGTCAAATGATCAAAGGAGATTTTGGTGTATCTTGTCAAAACGGATTGCCAGCAATTAGAAAAATTCGCAAATCTATTTTCTGGACTTTAATGTTAAATATTCCTTCAATCTTTTTGGCATTTCTAATTGCTATTCCTTTGGGGATTAAAGCTGGAATGAATACTGGAGCCAAGCTCGATATCATTAGTAGCAATGTTTTATTCATACTTTTTTCGTTGCCATCATTTTGGGTAGGTACACTATTGATTGTGTTTTTCACAACTCCAGAATATGGTAAATTTATGGATTGGTTTCCATCTGTTGGCCTTGGAAATTTGCCTGCTTCCGCTCCATTCTGGGATCGCTTTTGGGAATCTGCTGGGCATTTAATCTTACCCGTTTTTTGCAACACCTATGTATCCGTCGCAATTATTTTTAGACAAATGAGATCTGGCGTTTTGAATGTCTTGCCAAAAGGTTTTATTCAAACTGCGAGAGCAAAAGGTTTAAGTTCAAATTCTGTTCAACGAAAGCATGTACTTAAAAATGCAATATTCCCAATCATTACAATGTTTGCATCTGTATTGCCTTCCGCTATAGCGGGGTCCGCGGTAGTTGAAATAATATTTAACATTCCCGGAATGGGAGCAGAAACAATTAATTCAATATTCAATAGGGATTGGCCAGTAGTCTATGCTATTTTATTTCTTGGCGCTGTGATGACATTGTTTGGAATTCTGCTAAGTGATTTACTATACGCTTGGTTAGATCCTCGTGTTTCTTTTAACAATAAATCAAAAGAACATGACCAATAGGAATATCGAATATTCATCAGATGGCTTTGGCATTAGGCCAGCGATTAAGAAAATTCGTGCTTCAAGACGAGGGCGATTGGCGATTGGTATTTTAATTTTCTATGTTTTTTTGGCTGTGTTTGGTGATTTCATTGCTAATGATAAACCCTTTTATGCCAAGCGCGATGGACAACATGAATTTCCAATTTTAAAAAGCTATTTCGTAAATCTTGGAATGGCGAAATTTGATTCCAAAGTATTTACAATTGGATGGAAAAATTTAGAATATGAAAAAGTCCTTTGGCCACCCATCCCATATTTGTCGACCAATTTAGATTTAAAAAATGATCAATTCGTTTCCCCATTTGGTCCTCAGGATGTTCCATCTTGGAAACAATGGCATTGGATGGGAACCGATCAGTTAGGTAGGGATGTTGCAGCCGGTATTATTTCTGGCGCTCGTTCGGCATTATTAGTAGGACTTATTGCCATGGGTATTGCGGCGTTCATTGGAATTCTTCTTGGAGCAGTTGCTGGATTTTTTGGAGATGATCGGTTGCGTTTTTCCTTTCCAAGCATTGTACTAATTCTTTTGACTTTTGGACTTTCTATTTTCTGGACATTCAATATTCACAATTTTTTACAACTCCAACATAGTGGATCTTTTGTAAAATTACTTTTGGGTTTTGTTTTAATTCTGTTACTCACTTCTTTTGCCTATTTGTTGAGTAATTGGATGGATAATAAATTAAATTTAAATAAGAATTTCAAGATTCCTTTGGATCTGATTATCATGAGGATTATTGAAATAATTAATTCCATTCCAGGGCTTTTATTGCTCGTAGCACTATTAGCCATATTTGCGGAGCCCTCCATATATACCATCATGATTATCATTGGCTGCATCGCTTGGACGGGTATCGCTAGGTACATGCGAGGTGAATTAATAAAAATTAGAAACCTTTCTTACATAGAAGCAACAGAGGCAATGGGTTTTAACGCTTTTCGTATATTGATGAAACATGCTATACCTAATGCCTTGGGACCAGTGGCGATTGCAATTGCATTTGGAATGGCCGGAGCCATATTAACAGAAGCAACTTTGTCATTTATTGGAATTGGTGGTGGCGCAGATCAAGTGACCTGGGGCTCGTTAATCAATGAAGCGCGTAAAAATATCTCTGCTTGGTGGATCGCGATAATCCCGGGAATTATGATATTCTTGGTAATTACTTGTTTTAATATTTTAGGAGAATCCTTTTCAGGATTGCTGGGAAAAGAAGTCGACTAGTTACCTCGTCGCATGTCCTTTGGGAAAAGATTTGAATTGCCCC
>CALFWO010000023.1 GCA_937928045.1 uncultured Saprospiraceae bacterium | reverse complement strand
GCTCCCGAACTATTAGCAAAGCTGAACTACACCCAGAATATTCCAAATTCGCAAGATTTATTTGAGCAAATTCATAAAGGAGATTGGGGGAAAACATTGAAGGTGACCAAAACATTTTCAATACTCAAACTGCAAATGGATTTTCTCCAACTTAAGGAGACCAATAAATTTGACCTCATCTATTTCGATGCTTTTGCACCAAACGCTCAGCCCGAACTTTGGACAACAGAAGCGCTCGGTATATTTATTAATTCATTGAAGCCTGGCGGGATATTAACGACTTACTGCGCGAAAGGAGTAGTTCGACGGAGTTTTGAATCATTGGGTTGTACTTCGGAACGGATACCGGGACCTCCAGGGAAGAGGGAGATGTTACGGATTACTAAAATATTTACAACTTAACACAGTCAAGAAAATTACATTATCCATTTAATATTTTGCCCCTTAAAAGTTACTCAATTTACCATAAATAGAATGGAATAAATTTCTTCTGAGATTATAAATTATAACGCCCAGCAAAAGACGATCAAGGCACAATGGAGACTATCGTGTTCTCTTCGCCAATTAGTAGCTATTAAAATGAATTTACTCCCTATTTCGAATACCTTACTCCATTAATACTCAACTTCTCCTGTATAAGTAGTTCCCCCTTGACTCCCACCAGCTTTAAAGTGAAACCTAAGAATCCTATCAACAAAATTAACGGACATACTTCTGCCATTCACATTAGAACCGGTCAGTGTTAAATCATCAACATAGAAAACTGTGGTATCTCCCAGGTGACGCCGAAAATGCACCTCAGTATCTAAATTATCGCGAATGAAATCCAATTTCATTCCATTCTCAATTCTTAGTAAGTTAACTGTTTCATTGTAGGTCGTATCAAAAGGTATATTCAGTCCCCAAGAACTAAATCTAAGATCTATTTCATATTCATTTTCAAGGTCATCCAAAACATCGTTTGTAACAAAATTCACATTAACAACTTCATCTATTCCTTGTATTTCTAAATTATATTTTCCACCAGGATTTAATTGGTCAACAATGTGAAACTTTTCAAAAGTACTGGTGTCCGTATTTTTTCGAAGCACAGATTTGTCATGATCAAGAGCCGTTAATCTAAAATCATGAATGTAATCACCCTTTGTTTCCCATTCAAATTTAACGTTTTTGAAATCTATAATTTCTCCAGATATAGGAAATATTACATTCAACTCACGCTCAGGAGGATTACATCCCAAAAATATTAACACAAACAAACTGCGAATGATTCTATTGCCGATTTCCATAACAAAATAAATAAGTCAATTGCTGATTACAACCAGCATAAAAATACTAACTAAATACGAATATCTTATTAATTCGAAATTTGAATAAGTCTAATTATCATTTGAGTAACATTTAACTTTTTCTCCTCAACCATACAACCCACATTTTAATTTTCAACCTAATATCAACTAAATTAATTATATCTTAAGGTGCCATTTCAAATAGAATCACTACATGAACCAGCCATTGTCTATTAAAACAAAACTAACCTACCCGGAATATAGAGCCTTTAATCTCTACAATCTTTATACGCGACCAACTGGAATCCTCCTGACCTTCATTGGACTCATGATGTGGGGAGTAGTACTGTTGTACCTGGTTGGTTATCTCGACACTTCAGGACAATTTCCTTTGCAGCAACTGATATTTGCAATTGGAATGACCGTTTTGGTTCCGGGGTTTACAATATGGAAAACCAAGAGAATCTATGATTCCAATATTCGATTTAAAGAAGAAATGGTTTATACTTTTGACGAAACCTGGATTCAAGTCAAAGGAGAAAGTTTTGAGTCAAAATTGACTTGGGAAAAAATGTATAAGATTAAAGAAACCAAGTCATGGTTTTTAATTTATCAAAACAAAATAGCAGCCAATGTAATTCCGAAAAAAGGTATGAATGCTCAGCAATTAAAACAGCTTAGAAGTCTAATTAAGAATAAGAAGTAATTTTAACAAAATTCATACCTTGACGAAAAATAAGTTCAATCATGAAATATCTCTTGCTAATACCCCTCTTTTTTTCAGCTTGCACTGCATCAAACAAGACGACACAGTCTTGGCCAACCAACACTGAACAAATTTATTTAGATACACCTTCTAATGAAACGCCTCAGGGTCTTCCCGGTAAGTGCTATACCAACATGAGACTTAACAGAGAATTCCGATGGGTGGAAACCATTTGCCCAATGGATATCAATAAGGCATTAATTAAGCAATTGCAATTGGATCTTCAACGCAGAGGATACAACATAGCCCAGACGGAAAACAACCAAGTTACTTTTGGTGACACAACAAAGGCTGCTTTGAAATCATTTCAAATCGAAAACAAAATGGCCCATGGCGGACTAGATTGGGCAACGGTGAATAAATTGAAGCTTTAATGAAAAATATATTATTTGCATGGAGCAACGGCGATTACAACGTTGATCTAATAATTTTACAATTTCTAAACTATCATATACTTATACCATGGCAGCATTAATTGGATTCGGTGGACCATTGATTTTTATTCTCTTATTTATATTAATCAATCGAAATAAAACAACCACCAAAAAGTTGGGCCTTTATTCCATCTTGATATATGTCTTATCAGTGGTCTGCGGCATTGGCGGAACAATTGCAATGGGTCTCGGTTCTATATTCTCCGGGGCTATTTTCCCTATAGTATTTGTAATCCTATTCTCAGTTATGATCGGAAACAATGCTGCTTGATAGAAACTTGGATTGATCACGTTCAATGTTTTTTCTAATTCTCAAAATAAAGAAAAAGCTCTACAAGCATTAAAACTTGTAGAGCTTATGAACGAGATTTAAAATACAATTGACTTTAGGCTTGCTTAAAATTAAAACCGCTCAATACCCAATTGCAACTCATGTCGACCATTACAATAATTCCGGAGAGGCCTGCTATTACATACGGGTTACTTTGCTGAGAAGTGATGTAGCGTACTCCTGAAAAAATATTAGGAAAAGCTTTGGCAATATTGTATGCTTTATCCGGGTCTTTCGCCGCGAGTATCGCATTAAAAACCAACTGTATACCTCCCCAAATAGATGTAATCGCAGATTCTTTTCTTCCTTCTGGTTCAACAATACAAAATATGGTATCCATGACACCATCGCCCAATACTTCAACAAACCAACAAACCATATCAAAATTCTCCGGAGTGCCAGATTCACAAATTGGCTCGACGTCCGCTTCAACGGCCCATGGAAAGGAAGTTACCAAACCAGCCCATGTCAAGGTGCACTCCATTTTAGAAATGGCAGCAAGTCCTGGATCATGGTGTATTCCAGCCTTCATATCACCTATGGCCCACAAATCTACTGCAGGCTTCAACAAACCGGTAATGGCATAATTAAATCCGCTCATCCAATTAAAAAATTTGCCAAAATCATGTAGCTTTTCTTCAGAGAATGCAACTAGTTTTTTAGACATTGATCCCAACCCAGTTTTCGCACGCATGGTATCAACAGTTACAAACTGTTTGAATTCCGTAAGTGAAGCTTCATCCGGAAATGGTGCTTTGCCAGATATGGCAGTACAAAATACCGTTGTTGGAACGGCAATAACAATAGACATTATATCCAAGAAGCTAATATTCAATTCTTCTCCTCCGTGCATTAATTTGTAAATTTCAGAAACTACTGGGATATAAATATGACTGGTTAAGGCCGCTTTAATTCCAGCAATAATAGCATGTATGGCTTCAAAAATCGCATCCACTAAAGCTTGAACAATATCTATTGCAAAGAGGGCAATTCCTTTAACAACATCTAACAAGGCTGCCATCGCCAGTTCCAAAAATTGATCAGGTTTTTCTCCAATTTCCGAGAAGTATTTGGCAGCATCTTTAAAGGCGTCCGCTGCTTCGAAATCATTGGATATTCGATCAACCAAACCCAATAATTGCTCTAGGCCACTAATAATTGGTACTTGATACTCTTGTATTTTTTTATTGTTGTTAATCAGTGGATTCAAAATTAAATTATGCTCCGCTTTGTGCGCTTGGTTTTTCTTAATACTTCCACCATTCTTTTCTCCAATTGCACCCATCCCTTCACCAGGCAACAATTGTTGAATATAAGCATCAATGGAACTTGAAATATTATTTCTAAAAGCCGTAATATTTTTATCAACAAATCTAGTTTTAACAATTCCTACGACATCATCTACAAAATCGACCATGGTGAGCACCGAATGCCCTACGGCCTCTTTCGTCCGTTGAATATTTTTTAAATTAAATACTGTCCCCAACCAATGAACGATATCTTTGAATACAACTCCCACTTTATGGAAAAAAGCACTAACTGACTGGAATACTTGTTCTACCATGGTGACAATTCCATTCCATATATATTTAACTCCGTCCACCAATACAGTAACTGCATTCTGAACGGCATTAACTATAGGTGTAACAACTACTTCAACAATTTTTGCAACACCGGCCTTGATCTTTTGCCATAATCCTCCCCAGTCAATTCCAAACCATCCTAAGCTCTCGATGTTGGCATATGCAGTGGTACGCTGATGTATAGCCAATTGGGCCTCATTTTCTGTAAGCTTGGTATAAACTGGAAGACCTTGTTCATTAAATAACAATTGCCAACTTCCAATATTTGCCTGACTAAAATTAATCGCATGAGGTTTTCCAAATTGTTGAGAATATACATGATGACATTTTGCACCAGATATTACATGGCTATAATTATCAAACTGAGTATTGAAATAAGCCTGACTAGATGCGTGTAATACATCCATTGAACTATTTAGGGCTTCGGCTAGACTATTGGCCGCAGCTTGATCTCTAAATTTTCCTTTTAGCAATTGTCCATTACTTCCATTTGCAGCAAGTAGTTTTTCGCCAGTCAAATCTTTAAAATCATCTTGCAAATAACCGTTGGACTGAATCGCGACGCCCTTATGCTCGTCCATAAATTCTGTCCAAACATGAATAATGGAGGTCGCTATTTCATTGGTTTTATTTGCAATGGTCACCATTCCTGCTCCGTTCGTCAAGACTTCAATCGGCTTCTCAGCATTTAGAATATAACCTTTACCATTGATCATTAGGTTATCATTCCCAGAACTCCATATTTTAACTTTAGCCTGAGGGCGGAGTAACCCTCCTTTATCAAAAACAGTTATTTCAGTACTGTAAGAATCAAAGGCTTCTACTTCTCTATGCACTTTAGCTTCATATTCCACCAATTCAGAAAACCATTTGGTGGTAGTTGGATCTCGATAAATTCTAATAAGCTCACCATTACTAGTTACTGCAAAAAGATTGGGTACTCCATCTGCGGCCTTAGAGACAGCAAGATGTTCAAATGTATGTGCATTATTAATAATTATAAGTTCAGACCAACTCAAATCATTCTCACTAGTACTCTCCGATGAATAAACATGGCCATCTTCTCCAATTACAAAAGCCTGAGGCCTACCCAAATGATTGGTTGTTCCCACTACGTCTTTTATAGGAATATTTTTGGGCGAATTGGTTATTGGTACAACTATAGCATCAGATCCGAATTCACTCTTCATATAAACAAGACAACTATCTGATTGTTTGATCCCCAACAATACATTTGGCTTACTTATGTTAGCAATCTTGTTACAAATTTCGCCAAAGTAAAAAGCATTCCGGTAGTTACGATCTGTAATAAAAAAGGGTTTATAATTCTCGATATAAACGGTAGAAATAAGTGGATGAGGAGATATATTTTCTGGATAATTACATTTAAGAATCGACCAATCTTTATTCTCAAAAAAGTAAAGTGAATTTTTAACTGACAACATATTCACCCCATCATTGGATTCAAAATTAACTTGGAAATAGTCAGGATTACTGTCGATATCAGAGGTATAAAAACTGATTCCAAATTGAGCAATATCAGCATCCTGATAAACTCTCAAAGACATAGGTTTAGATCTTACACATGCATTTTTTCCGATAACATCTGATGTTAATTCCGCGATTGAAAATGCAGTGCCAGGTGCTCCAGTACGGATAAAACCGATAACAGGAATTGTGATGAAATTATCGTTGTTCTTAACGTTTTTATATCTAACCAAGGCAACTGGCGAATTATCTAGCGCTGTTCCTGTAACAATTTCTAAAGCTTCAGTGCCCTCAGGAAGCGGCACTTCAATACTGCTCCATCCGGTATCTTTTTCTGGATCAGGATAAAAATTATATAGCTTAAAATTTTCACCAATTGAGAGCACTTCAACTTGGCCATCACGATTTTTAAAGGTTGCAATTTGGGTTCCTGCAGATACTGGACTTCCTACGTGATAATTTTCCATTAGCCTGGAACTGACTGCTACTAAACTGTTGTCTTGATTTTGCATATTACTGGTTTTTTGAAAATGGTTTTTTAGAGTTAAAATTCTGTAACTAGCTAAGAAATTTCATTGAATATCTATGCTGACAATGTTACAAGAAACTCAAAGTAAAATATAACGTACTTTTACTCGATTTAAATTGCAGTATAAATTAGAAAGGTGTTCTAATAAATAATTCGATATTTTTTTTTAACGTCGAAATATATTTTCAATCCAATAAATGTTTGATTAAAAACAGGATCGATGTAAAAAATAAGATTGATCACCTTCAATGTTTTCCCTAAATCCTTTTCAAATATTAGATCATGCCTCATCAAATATTTTCTCGTACTTTGGTGACAACAAAACCCAATTCCCACAAAATGTCCGAAGACAAACCAAGGTTAGCACGTTTAACAGCAATTCTTACACAATTACAATCGAAGCGGTTGGTGACGGCGCGTGAAATCGCGGATAAGCATGATGTAAGTATAAGAACGGTGTATCGAGACATTCGGACTTTGGAAAAATCAGGTATCCCAATCGTCACCGAGGAAGGAAAAGGCTATACCATTTTGGAAGGTTATAAATTACCGCCAGTCATGTTTACAGAGCAGGAAGCGAATGCCTTGATTACGGCAGAACAAATTATTGCGAAGAACAAGGATCAATCTTTGGCCGATGAATATGGAAAGGCAATAGAAAAAATAAAGGCGGTTTTAAAATATACTCAAAAGGGCAAAACGGAACTATTGACACAGCGATTAATCATTCGTAGCCACGCTGCTGCCGAACAAACGAGTGATCACTTGATTCGCATTCAATCGGCTATTACCAACTATCAAATTATAGATCTTAAATATACTTCTTTACAAAAAAAATCTAGTCAGCGAAAAATCGAACCATTTGCACTTTTGCACACGCAAGACAATTGGATTTTGATTGCACATTGTAGGCTGCGTAATGAGTTTAGGTCGTTTAGGTTAGATTGCATGGAATCCATTAGCATCCTGTCAGAGCAGTTTGAACCACATCAAATGACGCTAAAGGAATACTTTGTGCAAGCCAAAAAAAGATGGGAAAGTAACCCCTGACATACCGTTGACAGTAGGTGCCAATACCTTTGCAATATCGAATAACAAAGAGATGATCAAAAATGACCGTCTCACAAAATTTAGAAAAATGCAAACAACAGCTATCAAGCCTTTCATGGTCATCGGAATCAAAGTAAAAACTTCAAATTTAAACGGACAATCTGCTCAAGACATTGGAAAACTTTGGGCCAAATTTATGTCAGAGGACATCGCAGCACAAATTCCAGCAAAAACTAGTGATGAGATCTATTCTATCTACACCAACTACGAAGGCGACAATACTCAACCTTACGATACCATTTTGGGATGCAAAGTTTCTTCCTTGGACAATATCCCCAAAGGCATGATTGGTCAATCATTTGAAGGTGGTCAATACGAGAAATTTGTTTGCGTAGGTGACTTAGCTCAAGGGGCTGTTTATGGTACCTGGGAAGAAATATTTGCAAAAGGATTGAACCGAACTTATGTTGCTGATTTTGAAGTTTATGGGGCCAAGGCGCAGAATCCAAATAACGCTGAAGTAGATATTTTTGTTGGCATTAATTAGCGTTTAAATCACAAAACGTCGGTCTCAACCTTTCCTTTTTTAAGAACTGTAGTGGAACATTTTCTTGAACTTGTTCTGAAATAATTCTGCTACAGTTTTTGTAGTTGATATGAAAAATATTTGGGTAAGCGAGCTTCGTATTGAGCTATGATTTAATTTATAAATCCCAACCAAGTTTCCTGATAACTTTTGTACTTTACTTGCAATGACAAAACTTTGGCTGCTAAGTTTAGCACTTTGAGTCATCTAAATGTACAATACTATGCCACGAAAGATATTGAGAAAACTAGGATATGGAGCATTGGCCTTACTAGGAATCGTCATGTTACTCATTGCGCTGAACTACAATCGAATCGACAGATTACTGCGTGTCAACTCTTTATTTGATGAAGAAAATATCGTTAACAACTTCCTGCATTTAGAGGACTACTTTCCGTACAATAGCTTGACAAAGTCTGTAAGTCCTTACCAATTTCCGAAAGGAAATATGGAATTACCGGCTTCCATAGCCTATCGCAACAAAACGATGAGTACTTCTGATTACTTAGAGGAAACTCGGACAACAGGTTTGCTTATTTTACATCGTGATAGTATTCAACATGAATCATACTACAATGGGCATACTGAAACGACGACACATATTTCATGGTCAGTCGCAAAATCATTTGTATCAGCAATGGTAGGTATAGCGCTGGAAGAAGGACTTTTCGAAAGCATAGAAGAACCCATCACCAAGTATGTTCCTGAACTGACAGGATCCGGTTATGATGGTGTACGGATCAAAGATATTTTGCAAATGAGTTCTGGTGTTCGCTTCAATGAAGACTATGTTGATTTTAATTCCGACATCAATCGGTTCGGAAGAAGCTTTGCGTTGGGTAGCTCTTTGGATGACTTTTGTAAAAGTTTGGTTCGAGAAAAAGAGCCTGGCACCTTCAATCATTATGTCAGTATTGATACGCAAGTATTGGGCATGTTACTAAAAAGAATCACAGGAAAAACCTTGACCGCCTATTTGCAAGAAAAAATTTGGGATCCGTTAGGCATGGAGCATGATGCACAATGGGCAATTGATAATGATGGGATGGAAATGGCTTTAGGCGGATTGAATGTTACTCTTCGAGACTATGCCAAGTTTGGATATTTATATTTAAAAAATGGGAAGTACAATGAACAACAGTTGGTGCCAGCGAATTGGGTCCAGCATTCGATTACTCCCGATGCACCACATTTAATGCCAGGCGCCAATCCCAACAGCGCTAATAAGCTTGAATTTGGATATGGATACCAGTGGTGGATTCCACCGAATGGCGACGGTGCTTTCATGGCTCGAGGAATCTACAATCAATACATTTACATTTATCCTAAAATGGATTTGGTAATTGTGAAAAATTCTGCGAATCATAGATTTGGTAGAATGGGTGATTTTTCCATGCAACAGACACTAGGATTCTTTGAGGCCGTGGTAGATCAATTGATTGTGGAAGAATTGGAGGAGGAGCGAATTGAACTTTAAACATTTAAAAATAAAATATTGCCCGGAGAAGTTGAGATGACCGTATCAAGCAGATTTGAAGTGAAAATATCTTGGAATTCGAGAGATTCGAAAGACCAAACGTAAAATATAATCCAACAATCGAAATGAAATTCAGAGATATACTAGAAACCCTTACAAATGAGATATTGTCAGATAAGATTGATTATCTAGCATTGAGAAACAAATTGCATGATTTCAAATCAGTTCTCCTAGAAATAACCAGATTAATAATAGAAGATCCTTCTAACAAAAAAGACATCTCTTTTCAAAATGGCATTGCTTTAAATTCATCTTTTGCAGCGTTGTGTATTGATGATATAATTCGGACAAGACAATACGTAAGAGGAGTTTTTAAGGCAGTTGAACAAGTACAATCTAAAAAAAAGAAACCTACAAGAATTCTATATGCAGGAACGGGTCCTTTCGCCACACTCATTCTACCGCTACTTACGAAATACAAATCAAATGACTTAGAGTTTATATTATTGGAGGTGAATGAAACCACAAGTCAATACTTAAAGCGACTAATAAAGAAGTTAGAGATTGAGGATTACATCGAAAGTGTAATTTGTAAAGATGCATCAAAATACAAAATTAATAATCCGAAAAAAGTAGATATACTCATTAGTGAAACGATGCAATACGGATTGGTCAAAGAACAGCAAGTACCGATTATCTTAAATTTGCTTCCTCAATTGAACAAAGATATAATCATGATCCCTAATAAGATTCAATTAGATTTGGCCTTGATGAACACTGATGCGAATCTTATTCTAAATGGATCACAAGGATTGAAATATAAAAAATTAAAAACGATTCTAGAGTTTGACAAACAGTTTGTCTATAGGCATTTAAATCAAACCGAGCCAAGTAATAGATTTGAACTGTGTAAACAACTTTCGTATAAAAAAGAGGAAGATGAAACTTATGATAAATTAGCGGTGTTAACTTCAATTCATGTCTTTGACAACGAATGGATCGGTGTTGATGAGAGCAGTTTGACTATTCCTAAAAGGATTTTCACTCTAGGTGGCATCGATCAAGAAAAAAAGAACATATCCATTGATTATGTTATTAAAAGTAATCCAGATTTTGAATATGAATTATTCTGAGACTGCCGAAATCATCCTACTTAAATAGTCGAAATCTGCGTTGATCTAAGACTAATTTAATTGTAAGCCAATCAAACTTATCAAATCACCACTAATTCTAGCATAAACTCATTTCCAAAATCCAGTTGCTTAAATAATTCAAGTGGTTTTTTTATTCAGATCCAAAATTTTATCAGGATTTAGCTGATAAACCGTATCGGCCATAATGTTTATCCCAATTAGTCATTGTAATAAAATTTGAATTAATTTTTAACATTATCTAAAAGGAAGTTAATTCTCACCGAGTAAATATGCTGGCAAAGTATTGATCAATAATTTTTTTGACGATTAAACTATTTATTCGTTCTTATTAACGTTTCACTGGTTTCCCAAAGTTTTCTGGCTAAGTCCTCATCATTAGCTAACGGAGAAGCTTTGGCCACCTTTTGACTATCAAAATACTTTCCGTTAGATGATAATGCCGAAGGAGATGTGGCCAAGTAAACAGATGTTTTAGCGCCGGTATCAGTACTTTTGAAAAATGGTGAAAACAAAGACCAAATAATGCGCCAAGAAGTTTTGTTGCCATTCTTACCAGCGATCTGTGTAGCTACTACACCTGGGTGTAAACTAAAACTGTAAATATTGGGATGCCTTCGAATCAACTCTTTAGTAAATAAAACATTCGCTAATTTGGACTGACCATAGGCGGCCATTGGTTTGTACCGCTGCTCCCCTATTTCTCCGTTAAAGGTATTGAAATTGATCTTGGCGCGAAGATGCGCCTTCGAGCTTACATTTATAACTCGCGGTTCCTTAGCCTGTTCTAAAAGGTCAATTAAAGATGTGGTGAGTAAAAAATGCCCCAAGTGATTTACTCCGAACTGCAGTTCAAATCCATCTTTGGTAAACAATAATTTATCAGTAATCAATCCAGCATTATTGATCAATATATCTAGCTCCCCAAATTGGTTTCGATAATGCTTTGCACAGTTTCGAACGGAAGGTAAAGAAGCAAGATCACAATGCAAAAAATGGATGTTTTTGTTATTTGATGCGGCTCTAATAGCTGCTATAGCATCTTTCGCCTTGGCTTCATTTCGACAAGCCAATACAATACGGTGGCCTTGCTTAGCCAACTGAATGGCTGTGGCCTTGCCGATTCCAGCATTACCGCCGGTGATTAATATTTGCATAGTACCAAGGTATAAATTTAATAGCACTTTGGAATTTTGCAGCCTGGATAGCAGCGGTATAGAATACGCTAGACTATTCGCGAAGCTTAGCCACTCGACGATTGCTGCCTGCTAAGGCATGAAACGGTGAGGAGCTCTAGCTGAACAATTGTCTAGGGTATGGAATGTAGCGGATAGCCGGAATTGCTGCCCAATACTTAATAATCTAACGACCATAAAAAAGTGAGACAAACAGCTGCTGCTTGTCTCACTTCTTAAACTAAATAACAAGACTATTGATCCAAAAACTAATTATTCAACACGACAATTCTTTCTCTAAGAATATTTCCGTTATTCAAATGAAGTACAACAAAATAAATTCCACCAATTAAAGAGTTCGTACAATTGTAACTCATTACTTTAGAAATTTCATCTTTTGAAATGGATTCAACACGATTCAATTTCGCATCTAAAATTTCAATGTTTTGAACCGTACTTTTTAAACTAGACAAATCAAAATTTAGTTGTCCACTATTTACCATTGGATTCGGAAAAACCCTAAAGGATTCTGCTAACATCTTAGTCTCATTTTGTTCAAAAGAAAATCTCGTTTGAATATTTTTCTCCTTCAATCCACTTCCAATAATATTCGCTGCTAACGCGCAATAATTTCCAATGACGTTACAAGAAATGCCCTCGATAGCGTAGTCGAAGGAATAATCATTATGTACGGTACAATCGACTTCAAAGCCAATTGGAACCACAATTCCATTACATGGAGTACCGCCTGAGACACCACCACCGGGAATATTTTGAAAAGGTCCGCAGGATATTAATTGGACTACATAGTTATTAGCAACACCATTAATGTCGGTCACAGAGACCGTCGACCCCAACGGCATATTCACATAAATCGTAACTAATGGGTAGGCTTGAGTTCCAATAATCAATTGTGCTGCTTGATCACAATTGGAGGTTGGCGCATTGCAATAATCCCCAACTAGATACCAAGTACATTGACCTGAAATAATGGTATAATTATATCCGGGATCAATTCCATTTGCACAATCATAGTTTTCAGAAATTGGCAAAGATATTCCATTACAAGTATTTCCATTTTCATCACAAACAATTCTACTGACTAATTCAAATGAAAGACTTCCTGAAGAGTTATCAGTTATACCAACCATTGTATTGATGGGCAAATCAATTGGAATATTCAATTCATTAGATAATTCATTAACTACTCAAACAAGGATTGAATTAAATATGGAAGGACTCCCGCCTGGTTTATACTGCGTAAAATCAGTTTCCGAAAAAAGAATTAATACAACAAGTTTTTTGAAACTGTAAATATACATTGAACCTCTATAAAACGATTTAATAAAATCAAAACCAACTAAAGCCGCAGTGATAAAACTCGCCGTGGCTTTTTTATTCAAAAAAAAATTAAATTTTGCAGGCCTACCCTACGGTTCGCTATGTTTGAAAATGCTCCGGGAAAGCGGAATGGTCTGCATAAGGCAGACTAGTGTTACTGCACTTCTCTACACAGCGTTAGTCCATGCAACAGGCTTGGATAAATTTATTGACTACCATTGAGTTATTGAGCCTTAGAAAGCTATTAGAAATAATCTTTTCCACTGTTCAAAACCGAACAACTCAATTCCTAATTCATCTCACTTCATATAATATCTTAAAGAGGCATGCTCCATTCAATTTTACTGTAATTATACCAAAATCCTATTCCAATTAATCTAAAAATAAATAGTTCGACTATTCTACCATCAATAGCATGAGAAAATGTTCGAAAAGTCAATTTTTTAATGAAATTAAAGAATGACCGAATTTCGATAGAAAAAAATGATTATTTAATCCTTAAATTATTGGTCAACATCATTAGCGTAATTCAACTTATTTTCAATACTACAAAAACATACAAAAATTTTAACCCTGATAAAAGAATAAGCGTAATTTCACCCTGAATTAATAAGGCAAGTATTTGAAAACAATTGAAGATTTTGCTTGTTTTCCTTTCTGATCAAAAGTCTAGATAACTAACATTCAACGTTATACAATGACAAAAAAACATCCGCGGCTAAGACAACGCATCATTTCATCTATAATTGGAATTTTAATGGTTCTTGGAGCTCTAAAATATTTCGGTGTACTAGCTGGTAGCAAAAAGCAACCCGAACAGCGAAATGAAGTAAATATAACAAGTGTAATACAAGCACCTGCAACTTTGAAAAATGCTGCTGTAACCATACAATCTAATGGTACTTTGACAGCTAAGAATAAGATGGACATCGTAAGTAGAACCCAAGGTGTTTTCAAAGGCGGTGATCGGGCTTTTCGTTCAGGGGTCTACTTTAATCGTGGAGATGTGATGATTTCTATTGATAACGATGAGTACATGGCCAATCTTAGAACCTCACGCGCACAATTATTACAAGCCATAACTTCCATTCTTGGGAATCTAAAATTCGATTATCCTGAAGCCTTTGACAAATGGAATAATTATGCGCAATCTTTTGACATTAATCGTCCTTTAACTGATTTGCCGCAAACCAGTTCGGAGCGAGAAAAGTCATTTATCAATGTTCAGAATATTGTAACGCAATACTACAATATTAAGGCGCAAGAAGTACAGGCTTCTTATTATCAAATACGAGCTCCCTACAATGGTATTCTTAGAGAAAATCTTGTTGATAAAGGATCCATGATCAATGGTGGTCAAAAGCTAGGAACATTTATTGATCCTTCTGTATACGAATTAGAAGTCAAAATAAATCCTAATGAGCTAAAAATGATAAGAGTTGGGAAACCTGTAGTTTTAAGCAATGGAGACAATACACAAACTTGGAACGGTAAAATAGCTCGAATAAATAAGATCATTGATCCTCAATCTCAATCAGCTGTGGCCATCGTCGAGGTTCGTGGTAAAGATTTGCGAGAAGGAATGTTTTTACAAACTGAGATATCGACCGTAAATTTAGAGGGTGTAACCGAGATCGCAAGAAATTTACTGATTGATGATCAGTATATCTATACGATCGCAGATAGTACCTTACAAAAACAATTGGTAACCGTCGAACACATTGCCGATAAAACAGTCTTCATCTCCGGAGTTCAAGCTGGAATTTTTTTAGTTCAAAAGCCAGTTCCTGGGGCTTTTAATGGTATGAAAGTAAATCCTATAAACTTAAGCGAATAACAGCTATGAGAAACTTTATCGCTTTTTTTATTAAATATCCCGTCGCAACGAATGTGCTGATCATGGCATTTTTCGTATTTGGATATTTAGGATTGGGCAACATGAAATCTTCATTTTTCCCATTGGTACCTTCAGAAATTATCAATATCAGGATTGCTTATTTTGGAGCGGCACCAAATGAGATTGAAGAAGGTATTGTCTTAAAAATTGAAGACAACTTAAAGGGCCTTGTTGGAATCGACAGAGTGACTTCTGTCTCTTCAGAAAATGCAGCGACTATCACAGTGGACATACTTAAAGGATTTGATATTGATGAAGTGCTGGCAGATGTCAAAAATGCTGTGGATGGTGTCCCGAATTATCCAAGTGGTATGGAACCTCCTGTAGTTTCCAAACGAGAAAATATTCAACAAGCAATAACCTTTACTTTGAGTGGAAAGGAAATGGATTTAAAAACACTCAAGAAAATTGCCAGACAAATTGAAGATGATATCAGATCCATCCCCGGTATTTCTCAGCTAGAATTGGACGGATTTCCAAATGAAGAAATTGAAATCGCAGTAAAAGATCAGCAATTAAAAGCATACAACTTGAGCTTTAATCAAGTTGCCGCCGCTATTTCCCAAACCAATCTACTTTCCACCGGTGGTTCAATAAAAACCGAGCAAGAAGAGTTCTTGATTAGAGCAAATAATAAATATTACGATGCAATTAGTTTAGAGAACATCGTTTTGCGTTCAGATCAGTCCGGCAATATCGTATACCTCAAAGATGTAGCTTCTGTTAAGGATCAATGGGAAGAAAACCCAAATCGTTTATATTATAATGGCGATCCTGCAATTTCATTTTCCCTATTTGCGACCAATAGTGAAGATCTTATAGCCAATGCTGATGCAGCCAGCGCTTATATGAAAAAATTCAATGCAGCCAGCGCTAATGCGCAGCTAAATGTATCTAGAGATTCTTCCATAACATTAAAACAAAGAACAGAGCTGCTTCAAGAGAATGGCATCATAGGAATTCTATTAGTTCTTCTGTTGCTTTCCATTTTTTTAAAACCAACTTTGGCACTTTGGGTAGCTTTCGGATTACCCATTTCGTTTCTTGGGATGTTTATTTTCGCATCTTATTTTGGAGTCACCATCAATGTCTTGTCTTTATTTGCAATGATTATTGTTATCGGAATTCTTGTCGATGATGGAATTGTAATTGCTGAAAATATTTACAATGAATTTGAAAAAGGAAAATCTCCAATTCGTGCTGCAATTGATGGAACAATGGATGTTTTACCCGCAATAATGTCGGCAATTCTTACCACAATATTGGCTTTTTCTACTTTCTTTTTCTTAGATAGTCGGGTCGGTGATTTTTTCGGAGAAGTGGCTGCAGTGGTCGTATTGACGTTGGGAATCTCACTAATAGAAGCCTTACTAATTTTACCTGCCCATTTAGCGCATTCGAATGCACTTAAAAAAGGAGGCGGAAGTTTTTTGATTAATCGTTGGGGAGATCGATTCCTAAAATGGATAAGAGATACCCTTTACGCTCCTTCATTGAAGTTCTTAATCAATAATAGAATCTTTGGATTTGCAATTCCAATTGCTCTTTTCATCATTACAATTGGTGCAATGCAAGGTGGCATTATTCGTTTTACTTTTTTTCCTTCAATCGCATCCGATGTCATCCAGGTTAATTTAAAAATGCCTCAAGGCACCAATGAACGAATCACCAATGAAATTATAGAATCGATTGAAAATGATGTTTGGGAAACCAACGAAATGCTAAAAGATGAACAAACCGATCGATTAGATGTCGTTAAAAACACATTGAGAACAATTGGACCTGGGACAAGTGCTGCCAACATTACAATTAATTTATTGCCCGGTGAAAAACGTGATCTTTCAGCAAATGTTATCTCTAATAAGATAAGAGAACGTGTGGGCTCAGTTCCAGGAGTCGAACAACTCACCTTTGGTGCAAACACCAATTTTGGTGGAAGGCCAGTTTCAATTTCACTTACAGGAAATAACATTAAGGAATTAAAATCTGCAAAGTCAGAATTGAAAGACAAATTATCTTCTCTTACTCAGTTAAAAGATATTAGTGACAATGATCCGCTAGGTATTAAAGAAGTATCCTTAAAATTAAAGCCAAATGCTTATATGCTCGGTTTTACTTTAGAAGGCCTGATCGCTCAAGTCAGATCTGGATTTTTTGGGCGTCAGGCACAAAGGTTCCAAAGAGGTCGAGATGAAATTCGTGTATATGTTCGATTTGAAAAAGATGGGAGAAATAGCTTGAATGATTTAGACAATATGGAAGTTATCGCGTTGGATGGAACGCGTATTCCTTTAAGTGAAATTGCAAGCTATGAAATCGCTCGAGGAGAAGTTGCGATCAATCATTTGGATGGTCGCAGAGAGATTCAAGTCTCCGCTGACTTAGTAGATCCAAAAGACAGTGCGCCAGCAATTTTGGATGATTTAAAAGCTAATTTTATGCCTATCCTGCTAACTAAATATCCATCCGTTTCCCCTCTGTATGAAGGTCAAAATAGAGAGGCCGCTAAGTTTCAAGTATCTTTAAAAAAAGTAGCACCAATTATTCTAATGCTAATATACGCAGTAATTGCATTTACATTTCGCTCGTACATTCAGCCAATTCTAATTTTATTAATGGTCCCTTTTAGTCTTATTGGAGTAGCTTGGGGTCATCAGTTTCATAATTTTCCAATTAATATTCTATCATTTTTGGGAATTATTGCGCTCATAGGGATTATGGTAAACGATGGCTTGGTGCTCATTGTCAAATACAATTCGTTTATCAAAGATGGATATAGCTTTGAAAAGGCGATTTATACTGCTGGACTGTCCAGGTTCAGAGCCATCTTTCTTACTTCAATTACGACTATTGCTGGTCTTGCACCCTTAATATTTGAAACGAGCTTTCAAGCTCAATTTTTAATTCCAATGGCAATTTCTATCGCCTATGGAATTGCCATTGCAACTTTTTTAACCCTTTATGTATTGCCACTTATGCTCTATTTGGCCAACGACATTAAATTTCTATGGTCTTGGTTTTACAATGGCAAAAAACCTGAGCGACATGAGTTAGAAGGTGCTTTCCAAGGGCAAGAACAATTAAAAGAATTTGACTATGAAGAATAGTAAATATTTATTTCTCTTTTGTCTTCTGTTTACTCCGGCCTTGAATTTTAACATCAATGCCCAATCTACTATTTCAATAGATGATGTATTGCAGGCTATTGCGGAAAATAATTACGATTTACAATCTGCTCGTCAGAATATAAAGACTGCAGAGATACTTACTTCAAAGTTAAATCAAGGATATCTACCGACCCTAAGTGCAAGTGCGGGGCTCGGTTATAATCTTAATGGAATCAAACAAGTTTTTAATTTCAACTTTCCTGATCTAGATATACAAAATATTCAAGCATACAATGGGAACGCTGGAATCAATTCCTCTTACCTACTCTATGATAACGGTCAACGCAAACTGAGAAATGAAAAAAATGTTTCCAGTTTGGATGCTGCCTATTTACAGGAGGACAACATTAATCAAGTTCTGGGTTTTAATGCTGCACAGCTATATTATAATATTGCCCAAGCTGTTTTCACGCTTGAGCTTTTAAATGAGTCTTTGGCAATTTCTAAATACAGAGTTCAACGTGTGAATACATTGTATGAATATGGCAATCAAAATAAAGTAGATGTTTTAAATGCCGAAGTAGATGTTGCAAGAGACAGTTTAAATTTAAATGCGGTCCAAAATGATATTAAAAATTTGAAATGGCAGTTGAATCAACTAACCTTACGCGAAGACACCAATTACCAAATAGACACTTCATTTGAATTGACATATAAAAATGCGCAATTTGCTGACCTACAATCAAAGATGTTAGAGTCAAACAAAGAACTCAAAATACTTGAAAAAAACATCGAGTTAGTCGGCTACGATTTAGCCCTAGCTGATAAAGTTAATTCGCCACAAGTATTTGCGAATGGAGCATACAACCTCAGTTTTCAAAAAAATTCAGCAAAGTCCCAAATCGATTTAAACCGTAGCAATGGTTTAAATTTAGGCGTAAGTGCAAATTGGAACATTCTTGACGGCGGTCAACGAAAATTGCAGAATCAATTAGCAACTGTGGATCTACAAAATACATTGATTGCATTAAACACAAAAAAGAATGAACTCAATACACAAATCAATCGATTGTGGAATACCTACCAAAATAATTTATTGAACATTCGCATTGAGCAACAAAACATCCAAACAAATCGCGTCAATTTCGATTTGGTCAAAACGCTTTATGAAAGTGGACAGCAAGGTTCAGTGGAATTTCGTCAAGCCCAATTAAATTTGATAAACGCCCAAGCGCAATTCTATAGCGCCAGAACATCTGCTAAGCTGTTAGAAGTAGAATTGGATTTCCTTCTAGGCAAGTAAGCACTTAACAGATATTATTGGTTAAAGAAAAACCGGTTTCACTAGGTTGCTTAGTTTTTACAAGTTGGTTGAACCAGAGCGCTTCTGCAGAAATTCTAATCTATTTATTATTCCTAAGTGAATGAGAAGATTTTTATTCAAGTAATTCTTTTATGAATTTTCTATATCCATTTTGAACATTCTGAATGATAATTTTCTTATCAATCTTTTTTTCATGGAATGCATTCATTTCTCTGTTATACACACGGACATGTTTATCGCTCCAAATAACAAACTCCATAATCAAAGGCGTAAGATCAATACCTTTCTCTGTGAGTAAATAAATATTCTCTTTTTTGTTACTTTCTAATTTTCTTTTGCTTATCACATCCAATTTTTGGAGCAATTTTAATCTTGACGAAAGTAAATTTGTAGCTACATGCTCATCGGAACTGACAAAATCTTTAAATGTTTTCTTCTTATGCATTAACATATCTCTGATAATGAGCAAAGACCATTTATCACCAATTAAATCTAAAGCTGATGCTATTAGGCAGGTTGACCTAAATTTATTTTCTAATTCCATTGAATTATTACTTTAATTTGTAAAGTAATGTGTAGTTTTGCTTTACAATCCAAAGTTATAAGAAATTATGTTAGCAGGACATTACGCCACAGCTTTAGTTGCCTATCAAAAACATCCTAAGGGTACATTATTGTATTTTCTATTTGCATCACAACTTCAAGACTTATTGTGGTTTATTTTTCACTATTTTGGATTAGAACGGACAGCGCCTGCAGATGTATTTAATACAACACTGAGCAACATGGCTGTTAACATGTTATATAGTCATGATTTAATTCCTTTAAGTCTATGGTTAGCAATAATTTTTGTCGTTGGAAAAGCATTCTTCAAGGAAACGAAAATTGGTTTAATTGGAGTTGCATTAGTACTTGGACATTTTGTGCTGGATTTCTTATCGGGCCATCCGCATCATATATTTGGACTAGAATCCGCTGAAGTTGGTCTAGGACTGTATGCGACTAATGTGTACCTTGCAATCGCAATTGAGGCAATAACTATAGTCGCATTGCTTTGGTATTTTTTTAATCAAGAACAAAATATTGGCATTCAGCGTACTACTCAAAATAAGATTGCAATCATCGGATTGTTCGTTTTTGGAATTGTTTTTATGCTAACCATTGCCACCTCTTCTTTCAGAGAACTTTTTGGAATCCCTGAATTCTACTTTGGATTTAATACTAGTGTACCTACACTAATTCTAACTTATCTAGGAATGATTTTTTACTTAAATCATTTTGTATCAAAATCGAATTTATAACAAGCTGACCATATTTTAGCTCCTAATATAATTTTCAGTCTACCCTATTTTCTTACAGTTGACAATGAAAGTAAATTCCTTTAATAAATATTGGTTTTGGGGACTATCTTCTAACTTTAGTTTACTAAATCGAAATAATTTATTTGATACAGATTTAAAGTCTAGGTAGCTCATCATACAGATTAATTGTGGACGCTCTTATACTTTTTAACGACTTATAATATGATCATCAAAAAAGAATCAATTCACAAAAAGTGAAGAGGCTCTTTACTTTCATAGATCACTAGCAAATTCTCAGACACCACTGAAGAATTCTACAGTTGCTACATAATGGATTCTTTGCAATTAATATTCATCTTGATTTAGTCTGACAAACGAATTTCTAACTAACCAGGAATTTAGTTTTGCTTTATAGCCGTATTTAATTCATTCCCAAGAAAATTAGCAATCTCAAACATACCTTCTCTTTTGAGATTTGAATTACGCTCTGCTCCTGAGTTATAGTTTGTATTTGTATTCACATCATACACCCATTTACTCCCATTTTCATCTTCCACATATTCAATTGCACCAATACCAATATTATTCTTTTTAAGAAAAGAGGCATATTTTTCTAAGTCATTATTTTTATATTGATCAATAACCATAAACTTTTCAGGACTATTTGAATTGGTTGTCGGACAGAATTCATTTCCAATGTTACACGAATCTGCAGGACATAATTGAAAGCCATTACTTGCATCAATACTAACTGCATATAAAAATTTTCCTCCAACAAATTCAGCTCTTACAATTCTTCCATCAGCCGGTTTGACGTATTCTTGAACTAACCATATACCATCTAATGATTCACCAATATGATTGTTCTTAATAGATTCTATCAAACTATTTTTCGATTGAAACAATTGCACGCCTGCCCCCTTTCCACCACGATTGGGTTTAAGAATAAAGGGAAACTTATTGAGCTGATCAACCGCTTTTGGTAAAGAAGCAATGTTATTGGATACAATAGTTTTTGGATGCGAAATATCAAATTGCTGTAGTGCAATGTACTGTTCAGATTTCTTCAATTCTAATGACAATGCCTTACGCCCATTGACTACTTGCCGTCCATGTCTTTCTAGCCAAGATAAAACATTCGCAGTCATTTCTGGGGCGTAACGATGATCTCGGGTATGGGCCGATGCACTCATTCTATTGTAAAATATTCCTTCTGGAGGTACTGAATTTAAATCCAAATTAAGATCATCTATAAACCACTCTTCATATGGAAGATTTAGCTTTTCAAAAGCAGTTCTTAAGGGAACTACCCATTCATTATTTTCGTGGATTACATAAATTTTGTTCATTACATTATTTTTAGTGCGTTTTCTAAATGCAAAGAGCCTTCTTACTTAAGTAAGAAGGCTCTTTAATCAATATGATATTTTTAACATATACTTACATGCGCCGCTCCCTACTTAGTGAGATACTAAGATTACAACAACAGCAACAAGACGTATATAAACCAATTCTTTGTAACATGATAGAATAAAGTTACAGGGATTTATTCAAAAGGTCAAGTAGCCTATTTAAGGGCATGACCATTAGCTTATCCTTTTACAATTCAACCATACCTACCGTTAATAGTCAAAGTTCTCTTTTCATTGCTACTGCATGCCCTTCGATAATAAACCAACATTCCCATTTGTAATGATTATATTTGAATTGAGTACTTCTAAAAAACCTTCAGACATGATATTCTTTGGAACTAGAGGAGTTAAATCCACCATAAAACAAGGACATTTCCCTTGCCCCCAATGCGCGACCAATAGAGCCTATAAACACAAGAAGGTTACTAAATTTTTCACCTTATATTTTATTCCGATCATACCTTTAGGAAAGGCGGGAGAGTATGTCGAATGCCTATCTTGCAAAGGAACTTTTGTTACCAGAGTTTTAGATTATAATCCTAATAATCAAGGAGGCAATGCCTTTCAATCAGTATACGAAGAAGCCATTCGACATTCCATGATTTTGATGATGCTTGCTGATGGAATTATTGATGAGCAAGAAATGATAATGGTCCAGAAGATTATCAACAAGTTTGGACACAATGATATCTCACGTCCTGAGTTGGAAATGTTAGTGGCCGCAGTTCAACGTAAAAAAGAACCAGTTGATACCTATTTGAGCAAGATTACACCTTCCCTAAATAAGCATGGTAAAGAAATGATCATCAAATGTGGAATTGCCGTAGCATTAGCTGATAATGTTTTTGACGAAACCGAAAAAGTCATGATCCAAGATATGGCTAGAGCGATGGAGATGCCTCCATCTCGTTTACGAGAAATCATTGAAGAGACAACAGCTCCTCAATAGTAAACACCTCAGCTTGATCACAATCAATGTTTTTCTCCCAAAATCTGCATTTTGAAAATAGGCGTATTCGGAATCGGTGCCATTGGAACGGTAGTTTCAACTCGTCTAAGTAAAAACGTCCGACCTTACTATTTTAACCGCTCCCAAAAACAAAAATTACAACTTAAGTTCCAAGATCAATTTTTCGAAGAATCCATTATTCTTAGTTCGGTATCAACTGAGTACCAACTGGATTGGTTATTGATTTGTCTGAAAGAATATCAATACTTAGCTGCTGTCCTTGTACTCAAAAAACTCATAACGAATAATACAAAAGTTGCAATTCTTCGTAACGGATTAGACTTAGAAGCTTCTATTTCAGGTCTTGTAAAAAACGAGTTGATACTTCCTTGCATGATTAATGCACCGACGCAATTAAATCATTTGCAACAGTTCGAATTATTTTCGTTTCCAGAAATCATTATTCCAAAAAATCATTTATCAAATTCATTTATATCTATTTTTGATAAATCTAAAATTAATATAAAGAACTCTAACGATTTCAAAACAGCTAATTGGAAAAAGCTTATTGAAAGTGCCTCGCTAGGTTCTATTATGTGCCTAAACGATAACACAGCCCAAATTTTAAAAGAAGTAAAATATCTAAACTATTATAAGCAATTGATTGCTGAAGGAATTACGATTGCTAAGAAAGATGGTGCTAATATTGAAGATGATTTTTTCTCAAGACTAATTGTAAAATTAGTTTCGTATAATGATCATAAAGGGAGTTCCATGCTAACCGATAAAAGATTGGGAAGAAAAATTGAAGTGAATGCAAAGAATGGCGCTATTGTCAAAGTGGCGAAAAGATTGGGAATTGAAGCACCTAAACATCAAGAAATGTTAATAGAATTAAATGATTTAAACGCCGGTCGCTCAGAATAGCATCATGTACTTAAAAACTATATACAATAATCTACTTCAACAGTTTC
Organism: uncultured Saprospiraceae bacterium; assembly: GCA_937928045.1. GTDB lineage: Bacteria > Bacteroidota > Bacteroidia > Chitinophagales > Saprospiraceae > JABDJM01. Next base: position 19,724 of record CALFWO010000023.1, on the reverse strand, counting down.
TTTATGTCAATCTTTTTATCAATGGATCCCATTCGGCCCAGTTTATACTCAGCAACAGCCCTACCCGACTTGGCGCAATCAACAATCGATTTGCCAGCCAACCAAGCCGTTAAATAACCAGACCAGAAAGCATCGCCAGCTCCGGTTGTATCTACAATTTTAATTTTCCTTGATGGCAAGAATGTTTCATTCTCCGTATCAGCTGCCCAAACACCTTTGTCACCAAGCGTCAAACAAACTTGCTTCGCCCCCATACTTAGAAATTTATCCAAAATTTTTTCAGGATGCTCTATTTCGCTTTTGTATAAGCGTCTATAATCAACATCAGAAATTTTCAACAAGGCGCCTTTGCTAATGTATTCTTCCACCAACTTTTTAGCCTTCTTTGGTTTCTTCCATATCTTCTCAGCATAATTTAAATCAATACTAATTTGTACACCTGCATCTAAAGCGATTTCAGTGGATTCCATGATAGTAGACCTGGCAGGTTCTCGACTTAGCGCAAAACAAGAAGTATGAAATAGCTTTGCTTTTTTCAAAGCAGTCCGATCTATTTGAGCTCGAGTAATTTCTCTATCGGCAGACCGATAGGCTTCAAAGTTTGGAGTTCCTTTCGTTTTATTAACTAAAATCAAACTTGTAGGCTGTGAACATTTTTTGATAAAGGTGGAATTCAATCCAGATTTTTTAATGTTCTTTAGTAAGAAATCACCAATTTCATCTTTTCCAATTGTCCCAATCAATGCGACCTTATTTCCCAAATATGCCAAGTTATTCGCCAGATTTGCTGGACTTCCTCCTGCGAATAACTGGTATTCCATTTTCTTAGTACCTCCAATTAAGTCCGCCAATATCTCACCAGCACAAATAACATCAATTTTTTTCGCCGCCATATATTATATCCAATCTATGTTCTTAGAATCAATAATACTACCTAGCAAAAGTAACCCAGCTGCAGACCAAGTGCAATACCTTGTGCCATGTGTTTTACCAGTACTGCCATCTAAACATTCATAAAAGCCCCAATTATCTAGTTTGTTTGCAGAAATAAGCTCCATAAACAATTTTCTTGCGGCATCTTTTTCTCCTGAAATATATTGAGCAACACCAAACCAAGCATTGAAGGCTGGCCAAATTCCTGCATTCTGAAACTGGTATGGATGATTTCTAAACTCATAGGCATAATTAGATGCTAATAAGAACCATTCCGAATCTGTCTTTTGAATTACAGGAGAAAAAGAGGGGTACAACTGTTGTGATTTGAAAATGGAGAGATGCTGAGCATAGTTAAATACACTAGAAGACTGCTCCGCCGAACTTACACCAAGAATTATGGCCAAAGCATTCCCTAGCAAATCAAACTTTTGAATGTATCCACCAGGGCTAAGACAAGCTTCCCAATATTTACTTTTATTATTTTCTGCTAACTTTCTATGGTAAGCATTTGGGTGGTAAAGATTTCCTTCAGATTCATCCACCCAAAAATTATCTCTGATCAGTTGTTTTGTACGATTTGCCTTAGCAGACCATTCGTCACGACCTAATAAATCTCCTGCCAAACTCAAAGCCCAGAAGTAAAGTAACTGGTCATAAAGGGTATACCCTTGAAGAATATACTCATCCGCCCAATTGCCAGACTGTGGTACATAGATTAAACCTCGGTTATTGAATTCCCAAGCATGCAATAGCGCGAAACACTTTTCGATTTGTGATTCAAATTTTTTGATGAAATCAATATCTTTTTGAGTCTTGGCATATAATCCCAAACCAATAATCCACCAAGTATTCGCATCAACTCTTCCACAAAGTCCTCCAAAACTAATTTTGGGCGCTGGGGAATTTTCTTCAAATCGTAAATTAGAAGGAATGTGACCTTGCCCGCTTTGTGCATCACCTAGTGATTCCAAAGAAGCTTTTAAACCATTTGTGATCTCCTCGTTTCCAGCAACTAGTCCAGCGATTCCAGAAATCACAGCATCTCGAGACCACACTCTTTGGTAGTTGGCAACAGATTCAGTACTTGCCATTATGCCGTGCCTATTTGTCGCAGCGATTACCTGTTTCTGCGCTAAATCTAAAGCTCCATTTACCATATCGTAAATGAAAGGAAAATGATTGAGAAATGAAATTTAATTCGAAAAAATAGTTCTGAGAACTGAGACTAAATTAAATAACAAAGCTGAAAAACTTTAGGTTATATTGAAATTTAAGAGACATAAGAAAGGCAAAATTCTACTATGCGATGCTTGTTCCATTCGGAACACTTGAGCCCAACGCTAACAAGGTTACTTTTCCATCTCCCTCTTGCGCCCCCAAGACCAAAACTTCTGACATAAATTTTCCAATTTGCTTCGGAGGGAAATTGGTCACAGCAACAATTTGACGTCCAACTAATTCAGCTGGAGTATACAAGTCTGTTATTTGAGCAGAAGTTTTTTTCTCCCCAATTTCTTCTCCAAAATCAATGAACAATTTGTAGGCCGGTTTTTTTGCTTCAGGAAATTCTTCAGCACGCAATATGGTACCGATGTGCATTTTAACTTTAAGAAAATCGCTAAAATCTATACGTTCCATATTTGTTGGATATGTAAAATGATATTAATAATCATTATCGCCATAAGCGCCAAGGAGAGTATTCTTAACCAACCACCATTAGACGCACGAAATGCTTCAGATTTTTCTGAGACGGCAATGTTTCTACTTTTTAATTTTCCGGAGGCAAATAAGTACAGATATACACCGGCTCCTAAAAATAGGAATTCAAAAATCAACCCAAGGTATTCCATGGTTTTTATTTTAAAGCTTCAAAAGTTCCAGTAGTTCTATTTTTCCTGACATTGTCCCAATCGTAGTAGCGACCATTCATCGCCACATAAATACCTGGGGATAAAACCTGAGCAAAAGCCAAGGCAGAACCCAAATTGAAAAATCCATCGGAAGAGGTTCCAAAAGCATAAGGAATCATCGCTCCAGTGAGCATAATCGTTTTTCCATCCACCCCTTCATTAGCAAGGTAAGTTGCCGTCTCAACAATACGGTCGGTACCATGCGTAATGATGATTTGATTGCTCTTACTTCTTCGACAATTGTGTAAAATAATTTGGCGATCATCATCAGTCATCTCCAAGCTATCGACCATCATCAAGGTCTTCACATCTATATCCAATGTTGACCTTCCTCGCTCAAACATAGCGTTCAAATGGGAGTCTTTGAAATACAATTCACCTGTAATGAAATTATATTCTTTGTCAAAAGTTCCACCGGTTACAAATACTTGGATCATATTATGATAATTATTCAATCGTCGTTCTTAAATTCGACGCAACTTAGAAATTTATTTGGAAAAATTCTGTTTGTAACCAGACTTTTGTAATCCGCTATTTTTGAAAGTAGCCCGATTGCCTTGCCCATATTATGGCGGCTATAAATAAGATGAAAAGTAGAATACAGAATCCGATTTTAAACCAACTCAATGGTTTTTGACCATATACCCTTCCTGTTTGTCCATTGATTAGAAATCGGTACACTTTGTCTCGATAAATATAGCTACATACCCAAAGCGGTAGAATGATATGTTTGAAAGTTTGATCAGACTTCTGGGATTGAATATTTAGATTTCTTTGGGTATCTCCGCCCAATTGAGCCGAGCACATGTGACGAATCTTGTAGTCCATGATTTTATCTGCCTTTTCATAACCCGTATTTACCTCCATGTCATATACTTCCGCTTCCCAGCCGATCATTAATCTTGGATCAAAATTAACGACCTCTTCCAATCTGAATGGAAGAATTCTCTCTACCATGCTTTGCTCAATTCCATTGGAAGCGGCAACTAGGATATCATCGAAGAAATGTTGAAGTTTTCCATTTCGATATTCCCATCTTGTTTTTTGCACTTGTTGGGTTTGCATTCGACCATTGACTCGAACGCGATGCGTCTCATGATAATGGTATCCAGCCTCACCACTCCAAGAAGAAAAAGTCTCAGCGTCGTAAGTCCAAAAAGGTAAATACACCCCATGAAGATTTTCTATTGTGGCAGACTTTTTGAGTTTATTGGGATGAAAAATTCCTTTTTGAATCCACTTCTTAAATGCACTTTGCGCGGCATCTAGGCTTTCATAAAACGGAATAATACCTATCGGTTGATGATAGCGATGTTCAAAGGCTTCTAGGTTTACTCGGTCTGAACCACAAAAACCACAGCGTAATTTTACGCGTTCCGGTTCAACCATGATATTCGAACCACAATTATCACAATGATAAACCGACTTGTCTATCTGCTGTGGATTAAACGCTTCACTGCACTCTAGAAATTCATTTAATTTCTGTTCGACCACCATATCATTTGCCGGATTGACATCTTCTAAATATCCGCAATGGTTACAATTGATCTTTTTTTTCTCAGCAGAATAGTTCAACTGACTTCCACAAGAAGGACAAGGCAAGGCCACTACATCTCTTAAATATTTTCCCTCCTCTTTTATTTCCATTTATAGTCGCGCTAACATTTCTTTCTTTTTAGCATCGAATTCTTCTTGCGTCAACACACCTGCCTCTTTCAATGCGCCCAATTCTTTCAATGTTGCAAGAATTTCTTCTTTAGTCTGCGCTTTCGAATTAGGCTGCTGTTGATTACCTCCTTGCTGATTCATCATCATATTTGCCATTCCAAAACCCATGCCCATACCTACTCCTTCGCCAGCTCCCCCTGAAGGATTTTTAGCCGCTTCTTCCATAGCTTGAGAAGCTTGGAACTGTTGAAATTTATTCATGTCATCGACCATGTTCATATTGGTCATCTTATCGTAGAATTCTTCGACCTCCTTAGGAAGCGAAGTGCTGCTCACTTGAAACTTCACCAGTTCTATTCCGAACGGATCCAATTCTGATTGTAATTGTGGCTTAATTTGATCTCCCAACTCGGTATACTTGGACACCATATCCAAAACTGAAACTTTCATTTCAGCCAATGCTTCGGCAAACTTTGGAGAAATAATGTCTCTCAAGGAATTTTCTATTTCTGAAATTCGAACCTGTTTCTTGGTTCCACCAAATTGAGTGAAAAACAACTTGGTATCCTTAATCTTGATGAAGTATTGACCAAATGCTTTGACTCTGACTTGTTTGAATTCAGGATCTCTAAGAATGATGGGATTTTGAGTACCCCACTTGAGATCCGTAAATGTTCTTGTAGAGAAAAAATAAATATCTGCTTTGAATGGAGAATCGAAGCCGGTATCCCAATTCCTCAATGAAGTCAATAATGGAATGTTTCTAGTGTCCAATTCATACATTCCAGGATCAAAATGATCCGCAAATGTTCCTTCATCTAAAAACAAAGCTTCTTGCGCTTCACGTACAGTAAGCTTGGCACCATATTTCAGATTAGCATCCTTGTCTGGAAATTTATGCATAAGAATATCATTCCCTTGCTCCACCCAATCGATAACTTCGATTAATTCTCCTCGGATAAAATCAAATAGTCCCATAATATTTATTTAGTCTAATTTTTAAATTTATTTTATTTCAAACAATGTTGGATCAATTTCAATATTGGTTTCAACAGAATCTAGTTTCATTTCTAAAACCATCGGCATTCCTCCACCGCTTATGGTTGTTTTATGTGCAAAACGTATTCCATTAACCGGTTTGTAATCCAGCATGTTCATCGTTTGCGTTACTGTTGTTCCGTTGGCATCAGATTGATTGACGATCCTAGTTTTAAGTCCAGTTTCCTTGCTATAATATTCTGTCCATGTCTTTCCAGATCCTGCTTGCCATTTCACTACATAAGCAAGTTCATCATTGATTTCTTCAACGCCTTCAATTGCACCTTTGACACCCCACTCTTTGTACATCATTTCAGGTACTGGATAGGCGGAATATTTAAAATCTTCAACCATTGCTTCGTCTGCCGGCATATCTTGGCCCATCGCTTGAAGCCCTACTTTTCCATTATTATAAATCTGAGTTTGGACAGCTTGTTCACCCATACTCATTTCTGATCTAAACTGCCCTTTATTGGTTACATGATTGATCATGGTCATAGTCATTCCTTGAAACGAAGTAGACAATACTTGCTTTACTGAATTCACTTTTTCTAGCAGTTCGACTCCTCCTAAAGCTGTCAAATAATTGGATATGATTTCATCAGGGGATATGCTAATTGGCTCGTCCGGTATTTCAATTTTTTCACCATAAGTATTATAAAAGTTTACTTTTCCATCCGGCGCAAATTGTTTTAATTTTTCGGCAACATCAGACTTTGAACCAACTACAATAAAATGTGCATTATCTGGCTTTAAATATTTCTGCGCAGCATCTAAAACATCTTCTGCAGTCACCTTACTTAATTTATCGAGATAGGTATCGTAATAGTCATCCGGAAAGCCGTAACGTTTTTTATTCAATGCAAAGGTTGCAACTGTAGACGCTCTTTCCAATCGGCGACCGAAAGAACCAGCCAAAACATTTTTGACCATCTCCAATTCTTTGTCATCTACCAGCTCTGTTCTTAACTTATTGACTTCATAAATTAATTCATAAATAGCAGAATCGGTTACTTCGTTTCTTACTGAAGTGGAAGCCGTAAAATTTCCGATTAGCGGATCAGAACTAATGCTTGACCTTGCTCCGTAAGTATAAGCATGAGTCTCTCTTAAATTTTGATTGATTCGACTTTGAAAATATCCTCCAAGTATGGAATTCATCACACTGGTTGCAGTTCGATCCTCTGCTCCCATTGGCATGTCCAGCGGATAAGTCATTCGAATTACAGACTGAACAGCTCCAGCTTTATTCACAAAATCTATTGTCCTAGCTATTGGTATCTCAGGTTGACTAAAAGTCACAGCTTTGTTCAACGGCTTGCTTTTCCAACCAGCAAAATATTCATTGGCAATTTTCTTGGCTTCTTCCAAGTTCAAATCACCAACCATCACCAAAAAGGCATTACTTGGATTCCAATAATATTTATAAAATGATTTACAATCTTCAACACGGATATTCTCTAACGTTTTCTCAGTTAGTATCTCTCCGTAAGGATGATCCTTTCCGTAGTTTATTACGCTCGCGACATTTCTAGAGATTTCATTGGCATCTTCTTTTGAAGATGCTAATCCGGAAGAAGTTTCCTTTACGATCTTTTCAAATTCTGATTTGGGAAAAACTGGATTCATTAAAACATCCGAGAATACTTCTAAAAATTTATCGGTGTGTTTAGTCAAAGCTGAGCCAGAAAGTGATGTGGCACCTGAATTGATTCTAGCACCAATAAAATCCACAGCCTCATCTATTTGCGCTTTGCTTCTTGAGGTAGTACCTCGGGTCAACAAATCTCCTGCAATGTTTCCAACTCCAGATTTTTCTCCTTCTGTCCATGCTTCTTCATCCATCAAGACTTGGTAACTCACAACAGGCAGCTTATGATTTTCAACGAGAATGACTTTTAAGCCGTTCGGCAATGAAAATTCTTCTGATTTTCCGATTTTAATGATCGGTGCAGGGCCTCCCTTTGGAACTTGAGACCTGAAATTATCAGAAACCGATTGTCCATTTGGATTTTCGGTATTACTTGATTGCTCCGTAGCTCTATCCATCTTTCCTCCGACCTTTGGAGTACAGTTGATCATGGCAGTAATCAAAACCACACTAGCCATCATTCTAAAAGTAAAGTTGTTAAATATATTCATCGTTATGGTTGGCTACTTTTTGGTAAATAATGAAGCGTTACTCTATTGTCTTTGTGAAAATATTTTTTTGCGGCTGCCATGATATCAGCTTTAGTAACAGCCAAATATCGATCAATTTCATTGTTGATGAGATTTGCGTTTCCATAATACATGTGATAATTCGCCAGGCTTTCTGCAATTCCAGCAATGGAAGAATTATTGGTAACGAATTCAGCTTCAACTTGATTTCTAAGTTTCTGAAATTCGGTATCGGACAATAACTCTTCACCAGCTTTTTTGAATTCTGCATTCATGTTTTTCTCTAGCTCCAGAATATCAACCCCCTGATTGGCAATGGAGAACGCCAAGGTAACTCCTGGATCCTCTAGGTCAAAAGGAAAAGCTCCGCAGAAAACTGCCAACTGTTTTTCATCCTTCAATACTTTATTTAAACGCGAAGATTCACCATCTGAAAGTAACTTCGCAAGCATTTTTACAGCATAAAAATCAGGAGTACCAGCAGCAGGAATTCTATAGGTTTGAGCAACAGCAGGTAATTGAATATTGTCGTAAATCGTATCACGAACTTCTCCACTCAAAGGAGGTTCTACAATACTTGGTCGATAAATAGGATTGTCGTTACGCGGGATATCCGCAAAATATTTGTTGATCAGTGCTTTTGCTTCTTTTGAATCGAGATCTCCGGCAATTGAAAGCACTGCATTGTTTGGACAGTAAAAGTCTTTGTAAAATCCTTTGTAATCAGCTTCTGTTGCTGCTTCTAGGTGTTCCATAGATCCTATGACCGACCACTGGTAGGGGTGCTTGGTAAAGGCACGCTTCATAGACTCCTCTAATAAGGAGCCATAAGGTTGATTATCGATTCTTTGTCGGCGTTCCTCTTTTACAACTTGCCGTTGGGTCTCAATTCCAACATCTTCGACCTTTGCATGCAACAATCGCTCTGACTCCAGCCAAAGTCCCAATTCCAATTGATTCGACGGCAATAGTTCGTAGTAAAAGGTTCGATCATTGGAAGTGTTTGCATTATTGGTACCACCAGCTTCAGAGATGTAATCATCGAATTTACCTCTTGCAATATTTTCTGAACCCTCAAAAAGCAAATGTTCAAAGAAGTGTGCAAAACCAGTTCGATCTGGTTTTTCATTCTTAGATCCAACATGATACATGATGGATACTATAACATTTGGTGTGGTATGGTCTTCGTGAAGGATTACATGGAGGCCATTTTCAAGGGTGAACTCCTCGTAAGGAATTTGATTCATTTGGCCTTGCGCATTGGCTAGGGAAAAAACCCCTAGTGCGGCAAGCCAAAACATTCTTATGGACATATCTTCTGGTTAGTTAACTTTATGCTCACAAGATAAGGAAGGATGGGATATCTAGGGAAAATTGTAGTCGAAAAGGGGTTTTGAGCCGACCAATTGAAGCCGAAATGCTACAACTAGGACTTTTCTTTGCCACGAGAATAGCCTAACTATTCACCATTGCAAATAGTGAATAAAATTCAACTCTGGCAATTATGGTAATAAATTTCTGTGATTTTAGTCCTTTACGCAACGACAACTTATTCTAAAATCCGGTCTCGTATCCCATCTTTCAACACCTGAATGGTCAGTATCCAAAAATCTTGTTTTATAATAATTTGGAGTTGCGGGGTCAACTGATTTTGTAGAAGTTTGAAAACCAGTCCTCTGCGGAGCTGTAAATACAAGGGTTCCATTGCTGTTTGTATAAGCAACACCACTACCAATTGTATTAAATCCCGATGGTTCTATAGAAAAAGGAATTATTTGTTCATCAGGAATTTTCAATTTTTCTCCAACTTTTTGATCGTTACCTCTTTCGAAATAATCTATCTCATTTAATTCATCCGCTGGCATTCCTAGAAAGGTCTCTAATTCTTTAAACTCTTCGTCGGTAGGTAAATGCCATCCTTCAGGACAAATATTATTGCTATTGGCTTCAGCACTTGTGTATAGTCTTCCAAACTTATCGCAATTATCATCATCATTTTGATAGCAAATTCCAGCTCCTGTAAAGTTTAAATTTTGAGTCATCCAAAATTGTTCTCCAATCTGAGTAAAAGTATACTGTTTTCCGTCTCTAGAATCAGTAAAATATTGCAAACAGGGTTCACATTCAGGACCTCCGCAATCTATTCCGGTTTCATCTCCGTTTTGCAATCCATCGTTACAACTTGCGCAAGGTTCACAATCCGTTCCACCACAATCAACACCTGTTTCATCTCCGTTTTGCAATCCATCGTTACAACTTGTGCAAGGTTCACAATCCGCTCCTCCACAATCAACACCTGTTTCATCTCCGTTTTGAAATCCATCATTACAAGTAGGATTTATACCAATAATAGGATCTACGTTTCTAATAGATGTTCTAACACATCGACATGAAACATGAGTATCCCAAGGCTGTTCTATATTGAAATTCACTGATCCATCAACACGGAAAAAAACCACTCTTTCAAAATTATCAATGGCACTAAAATTTGATTCTTTATTATATCTCAAATCTGGACTATTAAGCGCATCATAGCTTCCATTATCTGGAATATTGAATCCATTCAATGACAGGTGATTTTGGACAAATTCATCAGGGAAATCATGCCAATTATAGAGCAAGTTATACCAATCATCATAGTTAGGAATTCTCCAACCGTTAGGACATGGACCCTGACCAGTTAGTTTTTCTTTTTCATAAAACATCAAACAGTCATTATCTTCCTCTGCTGATGAGCCATAACAATAAGAATAGGTGGTTTCAAATCTAATATCACTATTCAACCACTCGATAGAATCGAAAACTATGGTGTTGTACAGTTGCTCATCTCGAGGATCAACAAAAGTACTGAAGGATACTGCATTGGCCTTTGTTATTTCCACGTCAGCATAACTTAATTGGTCATTGATTGTATTACAAGAACCAATGAATAGTATTGTCAATAAAAAAAATAAATATCTCATTTGATTAAACACTTAGAATTAAAACAAATTAATAATTAGGCCAGTTGAAAAATGAGCCACTTTGAACTCTGACTCAACAGTTGTTGATCCATATGGCAGAATGCCGCTCAAATTATTGATATCTGCAGCGTCAAGATTTGCAGCCAGTCTCATTCCTAAAAATTTGTTGAAATTTTTTCGCCATTCTAATTGAGCACTTAAAAGTCCCAATTTACTTTTACCATTTCCCATTACTTCAAGCGTAACATCGAAATAAGAGACTGCCAATCCGAATTGCAAATAGTCTTTAGTTTTTGCAAACAAATAAGGTTCAAAACTCACTCCGTTGGCACTGGAATATTTCAAAAAATTGATATTACTTCTTCTCGCTAGAAATTTAATCATTCCAGCATCTCTTCGTCCTACACCTACATAAAATTTCATATTTCTTTGTAAGAAATCTCCGCGAATTTGATTGACTAAAGGAAAACCTGAATATTGGGCAAAATTATTATCGGAGATACTTGAATCACCATTTGTTAATGAATAACTATTTCTCGACACCCCTATTTCAGCCCCAAAAATAAAATGCGAAATTCGAAAGTCTAGATTCGCTCCATAGAAATGATTTCTTTTGAAATGATCATCTGCTATAAAATTGAAACCTTTGTAAGAATTTTTTGATTCCAAGTCTAAAGTATAATCCTCTAATTCTACAAAGTGGTTTGCGAAGGAGGCGTAATTAATTCCTCCGAAAAAAGATAAATGAATCCAATCTTGCTTTTTTCTGACTTCTAAATCATTAGATTCTCCGGAAACTATAGAGGCCCTTAAAGGCCTGGTATCTTTTGATTTCACTACTAGTTTTCTTCCCAAAGATCCAGTAGGCGCAAGTAAGAAAAATTTATTTCCGCTTTGGTTTAAAGAGGTATTGCTGGTTCCAGCCAACTTTATTTTGTAGGAAACATGTTCTAGATCTTCTGGAGATTTTATTGTTCCGAAAATCAAATTTTGATTAAAGCCTTTTGCGGCAACTGCCATTTTTTCCCCGACAACATTAAAATTTGCTCCCTTCTTATAAGCCTCTTCGTAGTTGCTATAAGCAGTCCGAAATGCTTCCTCATCAATTGCCAAATCTCCTAATAAAATTTGAGCAGAAGCTGCATTATATGAATTTTCGTTGAGACTAATGGCCTTGTTATAAGCAATTTTGGCTTCTTCATTTTCTCCAAGAGATTGAAATGCTTGACCTAGTTCAACGTAAGCTTTTTGCTCATTAGGAAGTCTTTTAATGTAATTTTTAAGTGCTGCTATTTTCTTCGTTGTATCATTGTTTCTTTTTGCCAAACGAAAATTGGATTCCCACTTTTTCAGAAAAACATTATCCCTATACTTGATTAAATTATTTCTGCTACTTTTATTCTTGGTTGCATCAATTTTTGATTGAATTATTGGAAGAGTCAATGATCCATTTCTTTCTTTAACATTAAAATTCATTATTGTCAAATCAGAACTAGAAGGATCATCCTTAATCACCAATAAGCTTGATTTGATATTTGAAAGTCGCTCCCAATGATTTCTTGCTTCTTCCTGAGATAAAAACCCTCCAATATATTCAACTTCAGCATTGTCTTCCGCTAAACCATTAATGGTCCAAACCGGTGCGAGAAATCCTTTGGAATCTTTAATTAATTCAATAGGATCTGCAAGTCTTGTTATTTCAATTTTAGGGTGGCAATTAAAATTATTTAAGCAGTTAGAGATACTGATTGTTGTAATTTTTATTGGAAAAGCCCAGGCGGCATTAAGATCATTTCTATGAATGCGATCGAAATATTTAAAAGTTTGTAAGTCTTGATTAAGAATTTCTAAGTTTGGAGCAAATGACCTGATATATCTATTGTGATAATCTAAATCCCTTTGTTCTTGTCGTCTTATTTTTTCTTCATAGGCTTTCCGCGCCCTATCTATTTCTGCTCTCCTTTGTTTTCTTTTTTCTTCTGCAATTCTTTTTTCCTCTCGCTTGGCATCAATAAGGCTACCAATACCTACAGCCAAATCCGTTAATCCGTTTGCAATTTCTCTTTGTCCTTGAATCTGTTGATTATAGTTTTCCTGAGATTGTCGATATTTTCTTTGTTCCGGAGTTTCGTTATAATCTATATTATTACTTGGATACTGCATATATTCATCTCCAACATAATATTGAACCGGTTCTGAATCTTCTTCTTCATCTTCGGAATTATCTGAAGCTGAAGCGGGTGCATCAGGCATTATCATGTGTGCAAACCCTTCACGATACTTTTTCCTTGCTTCTTCTTCCTCCTTTTCCCACTTTAAAGCGCGTTGTTTTGCTTCTTCTTTTAGTTCTTTTTCTCTTTTTTCGTATTCTATTTTGTCCTGACGGCTCTTTTCCTTCGCTTTCCTGTAGAACTCATCACATTTTGATTGATCGCAATCAAATTGGGGACAATTACAATCATCTTGGGCCCTTGGTGGGTTTGATTGTGCTGTTAAACATTCAGCGGAAAGAAATAATGAAATAACTAAGATTAGTCTAACACAAAATTCAAGAGAATTTCGATTGTTCATGAGAATTTGATTTAAATCTGTACAAAAGCACTTCAATTTAAATCCAAAAAAAACCAAAAGCAATTTTAAAATATCTCTTTATTATAAGTGCGAATCAATTGATGTTAACTGGTGCCTACACTACCTTATCTGCACAACTAGAACTCGCAAAAGCGTCAGGTTTGGCCTTAAATACAAAGCCCATTCCCAATATGTATCCCATAGCTTCCTTCAAGGCCACGTTGGACTTGAAATGAGGATCTGTGTTAATATCGGCATGTACTTCCAACTCTACATTGAATTTGTCCAAAAGATCGCATAGCGAATAAGCCACCTCTACAGATTTTGCGACTTCCGTAATCATTCGCTCTTTCAGCCCCATTTTGGCTGGTTTTTGCTCACTGTGAATGAACATAAATCCTCCTTTTTTTTCTCTTAAAAAGACTATCACCGTAGCAAATTCAGCAACTTTGCCTTTAACTTGAGAATCCGTACCAATACAAACTTTGATTTTATGCCCCGCCTTTTGCTCACGGATCAAAGTCTTTTCAACAGCTTCTTTCAAAGGGAACTCAATTTTATCCCCATTTAGTCTTCTCCAATCCATGATTTGTTTGTTTTCGCGGTTAATAGAAAAATTCCCTAAATAGCCATGAGCCATATTTAATATGGGAATCATGTCACTAAAACATAGAATAAACTTCAAATAGTTCCACAAATCCCAAGAATTTGACATCATGAAAATTTATCATGTGTTTATAGCTAATGTCACGCATGTAAAGAAAATTTGATTGCAACTACTTTACAAATGAGGACATATTGCAGTAAATCTTCATTAGAAGACAAAAAAAGCACGAACTCAACTTAATAAACCTATATCTACAAATAGTTTATTAAATCCATCATCATGTCAACTTCACACAACAAGCGAAAGAAACATTTCGGAGAAAATTATAATCATCTTTCTGATAGAAATTCGAAAATAAATTCAAAAAAACCATTAAGATCGTTTGGATCTAAGTTGAGGGCTAAAGCATTTAATAATAGTGATCAAGAGAACTATAGAAAAGAAATTATTCATGATCACCTTAGTAACACTTTGGGTATTATAAATATCCTTTCATTAGACAATTTAAATGTCGATCAGTTAAATCATATAGCGTCACTTAAATCTTCGTGCGACTTCTTGTTTGATGAGTTAGGCCTTCCTTACCCGGAAAGATTAAATACATCTGCTGCAAAAATGGAAGGCGGCCTAGAAAATAAAATACTTTCAAATAAGAGCATACTTTTGATATGTGATCATCCCCTTCAGAAAAAAATATTAAAAAATCTGATAAAAAAATGGGGCTATGGTATTCAAGTAATAAAGAATTTCCCGAAGGATTTGCAGCTACTTTCTTCAATGGAATATGACCTTTTGGTCATCAATCATAATGCAGAAAACATAACAGCCGATAAAATCCAAGCTCTAGGAGACATCGATCAAGACTTCTTAGTTTTGACCAATGGTATTAATACGATAAGATCGAAAGGAAAAAAATTCCCTATGATAACAGGACCTATCGATCCAGATTTTTTGAATTATAAGATAAACAAGATTATTGAGAATCGAAAGGAAAATAAAATGGCTTATCACAGTAACCATTAAGAAATTGTAAACTCCTAATGGCCAATTTTAAAATCCTGAATGACCAGCATTATCGTTGGTCATTGTCTATTTTGGTGAGCTGAACAATAAATTTAACCTAATTCCTCCCACAATTTTAGCGGGCCACTCCAAGAAAAGTTAATTTGCACTTCTAATTAGAATAGTGCTCAAAAAAAGAGTGTCCGGCACTTTCAACGAAAGGCCCGGACACACTGGAATATGAAGCAACTAATCTAATATTTTGTAGAACTTGCGTCCTACATCTATATAGACCTACCATTTCGAAGAAAGGGTTGGGTATTTTTGAAAAAAAAATTGAATTTCTTTGAAAACTTTCAAATTCGCACCGCTTTTTTTCGGTACCGTAATCATTTCTGCACTAATAATTGGGTGTAACTCAAAGACTTCCAGCCAATTAGGTGATCACAAATACACCAATCAACTGATAAATGAATCTAGTCCTTATCTTTTGCAACATGCCCATAATCCTGTGGATTGGCATCCGTGGGGAGAGGAAGCTTTAAATAAGGCCAAAGCAGAGGACAAAATGCTTTTGATATCAGTAGGATACTCTGCTTGACATTGGTGTCATGTAATGGAACATGAGTCATTTGAAGATACCATGGTTGCTAGAATAATGAATGAACATTTTGTACCAATCAAGGTAGATCGCGAAGAACGACCAGATATCGATGATGTATACATGACCGCCTGTCAATTGGCTTCTGGAAGAGGTTGCGGATGGCCTTTGAACGCTATTGCTCTTTCATCTGGAAAGCCTGTTTGGGCTGGCACTTATTTTCCAAAGAAGGAATGGATCAAAATATTAGAGTATTTCATTGATACAAAGAAAAATAAACCGGACGAATTAGCCGAATATGCTACCAAGCTAACTGGTGGAATTGTAGAGCAAGATGAAATTCCCGACTTTAATCCAGTTTCTGAGTTCAAACCTGAATTGATGCATTCTGTTGCGGAAAAGATAACTTCCACAGTAGACTTCCCCAATGGTGGAAGAAAAGGTGCCCCAAAATTTCCATTACCCAATCAATATGAATTCTTACTGCAAGATGCCTATTATAAACCAAAATCAGTTAGCCGAGAAGCCGTGGAGGTTACCTTGCAAAAAATGGCTTTGGGAGGAATCTATGATCAACTTGGAGGAGGTTTTGCAAGATACTCTACCGATGAAACTTGGCTGGTCCCTCACTTTGAAAAAATGCTTTACGACAATGGCCAATTAATTAGTTTATACTCGCATGCTTATCAAGTCTCCGGTAACCCACTTTACAAAAAAGTAGTTTATGAAACAATTGAATTTGCTAACCGAGAATTGTCTCATCCGGAAGGTGGTTTTTTCTCTTCTTTAGATGCAGACTCTGAAGGAGAAGAAGGACTCTTTTACATTTGGAAAAAATCTGAGATTGATTCCATCTTAACAGAGACCGAAGCCAAGCTAATTAATAAATATTATAACGTTTCTAAGATAGGAAATTGGGAAAAAGGGGAAAATATTTTGCATCAAAAAATGACGCTCGAAAAGTATGTTGAAAAAAACAAACTTGATCTTTCCAATTTCAGTGCAGAATTAGCAGCAGCAAAGAAAAAATTATTTGATGCTAGGTCAAAACGGATTCGTCCTGGGCTTGATGACAAAATTCTAGTATCCTGGAATGGTTTAATGATCAAAGGTTTATTGGATGCGTACCGGGCATTTGAAGATCCTAAATTTTTAGCACGCGCGGAACAGAACATGGCCTTTCTTGAAAAATATATGATAAAAAAGGATGGAAGAATTGATAGAAACTTCAAGGATGGCAAGACAAACATCAATGCCTTTTTAGATGACTATGCTTTTACTATTCAAGCCATGATAGAACTCTATCAAACGAGCTTTGATCCTAGCTGGCTAGAAAAAGCAACCAAACTTACAGACTATACTATTGCTCATTTTAAAGATGAGAAATCTGGATTACTTTTCTACACATCTGATCTTGATCCACCATTAATTACGAGAAAAATAGTAACTACTGACAATGTGATTCCTGGATCTAATTCTTCTTTTGCGCTTGTATTGTTTCAATTAGGTACATTGACTTATAATGAATTCTATACGACGAAGGCAAAAGAGATGCTTGGTGTCGTAGCCCAAACCATGCAGGAAGCTCCGAATCCTGGCTATTATTCCAATTGGGGCATGCTTTGGAATCAAGTCAGCAGATCACCTTACGAAGTGGCCATATTAGGAGATGATTTTCAAAAAAAATTGCAAACGCTACAAAAGAAATTCTTGCCGCAGGTATTGTATTTGGGCGGCAAAAGTGAAGGTGATATGGCTTTGCTTAAAGACAAACTACAAGAAGGTCGCACAATGATCTATGTTTGTCAAAATAAGGCTTGTAAGCTTCCCGTGGAAGATCCTGCCAAAGCAATACTTCAGGTTAAACCACCATTTTAAACAACCCAAATATTCATTGCTTGAACCAAAGTGTAACAAATTTTCGTACAATTTAAATACACTGTACAATATCGAATTTCATGAAAATTACAAAATTAGTTTGGGTGTTTTTCTATTGCTTTTTGGTTTTTTCAACTAAGATAAATGGAGCAATCTTCTTTGTTGAATCCCAACAAGAATTTACAGATGCGCATGATAATGCAGCCATGAATGATTCCATAATTTGGCTATCCGGTGTCTATCCTGATATCTACATGAATATTAAAAAGGATCATCTAAATATTATGGCAGATACACTCGGAGGAACAATTTTTACTGGCTTGTCTAGAGTAAACATTACCAGTGATTATGTTCTTCTGCAAGGATTTCAGTTTTTAGATGGAAACATTGGAACTCGTGATGTGATCAACACTACTGGAAGCTATAATAAGTTTAATCAATTAAATATTCGAGCTTACAGAAGTTATAAATATTTAAGAGTTCGAGAAGAGTGTCAATATGTCGAAATTACCTACTGTAACTTTGAGAATAGAATCAATTTAGCCGATCAAAATATTCTTTCAATTTTGGTGGATGACACCAATCCTGGCTACCATAAAATACAACATTGTTCCTTTAAAAATTTCAAAGGAACTGGTAATGATTTAGGTATTGAACCAATCAGAATTGGAGTAAGTTCTCAAGCTGATTTCATCAGCAGATCGTTAGTCGAATATTGCTACTTTACGCAATGTAGTGGTGATGGCGAAATCATTTCCAGTAAAGCCAGTCAAAATGTATATCGATTCAATACTTTCGAAAACAATCCCTTATCAGAGTTAGTCCTTCGTCATGGTTCGGAAAACATTGTATATGGGAATTTCTTTCTAAACGGTAAAGGCGGAATTAGAGTTAGAGAAGGACAAGATCAATACATCTATAACAATTACTTTTACGATTTGGATGATCGATCCATTTACTTGCAGAATGAAGATTCAGATCCTTTAGACAATATCAATATTGGTTTTAATACGGTAATTGATTGTGCAGAGGTAATCCTTGGCGGTAGCGGTAATGACGAACCAACAAACGTAACTTTTGCAAATAACATATTTTCTGATCCAGATGATGAATTATTTAGAGAAGCAACCGGTAATGAAACTTGGATAGGAAATATTGCTTTTGGGGATCTTGGAATCTCTTTGCCATCATCTGGAATAACGATCATTGACCCGCAGCTGGAGCAAAATAGTGAAGGCTTTTTTGGTTTAAGCCAAAGCAGTCCAGCTATCAACGCTGCACTTTCGGGTTATAAGCTACTACCTCAGTTCGAAGGAATGGAGGACATAGATACAGATCTGCTTTTTGATCTCATGCGCCAGTCTCGTCCATCAGCAATAGAAGAGAAAGATTTGGGTTGCAATGAATACCCTCATGACATTGTGATTAAACCTTTTGTAACTGAGGAAAACACTGGGCCCAGTTACGACACTTCATTGCCAACCGGCTTAAAAAACAATACCCAAGTAGTCGAAGACCTTATTAAAATTAATCCTAACCCCGTTTCGAATCAACTTAATATTGCTATTCAAAGTGAAGGTAACATTGATCTGAAAATCGAGATTTTCAATTTGGTTGGTCAGATAATTTTAACCAATACTACGCAGACAAACATCTCTGGGGAAATTAATTTTATAGAAAATATCGAAGACTTCCCTGCAGGATCTTATTTCATAAGAGCAACTGGCCTTGAACGTCAAGATAAAATCAAGCGTGTTCAAACAATTAAATTTGTAAAGCCCTATTAAACGTTTAAAACGTTAAGGGTTGCTAGATTCGAATAGTCATGATAATAGCCTTGTCCCGCTTTCGAAATTTAAGTACAACTTAATCTTCGCTTAATACTACCCTCCGCTGCTCGAGAATAACTGTTGATGGATCACCTTCAATGTTTTTTCCTCACACTTAAAAACCAGCGCATCTTGCTTTTCTACGATTCGATAGTCATGAGTGGCGATTAAAATAGAAGCCCCCGTTTCAGCTCTGAGGGTTTGTAGCAATTGCATTATCAAATCGGCGGTATCCGGATCTAAGTTCCCTGTGGGTTCATCAGCAATAATGACCTTTGGATTGTTCAAGATTGCACGAGCGATCACCAATCGTTGTTGCTCTCCTCCACTTATAGCAAAAGGCATTTTTTGAACATGTTCCTCGATTCCAACCATGTTGAGTACTTCATGGATTCTTTCCTTTCGCTTTTTCTTTTTATTCCAGCCCGTGGCTTTTAAGACCCAATTGAGGTTTTCGAACACGGATCTGTCATTCAGTAAATTGAAATCTTGGAAAATCACACCTAATTTTCTTCTCAGCACTGGGATATCTCCCTCTTGCATATTGGCCAAATCATGACC
>CALFWO010000022.1 GCA_937928045.1 uncultured Saprospiraceae bacterium | reverse complement strand
ACGAATATCCTCTAGGGTTAGAACTGTTTCTGAATGGATAGTTTTCAGTTATCCCAAAATAGATGGCTTTATTGAAGAGAGACTTCAGTGTTTTATAGTAGCTAAATACTGAATTCAATTTTATCGGTTCGCCTGTATGCGGATTCTTTCTTTGGATAAGTTTTTTCTCAAGACTTTCTAAAAAGTCAGTATTGATTTCATCCAATCTTAGATCTTCATAAAACTACCCAGCAATAGTATTGAACTCAACTGGACAATTCACTAACTCCAAATAACTTAAAATGAGAAAAGTAATGATTCGCCCATCCGATCTAATGAAAGAAGCCCGGTATTCTTTAGCCGATACTTGGGGTCTGGCTATTGGAACACTTGTTATCTATTGGGTGGTTATTATGTTTTCCTCAATGGTTCCATTGCTGTCCATTTTTCTTTCCGGTCCCTTTGCATTGGGTTGGGCGATTTTTTCTTTGAAAATTGCTAGAAATCAGCATGCAGAAATGAACGATGTTTTTGATGGATTTAAGAATTTTGGAACTGCCCTTGGCGCATATTTATTAATGTCACTGGGAATAGTAGTTGGATTCTGTCTATTGTTTGTTCCGGGAATTATTCTTGCGCTTGGTTGGAGTCAAACCATGTATATCATTTCTGAAAATCCGGAAATCGGTGTGACCGAAGCAATGGAAAGGAGCTGGGAATTAATGGATGGCCACAAGACTGATTTGTTTGTACTAGGCCTTCGTTT
The DNA here is from genome assembly GCA_937928045.1 of uncultured Saprospiraceae bacterium. Lineage (GTDB taxonomy): Bacteria > Bacteroidota > Bacteroidia > Chitinophagales > Saprospiraceae > JABDJM01. Next base: position 16,596 of record CALFWO010000022.1, on the reverse strand, counting down.
TCTTCCTTGGATGTTCCTTTCGATTTTCACCTTATTCATCGGATTGCTTTGGCTAATTCCATATATGCAGGTGACCTTTGCAAATTTCTATGATGAAATATCGGGATATTATGATTCAAATGATGACGACCACCTAGGTTTTGACATCACTAAACATATCGTTGATTAGTAGTTGGAAAAACTGGTTTCATTTAACGCCAAGGAAATCATGAGCGTCAAATTACGCCCTTCAAAATTATCTCAATTTTAACAAAAATAAATTCTCTGTAGCCCATAGTATTCACCAAACTATTTGGATATTACCTTTACTATAAATTAAGAGCCGCCAATTGATTGAATTGCTCGTTTAATTTATGACGCTAATACTTCGGCTGCATGACTAAGATTTCTATAACCTTCTTTTTTCTAGCAATACTTGGAATTACCTCGGTGGCTTTGATTGCTCCACCATCAGTACCTCCAGGTCCTGTAGCTCCCTATTTGAATGGCATTTTTCCATCTAGCTCCCCGGGAGTAGGTGGTTCTTGGAAATATGAAGATTTTGCGCCCAATATTAAAATCTCTTCTCCTCTAAGAATCAAAGAAATTCCGAACAGCGAGGATGTCCTGGTATTGAGTAAACTAGGAGAGATCTGGCAAGTAAATTTTGAAACCCAAACCCAAAAATTAGTTTTGGACATCAAAGATCGATCTTTCAAATTGGGAGAGGCTGGCTGCGTTGGGATGGTCTTGCATTATGATTTCAATAGTCCTACTCAAACGGAGAATCAGTTTATATTTATCTATTATCGATCTAAGCCCATGCCTGACGGATGGAGTGAAAAAGGATTCAATAGACTATCAAAGTTTACTTGGGATCCAGCATTAGAAACTTTCGATCCGGATTCCGAAGAAATTTTAATCCAACAATATGATAGAAGTACCTGGCACAATGGAGGTGGCTTGTTTTTCGGAAAAGACAATTTTTTATATTTAACATTAGGGGACGAAGGGCATGATTTTCAAGCAGAATCCACTCAAAGTATTGATCGTGGTTTATTCTCAGGCATATTAAGAATTGATGTAGACAATGATCCGACTAGGAGTCATCCGATCCGAAGACAACCCATTGCAAATGCAAATCCAGAACAAGGTTGGGGAAATACTTTTACACAAGGCTACTCTATTCCCAATGACAATCCATGGCTAGATGAATCCGGAGGTATTCTCGAAGAGTTTTATGCTTTAGGTTTAAGAAACCCCTACTCCACCTTTTATGATCGCGAAACAGAGGCGATTTGGATCGCTGATGTTGGATCTAGTCAACGAGAAGAAATCAGCAAAGTTGAAAAAGCAGATAATTTACAATGGCCTTATCTAGAAGGCACTTTTGTTTCGGAGACTTTTCAAAAGCCAACAAACTTTATTGGCAATGAAAAAGAAGCCTTTTATGAATACGATCGCTCAGAAGGCTCTTGTATTATCGGCGGTTTAATTTATCGCGGTGAAACCTACGCTGGCCTATCTGAGAAATATGTTTTCGGCGACTACAATCAGAAAAAGATTTTTGCACTATCCGGAAACAGTAGCACAGCTGATCCAGAATTTCAAGTGCTCATGACAGGATTTGGAGATTTCGCGGATGTATTGCCTGAAAGTCCAGGGATCACCGGCATCCATGGTCGATCAAATGGAGACATATTAGTCTGTATATCTGGCAAAGACTTTACAGAACCAGGAAAAATATTTAGACTACAGCAGAACCAAGTGGTTGCCGATCCTCCAAGCCGACTTTCTGAGCTCGCAGTTTTTGAAGACCTCAATACGATGACTCCAATTTTAGGTTTGATTCCTTATTCAGTAAATACACCACTCTGGTCCGACCATGCCACAAAGGATAGATGGATCGCAGTTCCTAATGATGGTGATTTTGATTTACCTTCCGAACAAATTACATTCAGCAATTTTGAAGAATGGGGTTTTCCAGAAGGAACAGTTTTCATCAAACATTTTTCTCTTCCTACAACTACAGATACAAATGGTCCAACCACTAAATTAGAAACTAGGTTTTTTGTAATTGGTGAAGGCGGAAAAGCATATGGCCTAACTTACAAATGGAACAATGAAGGTACAGAAGCATTCCTACTAGGCGGTGGAACTTCAAGAGATATTGACATTACTGAAAATGGTTCGGTTGTAGCTACCCAGACCTGGGACTTTCCCAGCCGTGATCAATGTATGACTTGTCATAATGAAAATGCAAAATATGTATTGGGTGTCAAAACTCATCAGCTGAATGGCAGTTCGTATTATCCGCATATTGGGGTAGAAAAAAATCAGATTTCATTTTTCAAAGAAATAGGCCTTTTTAAGAATAGCCCAAGCAATCCAGACGCACTAATTAAGTCTCATGCCATTGACAATGCTGAAATAGATTTAGAGTATCGAATTCGGAGCTACCTTGATGCTAACTGTGCCTCTTGTCATCGCGAAGGAGGCATTACCACAGTAAGTCATGATTTCAGATTACAGCGCACCGTCCAATTGAATGGGATTATTAATTTCCCAACTCAAAGTCAAGCATCAGGAATAGATCGATTTGTTATAGAAGCTGGAAATCACCAAGATTCCGAGCTTTGGATTAGAGATGCCAGTTTGGATGAAAACAGGATGCCTTCCATTGGTAGGAACGTGGTGGATCAAATGTATATTGATTCTTTGGCAAAATGGATTGATGGGCTGCCTGATCAAATAATACCGTTAGAGGAGTTACAATTATTCCCCAACCCTAGTGCAGGATGGATAATTGTTCGAATTCCAAATCACTTTAATCTTCCTGCGAAAATTAATGTTTATAATATGGCAGGGCAAGTCATTCAAATTCTTGAAACAGAAAATTATGCCGCCACTATTTCAATGAATCAGTATGCTGCGGGAACGTATTTAGTTCAAGCCTACAGCGGCGATGAGCTACAGGTTAAGAAATTTGTATTACAATGAAATTGAAAATATTTTGAAATCAACTGCTTAGAATCAGTTGAGGTTGGCACTGATTTTCTTTTCTAAAGCATTATCCAGATTCTCTAAAGCCTCCTTTCGAATGGTAAAGAAAAAAGTTGTGCCTACTTCTAGTTCAGATTCAATCCAAATTTTCCCACCATGTCGATTTACTATTTTTTTACACAACGCTAAACCGATTCCGGTTCCTTTATATTCTGTTTTCAAATTCAATCTTCGAAAAATTTCGAAGATTTGATCTTGAAATTGCGGAGCTATTCCGATACCATTATCACTAACTGAAAACTTCCAAAAACCCTCTGGCGCATCCTCGTGACAAGCAATTTCTATTGTTGGATTTTCCTTTTTGTTAAACTTGATTCCATTGTTTATCAAGTTGTAAAATAGCATTCCTATGTGCTCTTTTTCACAATTAATTTCAGGGAGTTTAGCAAGTTTAACTTTGGCATTTCGTTCAGAAATTTTTTGACTCAAATCAAATAACTTCAGATCAATTACAGTATTCAAATTGGTCATTTGCACCTCCAACTGTTTTTTCCCAACTTTAGAATAGGCTAAAATACTTTTGATCTGAGTTGACATCCGAGCTACACCGTCAATGATAAAATCTAAATACTCGTAAGCATTTTCATCTAATTTACCACGATATTTTCTTCCCAATATATTTGCGAAACTTCCAATTGTTCTTAATGGTTCTTGCAAATCATGAGAAGCAACATAAGCAAACTGTTCTAAATCTTTATTGGATCTAATAAGATCTTTATTGGATTCATTTAGCCGTTCGGTTCTTCTTTCAACGACTTCCTCTAGCTCGGTATTTCGTTTTTGAATTTCATGCAATAAGACTTCGACCTGTTTATTTTTACTGGCAAGTTCCTTCGTTCTTTCACTTACCAATTTCTCCATTTCCTTATTACTAATCCGAAGTCTTTTGTTGTAGAATTTCACCCCAAAAATTGCTCCTAATAATAAACTCATCAACGCACAAAATTGAAAACCAACAGTTTCATACAACGCAAAAGGAACATCCAACTCTAATTGAACACCTTTTTCATTCCAAACTCCATCATTGTTAGCTGCCTTTACTTCAAATGAATATTTCCCAGGATCTAGGTTTGTATAGGTAGCTGTAGCCTTGTTATTAGTGGTATATACCCAACTCTCATCGAAGCCTTTAAGGCGATAAGCAAATTGATTTTTTTCTGGATCACAAAAATTCAATGCAGCAAAATTCAATTTAATGTAATAGTCGTCATGTCTTAATTTTATTTTACCTTTTTCTATTCCTGATGTCACCAGCTCACTATTCCCATTCATCATAGTAACATCCGTAATATAAACTGGAGGGGCTATTCCATTAAACCTAATGTTATCATTATCTAATCCTAGAAATCCATCGCTCACTCCTAAATAAATTTTTCCATCAGGCCCACTTACAACACTTCGTAAGAGAAAGTTGATCGACATCAATCCATCTGCATTGCTCAATTCATAAAATCGATTATTTTTCAAATCCATTCTAATCAATCCCTCGGTTGTTGTTGCCCAAATGTATTTATCATCAAATACACCAAATCCGATGTAATAAAATTGTTCTTTATCAGAAAATTCTTTTTCAAATTTTTTACTCTTTAAGTCATAAGACTCCATTCCTGTTCCAGTACCCAAATACAACTTTCCATTCTTTTCACAAATTGCAGAAATCTGATTACACTTAACACTAGTAGAAGGATCCTCAGATATTTGTTTATACTGTATAAACTTAATTTTATGATCGATAATTGATTCAATTCGATTTAGTCCATTAAAAGTGGATATCCACATAGTGCCATCACTTGCTTCAAAAACTTGTGTTGTTGAATTATCCGAAAGCGAATGAGGATCTGTTATATCATGTTTGTAAATATGAAACTGTTCGTCCTTTGAATAATAAACAATTATTCCCTGATCTGTAGCCATCCAAACTCTATCTTGACTATCAACAAATAAATTTTGATAATAAAAATATTTTACGGTTTGTAACAATTGATCAGGAATTCTAAATCTTTGACTCGAAAGATTTTGCATATCTATTATTTCAAAACCATCGTTTGTTCCGGCATACAAACTTTCACCGTCTTTACTAAATAAAGAACTTACAAAAGTACTTTTGTCGTTCTGATTCCTCAACTTGTTTAACTTATCAAATTTACCCGTATTTAAATCATAACTTGTTAGTCCTTCATTTCCCAAAGCGATCCAAGCAATATTATCACGATCGATGTACATATTTTGAGCACTTGAATTTTTCTTACCTCCATACCCGATCGTATACTTCTCAAATACTTTCATTTCAGGAACATGACTACCAATTCCTGCTTGAGTTCCAACCCACAAAATTCCTTGATCATCGATCTGCATACAATTTCCGCTATTGTGCGGAATTGAATAATAATTATTCGATTGATAGTAGTGTTTATTAAATTTTAAATCTGGTTGTTGCTTTGAAATCTTATTGTAGGCTAATTTTTCTGGTAAGTCTTGGACCCTTACAATATTTATTCCTAGACCTGTTGATATCCACAAATCTCCTTTTTCATCTTGAGCAAAATCGTAAACAACATTGTCTGATATCTTACTGGAAGCATTGTTTGCTGAAAGATAATTGTGAAACTTGGGAGACCAATTTTGTTGCTTGGGATTGTCTGAGACATTCTCAGGAAGTTGCATTAAGAACATACCTGCACCAAATGTCCCTACCCATATTCTTTCATCATTGTCCTGATATATTTGCCATACATTCTTTGCTTTTTCAGAATTGCTATTCAAATTGAAATTTCTAAAACTTGTGGCGGCCATATCATTCGAAGATGAAGGTAATACCAGGTACATTCCTCCACCCCAAGTACCCAGCCAGATTCTATTCTCGCTATCCTGTTCTAGACATAAAATGGCTTTTGTTTGCAGTGCATTTTCTTTGGTTACATCTGGCAAGAAGTTGATGAAATTTTCACTTTCTTCTTGGTATAGATTTAGTCCATTTTCAGTACCTACCCATACCCTTCCTTGATTGTCTTCCAATAATGACAGCACCTCATTGTTGGATAAAGAATTGGGATCATTTTTATCTGGTAAAAAAGTTTTCCACTCCTCCGTTTTTTGATTAAATCTAGTAAGACCTCCTAGACGAGTTCCTATCCATAAGTTACCTTTACTATCGGATAAAAGGGCTCGAATATAATTAGACTTCAAACTATTGTCATCAGACATTGTAATGATCTTAATCCTGTCCTTAGACTCAATTCTACATAATCCATGACTTGTTCCAACCCAAATAAAACCTAAATGGTCCTTACAAATAGAAGAGACATAGTTATTTGACAAACCAGAACTATTGTCTATTCGTTCAAAACGAATATCCATAGACTCTTGTGCAATAACAGTCCTAGAAACAAAGAGAAAAGCAACTATTAAAAAATAGGTAAAGCGGGGCATGGTCAATTTTTAAATGAGCCTTATCCTATTTTTACTTGATTTTAAGAGATATGTTTGAAAATGAAAGGAATAATCCAATTAGAAGGAGTTTTCATTTAAACTCAGACAAGTAATGCTATTATTTTGACCATTATAGAGCATATTTTGGTCAACAACTAAAAGAAAAGCAGTGGCTTAGTTTTCTACCGAACTTCTAAAATCGGTGTTGAATACAACTCCCAGTTGCAAATAATTTTTCCAACCACTGTTTAGAGTCTGACGAAGGTAACCGAGTTGAACTTGCAAAGGTTTAGAGACTTGGTAGCCGAGTGCAGCATAAAGTCTATTTCTATCGAAAAAAGTACTTTTAGTATTCATAAATACTTCATCGTAAAGACCAATAAAAAAGGTACCGGGTACAAATTCTTTATTGTTCAACGGAATGAATGCCATTAATCTATAACGCAAACGATTCTTATAATCCGAGTTCACCCAGCGTTGTTCAATTCGATATCTATGTTCAAATTTCACCCTTTTGACCTTGTTGATCATGATCAATTGTTGAAAGACTCTATGCTCTGTACTTTCCGCAGCTTTCATTGGTGATTCAAAATCGTATGAAGCGATAAAGCCATAACCAGCTGTAAGAATGGTGGACTTTTTTAGATGATAATTTAGCCCAGTTCTTATTAACAACTGTTCTATATTGTTTGGAACTACAGTGTGATTCCGATACTGAAGTTCGGAATGCACACTGAGTTTATCACTTATTTTATTCGTTCCAAAATACATAAGCCAATTCCCGACGTCCTCTCCTTGTCCTATTACCAAAGAAGGTACTGTCAAAATTGCAATAATAATTAGCTTAAAATACTTCATCGCCTTAACGCTTCTCTATAGAAATTCTACTCTTCCTGTTTTTACATCGTACATCGCACCAACAACATCAATTTCTCCTTGAGCTTTCATTTCGGCCAGAACCGAGCTTTTGTCGAGCAATTCTTGTATGGTCAATTGAACATTTTTTTCAGCAACCTTATTTACAAAGTTTAGGTTAGAAGAGTTTCGTTCTTCACCTTCAGGAGTTTCAATTGCATTTACAGCTGGCATAATTTTATCCAGCATTTGAGTCAAGTTGCCAAGTTTAGCATGATCACAAGCTCCTTTCACAGCTCCGCAGGAGGTATGACCCATAATCACAATCAGCTTCGAACCTGCTAACTTACAGGCGAATTCCAAACTTCCAAGAATGTCAGGATTTACAAAATTCCCGGCAACCCTTGCATTGAAAATATCTCCAATTCCTTGATCAAAAATTACCTCAGTTGGTATTCTAGAATCGATACAACTTACAATCGACGCAAATGGATATTGCCCGGTAGCTGTTTCTTTCACTTGCTGGCCCAAATTTCTATGGATCATAGTGTCATGAATAAAGCGTTTGTTTCCAACTTTCAATAAATTTACCGCTATAGCAGGAGTTACTTTACTTTGAGTTTCTGAAGTTTGAGTAGCAGTATTATTAATGACTACTTCCATCATAATTTTCGTTTTTTTGGATTAAATTGATTTGGTTGATTTACGGACGACACCATTAGAACCTGAGCCAGTTTTGCCTAGAAGGTTATTGGTAATGGCATGTTCGATTTCTCGCATAGGATTCGTCCATCTTTTATTTTCTCGTTCTAAAATTTCTAAATCAATATTTCTGAATTCTGCATTGGCCTTGAATTCTTCTATTATTTCAACGATATCATGGTCGATATTTACAGTTTTTGTGGCATCAATTACAACTTTTGCTCCATCTGGAATCTGAGTCAAAGTTCTTTGAATGCTTGCCTTATTTATAAAAGTCACATCCTGAGCCAATGCTAAGTGAATCTTGCCATCAGTTAAGTGCTTTGAAGTTTCAAACAAAAATGGCTTTGTATAATTATTATAAAGAATAAAGAAAATTGCAACAGCCATTCCCATTCCTATTCCTGTTAACAAATCTGTTAATACAATTCCAACCACTGTTACCATAAATGGGATAAAGTGCATTCTCCCTAATCTATACATCTGTTTGAAAACAGTTGGCTTGGCCAATTTGTAACCTACTAAAAATAATATTGCAGCTAAACTTGCAAGTGGAATTAAATTAAGAAGTTTAGGAAGTGCCATTGCAGCGATAAGAATGATCATACCATGCATAATCGCTACCATCTTCGTTCTTCCTCCAGATTGAATATTGGTAGAACTTCTTACAATTACTTGAGTAATAGGCAATCCTCCTATCAAACCACTAATTAGGTTACCAACACCTTGCGCTTTCAATTCTCTATTTGCAGGTGAAGTTCTTTTATATGGGTCCAACTTATCTGTAGCCTCTAAGCAAAGTAAGGTTTCAAGACTGGCAACAACGGCAATTGTAATTCCTGTCACCCAAACTGCAGGGTTGGTGATTTGGGTAAAATCTGGAAAGCTAAATTGTCCAAAAAAGCCTGCCATATCTGCAGGAACAGGAAGAGCCACCATTTGATCTGCTCTTAACCCAAAGGAACCACTATTGATAAAAACTAAATTCAAAATAATTCCTATAGTCACCACAACTAGTGGCCCTTGAATCATTTGAAATAACTTAATCTTCTTCATGAAGGGTTGCTCCCATAAAATCAAGATGGCCATGCTAACTAAAGTAATAATTATTGCACCAGGGCTAACCGCTTCAAACATGTAGAAAAGTTCTGAGAAAGTATTGTGTCCATCTGGCTGTGTAAAGCTAAGCGACCCTTCATAGTCTTTGTCATAACCAAAAGCATGCGGAATTTGTTTGAGTATAATGATTACTCCAATACCCGTTAACATCCCTTTAATTACAGACGAGGGAAAATAATATCCAATGATACCGGCTTTTGCATAACCAAGTATTGTTTGAAATACACCTCCAATAACCACGGCCAACAAAAACGTTTCGAAGGCACCTAACTCTTGTATTGCTGTCAATACAATAACAGCCAGTCCGGCAGCTGGTCCACTAACTCCTAATTGAGAACCCGACAAGATTCCAACTACAATACCACCTACTATTCCCGCAATAATTCCTGAAAATAATGGTGCACCAGAAGCCAGAGCAATACCCAAGCACAATGGGACCGCTACCAGGAATACTATTATCGAGGCAGGAAAGTCGCTTTTTAAGTGGCTAAACAATCCACTTTTTTCATTCACATCCATGTTAGTCTTCTTTTTTGATACAGCATTATCAGGCTATCAAGCACCGACAGCTATTTAGTTTTTGTAATAATTAATGAAATTGCCAGTGACTGAAACAGTCAATTCCCCTAGCAAAGAACAAATATACAAACTTTTAGTAATGATAGCAATACTATTATCAATTAGAGTTTATATTTTTTCGATGATCTATTTACTTATATGTTGAAAAGATTAACTTTGTACCAAACTTGCAAGATGTCAATTGCTATAAAAATTCAATTAAACGAAAAACTTTACTTGAGAGATCCTCAAGAAACAAGCCTTGGAAAGAATTTAATTCGCCAAAGTATTCTGCTAATTGACAAGATTGGATTTGAAGCCTTCAACTTCAAAAAGCTTGCAAAGGAGATGAATTCTACAGAAGCGTCAATATATCGATACTTTACAAATAAGCATTTGCTCTTACTGTATTTAGTATCCTGGTACTGGGAATGGGTCAGTTATTCCATTACTGTGAATACAATGAACATAATTGATCCTAAAAGAAAACTCACTATAATCATTGGGACTTTTGTGGATGCTTCAAGAGAAAATCCAGCCATCGAATATGTAAATGAAAGTGTTCTTCATCGGGTTGTGATTGCAGAAGGAACCAAATCCTATCATACTAAGGAAGTTGACAAAGAAAACAACTTTGGTCTGTTTACCAATTATAATAAGTTAGTGCATCAAGTTGCCAACGTCATCACTGAGCTTTGTTCAGATTTCCCCTATCCAAGAGCATTGGCAAGTAATCTTTTTGAAATGGCCAATAATCACATTTACTTTGCTCAACACTTACCGAAGCTAACAGACGTAAAAGTAAAGGATGAAAATTTTGAAGAAGTAAATAAAATGCTGGAACACTTTGCCTTTAGTCTATTGTGTAAGTAATTCCTCTGCATTTTTTTTTGAAAGGTCACCATCAATGTTTTCCCCCTAATATTTATTAATTCCTTTAACTATAAACTTGTTAAAACTAATCAATCATTTGATCCTATAATCCAGACCTAATTTATTGAAAATGCTTTTTAACGCAATTTCTCTTTTTTATTTTGATCTCTTGGATTTACTAACTTCTGTACAACTCTTCTAGCTTCCAGTCTCACATCTTCACGATCTTTAAATTTCCACAAAATATCTCTAGCACTTCGACCGGTCGCTTGATAATCAACAATTGGTTTGGGGTAAGTCTCTCCTAAAATCACTCCGCTAAACTGCTGATCAAGCATTGTCATTTTCCAAGGTTCATGAATATGTAAGGCTGAAAGATTGACTAATTCTGGAACCCATTTCTTTATAAAAAATCCATCTGGATCTTGATCTTGTGATTGTTTTACAGGATTGTAAATTCGAAGTGTATTTGCACCAGTTTCCCCAGCTTGCATTTGAATTTGCGGATAATGTATTCCTGGTTCAAAATCCAAAAACAGCTTTGCAAGATCATGACTTATTGCCGTCCAAGGTTGCCAAAGATTATGAGTTATAAAAGACACTACCATTGCTCGCATTCTAAAGTTAATGTAACCTGTATTGTGTAAACAACGCATACAAGCATCAACCAAGGGATATCCTGTTTGCCCAGACAACCAAGCGCTTACTTTCTTTTTATCTAGTGGTTTATTTAGATTTAAGTACGCCTCATTATATGGTCCAAATTCCATAGTGCACTCCATTTCAAACTTTTGTATGAAATGGCAATGCCATTGAAGCCTGCTCAAAAATGCATTAAATTGCCTTTTATATTTACTATTAATTTTTGCTTGCAAGGCGGCCTGAAATGCCTGACGAATAGATATATTTCCCCATGCAATATATGGAGATAATCTACTACAAGTTTTCCTGCTTAGCTCAGGTTTTGAAATTCCTTTTGCATAATTTTTTATGCGATCAGATAAAAACGACTGAAGGTAACGGAGACCAAAACTGGTCCCGCCCTTTTGAAATCTATTTGAATCAGACCATTCTCGCGTTGGATTTAAAGAAAGCTGTAGACGCAAATCACTCACTTTTTTTTCTCTAAGCCAATTTACCTTTTTTAGTTCAACATTAAAGCAAGGAGACAACATATATTCATCCCATTTTTTCTTCCAGTCCTTCCTATTTTTCTTTCCACGCAACACTCCGTTGTGTTGAAATTCTAAAAAAGGGATTTGTTCATCGTTACAAAAATTACTCATCAGTACGTCACGTTGAAAAGTTATGTTTATACCTGTTTCTTCGTGAGCAAGTAATCGAGACACTGGATAAATTTCATGAATCTTTTCCAAAATATAAATGGGGTCGCCTTCTGTTACAAGAACATTAGCACCAAACGCTTTGAGTTGGCACTTAATTTCTTCAATTGATTGATGAATAAATCTAAAATGTCGTTCACTGTAATGCGGATCATCAAACAATGTTGGTTCATAACAATACCATAAGAGAATCGGCTCATTATTTCTTGTAGCTTCAAAAAGAGCAGCATGATCTTGCAATCTCAAATCTCTTTTCAGCCAAATGACTTGAATGGTTTTTCCTTTATTCAATTTTAACGATTACAATTTTTCAATATCCTCAATGACTTGACTAGCTTTAGTGAGTAATTCGCTTTTTGTTTCTGCATTGTACTTATCCCATATCCTATACATCATTGTCATCCGTGGATTCTTTTCTAACTTTTCTCGATGCTGATCAATAAAATTCCAATAAAGACTATTGAACGGACAAGCGTCCTTACCAACTTTTTCCTTGTGCTTATAATGGCAAGTCTTACAATGGTTTCCCATTTTATGAATATAAGCAGCACTGGAAACATATGGTTTTGATCCAACGATTCCACCATCTGCAAATTGACTCATTCCTCGCGTATTGGTAATTTCCACCCAGTCAAAAGCGTCAATGTAAATTCCCAGATACCATTGATCTACTTCATCAGGATGTACTCCAGCTAAAAGGGCAAAATTACCTGTGATCATTAGCCGTTGTATATGATGAGCGTAGGCATAATCCAAAGATTGACCTATTGCTTTGCTTAAGCAATTCATTTTGGTATTTCCTGTCCAAAACCAACTCGGTAATTTTCTTTTGGAATCAAAATAATTTAAGGAAGCATACTCAGGCATTTTCGCCCAATAAATTCCTCGCATGTATTCCCGCCATCCCAAAATTTGTCTAATGAATCCTTCAACCTGAGCGATTGATTCGATATCTGACAGTTCTCTCCAAGTTGACTCAACTATATTAACAACTTCTTTTGGTCCAATCAATTTAAGATTCATTGCAAATGAAATTCGACTATGATAAATACTCCAAAATTCATTTGATAGTGCATCTTGATATCGACCAAAATTAAAGAGTAAGTCTTGGACGAAATAGGCAAGACCTTCCAGTGCTTCGGTTCTGTTTTTCGGCCATATAAAATCTTTGGGATTTATATTACCGATGTAATTAATTCCAGCCCCTTTTATTTCTTCCAATAAGGCTGTAACATCATGATGAACAAGAAATGGGTTAGGAGGCTCATGGTCTTTCGGGAGTTTTTTACGGTTATCATGATCGTAGTTCCACTTGCCGGTAACTGGCTTGTCATTGTCCATTAGAACATGATGCTTTTTTCGCATTTTCCGATAAAAGTTTTCCATCAAAAATTGCTTTTTGCCTTCAAACATTCCACGGAGTTCCATTCTTTCTGTGAAAAAATGCTCTGAACTACACATTTCAATTCCTACATCCAAAGTTGCAAGATCATCCTTCAGTTTTCGATCCAGTCGATATTCATCCGGCTCAAGATAAGCTATTCGTTCGGCACCAGTTTCCTTAATTAAGCTTGCCAAGTTAAGTTTAAACGATTGCTTATTATCAGTATCTGAGATTTTGAAATACCGAGTATGGTGTCCCAAATCAGCTAAGGATCGCTCGAATGATCTCATAGCTTGAAATATTCCAACAATCTTTTGAATATGATGTTGTACATATTCGCTTTCTGGCTTTACTTCCATTAGGACATATAACCAGTCTTTGTTGATCTCTGAAAACCAAGAATGCTGAATATTTAGTTGATCTCCAAGTATCAATCTTATTCCACTATATTTCATTGGCACACTAATTACTGGCAGTTTTGGAATTTCGTCTACAACGCTGACTGCAGTATTTCACTTCATTCCAATTCTTTTCCCATTTCTTTCTCCAAGAAAATGGTCTAGAACAAGTGCAACAAATTTTAGTAGGAAGCTCCGATTTTTTCATATCGGAGATCTAACATTTTAGACAAGAAATGGTTGACATATACTATCTCAATAGAACAAAATCACCTTTGTAAGGAATACTTACGCCGTCTATAAATTTGACTTCCGCGATATAGATAAAGACAGAAGGATCCATAGCTTTTCCGTTAAAAAAACCATCCCAACCTATTGACAAATCATTTGGTTGAAAATTTTCATTTGAATAAACAATACTGCCCCATCGACTGAATATTTTAAGGGAAGTAACCTCCTCCACCTCATTTCCACCAAAAATGGTAAATTCATCATTGACACCATCGTTATTTGGAGAAAAGGCATTAGGGATATAAACGCCCCTGGTCTTATCAACAGTAATTCTTACGGATGCTTCAGTAGAACAATCATCAATTGAGGTGACGCTTAATTCATAGACCGCATCATTAACAGGCATAGCCATTGGACTGAGACAGTTTCCACAATCCAATGTGCTGCTATCTGTCCATTCAATATTTTGGAATTCATCAATATTAATAAACGGCACAAGGATTCCTTGATCACCAAGTTCTATGGTAATATCTTCCAAAGACAAAATTACTGGAATTGCTGGGGCAATGAGTTCTGAAGAATCTTGATAAATACATCCATTGGCATCAATAATCTGTATCGTATAGTTATCTTCAACAAGACCGTTGTATAAAGTATTATTTTGATAAACATCATCTCCTAAGGCATATTGATATCCCGGCACACCACCAAGCACTTGGACTACTTCAATTTGTCCAGTTTCAAAACCACTACAATTCGGATCTCTAAAATCGATTGTTGGCATTAACTCTGGTGCGGATATTAAAGTAAAATCATTGGTAAATGTACACCCTACATCGTCTGTAATAGTCACCTCATAATTTTCTGCTAAAAGATTGGACGCCGTTTGCGTAATTTGATCATTTGACCAACTATAGCTATATGGCGGAACTCCGCCTAGAGCATTGGCTTGTAAGGTTCCATCATTTCCAGGCTCTCCTAAGGTTTCGAAACAACTGACATTATATCCATTGTAAAGGGAAGGCATAAAAGTTGAACTCATTACTGGAGGCTCGGTTACATCTTGAAGTACAACGACATCATTGCCAAAATTGTCAGAGACGTAAATCTGATAACTGCCTGCGGGAATATTTGAAATTTCATTATCAATCAACAGATTGGTAGTACCCATCCCAGTGATTGATCCATCTGCAATGTTAGTATACGTATAAGTCAATGGCGGTTCGCCCTGATCCAACGAAAAAATAAGTTTACCAGTCGCTGTGCCATTACAAATAACTGGAACCTCTTCTGTGGTGCCTACAATTTCACATTCAATGACTAGTAAATCCAAAATAACCAAGCTGTCACATTCGTCCGCTGTTAGTACTGTAGTATTATGAATTCCTGTTGTATTGTAAAATTCGTTTCCTACTTGATAAAAAACATCGTTACAAATCCAGACTTCCAAATTGGTCGTAGCCATTGGCAATACTTCAATATCAATATTTATAATGCTATCGCAGCCAGGTGCAAAAGAAATGATTTCTTGAAAAACCCCTGTATTACAATATTGGTTACCATTTACCTCAATACAATCTCCATCACAAAGTCTCTCCGTAATATTAAGTGTTCCCGGAGTTCTTACCTCAACAGAGGTACAAGAAGGATCTGCATCATCACATGCATTACCAGCTTGAACACAAACTTCATAAGTACCATCTGCTGGAAATAACAATTCAGTAGTTAAGGCGCTGGTCGCCAATTGCGGAGCGCCGTTTATCGTCCAAGCGTAACTAGATGCGCCAACTTCTCCAGAAGTACTAAATGTTGCCGGAGAACCAGGACAAATAAATCCCGGCGGTGCTATTATTCCTGAGCCGGTCAAAGGTGGTACTTGTGTAGATCCTTGTATAACATTAAATGTCCAATCACAATTTGCTCCTCCACTACCATCAATAACCAAATAATAATGTTGTCCTATAACCAAAGGAACCAGATTGGTAAAAGTCGAACTGGCGTTTGATGGAATTTCAGTATCACAATCAGTTATTCGAGTAAAATTTTCGCAATCATCGCTTTGAAAAAATCCAACTTCTAAAGAGTTGACAC
Organism: uncultured Saprospiraceae bacterium; assembly: GCA_937928045.1. GTDB lineage: Bacteria > Bacteroidota > Bacteroidia > Chitinophagales > Saprospiraceae > JABDJM01. The sequence goes on along the minus strand of CALFWO010000022.1, from coordinate 571 downwards.
CGCCAACACAGGTCCCTACATCAACTTGGATTGTCAAATCTTCAGATCCTGCGATGAAAGCTAAGTACTGCATATTGTTGTATTGGGTGGTACAGAATTCATCAAACCCTTGCCCTTGAGCAGTCAAGTTATTCACACCTGAAAATCCATCTATGTTGCATACCACACAGGCTGTGGCACATGTAGAAGTCATTGCCGGATTAGGACCGCATGGGGAAGGTTGACCAAAAACACTTAACCCTAATGACAAAAAGAAAACTAAATTAATGTACTTCATTCTGAATGTTCTGATGGTAAAGATAGTCTTCTCCTACTTAGTATGTTAGAAAATTGATGTCGTCAGCTTTGCAATATATTTATCAAAAAACCCCTACGAAAAATGTCAAAAACACTGTCGCATTTTTGACATTTCCCGAATCGAAATAATCAATATATTTTTGAGAAAACTAAACTTCATCGTCTTTGCCATCATCCAATAACAAAGGTTTTTCGTCCTCCCCTTCTCCTAAGACTATGGCATCATCAACAAGATCACTCCCATCGCCATCTAAATCTTCAAATCCTTTAGTAC
>CALFWO010000021.1 GCA_937928045.1 uncultured Saprospiraceae bacterium | reverse complement strand
TTTTTGACAATGAAGCAGTAATGACTATTGGGGATATTGCAGTCGATTGGGAATCCAATTACATTTGGGTAGGAACGGGAGAAAACAATTCTTCTCGGTCATCCTTCGCAGGCCTTGGGATGTACCTTTCAAAAGACGGTGGCAAAACTTGGGAACACAAAGGTTTGCCGGAGTCGCATCATATCGGAAGAATCATTTTGCATCCAACAGATCCAAACACACTTTGGGTGGCAGCATTAGGACATTTATATTCTCCAAATAAAGAACGTGGAATTTACAAAACAACTGACGGCGGGAATACTTGGACTCAAAGTCTATTTGTCAATGAAAATGCTGGGGCAATTGATCTAATGGTTGATCCTCAAAATCCAACTATTCTTTATGCCGCAACTTGGGAAAGAACTAGGCGCTCGTGGAATTTCACAGAGGCCGGGGAAGGCTCAGGAATTTACAAATCCGCAGATGGTGGAGATTCCTGGCAAAAGATTTCTGGGGGTAAATCAGGATTCCCGGGTACAAGTGGAACAGGAAGAATAGGACTATCTTGTAGTGTGGAAAATGGACAAACAATTTTGTTCGCAGTTTTAGACAACTATGATAGAAGAGCAAAAGAAGTTAAAAAGGAAACGGAAGGTTTGACTAAGGAGCAATTTAGAACGATGAGCGATGAGAAGTTTTCATCGATTGACAATGAAAAGCTGCAAGAATTTTTAGAAGATAATGGATTTCCCAAAAAGTATTCCGCGAAGAAAGTGAAATCTATGATCTTAGATGGTACTATGAAACCTGTCGCTTTATTGGAATATCTTGAAGATGCAAATAGCCTTTTATTTGATACACCAGTAATTGGAGCAGAGTTGTATCGAAGCGATGACAATGGTACAAATTGGTCCAAAACACACGAAGGTTTTTTGGATGATTTATTTTATTCTTATGGATATTACTTTGCACAAGTAAGAACGCATCCTACCAATCCAAATGAAGTATATTTATTTGGAGTGCCGGTAATTCGTTCCATTGATGGTGGTAAAACATTCTCTGAAATCAATGCTGACAATGTACACTCCGATCATCACGCTTGTTGGATCAACCCCAATAGAGATGGTCATGTAATTATTGGAAATGATGGGGGCGTGAATATTAGTTATGATGCTGGGGAACATTGGATAAAATGCAATAGTCCAGCGGTCGGACAATTTTACTCAGTTACATTAGACAACGCCACACCTTATAATATATATGGGGGACTTCAAGATAATGGTGTCTGGAAAGGGCCTAGCAACTATAAAGCTAGAGATCGCTGGCATGCGACAGGACAATATCCGTATGAAGGAATCTCTGGTGGTGATGGCATGCAAGTGGCGGTAGATTTAAGGGACAACAATACGGTATATACAGGATTTCAATTTGGAAATTATTTTCGAATAGATGTTGAAAACGGAGATCGAAAATATATTACCCCAAAGCACGAATTAGGCGAACGACCACTTCGATGGAATTGGCAAACCCCTATTCATTTATCTGTGCATAATCAAGATATATTTTACATGGGCTCCAACAAAGTTCATCGTTCTTTTAATCAGGCAGATGATTTTGAAACCATTTCAAAAGATTTAACCAAAGGAGGAAAGAAAGGAGATGTTGCGTTTGGAACACTGACCAGCATACACGAATCTCCATTGAAATTTGGTTTGCTCTATGCCGGATCTGATGATGGTTTAGTGCATTGCAGTATGAATGCTGGACAATCATGGACGTCTTGCAATACTGGACTTCCAACTGATCGCTGGGTCGTTACCGTGGAAGCTTCAGCTCACAAAAAGAGTCGAGTTTATCTTGCGATGAATGGATATCGTTGGGATGATTTTAATGCTTATTTATATGTATCTGAGAATTACGGAAAGGATTGGAAATCAATAGCAACTGGTATTCCCGCGGAGTCCGTCAATGTTATTCATGAAGACGAAAAAAATGAAAATATACTTTATGTTGGAACAGACAATGGACTTTATATTTCTTTAGATCGTGGGGACTCTTGGCAAAGTTTCCAAGGGAATTTGCCTGCCGTTTCAGTGCATGATGTTGCCATCCATAGCAAGACGGAAGACATCGTTTTGGGAACGCACGGCCGCTCCTTTTGGAAAGGATCCGTGAAAGCGATTCGCCAAATGGACAATGAATTGCTGGCTGAGGCTATTCATGTTTTTGATGTTAAAAAAATAAGAAGGAATAGTTTCTGGGGAAATTCTTGGTCCCAATGGTATGAACCCAATATTCCAGAAGTTGACATTTTGGTATACGCTAAACAAGCAAGTCAGCTGAAATTTGAAATTAAAAATGAAGCGGGTTTGTCTATAAGCACGTGGAAAGCCCAAGCCAAAGAAGGGTTGAATAAATTTACCACAGACTTAAGCATCCCCGAAGCGGTTGCTAAGAAACTAAATGCTAAATTGAATTCTAAAGATAAAATCAAAGCGGCAGATAACAAGCAGTGGTTTCTCCCGATTGGGAAATATGAATTAATCGTTACTGGAAATGGAAATTCAAATTCTACCAATATAGTTATTGAGTAAAGAAGCGATGAACGAAAAACGAATAGAGAGAATTAAGAAGGGGGGAGTAATCTTGTTGCTATTGGTGATGTTGTTCGAGGTATTTCGTTCGAGCATGCGTAACGGTGATTTTATTGGTTACGTGCGCGCAGGAAAATTAACCTTGGATGGACTGGATATTTACAGTGATTATCTAAATACATGGCCGCCATTTTTTTCGATATTCTGCGTTCCTTTCGCTTGGTTGGATAATCTCAGTGGAGTAGTGCTTCGCGGAGGGTGGACCTTTTTGATGTTGCTTGCCTTGTTTTGGTCGATGCGTATTTTTCTTCGATGGATAACTGGCAAAAATTTGAATTGGCCCTTGCAAAAAGTTAGCAGCGACGAAGAACTTAGTTTTACACATCCCTTGGCACTAATTCCTTTCCTGATCATTTTTAGATTTGTCTTGGACAATCAAACCAATCTTCAAATCAATATTTTTTTATTGTGGTTTTGTCTTTTATCGATTGACTGGTGGTCAAAAGATAAATTAATCGCTGCATCACTGATTTTAGCCCTTGCTATATCGATAAAAGCTTATCCAATTTTCCTTCTTTTCTTTTTTGTATTCAAAAAGGAATTTCGAATGGTTGCTTGGAGTATTTTCTTCTTAGCGATTTTAAATGGATTGCCTTTTTTAGTTTATGGAATAGAAACGTCCCTGAATTATTATGCCCATTGGTGGTCAGAAATTGCAGGTCCCTATCCTCAATCAAATATTAGAAATCAATCCTTGTTTTCAATGCTGCGTAATTATTTTCACAATATAGATTCAAGACTAATCATTGATCCATCTATTGGATTTTTGCCTTTGGATTTATTGAAAAAGATTGGTTACGGGATTACTGGCATTGCCGCGATTTATCCCATGTATTTATTTGGAATGAATTGGAATGGGTGGTTGAATAAAAAAATGTTGATGCAATTTGCCTTTGTTTTTACCGCCATGTGCATATTGTCTCCGGTGGCTTGGAAGTCGAATTTTATTTTTCTTTACCCAGGTTATATGATGATTTATTATTATATGTTTTGGGAAAAAATTGAAGTGACCAAATCCAAACGGAGATTAATGCTCCTGCTTTTTTATCTATCTATTCTTTTCAATGTAGGCTCAAGTGAGCTTTTTTCAGGAGCTTATTTTTCAGATATTCTAGAATCCTTATCTATCATAACAATTGCGACTATTTTGATTCTATCTCTACTCCTAATGCTTTATCCTTATATTCAAGATGAAAAAGGAAATCGGCGACCTACTAAGTCAGACTAACCAAATACTAATTCGATAAGTAATTGTCGAATAATACCCTTATTCTAGTATTGACAAACAATTTTTAAGCATTTAGCGACAATCAATGCCGGATTTAGCCAAAAATCTATGAATTCCTATAGGTTTATAAGGTCTGAATTCAGTAATTTGCACAAAGTTGAATATTCACCCGTTTGGGTGAATTTTAATTGATAATGCCCCCTTACCTTTGTAACTGACATTAATCTCAAACGAGAACTTATGAAAAAAGTAATAATTAGTTGTTTTGCCTTGGTATTCTCTTTAAATGGATACAGCCAGTTCGTTATAGAATCAGGAGCAACAGTTACCATGAACGGTAGCGCAACCTTGGTTCTTCAAGATGTAGACTTAGACAATGCTGGGACTTTAAATACTGGTACTTCTACGATCATCATGAAAGGCTCCGATAGTAATGACATTACTTCTGGAGGTGCTACTATTCACAATCTTTCTATCGAAAAAAGTGCTGGCCAAACAGTGAATCTGTTAGATGAAATGGTGATTTCAAATAATCTAAACTTTGGAACCAATGATAATAAATTGGTTTTAGGAGCAAATGATTTGAATTTAGAAGCTGCAGCAACTGTAAGTGGTGCGGATGCTGATGATTATGTGGTTACTGATGGTTCTGGATATTTGAACAAGGAGTATTCAGCTGCTGGTTCCTTTAGTTATCCTGTTGGTGACGCGGCGAATTATTCTCCTATCGAATCAAATTTTACGGGTACACTTGGAGCGGCTGCCGCCATTAAGGCGAAAGTAAATGCCGTAGTTCATCCAAATTTGCCTTCTGATGCTTCCGATTACATTTCAAGATTTTGGGACGTAGAGGCTTCGGACATTACTACTTATTCCAATACATTAACGGGAACTTATGTTGCAGGAGATGTTACCGGAACAGCAAGTCAGGTCAAAGGTGCTTCTTATGATGGAACGGATTGGTTTTACAATGCAGCTGCAGCAGGTACCAATCAGGCGATAGGCTTAGTAGATGACTTGGTAGCAGATTTTAGTGGATCTAACTTCTTTGGTAAAGTTGATTTAGCAATGTTATTGCAAGGGCCATATTCGGGAGGTACTATGAGTACCAATCTTACATTGCCTTTAACTAGCCCTTATACCGATGCTCCTTTAACGGTAACTTCTATTCCAGCTGGAGTTGTCGATTGGGTGAAGATTCAGGTAAGAGACGCAACTACGCCAGCAACGATAGTTAGTAACCACAGTGCATTTCTAAAATCAGATGGATCAGTTGTAGGCGAAGATGGAACAGCATTGCCACTTTTGAAAGATGCTAATCCTACAGGATATATTGCGATTTACCATAGAAATCATTTAGCAATTAGAACACCTTCTTCGTTAGATTTGGTAGACCCTGTATTACATGATTTTAGTGCAGGCCTTTCTATGGCTTATGATGATCCTGCTGTATCAAATGATGCAATGGTTGATTTGGGAGGCGGAGCTTATGGCTTGTACACTGGAGATGCAAATGGAGATGGTTATGTTCGATACACAGATGCTTTTATTCCTCCGGCAACATTTATTAATTCAGATGCGCTTGAAGTTTTCTCTATTCTTGGTAATAGCTCAAGTGGTCAGTTATCAGGTTATTATGATGCTGATGTAAACATGGATGGATTTGTCCGATATACAGATGCCTTTATTCCCCCTGCAACATTTATTAATTCAGATGCTTTGAAGATCTTTTCAACTCTTGGAAATTCTTCTAGCGCTCAACTAAAAGAAAACATTGACTAATGAGAAATATATTTACACTACTATTTTCACTTTTACTCTCTGGCTTAATCGCCCAACCGCTCAATCTAATTGATGGTTCAATTTCTGCGACCGGTGGGGTAGTTAAAGTCGAATTTACAGCGAATGCTGCTCTTCCAGCTGGGTCTGGAATTAACCCAATGAATATTTGGTTAAAGGTACCAGGAGGAACTGATCCAGGAGCTTTTACAATTACTGCTAATCCTTTTAATTTTTTGGAAGCTTCAGAATTTGCAAATGGAGGATTTTACTACATCAATTATCAGACAGTAACAGAGGTCCCATTATCAACTTTCCCTATGGGTACTGCTGTAAACATGTTAGAATTTACCGTTCCTGTTGGAGTTACTGAAGTGGCATTATCTGGAGGAGATTTTGGAATGATGGGATCAGGTAGTAACTGGCCTGGAACAGCAGTTGTCCAAGGAACAGATAATTTAATGACTTGGCCGATAGTTTCTAGTGCGGCGCTCCCAGTAGAACTCACCAAGTTCAATGTCAATAAAAAAGGAGACCAAGATGCTTTGATTACTTGGCAAACTGCATCTGAAGTTAATACTTCGCATTTCAATATAGAAAGATCGTTGGACAACGGGAAGACGTGGGAAACAGTTGGAATGGAATCTGCTCAAGGATTCAGTGCGAACTTGAATGACTATGAATTTGAGGATAAAAATTTAAAGCGATTTGTAGATCAAGATCAATTAATCTACTATCGACTAAAATCAGTAGACTTTGATCTTTCCCATCAGTTTTCTCAAGCTAAGAATATTTCTATTGAAATAGAAACAGTCTCAATAGCAATTTTTCCAAATCCAACAGTTGAAGGTGTAAACATTACTGTTCATACAAAAGATAGAAGAACAGAACTTACAGCGATACTAAAAGATTTAACTGGAAGAACTATTTTCGCTCGTAGTTTAGGAACTGGTAAAATGATCAATGAATATGTTCAATTTGCCAACTTGGCTTCTGGAACATATTTTATGACGGTTCAATCTGATGACCGAGTATTCTCTACAGAAAAATTAATTGTGCTGGATAAGTAATATCCTAACCCCAAAAGATAAAGTTTCTGTTTTTATTTTAAGCGCTTGGATTGATCTCAATCCAAGCGCTTTTTAATTTGTAGATTACTTTAATTCATCTTTTCTGTTCTTCATGGCCTCTCCAATCTGATTGCTAGCTGTAAAGCTTGCCACCATATTATTGAGCATGTCGCTTCCAGCCTGAGGAGAATTAGGCAATAAGATAAGATTTGAATTTACATGTTCGCCAATTGAAGAAAGCGTGTCATAATGTTGGGTTACAACAATCAGGGCAGAAGCTTCTTGAGAATTGATTCCCACCTTATTTAGGACTTCCACAGATTCTTCTAATCCTCTGGCGATTTCCCTTCTCTGATCCGCTATCCCTTGTCCTTGAAGTCGCTTTGATTCTGCTTCCGCTTTCGCTTTTTCAACGATTAATATACGAGCCGCATCACCTTCATACTGCGCTGCAATCTTCTCTCTTTCCGCAGCATTGATACGATTCATAGCTTCTTTCACTTGGCTATCAGGATCAATATCCGTCACCAAAGTTTTAATAATATCAAACCCATATTCAGACATTGCATCATTCAATTCTTGTTTAACGGCAATGGCAATGTCGTCTTTTCTTTCGAAGACATCATCTAGTTTCATTTTTGGAACTTCAGCTCTAACAACATCAAATACGTAAGAGGTAATCTGATCATGCGGATTGTCCAATTTGTAATAGGCATCGTACACTTTGGTTTTGATTACTTTAAATTGAACAGAGATTTTTAGTCGTACAAAAACATCATCTTTTGTCTTAGTTTCAACTATCACATCCAATTGTTGAATCTTTAAATTTATACGAGAAACAATATTGTCAATAAATGGAATTTTCAAATGCAGTCCAGAATTTCGGACAGATTGAAACTTTCCAAAGCGTTCAATTATCGCTGATGTTTGTTGCTTTACCGTGAAAAATACCCCACGCAAAATAAATAACGAAAGTAGAATGAGTACGATAAATTTTGGTCCATTACTTATCAATTCTTCTGGGTTCATCTTTTTTGTTTTAGGTTGATTTGATAATATCTTATGAAGACTTTACTTATTAATTTGTTCTAATTTTTTCATCAATTGAATTGGTGAATTTTCAATTAATGATTCATATTCTGGCCAATCATTTTGCAAATAATTGTTTACCATTTCCATCGTTTTATTGACTTCTTCTTTGGCTAGTTTTAATGCGTTCAATGCATTTCCTCCTGGTTCGTCATAAGCCGACCTCAGATAAGAGTTTGCTTGATACAGCTGTCTGTTCAACCTCGGTGTAAAACTGTCAATTCCTTTGAAGTCAGTTGGTAAGGTGTACATTTTTCCCAAACTATCAATACTTTCAATTTGGATTTTACCCATTGCCTTGATTGATTTTTGTGTGCTATCTGGTAACTCAGAGATAAGCCTATTAATTCGTTTGATATTTGCTTTAGCATCTCTCAAAGCGGTAAATCCATCCGTGGCATATTTGATGTATTCATCCAGCTCTTCCATGTATTTACGTTGAGCTATTGGATCAGATTTTTCACCCATCGTGCGAGGGTCAGCCTTCACTGTAATCGGGGTTTGTGTAACCCAATCTTTATATTTAAATACAGCAGTATAGGTTCCAGGTAACACGCGCATTCCACTCGGAAGGTCGGCATCTTTTTTCGAGGCTTTCCAATTCGGAAACCTTTGACCATCTGCATTCAAATTCCAATTGACGCGAAACATTCCTTGCTTAATAGTCCTAGAAAAAGTTCGAATAGTATCTCCCGAAGCGTCTACGATTTGGATCTTGAATTTGTCTTTGCTTTTCTTTTTTACACTATCCGGATGCGCCCATAAAGTGAAAGCAGCTCCCGATGGTTTGTTTTCTCCAACGAATATGGCATCTCCAATAAATCGACTTCCATCTGCTGCGCGATAAGAAACGCCATAAGCATCTGGCGCCGGGAATACATAAAAACTATCGTTCAATATTTGACCATTGGAAGAAGCCAATTTTCTAAATGGACGAATGTCATCTAAGATGTAAGCCGCGCGTCCAAAAGTGCCAATGATCAAATCTTCTGCTCGAGGATGTATTTTTAAATCAGCGACATTGACAGAAGGGAAGTCTTGATTCCACTTGATCCAGGTCGTTCCTTTGTCAATTGAAAAATACAAACCATGATCAGTACCTAACCAAAGATGCTTGTCCATTTTTGGATCTTGAACTATCGTTCTGCAATATCCAGAGACTTTATTTCCGTCAACGATTCGATTCCATTTTTTGCCGAAGTCAGCAGTGTGATAAACATATGGTGTCCAATCATTTCTTCGATAATTGTTCACCACAACGAAAGCCTCACCAGCATTTTTTTCTGAAGGAACAATCTGTGGAATCCAACTTCCTTTAGGACATCCCTGTAATCTACTGCTTAGATTTTCCCAGTTTGCTCCGCCATCTTGCGTCAGTTGTAAGTTGCCATCATCAGTTCCCACCCAGATCACTTTTTCATCAACAGCACTTGGCGCAATGGCCACAATGGTGGTAAAGTTCTCAGCTTTAGTGGCATCGATTGTTAATCCGCCAGAAGTTCCTTGCTTTTGTTTGGAAGGATCGTTGCTCGTCAGGTCTGGCGAAATCACCTTCCAACTTTTCCCACAATCATTACTATAATGCACAAATTGTGAACCGTAATAAACACCGCAATCCGACTTTGGGTCTTGGGCAATTGCTGCATTCCAATTAAAACGCAAATCGATTCCATCCGGATGAATGGGTTTTACATTTCTTGTTCGGCCTGTTTTGCGGTCATACCAACCAACATTTCCACCTTGAGACATGGCGTAGCCGTAGCGACTATCAGCGGGATAGGACACCACATCGAATCCATCTCCAAACATCACCTCTTGCCAATCGTTGTTTTTTATTCCGCCTCTTTTCAAAACCCTACTTGGACCCGCCCAACTTCCGTTGTCTTGCATTCCACCATAAACATTATAGGGGAAATCCATATCGTAATTGATGTGGTAGAATTGAGCTAAGGGAAGATTCTCTACAAATCTCCAAGTCTTTCCTTTGTCATAAGAAATATTCAAACCACCATCATGTCCTTCCAACATGTAATTAGATTTTGTAGGATGAATCCAAAGTGCATGGTGATCCGGGTGAATGCCCGTAAATCCAGCATAGCCAGCAAGTGTACTCCAATTTTTTCCACCATCCTCTGAGCTTGTAATGGTAGAATGAATACTGAAGACTCGATTTTCATTGGAAGGATCCACGTAAATGTCTGCGTAGTAGAAAGGACGATTGCCAATGTTTTTATCGCCTCTTTTTTCCCAAGTATGACCGCCATCCGTACTGGCATAAAAGGCATTTTTCTTAGCTTCAACGTAAGCGTAAACAACATCTGGTTTACTCGGCGCAATGGCCAAACCCATTCTACCTAAATCACCTTTTGGCAAACCATCTTCTGCGGTTATTTTTTTCCAAGTACTTCCACCATCGTAGGTAATGTGCATCCCTGATCCTTTTCCGCCAGAATTGAAAGTCCAAGGTTTACGACCAAATTCCCACATGGCTGCAATCAATTTATTCGGATTGTTTGGATCGACTACCAAGTCGGCACATCCAGTTTCGTTATTGATAAAAAGAATTTTTTCCCAGTTCTTTCCGCCATCTGTCGTTTTGAAAACTCCTCTCTCGGGGTTAGGTCCCCATCCGGAGCCCAGTGCGCCAACATAGACCGTATTGGGTTGATGTTTGTCGATGATTATTCTATGAATTAATCTGGTTTTTGTCAAACCCATGTGTTGCCAAGTTCGCCCGGCATCTAATGAACGATAAATTCCAATACCACTATTGTGCGAATTTCTTGGATTGCCTTCTCCTGTACCGACCCAAATTTCATCTGGATTTTGCTGATTGATGGCAACCGCGCCAATTGAAGCAACATCTTCTTTGTCAAAAATAGGCTTCCAACTTGTGCCGGCATTGGTTGATTTCCAGAGACCACCAGAAGCCGTACCAACGTAAATAATATGATCTTGGTTGTGAACCACATCGATCGAAGTCACTCGGCCACTCATGCCGGCCGGGCCTATACTTCGAGCTTTGATGCCCTCAAAATTTTCTAAATCTATGGATTGGCCATTGATGATATTAAAGGGAAGTAGTATTAAAAGGATAAAAAGTAATCTCATTCTGGTAATAGTTTGTCTGCGAGAAAATAAGTAAAATGTTCGTAATCAGGTAGAAAAAACCGGTTTCACTAGGAATTCAAGGATTTATTAGGCCAAAGACTTTAGTCTTTACTTAAATCGCAATAAATACCTCGATTTCAATAACAATTCTCCCCAAAAAGCGTATTACTTTTGGCGAATGCTAGAGCGGAATAATCCGTGATTCAATTGGCATCCCAATAACTATGCAATTTTTATTTCCTTCATTTCTTTGGGCTTTAGGAGCACTGGCCATTCCAGTTTTGATCCATCTATTTTATTTTAGAAGGTTTAAGAAAGTCTACTTTACCAATGTGAAGTTTTTGAAGGAGGTCAAAGAAGAGACCAATTCGCGAAGAAAGATTAAAAATTTTCTAGTGCTATTGATGAGGCTCTTGGCATTTGCGGCCATCATTTTTGCTTTTGCTCAGCCATTTATTCCTCAGGATAGAGAAGTTAAAACTGGGCAGAGGGCAGTTAGTGTTTTTATTGACAATTCCAATTCAATGAATTCGCTGAGCGAAGATGTGCCTTTGATTAATCAAGCTAAACAGAAGGCTCGAGAAATCATTTCAGGATTCAAAGTGGATGATCGTTTTCAAATTATCACCAATGACTTTGAAGGAAAGCATCAGCGACTAATGTCGCAAGAGGATGCCCTTAGCATGATTGATGAAATCAAACCTTCTCCGGCGGTTCGAAATATTAGTCAAGTTCTATCCCGACAGCAACAAGCCTTGAACTCTGGCACTGCAGATATCAAATCCACTTATTTGCTTTCTGACTTTCAAAAAAACATTACTGATCTGACTAATTTTTCAGATACTACCTTGGAAGTGAACTTAGCGCCTTTGCAGTCCATTCAAGAAAAAAATATTAGCATTGATTCTGCTTGGTTTGATGCACCGATTCAGATGGTTAGCCAAACAAACCAGTTGGTAGTTCGCTTGAGAAATCATTCAGATGAAGTAGCGGAGAATGTTCGATTAACTATTGAAGAAGAAGGACAAGTTAAACCAATAGGAACAATTAAGATTCCGGCTAGATCCTCTATTACCGATACCATTAATTTGACCGTATTAAAAACTGGTTGGCATAAGGCGACTTTAGAAATTACCGATTACCCAGTGCAATTTGATGATAAATATTTTTTCACTTATAAAGTAGCCGAAAAAATAAAGGTATTGTCTATTCAAAATGGATCGGTGAACAGTTATCTAAAAGCCGGATATCAAGGATTACCTTATTTTGAATTGACCAGTCAACGTACGAATCAATTGGATTATAGTAGCTTTGGTGAGTATAAACTTATCATTCTCGATGATCTATCAACGATAAGTTCTGGACTAGAAAATGAACTGAGTCAATATTTGGTAAATGGTGGCAATATCATGATTTTTCCTGGTGCCACTGCTAATATTCAACAATACAGTCGATTCTTAACGGAATTGGGTGTAAACACTTTGCAAAGTTTTGAAAAGGCGAATAAACAAGTGGCTGATGTTAATACCGAAGAGTTTATTTTCCGAGATGTATTTGAAAGACAAAATGCGAACATCACTTTACCCAATGTAAAATCTGCTTTTAAACTTTCGCGCTTGAGTGGAAGGGGAGAGGAGCGAATTATGACTTTTAGAGATGGTGCTACTTTTTTAGGTAAATATAAAAAAGGAAAAGGCCATGTTTTCTTATGTGCAGCTCCCTTGAATACAGATTATAATGATCTCTCCAGAAATGGTGAGATTTTCATACCGCTCTTATACAAGGCTGCTATCGTTGGAGGAGAAGATACGCGCATCGCATATACCATCGGGAAAGATGATCAAATTGTAACAGAGAACAGAATCTCTGAAGGAGAATTGGTGTATAAGCTTAGCGGAAATCAAGGAGCATTCATTCCCGAACAACAAGTGGTTGGTAACGCAGTACTGCTTGGATTGGGCAACGAAATGGACCAAGCGGGATTCTATAATTTAGAATTAGAAAGTGAAAAGCAATTGGGCGTTTTTGGGTTTAATTTGGACCGAAGAGAATCCAATTTGTCTTATTACAATACGAGCGATTTATCAGAACAACTTGGTTCGAATATGAGGATATTAGAAAATGTTTCAAGAGCTGATCTCTCTCAGCTAGTTGGAACCCAAAGCCAAGGATTAACCCTGTGGCGCTGGTGCATCATCTTCGCACTTATTTTTTTAGGCTTAGAAAGTTTATTGATCCGATTCCTGAAAGATTAATTAAATTTAGTTGCCAGAGTTGAATTAAACAGCATTCTTTTTTGGGACAATTTATTTTTTTGTAATCAATCTTAAATTGAGGCCTAAAGTGAGCAATAAATCTTCTCTGTAAAATTCAATATTTGTTAAACTAAAACTACGACCAGCTTGAACTTGAACTTGTACATTTTTATGACCTCCTCTAACTGTCAGTCCTGTTTCAAAAAATAGCTGATTTTTATTTTCTTTTAAATACTTAATTTGATCTTCACTTTGGAAAACGAGGTCACCAGATATATTCTGGTAGTTAGTCGAAGATAATTTTGTGTTAAAAATAACCGAAAAGTATTTGGACTTAAATCCAAGGTTGTTTTGAAGCCCTAAAGAAAAAACGCCGGCCTCTAAACGTCCGGTAGTTGAATAAGTATTATTGGAATCATTGTTGAAAGAAAAGTCATTTATTAATTTTCCAAAGCCAAGTGAGCCGTAAGATTCAAAAATGAAATGACCTTTAATTGGAGTGAAATATCCAGCACCTAAATGGAAAGTATTTGCAGATCTGCCTTTTGATTCGGTATTATCATTCTTCACTCCAAAAGACCCCAAATATCCTATTATACCAATGTGGTCTGTCAAAGCATAAGATGCATTCGTTTCCTTTTGATATTCACCAATGGATCCGGTGATACTCAATTCGCCTTTTTCGGATAACAAAGGGACATGTTGCGTACTTGGGGCATAATATCTAGGAGCACAAGATGTCAAAAGGAAAATTCCACAAAGTGCTGGTAACAAGTTTTTTGTGAAGAACGCAAGAAGGCTTGATTTCAAATTAATCATGGTTCTTTTGATTTGATTATTTAAATGTATCAAATTTTGAGCTGGAATTTATTTTTGAAAAATGAGAATTTGGTTGAAACTTTTCTCGAAAATTGAGAATTGAGTTCGTGTGAATTTGGCAAGAGCAAGATTTAAAACACCGAAGAAAACCATTTTTTAGTTACTTTTGCGTTCAGCAAAAAATGACCTGAATACATGCTGCTGATAAAAAGAGCCACGATCGTGGCACCGCAATCCAAACATCATCTTAAGACAAGAGATATCCTTATCAAGGACGGAAAGATCAATGCTATCAAGGCTAAGATCGAAACGACTAAAAGCACCCAAACAGTGGATGCTGGGGGAGCATTTGCTTCCATCGGATGGATGGACGTCGGAGCAAGGTCTGGAGATCCAGGTTATGAACACCGGGAAGATCTCGATTCTTTGAAATCAGCTGCGGCAGCTGGAGGTTTCACCGCATTGGCAACTATGCCCAATACTAATCCGCCAGTTCATTCTAAATCTGAAGTCAACTACCTAACTGCTAGTAATGGCAAAAGTTTGGTTGACATCTATCCATTGGGAGCCATTTCAGTCAATTGCAAAGGGGAAGAAATTACTGAGCTGTATGATATGCACGAGCACGGCGCAGTCGGCTTTACAGATGGCAAAGCACTACAACATGCGGGTCTTTTACAAAGAGCATTGCTTTACGTAAAATCTTTTGACGGCCTAGTCATGAATCACCCTAATGATTTGACCTTGTCCAAAGATGGACAGATGCATGAAGGTGTTGTTAGTTCAAGTCTTGGAATGAAAGGCGTTCCGGAAATCTCTGAAACGTTGATGCTCCAAAGAGATCTTACTTTATTGGACTACACGGATTCAAAATTACATGTAAACAATATCTCTTCCGCGGAAAGTTTGAAATTAATCGCTGCAGCAAAAAAAGCTGGTCAATCTGTCACTTGTTCGGTGCCAGCAATGAATTTGGCATTGAATGATGAAGCATTGAGTACCTTCAATGTTCAAGTGAAAGTGAAACCGGTCCTTAGAAAAGAAAAGGATCGTAAAGCTTTAATAAAGGGACTAAAGAATCAGCAAATCAGCTTTGTCAGTTCAAATCATCAGCCGCTAGAATTGGAAGCCAAGGCTGTAGAATTTCCAAGAGCTGAGTTCGGATCTATTGGACTAGAGACTTGCTTTGCAACAGTCAATACTGCGCTTGAAGGTAGTCTCGATGCTACCGAAGTGCATCAACTTTTTGCCATCAATCCTAGAACCGTTTTAGGAATAGCATTACCTAAGCTTGAAGAAGGGGAGGAAGCCAACATTACGATTTTTAGCTTGAAAGAAGAATGGACTTTTGGCCCTGGACACATTCGATCAAAGTCGCAGAATACGCCTTTCTTAGGAACTAAATTTACAGGCAAAGCGCTGGGAACAGTTTTGAGAGATCAACATTATTTGGACTTTTAGTCCTTACGATACATTTTCAATTAATTATGATCAAGGATAGCATTATTGCGGGTTTAATTGCCGGACTTTTAACTGTTGGGACCTACTTCGGCATTTATAAAATAGACAAAACCACGATGCTATCAGAAGTGTTGAATTGGGGATCCCTGGTTTACTACTTTTTGGCAATGCTGACGGTAAATTTGTTGTGGAAAAATAGGCAGGGTGGTGTTCTTGAGTTCAGAGAGGCGTTGAAAGCTGCATTTTTGGTTTTTCTTGTCGCTAATTTTATCTACTATCTATTTTTCTATTGGATTTACAATGCGGACGCTCAACTATTTGATATTCAGGTACTTTTGATGAAAGAGAAAGCCTTGACCTTTCCGGCTGGATCTGATGCCAGAAAAGCACTAGAATCCATGGAAGCCACTTCAGCGGAGATTGGCGTGGGCTATTGCGTTAAAAGATATTTTATGGGTGCCATCTATGGATTTATCCTGTCATTGATCCTTGCAATGCTCATCAAACAAAAATGATTGGTATTTCTGCCTAATTATTTCTTAAAGCGCAAAGGTCTAGTCTCGAAAAAGTAACTAATTGCCCTTATATTACGTTTTCTTATCATGCTTGATATATCAGTCATAGTACCCTTGTTCAACGAAGATGAATCCTTGCCGGAATTAACTGCATGGATTGATCGGGTGATGAAGGCCAATAATTTCTCTTATGAAGTTATTATGGTCGATGATGGCTCCAATGACAATTCTTGGAATGTCATTGAGGATCTTCAGATAAAATATCCTAGTGTTAAGGGGATTAAGTTCCGCCGTAACTATGGAAAATCAGCAGCATTGAATACTGGATTTCAAGACGCTATTGGAGATGTCGTTATTACTATGGATGCTGATATGCAAGACAGTCCGGATGAGATACCAGGATTGTACAAAATGATCAAGGAGGACGGATTTGATTTAGTGAGTGGATGGAAAAAAAAGCGATTTGATCCATTATCGAAGACGATACCAACAAAATTTTTCAATTGGGTAACTAGAAAAGTTAGTGGTGTTCATTTGAATGACTTCAATTGTGGACTAAAGGCTTATGCGAATAAAGTGGTCAAGTCTGTAGAAGTCTATGGTGAGATGCACCGCTACATTCCGGTTATGGCCAAGTGGTCAGGCTTTACTAAGATTGGAGAAAAAGTAGTGGCCCATCAGGCGAGAAAATACGGCGTAACGAAGTTTGGCTGGAATAGATTTATCAACGGATTTTTGGATTTGGCGTCCATTACTTTCGTTGGAAAATTTGGTAAAAAACCAATGCATTTCTTAGGAACAATTGGCGTTTTGTTCTTTCTAATCGGCTTTGGAATACTATTCTACCTAAGTATCATGAAATTGATCTATTCAGAGTTTGGAATAGCTGATCGCCCATTGTTTTATTTCGGAATTCTAACTTTGATTCTTGGAACTCAATTGTTTGTCGGCGGATTCTTGGCAGAGATTATCGTTCGAAACTCCGAAGGTCGTAACCACTACTTGATTGCAGAGAAAAAAGGATTTGATCCTCGTAAAGTAGCCAAGAAAACTCCTGAAACTGCAAGAACTTCAAACTAATCAGCTCTAAGGTTTACTATTCTCCTTCCTATTCCTAATTTTACCCAAAATTAAGGCATTTGCGTTTTTATTCCTTTATCATACCATTATACAATCGCCCAGAAGAAATTCGAGAATTACTCGAAAGTCTGTGTCGACAATCCATTACCAACTTTGAAGTATTGGTCATAGAAGATGGTTCTAAGATTAAAGGAGATAAAGAAGTAGAAGCATTCAGCGACCGTCTGGCTGTCCGGTACTTTTTCAAAGAAAATGGAGGTCAAGGTTTCGCCAGGAATTTTGGTTTTGAACGCGCCAAAGGAGACTATTTCATTGTTCTGGATTCAGATGTGATTCTACCAGATCATTACCTTTCGGCAATTGACAAACGATTAGAAGAATCTGAGTTAGATGCTTTCGGAGGTCCGGATGCTGCGCATCCCTCTTTTACTATTATTCAAAAAGCAATTTCTTATGTGATGACCTCTTTATTTACCACAGGCGGAATTCGCGGTAGAAAAAATCACATCGGAAAATTTCAGCCCAGAAGTTTCAATATGGGCATCAGTAAAAAAGTATATAAAGATTTAGGCGGTTACAAAATTCCAAGATTAGGAGAAGACCTTGAATATTCACTTCGAATTATTAAAGCCGGTTACAAGACAGATTTGATACCTGATGCATTTGTTTACCACAAGCGAAGAACAGATTTGCGTCGTTTCTATAATCAGCTGCATTTCTTTGGTCGCAGTAGAATTAATGTTTATCGATTTTATCCTGATCAATTGAAAATCATGCACTGGTTTCCATTTGTATTTTTACTTTATTGCATGACCTGTCTAGTCAGTTTGTTTTTAGGCGCGCCATATATTTACATTTGTTTGCCGCTTGTGCTTTGGACATCTGGCCTATTCATAGATGCATTGATTAATGAGAAAAACTTGTCAGTAGCGCTAGTAAGTATTCTAGCGGCGTTCATACAATTGAATGCTTATGGCGTCGGATTTATTACTGATTTATTTAAATTTAAAATACTTGGAATTGATCCTGCCGCTAATGATTATCCTTCTTAGAAATTCCTGAAAGGAAATTTAGCCCACAGGAATAAAAAGTCAACAATGGACAAAATAAAATCTACGATTGAAGGAAGTATAGCCGTGAAGCAAGCGGTGCTAGCCGATACCGATCTGCAAGAACGCGCTGCGCAAGCCGCAGAACTAATGATTAAATCCTTGAAGGCGGATGGTAAAATTCTCTTTTGCGGAAATGGCGGCTCAGCGGCAGATGCACAACACTTGTCTTGTGAATTGTCAGGAAGATTTTATTTGGATCGCCCTGGGCTTTATGCCGAAGCTTTACATGTAAATACTTCCGCCTTAACTGCGATTGGAAATGATTTTGACTTTTCAGAAATTTATGCGCGACAGCTGGAAGGTATGGGAAAAAATGGAGATGTACTATTTGCTTTGTCTACATCCGGAAATAGTTTGAATATCATTAAAGCGATTGAGCAAGGAAGAAAGTTAGGCATGGTTATCATTGGTTTTACTGGAGCGAGTGGAGGAGCGATGAAGGATAAAGTGGATATATTGATTAATATTCCATCAACAGATACGCCAAGAATTCAAGAATCTCATATCATGATTGGTCATGCGATTTGCGAAATTGTTGAAGCTAAAATTTTTGCATAAGTGTTTGAAGCTATAGATAAAACTTGGACTTTATTTTTGGATCGTGACGGCGTGATCAATGAGCGTATTCCAGGACAGTATATTTCTAAAATTGAAGACTTAAAACTCACGCCCGGCTGCAGGCAAGCCATCGCATCTTTTAATTATTACTTCAGTAAAATAGTTGTGGTCACCAATCAGGCGGGAATCTCAAAAGGATTGACGACACCAGAACAATTAACTGCTGTTCACAATTATATCGCTTTAGAGTTGAAGAAATTTCATGCTCGAATTCATAAATATTATCATTGTCCAGATCTTGCAGATACGAATTCTCCATGCCGAAAACCCGCGGTTGGAATGGGGCATCAAGCAAAAAAAGATTTTCCTGAAATTGATTTTAGTAAATCTATCATGGTCGGAGATTCCCACAGCGACATGGAATTCGGAAAAGCCTTAGGGATGAAATGTATTTTGATTGAAGGTAAAGCCGAGGATGTTGAGTTATTGACAGATTATCCTGTGGATGGCAGGTATGCTTCTTTGTTTGAGTTTGCTCAAGCGTTGAATGAGGATCAAGGTATTTAGCGGAGTGTTTTTTAACATACAGTTCTTCAAAAAAATCCAATTCTTGGCAAAGGTATTCAAATTAATATCAGTCCATAACTTCTGACTCCATTTTCAACTGATAAATTTTTGAAATTCTCAATATGGCATTTGTGTTTTCTGGATTCAGAACTAACGATTTGGCGAAATGTATTATAGACTTATTCCAATTCTTATTTTTAAAATAGGCCTCGCCAAGTCTGTCATAGAGATTTGAGTTGTTAGGCATTAAAGTAATTCCGTATTGGAATACTTTAATTGCAGCATCCGCATTTTTTTTATTTATTAACCAATCATTTCCAATTGGCTTTAAAATTTCTGAAAATCCCATAGCGTTGAATTCTTCTTCGGAGAATTTTTCATTTCCTATCAATTCTTCTATAAAAAAGGTTGGATGATTTTCATTATTATATTTTTCGAAATGTCTATAACCAATCGATCCTTTAGGGAATAATTCTGGAATCATGATCTTATGATTACCTTCCTTAAGTTCCTTTTTTAAATCAATTTCTATAAAATCTGAATGATCGTTAAAGAGATAAACTCTTATTATTAATTGCTCTAAATCATAAATAGTGGTGTATTGTGTTGCAGCTAATTTGTTTTTGGCTTGCGCGAATTTATTCATTACATCTCCACAATAGTTCAGAGTGGCTTGTCCATTTGAAGAATTAATAAATTTTCGTCCGTTTTGATAATAATCAATATTTACACTATCTACATCTTCAATCTGTGAGTAATAGAAGTTGGAAAAAGTTTTTTCAGACTCGTCTCCTATAAAAATTTCATCTCCTTCTACCATTAAATATGTTCCAGATCTATCCACAAAGACAAGCATACTTTGAGTTAAAGTCGATAAATTAATAGTTTCCAAGTAGGCCTTAACTTCTTCGACCTGGGTCATAGATTGCATTACATTCCTTAGAGCTTCGGCAATTGGAATTTCTAATTTTCCAGCAGTATTGTTTACGGGTAAATATATTGGTTCGAAAAAACCATCAAAAACTAATCCCGCTTCATTAATAGCACCTTGAGCAAAATTATCTAGTTGCCCCATATACATCACTCCTAGTTGGGTTTTTGTGCCACTTTCAAACCAAAATTGATTATTGGGACTTAGCCAATCTTCATTATTTCCAACTATAGTCTTCCCATCCTTAGTTATCTTATACATACTACAAGCCAAAATATTGGATGTAGTTGATGTAAGTATTACAAGTGAAATTAAAAGCGCAAGATGTTTCATCTAATCTGTTTATTTAATGACGATCACAAAATAATAGTGTTACTAATTTTGAGGCTAATTTCTGTTTTCTAGTTGGTTTTAATAATAAAAAAGAACTCAATTCTTATTGAATTGCCCAAATCGAAAATCCAAGCATTCCGCAACAAGCAGCTAAGACCTAAATACCACCTCCGTTGCTCCCCAGCCATACCTTGGATGATATTCATTTACGTAAGAAGCAACTTGAGGATATCTTGCCAACCTCGTTGCAATCTCTTGTCTAAGTTTTCCTTTGCCAATTCCGTGAATAATAAATACGCGATCAGCATTGATTTTTATCGCTTCGGTCATGTATTTCTCAAAGTGCCGAATCTGCAATTTTAGGATTTCAAGGCTTCCCAATTGATCGTACATCTCCGTTAAGGATTCCGCATGGAGATCAATCTTGTGGTTAAATGCGGCCTTGGCTTCTACCTCATGGTTGTCCATAATCCCTTCCCATTCTCGCCAACGCATTTTTTCTTTCGTATAAGACTGAAGACTTTCTTTTGACATCTCTGTCGGCTCAGCTACCCACTTTTTAAACAACGGAAAAAGCTTCAAAGGCTGCGGATGAATCTCAGCATGCGTTTGATGATTTTCAAAAAATTGAGGAACCTTAATATTTACAACCGGATCTAATTTTTTACCTGTTCCATTCTGTAACACTGGCCAAAATTCAAAATAAGCCTTTGTTCCTTCTCCTAACCAAGTGAATCCAATTTTATCCAAATGGTAAACCATCATTGCACCGATCTTCCCATTAAGTTTGCCTTGCTGCTTGATCTTTGATTTGATTTGAAAACTAAATAGGGCGGATTGATCAGTATTGTTAATTAGAAACAATTCGAAATTTTGAGGATCATTTTCATCAAAAGCCGCAGCCATATGAACACCCGAGCCAATCTGCGTAGATTTCGATAACAACCAACTTTTTTCCCCATTCAATTGCCACTCATTTGATGGCTTTGCGGCAACAGCAGTCACAGATTCTAAATTCTCCATCGGACAAGGAATGACATCGCCATCCGATAATTCTACTTGAGCCACATCATCATCAATCCGGATGATTTTCCCTACATCACCGGTATAAATCAATCGTACCCTAGAACCTTCGCCAATCATCATATCTTTTCCATTTTTACTGTTGATTCGACAACTTTTCAGTTTTCAACAGCTATGCCTGCAAATATCCTACATTCCATTAACTTCGCCTCAAATTATTCGAAAAGATGTCCTTGCGTTGGAAAATTGCTCAGAATATCGAGCTTAGATGGTGGAAGAACTACTTAAAAGGAAAGTCTCCTGAGGAGTACTTGGCTTGGAAGAAGGACTATTGGCAAAAGACCTTGGCGGAATTGGCAGTTGATTTGAATCCTGGGAGCAAAATCTTAGATGCAGGTTGTGGACCGGCAGGGATTTTCACCATACTCGACAAGCACGAAGTCACGGCGATAGACCCGCTTTTAGACAAATATGCAATTGACCTTCCGCACTTTAATCCAGCTGATTATCCCTTTTGTACATTCGAAAATCAATCCTTAGAGCGATTCATAAGCAAGGAGCCTTTCGACTTGATATTTTGTATAAATGCTATTAACCATGTGGACGATATCAACAAAGCGGTGGCTAACCTTAGCGATTGCCTAAAACCTAATGGGAAATTGATCATGACTATTGACGCCCATAATTATGGATTGTTGAAGAAGATTTTTCAACTGATTCCAGGCGATATATTACATCCGCACCAATACGACCTTGCTGATTATCAGGTCATGATGACTAAGGCTGGATTCCATTTACAATCGAGCATTAAATTGAAGTCAGAGTTTATCTTCGACTATTGGTCATTGGAGGGAATAAAGCGTTAACTTTGCGCATCTATGAATTATAAGGTCAAAGAGATTTATTACACCCTACAAGGAGAAGGCGCTCATGCCGGTCGTCCAGCGGTTTTTTGCCGCTTTTCGGGATGTAATCTTTGGTCAGGTCGGGAGGAAGATCGACACAAAGCCATTTGCAAATTTTGTGATACAGACTTTTGGGGCATTGACGGTGTTAACGGTGGCAAATACACCGCGGAAGAACTTGCCCAAAAAATAAGCGATTGTTGGCCTGATGAGGATGAAGGGAAAAAATATGTTGTTTGTACCGGAGGCGAGCCGCTCTTGCAATTGGACGAATCATTGATCGAAGTATTTCATCAATATAACATTGAAGTAGGTGTCGAAACCAATGGAACAATCGAAATCCCCAAGGGACTAGATTGGATTTGCATGAGTCCAAAAGAGGGGAGTGAAGTGATTGTTAAAAAAGGTCATGAATTAAAATTGGTCTATCCACAAGGAAAAATGAATCCTGAAGATTGGGAGCAACTCGACTTCGAAAATTATTACCTCCAGCCGATGGACAATGAAAACCAAGATGCCAATATTCAAGCTTGCATTGTCTACTGCTTAGAAAATCCAAAGTGGAAACTGAGTGTGCAGATGCACAAGGTGGTAGGATTGAAGTAGGGAAAAACATTGAAGGTGATCAAAGCTTCGGAATTGCAGACACGCTGTTCTGCTCTTATCTTTCTAAGAAATATTATGTTCTAATTTTCGTTTCATTAATAATGAATTCAATGATGAAACCAACTTACCTCTTACTATTTATATTTACGCTGCTGTCCACTTTCGCATCAACTCAAACGCTAATCACGAGAATACTTTTTGATGAAGCGCATACTGTTTTCAAAGGTAAATTGTCGGATATTAAATATGAGGAGTCAGATGGAGATGGAAGTGCATTCACGCTCAAAGTATCCATTCAAAAATATTATAAAGGAGCAAGAGATTATGAAACGATAAAATTTGGTGTTGATAAATTAGATGTAATAGATTTAGAATTGGATACCATGATCATGGATTATGGTATCCAGATGGAGAAGGATGCATCCTATTTCTTTTTTGTAAATAAATTGGTCCAATCAAATGATAAGAAGTCAGGTTATACTTGGCTGGTGGAACCGCGGATAGAAGGAATTCCTTTTTCCAAAGAACTTGAAAGAATTTTATTGAGTTACCGACAATCATATAAAATTTCAACAACAGGCACAAGCAGTATTGCTTTTTCAACCATGATGGGCAAGGACTACGATGTTCTAATTGGTTCTATTCAATCCATAAAAGAGAAGAAAGATGGATATCACTTAAAGGTGAAAATGTTAGACAGGACCAGAACGGTTATCCTATCTCGTTTGCACTGCATTTGTATGAATAGTCAAATAGAAATTGGCAATGTTTACAATTTCTTTGTGCAGAAAAATGATTCTAGGCAATTGAAACTGATTGATGAATGGACTGGAATAATTGAATCTAATTACTATGAAAAGAATAGATTCGAAAATGGATTGGTTGTTCCTTACTTCGTTGACAAAAGCATAATGGGATTTTAATAGATAGCCTTTCCTTTTTACTATCTTTAACTTATTGTAAAACCAGTCCTTCAATACATGAGAAACTCAATCTTAATCATTTTTACCTCAGTTTTTTTCTTCGCTTGTAATCCAGTGGAGGAAACCGCTGAAAAAATTTCATCCGAAGCTACCACTAGCGAGATAGACAAATTACTGTCGAAGTATACAACTTTTAAATTAGAGGCAGATCTATCTTCGCTGAGTGCAAATGATCGTAAAATGATTCCATTGCTTATTGATGCTGGAGAAGTCATGAACGAACTTTTCTGGTTTGAGTCTTATGGAGACAAAAATGAATTGATGTCTACTATCAAGGATGAAAAAATCAAGCAATTCGTAAATATTAATTACGGACCATGGGATCGATTAGATGGAAATAAGCCGTTTGTAGATGGAGTAGGAGCCAAGCCAGAAGGTGCTAATTATTATCCAAAGGATATGTCTAAAGAAGAATTTGAAGCTTCATCTTTGGCTGGTAAATCTGGGCTTTACAATTTTATAAGAAGAGATGAAAAAGGAAACTTAACTTCTGTTCCTTATCACCAACAATTTAAGTCTCAGGTAGCCAAGGTGTCTGATTTGCTAAAGCAAGCTGCAGACTTGGCCCAAGAACCTGGACTTAAAAATTATTTGAATCTAAGATCTAAAGCCATGCTCGATGATGAATATCAGCAATCTGATTTTGCCTGGTTGGATATGAAGAAGAATCCGATTGATGTCGTCATCGGACCAATCGAAACGTATGAGGATCAGCTCTTTGGTTATAAAGCTGCGCACGAAGCTTATATTTTAATCAAAGATATGGAATGGAGTAAGCGTTTAGAAAAGTACGCCGCTTTTCTTCCCGAGTTGCAAACTGGATTGCCAGTTCCTGCAGCATACAAAAAAGAAAAACCTGGACGAGATACCGAACTGAATGCTTACGATGTGGTATACTACGCGGGAGATTGTAATGCTGGCTCTAAAACCATTGCAATTAATCTACCAAATGATGAAGAAGTTCAGCTCAAGAAAGGTACACGTCGTTTGCAATTGAAAAATGCAATGAAGGCAAAGTTTGATAAAATCTTAATTCCGATAGCTCAGGAATTGATTGATCCAACGCAGCGCAAGCATATAAAGTTTGATGCTTTCTTTTCGAATACCATGTTTCATGAAGTGGCACATGGACTAGGAATTAAAAATACCATTGATGGAAAAGGGACGGTACGAAAAGCGCTTAAAGAACATGCTTCTGCATTGGAAGAAGGTAAGGCCGATATGCTTGGGTTGTACATGATCAATCAATTACACAAAAAAGGAGAATTAGATGGAGATCTAAATGATTACATCGTGACTTTTATGGCCGGAATTTTTAGGTCGGTTCGCTTTGGAGCTTCTTCTGCTCATGGAAAAGCAAACATGATTCGATTTAATTTCTTTGATGAAATGAATGCTTTTACCCGCGATGAAAATGCAGGAACTTACAAAGTTAACTTTGAAAATTTCCAGAAAGCTATGGATGCATTGTCTGAGAAAATCCTAACGCTTCAAGGGGATGGAAATTATGATGGGGTAGCAGCCTTAGTAAAAAACAAAGGAGTCATCAAGTCTCAATTGCAAAGTGATTTGGATCGCTTGACTGAATTGGGAATTCCTGTGGATGTAATATTTGAGCAAGGGGTGAAGGTGTTGGGCTTGTAATTATTTAATATTTGGTTAGTTTCATCAAATAGCTCATCGGTTTCAACAGCCGGCGAGCTATTTTTATTATTCTGATTTTCGCCCTGCCCAAAATATCAAGTTCCTATACAACTCATTCTCCAACAAGATTTCTTCTGATCCGAAAATTATTAATTGCTCTTTTGATCGCGTGATGGCTACATTCAATTTCCGATCAATGCCATCATCTGAAGTTGATATCAATTGCTGAAGTTGGCGTTTGCTATTGGTGCAAAGTGATAATAAAATAATATCTCTAGCGCCACCTTGGTAACGTTCTACAGTGTCAATACTAATATTGTCGTAAGGAATTTTTCGTTCGATCAATGCTGCTTGAATGGTCGCAATCTGCGCACGGTAGGGCGTTATAATTCCAATCGAATTATCATGCAATGATTTCCCTGAACTTTTATACAACTGTAAAAAGTGGTCGACGGCATCGGCAACCTTGGCTGCTTCAAAATGGTTGGTCTTTCCCGAGGGACTATTGAGATCCGGTGGTGTATCTATAAACAAGGCCCGGTGGGTTTGAATCTGTTGACCTATTTCCGAAGCTTGATCTAAGGCTTTGAATACCAACGGAGCCGTTTGCCGATCCGATCCCATGATTTGATTCGGAATTAAATCCAAACATCCTTCATAGAAAAACTGATTGCTAAAGTGCATCAATTTTTTATGCAATCGACCTTGCTCATTCAAGCGATCGTAAGCCCAATGCCAATTGTATTCCCGAGCTCGTCTGTACAATCGCTCAAATAACGAATGTCGCATATTGAATAAGCCGAGCTCGTGTAGCGCAGGATCATCGATCTTAGAATCATCAGGACTTTGAAGTACCACAGCGGGTAATTGTTGGTGATCTCCAATTAAAATGAACTTTTTAAACTTTGGTAACAAACCGGCCAACATCGGTTCCAGAATCTGGGAAGCTTCATCAATAATCACCGTTCCAAATCGTTTTAGCTTGAACAACTCTGGCTTACTTAACATCGAAGCTACCGTTCCAACTATGATTCTTTTTTTTCCAATCAAATTATGCAATTCTTTTCTATTGTCAATTGTTTCCAATTTTATTTGTAGCAATTGATCCACAAAATTTTCCTTAGTGGAATAGCGAGAGCCAATTCTTAAATATAAATCTCGAATGTGGTCTCCTATTTGTTCTATGGCTTCGCACATTTCATCCACTGCACGATTAGTGTATGCCAAAAGCATCAAATCTTCTTTTTCTTCAGCTAAAATATGTTTGACTAAATGCCGAAGTAGAACGGAAGTTTTTCCAGTGCCTGGAGGCCCCCAAAGCAAAAAGTAATCTTCTGAAGTCAACGTCTTTTGTAGAACATTGAACTGATGATCACTTAAGTCATCAGGCTTAGGAATCTTGTTGGCGTAGTGATAAGGCTTTGGTGTAGCCAATCCCAAAAGCAAAGATTTCTTTTTAGTCGCTGCTGCCAGGAATCGGAAAAGATTCTTATGCAAATTTGTAAATGAAACATCCATGATGTCATGCTCCGCGCGCCAAGCTGTTCCTGTTTCAAATACCTTTGAATTGAATTGTTTGTATCGCAATCGAATAACAACGGTTTTTGCCTCCAACACTAAAATAGTTCCTTTGAATAATTGATAATGAAGTGGCGACTCATCAACTTCTGGAGTTTGGTAAAAAATAACAATGTCACCTTTTCTAAAGTTGGATAGACTATGTGCTGATCTTCTGTCAAAGTGGAGTAGAGGCTCTTCTTCCGAAGAATCATTTTTTAGCAAATGTAATCCTTCAAGAATATCAAATCGATTTTGCTTAGTCTCCAAAGTATCTAACCAAAGTGCCGCTTGCCCTTGGCTCCGATCCGAACCATGAATTCCAATCTTTGCAATCAATTGTTCCCGAGCAATGAAACTGGTAAAGTTGAAAAAGAATTTTTTCTCTAAAGGACTGGCCTCATTCAAAATTTTTGAAAAGCGTTGCAAATCTCTTTGATGAAATCCTTTAAGTTGAGGATAGTTGTGCGGATTTAAATCATAAATCCAATTGGTTTCATCGAATTTATCTTCAAGATTTAATTTTGATAATTTGAATTCAGAAAATACTATTTGATTTCGAACTACCATGGCTTGAACTTGATGATTCAAAGCCGGTGGCGCAAAGCGAAGTGGAGCTTCAGCCATTTGAGAATAAAGAATATAATTGGTTGGCTTCAGCTGTTGCTTTGAAGTAAATTTAATCAGAAGATCATAAAGCAAGGTTTGCGTATAGTGGTTGCGGGCCAGTCCATAGGTATTGGGCTTGTAAACTTTTCCCGATTTCAATTCTATCATAGCAGGTTTTTCTGGATCGGGATAGAATAAATCCAATCGCCCTTGAATGCCATGATCGGATGAGAAAAAGGTGGGTTCCAAGCAAATCTGATTGGGGTCAATATCCGCTCTTGGCAATCCATTTTTTACAATTTCTTTTAGGACTAAAAAATGAGTTTTTATTTTTTGAACCAATTCCCTTACTTCATCATCGTTTAAAGTAACTAAGGAAAGCGGTTGTAGTTTGAAAATATTTTTGACGAGATCTTTAAACTCCGCCTCATCATTCAAAAGTAATTCATCTAGAAAAGCATTTGCAATGTTTCCAACCAGCAGTGGAATCCCAGGAGAAAATGGCAAATATTTTTTCAACATATAAAATTCGGGAAGCACCTCGAAAGGTTGAAAGCTCTCCGAAATTGCCGAAATATCGATAAGCAGGTCCGGCTCAATAATAAACATCTTAGGTTCCAACACTCCAGCTTTGTTGGTTTTGACCTTTAGCAATTGAACGATGCATGGCAAGCCAATAAATGCTGGCAATTGTTCGATCTGTTCGGTAAAATTATCGTTGTAATCGGCGATGTCGTATTGCACGGTAATCGTTTCGCTTGGACTGATCTCACTTTTGGCAACAATCAATTTCTGTTGATCGTCAATCTCTAGTACTGTTATTCGTATGGATTCTCGATATTCCTTTTTGTAGTTTGGATACCAAATGGCTGTTTTATCATCAGGGAAAAGTGTTACTAAAGATGCTGGAGGTTGTTGTTTAGAAAGGAATTCCACCAATTGCATTAGTGCGCTCATGCCGAGGTCATAGGCCTCTTTTTTTTCCTGATCTTCCTTTTGCTCTTTTTTACTAAAGATCCTAAAGCTGTGCAATCTACTCGATAACCATCTTGGAAGGCGATATCTATGCTCGATAAAAGCCATTCTGCTGTAAAGATTATTGAAAGGAATTTTTTCAACTCTACAGATGTCGATATAACACTCGGTGAATATGCGGTGGAGTAGTGCAAATTGTTGTCCCAGTTCTAAATTGGGCTGAGTGGCCACACGCAGTAAGTTGCGGTAGACCTCTTTTGCAGCTTGCGCTTCCATGATAACCGAAGGGATGGAGGACATGTTGGAAAGGTACGAATTGGACATAAAAAAAGGGAGCTGAAATGAATCAACTCCCTTTTTATTTATTTGTTTGTGCTTGACTACTTCACAGAATCAACGATATTTTTGAATGTCGCTGGATGGTTCATGGCCATATCTGCCAATACTTTTCTATTCAAGTCAATTCCTTTGGTTGAAAGGGCGTGCATTAATCTTGAATAACTCATTCCATGCTGTCTTGCACCTGCATTAATTCTGGCAATCCAAAGTCTACGGAAGGCACGCTTTTTATTTCTTCTATCACGAAATGCGTACGTTAATCCTTTTTCTACAGCGTTTTTTGCAACTGTATAGACTTTTGAACGGGCACCGAAATACCCTTTAGCCATTTTTAAGATTTTCTTTCTTCTTCGGTGCGATGCTACCGAATTTACCGATCTAGGCATAATTGATGTTTTTAGTACAATACAGGGTTCCTTTTGGAAAGCTTTTATCCTGTATCCTCGTTAAAAAATTGATTTTACAAGCAAAGTAAGGCTTTGATTCTCTTTTCATCCGCTTTGTCAACCAATCCAGCATGACGAAGTCTCAACTTCGCTTTCTTAGTCTTATTACGCATCATGTGAGAAGTACGCGCCTTAAATCTCTTAATTTTACCACTTCCAGTTACTTTGAAACGCTTCTTTGCGCTGGAGTGGGTTTTCATCTTTGGCATAACAGTTTTCTTTAATGCTCTTAATTTAGGTGCGCAAAGGTACGAAGATATCCTTTATGATAAAAGACTCTATCGCATCTAATTGACATTATTTTTGATATTCTTGCTACGAAATGGGAAGAATTCCGATTATTCGGCCTTTTTCTTCTTTTTAGCGGTCTTGTTTGGAGCAATCATTACGATCATTCTACGTCCTTCCATCTTTGGCAGTGCTTCAGCGCCACCATGTTCCTCCAATTCCTTTAAAAATCTAAGCAACAATAGTTGTCCACGATCTTTAAAGACAATGGTACGGCCACGGAAGTGAACATAGGCTTTTACTTTGCTACCTTCTTCCAAGAATTTCTTGGCATGACGTAGTTTGAATTCAAAATCATGATCATCCGTATTCGGACCAAATCGAATTTCTTTGATAACTGTTTTCACAGTTTTCGCCTTCAATTCTTTGTCCTTCTTCTTCTTTTGATAAAGGAATTTCTTGTAATCAATGATTTTACAAACGGGAGGAGCTGCTTTTGGGGATATTTCAACAAGGTCTAAGTCTAAAGCATTCGCCCAGCTTTGAGCATCTCGGGTTCTATAAACTCCTGGCTCGATAGTTTTTCCAGCAACTTCGCTGATTTCGTCTAAATTGTCTCCGACCAATCTAATTTCGGGAACTTTGATGTAAAGATTTGTTCTGAATTTAAACTTAGGAGCTTCCGGTTTAAACGATTTTCTTCTAGGTCTTGCCAAATGAAATTTAATTATATGATTTAATAAAGCGCGTCGTGCGCATGTTTTCTCCTGAAAGTTAGACAAATATGATAATTTGAACTAGCACTTAAAAGGTTTTATAAAAAAAAGTATGCCCTCAGCATCAAGCCAAGGGCATACCTTATTATTTACTTGGATTTATTTCTTTACGTTGGTACTTGATTTTTTAGACAATTTAATTTCAAGACCGTCCTCAGTCTTGTTCATAACTGCCTCAAAAATAGAACCTTCTGCTGGATTTTCATTCAAAATAAATTCCGCTAAAGGATCTTCTAAGTACTTCTGAATAGCTCTATGTAACGGTCTTGCTCCAAATTGCGGATCAAATCCTTTTTCAGCAACAAATTTCTTTGCTGGATCAGATAATGTCAATTGATACCCCATTCCATCTAAACGAGCATGTAAATCTTTCAAAGTGATATCAATGATCTTATGAATATCATCCTGATTAAGACTGTTGAAGATGACTACATCATCAATTCTATTCAAGAATTCTGGAGAGAAGGTTCTCTTCAATGCATTTTGAATTACAGATTTAGAATCATCTTCTGCTCCGTCTCTTCTTGCCTTGGTATTGAAACCAACTCCTTGACCAAAGTCCTTCAATTGGCGCACACCAATATTAGAGGTCATAATGATCAATGAATTTTTAAAATCAACTTTTCTGCCCATACCATCAGTTAACTGACCATCGTCAAGTACTTGCAAAAGAATGTTATATACATCTGGATGTGCTTTTTCAATCTCATCCAAAAGAATAACAGAGTAGGGCTTACGTCTTACTTTTTCAGTCAACTGGCCACCTTCTTCATATCCAACATATCCTGGAGGAGCTCCAATCAATCTTGAAACAGAGAATTTTTCCATGTATTCACTCATGTCTATTCTAATCAAAGAATCTTCTGAGTCGAAAATATATTTTGCTAAAGCCTTAGCCAATTCAGTTTTACCTACTCCAGTTGGACCTAAGAAAATAAAGGAACCAATCGGCTTAGAAGGATCTTTCAATCCAACTCGGTTTCGCTGAATCGCCTTTGTGATCTTAACGATTGCAGGATCTTGACCAATGATGTATCCTTTCAAATCATCAGTCATTCCGACTAATTTATTGCTTTCGCTTTGAGCAACTCTTCTGACTGGAATTCCAGTCATCATACTCACAACTTCTGCAATGTCCTCTTCTTCAACAGGATAACGCTTCGTTTTAGACTCTTCTTCCCATTCTAACTTGGCAAACTCTAATTGTCTTACCAATTTAGACTCATCATCTCTCAAATCAGCAGCTTTTTCATACTGTTGGTTCTTTACCGCTTGATTCTTACTTTCCTTTAAGTCTTCTATGCTTTTCTCAAGTTCCTCAATGTGCTTAGGAACATTAATATTCTTTAGGTGAACGCGCGCTCCAACCTCATCCAAGACATCAATTGCCTTGTCTGGTAAAAAGCGATCACTGATATATCTATCTGAAAGCTTTACACACGCTTCAATAGCTTCGTCGCTATATTTCACATTGTGGAAATCTTCGTATTTAGGACGGATATTCTGTAAAATGTGCACCGCTTCTTCTGGAGATGGTGGATCTACAATTACTTTCTGGAATCTACGATCCAAAGCTCCATCCTTTTCAATATGTTGTCTATACTCATCCAGAGTAGAAGCACCAATACATTGTAATTCACCTCTCGCTAAAGCAGGTTTGAAAATATTAGAAGCATCTAAAGAACCTGTGGCTCCTCCAGCTCCTACAATTGTATGAATCTCATCGATGAAAAGGATCACGTCACGTGATTTTTCCAATTCATTCATAATCGCTTTCATTCTTTCTTCGAATTGACCACGATACTTGGTACCTGCTACTAGTGCAGCCAAATCAAGCATTACAATCCGCTTTCCGAAAAGCGTTCTTGATACCTTTCTTTGTTGGATGCGAAGAGCTAATCCTTCGACAATAGCAGTTTTACCAACTCCTGGTTCACCTATAAGTATGGGATTGTTCTTTTTTCTTCTACTTAAAATCTGAGAAACACGTTCGATTTCGCTCTCTCTACCAATAATTGGATCCAATTTATCTTCTTCAGCTAGCTTCGTAACATCACGGCCAAAGTTGTCCAATACTGGAGTTCTTGACTTTGTCCCTCCTTTTCGCTGGTATCTTCCTGGATCTTCTTCCTCAAAAGGCTCTTCAGATTCGGAGGACTGCGCAAACAACCCTGGATCAGATACGTCGCTATCTTGCTTTACGTATTCCAATTCAGATTTATAAATCTCATAGTTAACATCATATTGATTCAATATTCTGCTTGCTAGATTGTCCTCATGCTTCAAGATAGATAACATCAAGTGTTCTGGACTTATTTCCTCTGTCTTCAAAGCTTTGGCTTCAAGAAAAGTAACCTTAAGTACTTTTTCAGCATGCTTGTTTAAGGGAAAATTGCCTAAGTTCAAAGATGCCTTAGGTGTCTTATTGCGACCAACTGATTCTTCAACGGTCTGCTTCAGATCAGTGACGTCAACGTCTAAGGAGTCTAGTACCTTTACGGCTAAACTATCTTTCTCGTGGACTACGGCTAAGAGGATGTGCTCAGTGCCGATATAATCCTGCCCAAGTCTCTGGGCTTCTTCTTGACTGTGGGTAATAATTTTCTTTACCCTCGGTGAAAATTTCCTGTTCATATGTCTAGATTCTACCGTTAGTGGTAAGCAAAGCAATTATAGCTATAAATAGCCAGCATTTCAAAACCTAACTTTACTTGACCAAAATATTTTTTGAGGTACATCTTATATGCAATAAAAATGATGCCATTAGGTCAATTCTGCCTATTTGTGTACCCGTATTTTGCATATTTCACCAAATCACTGCCACAAATGCCGTTTTAATGGATTTGGGCTGCCAATCTGGTCAATCATCCATTAATGATTGTTTCTAAAATAACAGTTTTTCCTAGCTCTAGTTGCCGAGAAATGAATTAATAATATCTTAAAGTTTAAATCATGTATAATTACGGACAAGATTCCTTTTAGATTTGAACTGTTTGTAGATTTGTATTAAAAATAGGTCGGCCATAAAGGCCAAATACCATTTTATAATTACTTTTGAAGCAGTCTTAGACTTAGAATTTTACTAAAAGCAAACTGACGATGAAATTTACTGTTGATAAAAATGAGCGATATACTGTCTTAAGTGTAAACGAAGAAAATCTGAATACGCTGAATGCTCCTCATCTCAAATCGGAGTTTGTAATTCTTCACAACGAGGGAGTCACTAACCTTATTCTTGATTTCAAAGATATTAAATACGTTGATTCTTCTGGACTGAGCGCTATCCTTACAGCAAATAGACTATGGGAAGGAAAAGGAACATTAGTATTGACTAATGTTGTTAATGAGAATGTTCAGCAATTAATTAAAATTTCAAGGTTGGATACCGTTTTCAATATTATTCCTACGACTCAAGAGTCTATCGACTATGTTTTAATGGAAGAAATAGAAAGAGAACTGCAATCTGGCAGTGATGACTAAAACTTTTGGGTAGTTTTTCAATTTTTGTGACTGCACTCCAGATTTTTTTTTTCAAGCATGATATTTAATTACTATTCGTAATCAAATGACCTTTATCCATTTGTCTTAATTGTCTTTTTTTTTAACAAAAAAAAACCTTGACATTTTTCCGGAGCTATTTACTCAAGCCCATATTCCCCATATATTTGTATTTAGTTAGTTAAACACATACACCACATCCTACCTTTTTAGCCATATAAACTATGGCAAATTTTTCAGAGAAATTCCAAAAAAAAGAATTGACAATAAGATCAATTCACTCCTGCTTATTCTATTTCCTATTTAAAAGAAGATCTAAAATTAGATCCGCTCTATGTAAAGACTAATTCGTCACTCCCCCAGGCGCTTTAAAATATTACAATAACCGATTTAGACTTACAACTTACGCCATGGGAATTTTTACACCCAAGTTTAATTCAGCTTTAAGACTGAATTCACAAAAACTTAATTTCTTGCAAACAATTGTTGTCGTATTCCTATTCTTAGGAATTACGGCCTTTTCCGTTTCCGAGAAAAATCACAGTAACAGTTCATTGTTAGAGACGGTTGCTGCTCGAACAGTTATGAATACTCAGAGCTGTCATTCAAATCTAGATTATGCATTTTGGTTGGACCTCAATGGTTTGAGCAGATCTTTTCGGGCAACAAATGGAACCTTTACTGAATTTGATGATGGAACGGCGGTCTTAGAAATGCAGGTTGTCAATGTTGACAACAGTAATTTAAGATTTGACGTGTCAATGAATTATTCGGGAAGAACTTTTTCTACACCTGCTAATTCTCCTAAGGAAAATTCGTGTTCAACCATGAATACAAATGACTGGTACTACTATACTTCAAACTCAGGAACGGCAATTGGTTCAAATGGTTATGAAGGTGCATTGCTATCTTTTGTTGGAAATGGTCCAACAATGCAACTCGGTCATGGTGCAAATGTCACTGATCCATCTGGTAGCTTTGGTGGCAGTGGTTGGCTTCAAGTTACTGTGGAAAGTCAACCAAATAATAATCACTTAGATTTTAATGTGTCTAATGGCTTAAGAAAGGGTGATGTTAATATTAACTTATCCGGTGATCCTCTTTCATCTTGTTTGAATGTTACAGATGGTGGAGAAATAGCAGCACCGAATCCGGTATGTTTTGGATTGAACGATCCAGGACTTATCACATCAATATCACTTCCTTCAGGAGGATCAGGAGATATTGAATATATCTGGTTGAAATCAACAATCGATTGTGAGCAATCAAATGCGACCGTAATTAGTGGAGCAAATGAAGCGAACTATAATCCAGGACCAATTGATCAAACAACCTGGTTTAGAAGATGTGCAAGAAGAGCGGGATGCACTTCGTTTGATTTTGGGGAGTCAAATTGCGTAAGAATTGATTTCAACGAAAGCTGCGGAGAACCTGCACCGACTGGATGGACTTTGAATTGTGAAGATGATCAATCGGTTGAAATTATTGGAGAAGGAATTAGATGCCAAAATAGCTACAATATTAATATACCCAATGCAAACGACGTGGTACAAATAGTAGCTGAGGTAGTTTATAAAGGACAATCGGCCAACCCATCTCAATTGACGATTAAAACCGACAATGAGACGGCCATTGTTCCGGCAGAATTTACAAATCCTGCAAGAGCATTTTATTTTAGAACTACATTTGGACCTGCAAGCCAGATAACTTTAGAACATATTCCAAATGCTTGTCAAGCTCAGTCTTTGATCTTGTATGTTTTCCGTGAAGGTGGACAGACTACAGCTAGCACAGGACAGTTCGTTCAGACATGGATTTATCATGATACTCATTGTGAAACTTTAGAAATTCCAACTGCGCCTGCAACAAGAGATGTAGAAATTGAAGTTCCACTTTCAGAAATTACAACAGATGGCAGAATAGCTATTGTTAGAGCAGAAGTTGTTGACAATCCATCAATTAATGCTGAAGTAATTATTAACGATGTAAATCAAGGTGATGCTTTGTACATTGCTAAATTGGTATTAGAGGGAGTCGCGCCTTTAGAAGATGAAATTGAAATTTGTGTAGAGTCACCATTTGAAACAGCGACTACACCGAATGGCCAATCTTTGGTTTATTCTGGAGCGGTAAAGGCAAATCCAGAGTGTAAAACATGTGATGATTCGGATATCGCACTTTCCTCAGAAATTATTTCTGATTACAACGGGTCTCGTATTAGTTGTAATGGAGCAGCTGATGGTAGATTACAAGCTTTAATTAGTGGAGGTGTTCCACCGTTTACATACACTTGGAGCAATGGAGAGACTGGACAGATCGTAAGTGATATCGCACCGGGAACATATGAAGTAACTGTATCAGATCGCTTTGGTTGTACTGCCACTGCAGCTTCTGTTACGATTGATGAACCTCAACCAGTGACTGCTATTATAGAATTTACTTCAGATTACAATGGTTCTCCTATTAGCTGTAGTGGAGCCAATGATGCATCTATCCGAGTTATTGCTTCTGGAGGAACTGCACCATATATTTATCAATGGGGAGCTTCTGGAAATTTCTCAAACGCTGAAGCCTTGAATAATCTAGCACCAGGAACTTATGAAGTACAAGTTGCAGATGCCAATGGTTGTATCGTAAATGCAAACATTTCAGTTGAAGAACCAGCCGAATTTACAGCAGAAGAAATTGATGTCGTTGCAAATTACAATGGAGCTTTTATTTCTTGTTCGGGAGCTGAAGATGGAATTTTAAGCATCAATGCTTCAGGTGGAACGGTGCCTTATATTTATAATTGGTCAAATGGTGGAACTACAGCTACTATTGAAAATCTTGGACCTGGATCTTATACCGTTACTGTTGAAGATGCCAATGGATGTTCTTTCGTAAGAACGGTTAGTATTGATGAGCCAAATCCTTTGACTTTAGATTTGACAGTGACTACAGATTTTAATGGATTTAATATTTCTTGTTTTGGACAAAATGATGCTGCAATTACTGCATTTGCTTCAGGTGGAACTGGAACATTGACCTATACTTGGAGCAATGGATCTTCTTCCGTTAATATTGATGAATTGACGGCGGGAACTTATACATTGTTAGTGGTAGATGAAAATGGTTGTTCTATTGAGAAATCAATAACAGTAACTGAGCCTACTGATTTAGAAATCGAAGCTTTGGTAATTTCTGATTATAACGGAGCTAGTATTTCTTGTACAGGTGCAAATGATGCGCGCGCGCAAGTAATTATAACAGGAGCATTAGCACCTTATACAATAAATTGGTCGAATGGAGAGAATACTCAAATTATTGCGGACCTAGCACCAGGAAATTATACAGTCGAAGTAATCGATGCGAATGGATGTCAGAAGTCCACAAGTCTTCAGATTGATGAACCTGAAGCGCTAACTTGTAATGCAAATATTAATT
This sequence comes from uncultured Saprospiraceae bacterium, assembly GCA_937928045.1. GTDB lineage: Bacteria > Bacteroidota > Bacteroidia > Chitinophagales > Saprospiraceae > JABDJM01. The sequence goes on along the minus strand of CALFWO010000021.1, from coordinate 45,299 downwards.
CAAACTATTTTGAAGGGGTTACAATTTCTTCTCAGGGTGGCAGCGACGGAGCTGCTTCAATTACTGTGGCAGGTGGAACAGGAAATATTACTTATCAATGGTCAAATGGCGGTACGACGGAAAGTATAGAAAACCTGTCGGCAGGGACTTATGAAGTGGTAGTAGCGGATGAAAATGGATGTAACTGTTCAGCTTCTGTAACATTAGAAGATCCCGCTAAAGTAGGTGATCAAGTATGGCTAGATTTAAATGGAAATGGAGTGTATGATGCAGGCGAAACTGGATTTCCTAATGTTGAACTAATACTTACGGGAATAGCATCGAATGGAACAGTAATAACAAGAAATGTTACAACTGACGATAATGGAAATTATAGCTTTGATGGCCTACTTCCAGGGGAATATAAAATAACTTTGAACCTGCCTGCTGATTTTGATTTGTCGGCATTGAATGTTGGAGGAAATGATGCTATAGATTCGGATTTTGATCCTTCTAATTTCATGACTGAATTATTTTCTTTGAATCCAGGAGATAATATTGATGATATTGATGCTGGTCTGTACCAAACTGGAAAAATTGGAGACTATGTTTGGATTGATATCAATAAAAATGGAACTCAAGATGTTGATGAAAGTCCTTTGAGCGGGGTAATGGTTACCTTGACAGGAACTAATGGTTTAGGCCAAGTCGTTAATTTAACCATGACCACCGATGCAAATGGTTTTTACTTATTCGATAATTTACTTCCGGGAAATTATAAATTAACTTTTGAATATCCTTTAACTCCAATTGGATTAGAGGTTACAATTCCTAATATTGGAGACTCGGCATCTGATTCGGATATTGATCCTGCTACTGGAATGACTGAAGTTATTACCTTGAATTCAGGGGATGATATTTTTGATATTGACGCCGGGTTTATTGATGCTACCGATCCTGTTTTGGTGGGTGTGCCAGTAGACACCACAGTAAGTTGCGCAGATGTACCTGACGTGCCAGCATTATATACTGAAATTTTTGCTGAAGATAATTTGGATCAAGATGTTGTAATTGTCTTTACGGAAACATCTACTCAAGTAGCCGGAAACGATTGCGGAGCATATGACTATGAAATTATTAGAACGTGGGAAGCGACTGATGACTCAGGAAATAGTTTAGTAGTAATTCAAACAATAACTGTTGTTGACAATATAGCGCCTTCTATAACAGGAGTACCGGCGGATATCACAATTGACTGCGCCGAAGTTCCTGCTCCAGTTGACCCTGAAGTATTGGATGACTGCGATGACGAAGCCAACTTAGTTTTTTCTGAAATTAGAATTGACGGAACATGTCTTAATGAGTATACCTTAGTAAGAACATGGACTGCAACCGATGCTTGTGGAAATAATGAAGTTCAAGAACAAAGAATTGTCGTACAAGATAATAGTTTGCCTCAGCTAAATAATGTTCCTGCAGACATAACAGTCAGCTGTGATCAAATTCCAGCTGTTGTTAATGTTACTGCGGAAGATAATTGTACAATTGATCTTGATGTAGTTTACGGTGAAGTTGTGGAACAGGGATCATGCGCTAATGATTATGTAATTGTAAGGACATGGACAGTTGCTGACGAATGTGGAAATCAAGAAGTTGGTACACAAAGAATTAAGGTAGAAGATAACGAGGACCCAGAATTAACTGGTGTTCCTGCAGATTTGGATTTAAGTTGCGAAGACTTTCAAGGCTATCAAATTCCCGTAGTTTCTGCTGGAGATGATTGCACCGATAACATTGTTGTGGATTTTGTTCAAGAAACAATTAGTCAAACTTGTGATAATACATTTACATTAAAACTAACTTGGACTGCAACAGATGAATGTGGAAACTCAACTAGCGAATCACAAATAATTAATGTAATTGATGATTCTGATCCAACATTGATTGGCGTTCCCGGAGATGTTGTTTTGACTTGCCAAGAATATGCCAACTATGTTACTCCAAATGTAACAGCGGAAGATAATTGTACAGCTGGAATTCAAGTTGAATTTTTGGAGGAAGTATTGTCTCAAACTTGTGAAAATACATTTGAATTAAAATTAACATGGACTGCAACCGATGCTTGCGGAAATAGTACAAGCGAATCACAACTGATTACAGTTACTGATGAAGAAACTCCAGTATTAAACGGAGTACCATCGGATGTAAATATTTCATGTGAGCAATACGCAGGTTATGATCCCGATGTAGTAACGGCCACAGACAACTGTACAGATAATATTCAAGTTGAATTTTTGGAAGAAGTATTGTCTCAAACTTGTGAAAATACTTTTGAATTAAAGTTGACATGGACAGCAACCGATGCTTGCGGAAATAGTACAAGCGAATCACAATTGATAACGGTTACTGATGAAGAAGCTCCAGTATTAAACGGAGTACCATCGGATGTAAATATTTCATGTGAGCAATACACAGGTTATAATCCTAATGTAGTAACAGCCACAGACAACTGTACAGATAATATTCAAGTTGAATTTTTGGAAGAATTGTTGTCTCAAACTTGTGAAAATACTTTTGAATTAAAGTTGACATGGACAGCAACCGATGCTTGCGGAAATAGTACAAGCGAATCACAACTGATTACAGTTTCTGACGAAGAGGCTCCAATATTAAACGGAGTACCGTCTGATGTAACCTTGTCATGTGATCAATATACTGGTTATGACGCTGATGTTGTTACTGTAACAGATAATTGTACTGATGCAATTCAAGTTGTATTCTTGGAGGAAGTCCTTTCTCAGGAATGTGAAAATACTTTTGAATTGAAATTAACCTGGACAGCGACTGATGCCTGTGGAAATAGTACAAGTGAATCTCAGTTAATCACCGTGAAAGATGATCAAAGACCACAATTATTTGGAGTTCCTGCTGATGTAACGGTTTCATGTGAAGATTATACAGGATACGATTCAAACGTAGTAACGGCCACAGATAATTGTACTGATAATATTCAAGTAGCGTTTTTAGAAGAAACTTTAGAATCGACTTGTGTAAATGGATTTGTTCTGAGATTAACATGGACGGCAACTGATGCTTGCGGAAATACTTCAACAAATAATCAAGAGATCACTGTTGTCGATGATATTGCACCAGAGATTTTTGGAGTCCCAGCGGATCTAGAAGTCGATTGTAATAATGTACCTGATGCTCCAATTGTTGGTACTGATATTACTGCAGCGGATAATTGTACAGCGAACATTGCTGTCGATTATTTGGAAACTGTTATTGAGGGAGGTTGCTCGAATGAATATTTAATAAATCGAGTATGGACGGCAACTGACGAATGTGGAAATCAAACAGTCGAACAGCAAAAAATATTCGTTAGTGACGTACAAGATCCAATTTTAATTGGAGTTCCTACAGATGTGAATGTGTCATGTGGAGCCCTGCCTGTGGTAGTTCCTAACGTCGAAGCAGAAGATAATTGTACAGCTAATATTCAAGTAGACTTTTTAGAAAATATTATCCCAGGGGCTTGTGAATTCTCTTATACAATTGTAAGAACTTGGACAGCTACTGACGAATGCGGAAATACTACTTCGGAAGAACAAAGAATTGAGGTTGGAGATGATTTGGATCCTTCATTAGAATCTGCTCCTGCGGATGTGACTGTTGATTGTAATAATATTCCTTCCGCGGTTACTTTGATGGCCAGTGATGATTGTGGTGGTACTTTTGAGGCTGATTTTCTTGAAATAATTCAACCTGGCTCATGTACATTTAATTATGTAATAATAAGAACATGGACGGCGACAGATGCTTGTGGTAATCAAGCGACGGAGTCACAAGAAATTACGGTTTCAGACAACATTGCCCCTGTTATTTCAGGAGTGCCAGCTGATGAATTTTATACTTGTGGAAGTGATGATAATATTACATTGCCAACTGTTACCATTACCGATAATTGTGATCAAAATGCTATTTTGGAATTCAACGAAGAAGTAATTCCAGGCAACTGTCCGAATACTTACACCTTGAAAAGAACATGGACGGCAATTGATGCCTGTGGAAACACGAATACCGAGCATCAGAATATTGAGGTTACCGATGATGTTGATCCTGTTTTATCAGGCGTACCTAGTGATATGTCAACGTTCTGCGGTCAAGTTCCAGCTCCTGCGAACGTTACTGCTACTGATGGATGTCAAGATATTGTAACTGTTCAATTTTTAGAAACGAATGAACCAGGAAGCTGTATCGGAAATTATACGATCACAAGAACCTGGACTGCAACTGACGATTGTGGAAATCAGTCTAGTGAAAGTCAAATAATAGAAGTAGTAGATAACGAAGCTCCTGTGCTTTCTCCAATGCCCACAGATCTTACTGTTGATCTGGGCGTAGGAGAACAAGTACCAGCTGCGGAATCTGTCGTAGCTATTGACGAATGTGATACAAATCCCGGTTTGGATTTTGAAGAATCAGAAGAGCCGCTAGGGAACTGCGGAAATTTAATTATCAGAACATGGAGAACAAGAGATGCTTGCGGTAATGTAGCAAGTCATACTCAGACCATTACCGTTCTTAGCCAATTGAGCGCATCGTTAACTCCTTCTCAAGCCAACATTTGTGCGGGTGAGGAAACTGAGTTCAATGTAATTGCTCAAGGTTCTGGTTACACATATACTTGGGATGTTACTGGAGGTACCGTGGTCCCCAATAATGCAAGTGCAATCTTTTCTTCCCAATCAGCAGGAACTTATATCATACAGGTTGTAGTTTCTGATGACAACGGATGCCAAGCTATTCTAAAATCTCAAATAGTTGTAGAAGATCCTGCAAATGGATCTGCGAATGCAAATTCTCCTTTATGTTATAATGAAACTATTGAGTTAACTGCTGAAGGCGGCACGGCTTATGAGTGGACTGGTCCAAATGGGTTTACTTCAAGTGAACAGAATCCTATTATTCCAAATGCAACCATAGCTGACGCTGGAGATTATATTGTAAATATTTCCAACGGTACATGCACTAGTACTTTAACAGTGAATGTAATTGTTGGAGAACAACTAACTGCAGACTTTAGCATTTTTCCTCAAGAATGCGGAGTGCTAGGCTCAATTTCAGTAGGTGCATTCGGTGGGACAGGAACAATTACATTTGATTGGGCTGATCTACCTGGTTCAAATAATCCTGCAGAACGCGACGATTTGGTTCCAGGAAGTTATGATGTAATTGTCTCTGACGAAATTGGATGTACAATTGAGATTCAAGATTTAGAAATTATAGATGCTTGTCAATGCGATGCTTTTGCGGGAACATTGGATCAGGCAAATGATAATGCTTGCTTAGATCAAGGAGCAGCAATAATAACGGCCATCGCTAATGGAGATGCGGTTATTCCTGCGGGATTTGAAACAATTTTTGTTCTAACGAGTGGGTCAGATTTGACAATAGTTGATGTAAAAGATGTGCCATCATTTGAAATCTCAGTTGAAGGAAATTATACCATTCATACTTTGGTTTACGATCCATCAACTTTAGATTTATCTATTGTGCAAATTGGTCAAACCACTGGTTTTGATGTTTACAATTTATTAACTCAAGGCGCAGGAACAATCTGTGGAAACCTAGATGTTACCGGAGCCTCTTTCGTTGTGACTTCACCAAGCATTGATGTGCTAAGTACAGCTGACGAAAATTGTGGCAATGAGGATGGTTTAGCAAGCTTAAGTCCAGCTACATATGATTTTGATTGGAGCGATGGCGGTACGGGGGCTATAAGAAATGATCTTAAAGAAGGAACTTATACCGTTCAAGGAACTTCACCTGAGGGATGTACCACTAGCGTAACAGTATCGATTGGTGGAAGCTGCACATGTACAGAACCATTAATCAGTGATATCGTTGTTTTTGAAGCACATTGTGGATTCTTAGATGGTTCAGCAGAAGTTATTCCAGTCGGGAACCCTGCTAACTTTTCTTATGCTTGGTCCACAATTAATGGAACTCCTAATGGAATTGGAAATAAGCGATCTGGCTTAGCTCCAGGAATTTATGAAGTGGAAGTTTCAAACAACAATTTTACAGATTGCAAAACAGTAGTTTCAGTTGTTGTTGGAACAATCGGAGGACCTATTGTAGAAGATCTTCTTGTTACAGATGCGAACTGTGAAGCTGCAGATGGTTCAGTCTCGTTTTTACCAACATCAAACACATACGTTTGGGAATTCGATAATTTCACAGGAAACAGTCGTTCAGATTTGGCTCCAGGTAAATACTATGTTGTTGTTTTGGATGGAAATGTTCCACCATGTGCTGATATCATTGAAGTAGAAGTAGGTTCTTCTGTTCCATTGACACTTTCTGCAGAAACCTTAGTTGCACCTGATTGTGATGTTGAAAATGGAGAAGTAAAGATTAACGTAGAAAATGGTTCTGGGAATTACTCTTTCCTATGGGATGGACTGTTCGCGCAATCTGAATCAACGAGAGATGAATTGAGCCAAGGACTTCATACAGTACTGGTTACTGATAATGATAATGGTTGTGAAAAGGAGTTAATATTTGTATTAAACAACGATGTATCTGGAGCAGAATTATCATTGCAAAATTTGGAGAATGAATCCTGTGTTGGATTGAACAATGGTTCCGTTGCTTTTACTTATAATTTGGAACCAAACTTTGTAAGCCCTGCAACAACATTGGTTATCAATAGAACTGGTGATTTGGTTGATGAAGACAGCTTGGCACCTGGTGATTACTTCATGTTAGTGGAAGATGCTAATGGATGTGTCGCTGGTAATTTAGCATTTGCAATCAACGAGGCAACAGCATTAAAGATTAATATTGGCGTCTTGGACGAAACTTGTGATCAAGAATCTCAAATTGATGTAGAAATCACAGGAGGAACAGCAGACTATACTTTTGATTGGGCTGATATAAGTGGTGCTGATAATGTTCAAGATAGATTTGATATTGAGGAAGGCATTTATGAATTAATCATTTCTGACGCGGCTGGTTGTGATTTAAGAATCGATCAAATCCAAGTAAATAACGCTTGTTTGACTTCGAATTGTGATGAGCCGGTAGTTTCGAATATTGTAGTTATTGAATCAAACTGTGGATTGGCGACAGGTGCAATTCAAATCGAAATGGTTGGAAGCAATACAGATTATGTTTATAATTTAATTCCAAACCTAGGAAATGCAAATGAAAATGTATTTGCAAATCTTCCTGCCGGAGCCTATGAGATTGTAATTGAAGATAAAAATGATAATCAATGTTCAATTTCTCAAATTGTTGTTGTTGAAAATGCTGATGGACCTCAAGCGAACTTAATACAATCTGCCCCTGCACAATGTGGAATGAATAATGGTACAGCGGTAATGTCTCCATTTAATTTGATCTACGAATGGTGTAATGGAGTAACGGATTTTAATCCTTCCAATTTACCTGCAGGTAATTGCTTTGTTACCATTACGGATCCTGCTACGGGTTGTTCAAATGTTCAAGCAATTGAAATATTGGAGCAAAATAACTTGGAAGCAAATGCGCAAGTTATAAATGCACCTGATTGTGGATCTAACAATGGCGAGGTAATTATCAATGTTCTCGGAGGATCAAGTAACTACACTTATCTATGGGAAGATGGTACTACAAGCCAACTAAGGTCAGATCTTTCTGATGGTTCTTATTCCGTTGAAATTACTGATCAAACTACAGGATGTAGCTTTACCTATTCTTTCGGATTGGTTGGAGAAGTGGAAGGTGATATTCAAATTTTGGTGAATGATATTTTACCATTGAATACGAACTGTGCAGGAGATTCTAATATTGAAATAGATTTCTCACTTGTACCTTCGGCTTCTTTTGAAGGACCGGCCCAAGTTACTATCGAAGATATTAACGGGAATGAAATAAATAATGGAACTTTAAGCGCAGGAGATTATACATTACTGGTTTCAGATGTGAACGGTTGTTTAGCGAATACATTGGCATTCGAAGTGGTAGATGCTGAAGAATTGAAATTAGATGTTGCAATTACTGCGGCGAGCTGTGACGATGGGGGATCTATCTTAGTTGTTACGACTGGTGGTGAGCCAAGTTATATTTACAATTGGGCAGATCTTACTGGAAATGATAATATTCGAGACCGTACTGGATTAACTGTGGGATCGTATAGTTTAACGGTAACCGACGTAAATGGATGTATTGTTGAAGTCCAAAATATTGAAATAGCAGATGATTGTGTCGATTGTGGACAGCCAGACTTTACAGCAATTGAGTTGGAATTGAACAGTGATGATCAATACTGCTTCGATCTAGAATCATGCTTCGATCCAAATCAAGTAAGTTTTGTTTTAGGAGATGGCATGATGAACGGTTCGTCAAGTTTTGCAAATTGGCAATTGGATGCTGCGGGTTGTTTAACCTACAGTGCGCAAGGAGTAGCAGGAATGAATGTTGATCAAATTTGCATTATTGCATTTGACGGAACTAATTCAGATACAACATGTATCTCATTCTCAATTATTGAGGCTCCGATGAGCAACCCAATGCTTGATACAATTTATGTAAGTACTGATATAGATGTTACATTGGATTCATGCTTGAATATTGATGATATCGGCGGAGTAGTTACAGGTTCGACGACGAATTCGAATGCCGACAATGGTGTATTCTTCATTACTAGTGGAGAGTGTTACAGGTACATTCCAAATCCAGGAGAAACAGGAATGTTCATAGATACAGTTACTGTAATTCTTTGTAACAATAATATCCCAGCATGTGATACAACAGTAATTGTTTTATCAATATTACCTGATCAGTCTAATTGTGATCCATTCTATACAGGACCAACAGATTTGGTTGCTGAAGATTGTCAAGAAGGAGCTCCGGTGTGTTTGGATTTCGAAATTGGCGATTTATTTGATTATCAAATCACTGATAATGGTGCAGCATATGATGGAGCCTTTGATGTATGTGTTATAGATACGCAATATCAATATGTAGCCTTCCAGCTTGGAGCTCCAGGAGCTTATACTTTAGATGAATGGCAAGCGAACGGTCAAACATATACACTAGGTTTATTCACATCTACGCAGCAACTAGCGGATTCGATGAATGTTTGGGATCCTACTGGGAATTGGGAAGTGTTTGGTTTTGTAATTGTTGGTGGTAATGGCGGAAGCGATTACGGATCGTTATTCATATCTGCGAATTCTGTTCCACAGTTTGAAGTTCCTAACCAAATAATTCCGGATGCTACAATTATTTATTTATCAGAAGGTAATCACAATCTAATAGTACAAAACATGGTTGACGGTTGTGTGCAAGAGATTGATTTAGATGTGACCTGTGTTGATCCGCCAGTCGTGGTTGATACTTTGATAAGTGTTCAGGTTGGAACAGTAGATACTTTCTGTTTTGATTTAAGTGTTGTTAATAGTATTGTTAACGACTGTCTTGATGAAAACGATGGAAATACTGGAATCTCTTTAATTCCAAATTCTAATTGTATCGCTATCGATGGATTACTTTTAGGAAGTGATCAATATTGTTTGACTGCTTGTGATACGATTACAGGAATTTGTGAAACAGTTAATATTGAGATAGCAGTAGTTCCTGTTACTGATACGATTTATGAAATCGTAAATCTTGGATTGACTGAGACACTATGTTTAGACACGACAATTTTCCAGAATGCAATGGATGTATTCATAAATGATTGTTCGAATCCATTTAACCTTAGTGTTGACTTTAATCTTGACTTAGAAACTTATTGTGTAGATTTCACTGGAGACTTGATTGGTCAAGATACAGCATGTTTGGTTATTTGTGATAGCCTTGGATTTTGTGATACAACTGTTTTAATAGTGAATGTTCTAGTACCGAGCTTGGATACTTTAACATTGCCAATCTTAGTAGGAACGACTGACACAATTTGCTTGGATGATTCTGAACTAAGTGGACCGATTCAATCTATTATTAATATTTGTCCAGAATCAGTAGGAGAAAATGCAGATATCATTGTTGATCCGACTACAAATTGTATTTTCTATACAGGATCAACCGTTGGTCAGGATACTGCGTGTTTTGTAATCTGTGACGCAAATCAAGTATGTGATACAACTACAATTTTCTTCGATGTATTCACCAATTTAATTCCAGTAGCTATTAATGATGATACTACAACTACAATAGGAAGTCCAGTAGTTATAGAGATATTATTAAATGATACAATAAATGGTAGTTTAGAAGGTTTTGAAATTATCGGAGGACCACAAAACGGAACAGTAATCATCAACCCTGATGGCACAGTTACTTATACTCCGAACCCAACCTTCTGTGGAGGAACGGACAGTTTCATGTATTCAATTTCTAATGAATTTGGAACGGACGTTGCAACAGTTACTATTGAGGTATTGTGCCAAGAGCTGATTATTTTCTCAGGATTTTCGCCAAATAATGACAACATCAATGATGTATTTACAATTCTCGGAATAGAAAGCTTCCCGAACAATCAAGTTTGTGTATTCAACAGATGGGGAAGTCAAGTACATAATGAGAAAGGATATACCAATGATCGAGGATGGAGAGGAACATTTGATGGAAAAGATCTTCCAGACGGAACTTACTTCTATGTAGTGGAGGATGGAGAAGGGAATACCTTCAGTGGATATGTTCAGATACACCGCTAGAAAGGCGTATTTAATATAGGACCTAAGAGAAGCTCTTTGAGGTTGATAAGGATTAGAAATTCTAAGCTTTATCAATTTTAAAGGGCTTTTCTATTTAAAATATATACTCCATATTAAGTTTTCAAACTATGTTTAAAAGTTTAGTATTCAGCCAGTTCCGGCGCTTTAATTACAATCAACTTTTTTTAACACAAAGAAGTCAACTTTTCCTAGCCAAAGGCATGATTTTTGAATAATTCTTAGGTATCCTACTTCCTAACTGTAATAAATCAACACACCTACCATGACTAATTAGAAAAAATAGTCAGGTGTATTGGTATTTATTAAACAGCACATGAATTGAAGATGAAAAGAACAACACGGCTTATTTTATGCTTCTGCTTTTTTGCAGGAATCACTCAAATGAGCGCTCAGCAAGAGCCAATGTATACGAAGTATATGTTCAATAGTATGGCAACCAATCCTGGATATGCCGGTAGCTTAGGCTATATGTCAACGAGAGTTTTGCACAGACAGCAATGGCTAGGAATTGATGGTGGCCCATTATCACAAACTTTTACCATTCACAGCCCTTGGAAGAAAAGAGTAGGTGTCGGCCTTAGTGTAGGAAATGATCAGATCGGTTCTTCAGGTTCTACGATTTTGAATGGTGTTTACGCTTATAAAGTTCCTTTTGGAGAAGGAAATTTATCCATTGGTCTTCAAGCCGGTGTGATGAATTGGAGATCAGACTTTTCTAATTTGAGATATAAAGATCCTGCAGCCAACGATGAAGTTTTTGAAGATCTTGGTTATAATAGATGGTTCCCAAATTTTGGAGCAGGAATGTATTATTCCACTCAGAAATTCTATTTAGGTATTTCAGTTCCAAGATTGCTTGGGTTTGATTTGAGAAGAGTGGATCAGATCACTTCTGCTGAATGGGCAAGAACATATCGGCATTATTATTTTACAGCTGGAGGTGTAATACCAGTTAAAGGAGATATCATTGTTTTTAAACCATCAATATTGTTAAAATCTGTCGGACTTCTTGGTGATTTTAATACAAATATAAAAGATCCTCAAAAGATAGGCGCTCCTGCGGAATTTGATATTGATATTAGTTTTTTATTCTACCAAGCATTGTGGGTTGGAGCTTCATTTCGATCTGCAATAGCGGCAAAAGCTTTTGGTGGAAAAAGTTCTTTTGACTCAGCAGATATTTGGGCTTCTTATAATTTGAAGAACGGAATGCGCGTAGGAATTAGCTATGATTATACTTTAAGTGAACTAAATGATTTTACCAAAGGCACTTATGAAGTAATGCTGGGATACGATTTTGTCTACAACACAAAGAAAGTGGCAACGCCCAGATATTTCTAATCTTTATTTATTGTAGTTTGGAAAAAAGTCCTATTGCTCTATTTAGCAATAGGACTTTTTTTAATGCCTTTAGGTAAGACTATTTTGTAAATTGCTCAATCAATTTTACGAAGTTATTTTTGTCTAATTTCTTCGCATTTTCTAATGAGGTCACTCCAGATTCCATTTCTATAATGGATGGATTAGCTCCTTTTTGAAGTAACAACGCTGCTATTTTTAAATGATCATATCGAATACACTCAGACAGTGGCAAAGCCATATATTCAGGATGTTGATAATTTGGATCAATGCCTGAATTCAAATAGAACCTAACAAGTTCCAAGTCGTTTTCTTGAATTCCTTTAAACATGGCTTTCCAATCTCCACCTGACATTTTATTCTATTTTTAATTATCCTCTCAAAGGAAAGTAAGAAAGCTATTTTTTGTGATAAACTAAAGTCTAATAACATCTATAGGCTCTAAATTTGGCCAGAATTTTTAGTCATTTTGGTCTTAATGTATGATTATTAATCCTTTACATATTACCGGTTATGATCAAAAATTTGTTTCTTTGGATTACCGGAGTTAAATATCTCAAAACCGATCTAAGAAATAACTCCTGAGACAGCCTGGTAAAAAGGAAGATGGAACTATACCAGGTATTGAGGATAGCATTGGAAAATGCTGAAACTCCAGTTTCCATCCCAAAAACCGTATGACCAGCGGACGCTTAAACTCGTTCGCTGGTTTTTTATGTAAGTATGGTTCACCGCAAAATTATACATATAGATATGGATGCATTCTTTGCTTCGGTCGAGCAAAGAGACAACCCCGAACTTCGTGGTAAACCTGTCGCTGTTGGTGGCAGTGCCAAAAGGGGAGTTGTGGCCGCAGCCAGCTATGAAGCTAGAGCCTACGGAGTAAGATCAGCTATGCCATCAATTACTGCAGCCAGATTATGTCCCAATTTAATTTTTACTAAACATCGCTTTGATGTTTATAAAGAAGTCAGTGCTCAGATTCGCGAGATATTTTTTGAATATACCGATTTGGTAGAACCATTATCCTTAGATGAAGCCTTTCTTGATGTAACTATCAACAAAAAACAGATAGCATCTGCCATAAAAATAGCAATGGAAATTAGACAAAAGATTTGGGAGCGAACTCAGCTTACTGCGTCAGCCGGTGTTTCTATCAATAAGTTTTTAGCTAAAGTTGCCTCAGATATTAATAAGCCAAATGGGCTAAAAGTTATAATGCCTGATGATGCAGTAAAATTTGTTGAACAATTACCCGTTAAGAAATTCTTTGGAGTTGGAAAGGTCACGGCAGAAAAAATGCATCGTATGGGAATTGAAACAGGAGCAGATCTTAAGCAATTTTCCAAAATCGAAATGGGCCAAAAGTTTGGCAAAATGGGTGCGTATTATTATCGGATTGTTCGAGCCCAAGATGATCGTCCTGTAAATCCCAATCGTATCCGTAAATCGATCGGTGCAGAAAATACATTTTCCAATGACATTGACAAGTTGGAAGAAATGCTAAAAGCATTAGCACCAATAATAGATCGCGTTTTTAGCTACATGGAGAAAATCGAAAATTATGGTCGAACATTGACATTGAAAATGAAGAAATCTGATTTTCAAACTATCTCAAGGTCACGGACGTTTAATAATGAAATTCGCGATCTCCCAACCTTTAAAGAAATTGCAAACCAATTGGTAGCAGATCATTGGAAAGAAGCCGGCAGTATACGACTAATTGGCTTATCAGTGAGCAACTTAGAAAAGGAGCATCAAGGAGCTGGAATTCAACTTAAATTAGATTTAAAATGATTAAAGATACTTTAGTTTTATTTGATATCGATGGAACATTACTTTTCTCAGAGAAAATAGATAGCAAGTGCTTCTCTGAAACATTTAGCGAGCAGTATGGAGCAAAATTTCCTACTATAGATTGGAATTATTTCAGTCATGTGACTGATCATACAATTTTTTCAGAAGCTTATTGTCAGTTACACGGCGTTTATCCTGAGCTTTCTGAAATACATCGTTTTTGCAAATTATTTGTGAATAAAATTAAAAGGGCCCGTATTGAAACACCAGAAGCTTTCAAGATTGTCCCTGGTGCCGAAGCGGTTTTTGACTATTTGAAAGAAAATAAAATTCCCTTTGGTGTGGCAACTGGGGGCTGGCATGCGCCAGCCACAGTAAAGCTTAAACATGTTGGATTGTGGTACGAAGATTTGGTCTTAAGTGCTGCAGATGAGCAGCCTACAAGAATTGACATTATTTCAACTGCCATAGAGGCTTGCAAAAATAGGGGAGATCTATGGAAGAGAATAGTATACATCGGTGATGCCCTTTGGGATGTAAAGACCTGTAGAGAAATGAATTTGCCGCTGCTAGGTATCAAAATTAAAGGGGATCATCAGCAATTATTGGATGCTGGCGCTTCTCATGTGATGAGTGATTATTTACAAATAGGTGATTTTATTGCTGTATTGAATGATATTAAGGTACCAGTTTGACCATATTAATTATCTCTGATTGATGATTTGGCCAAACAAAATCAAGGAAACAAACAATTTTTAGAAGAAAAAGAATGGAGAAGAAAAGATTTTAAAATAATTAAAATCTTGCTTGAAAATATATGAAAGGATTGTATCTTTGCACTCGCTTTCTAAAAGTAGTTGATCCGGTAGCTCAGCTGGTAGAGCATTTGACTTTTAATCAAAGGGTCCCGGGTTCGAACCCCGGCCGGATCACATAAAAAAGAGTTCAGTTTTTAACTGGGCTCTTTTTGTTTTTAACGATGTTTTTCTTCCGAGTCACAAATCATCCGCACTTTATTTTCGTAAGCAGAATTTGAATAGACATAGCAAACATTGATGCTGGTAACCCTGTTTTGATCATTGTCACATACCATTCATTTTATATTCAAGCGACTTCAAGATTGGCCTGAAAATGGTTTTTAATTCTACTCCTTCATTATTGAATTATATCTCTATGAAATTCATAAGGTTGGCGAGTTGTATTTAGTAAAAAGGAAAATGGCCAGCGCAGAAAATAAATCAATAATGTTTTAACTATATGTCCTGATCGGCTAGAATGTTCCTAATCAGACAAAAAATAATACGTTTTAATACCCAAAAGTAAAAAGGACCATCCTTGTAAGGGGAAGGTTCTTTTACTTTTTACAAGTCATTTTAATTCCTAATTTTGTTGCAGACCTAACCAGTTCTTCATATGACTACTAAAAGGAATTTTTTCTTTGCTTTGGCTGCTTCTCTTACACTTGGCTTAGCGCCCTTTAGTCCTGAACCTCACTTATTTGGAAAAGTACGATGGTTACTTGGTGGGGGAGAAGGTATGCAGTTTTTGGATTATTGGGACCTTGTTATGCATGGCGCTCCTTGGGTACTCTTGCTTTATTTTGCGTACCAACTATTTTTCTCTAAAGCCTACAAAGCAGAAATGGAAAAAATTCGAAAGGCACTCAAAGATCCCAATGCCAAAATCATTGATGTTAGAGAACCAAGCGAATTCAAAAGTGGGCATTTTGAGGGAGCAATTAATTTTCCTTTGTCCAGCTTATCTCAAGACATCGATAAGCTCAAGAAAATGGATGGTCCAATTTTTTTGTATTGTCGATCAGGGATGCGCAGTGGCCAAGCAAAAGGAATTTTGACAAGTAATAATATTGCAGATGTTCATAACATTGGAACCATGTCAAATCTTAAAAAATTGATGAATCAGTAACTACTCTTCGTGCCATTGACATGTTCCACTTTTGCCAATGGCGTCAAGTTTTTTTACATTATTATAACTTTAAGATACACCATGGTAGCAAAACTAAACAATGCACAGACAAGATTAAATTAATTCTTAGCCACAATAACTGTTACTATTCTTTTCTACCCTAAATCAGTTAATTACTGGATTTCGTCGTCAATTTATTATGGAATTCTATTGAAATATTTGGATTAATAATAAGAATCTATATCTTCATCGTTCTACCGGAATTATTCACCAAAAAAATAAACACTAAATGCTCATTTTTTATGTAGCAATAGGGGCGCTAGCGGTAGGACTCCTATATTTTGTGACTTCTTCTCTATTTTCGAAAAACAGAAGAACCAATTAAATTGCTAGAAACTTACCGAACACCCTAGTAAGAGCCAAATTTAAACTACTGATCTTCTTTCCAAAACTTCCTTTTGAAAACCCGCTTTGGGTTTTTTAAACAATCCATGCCTTGCTTTATACCGTTGAGTGTAAGGGGAAACATTCTATTGCCTATAAAATCGCGGAGAATTTCTGTAGTTTCATACATCTCCCAAGTGTATTCGGCATTAGGATTCAACCAAATCATGTCAGGGTAATTGGTTCGCAACATACGTAACCAGAATATCCCTGGTTGCTCATTGAAGTGCTCCACTGAACCTCCTTTATAAAATATTTCGTAAGGAGACATCGCCGCGTCTCCAACAAAAATTAATTTATAATCGCGGTTGTATTTTCGGATGAGTTCTAATGTAGGAATGATCTCTTGATATCTCCGATGATTTGATTTCCAAAGACGATCATAGGGACAATTATGGAAATACAAAAACTCTAGATGTTTGAATTCATTCTTTGCAGCTGAAAATAATTTTTGACAAGTGTTGATGTGCTCATCCATTGAACCTCCAATGTCCATCAACATCAATACCTTAATTCTATTCTTTTTATTGGCTTGCATCGAGATATTCAACATACCTGCATTCTTGGAAGTCTTTTTTATTGTCCCATCTAAATCCAACTCTGTTGCCGGTCCTTGGCGAATAAATTGACGCAAACTCTTAAGCGCTACCTTTATATTTCTAGTATTAATTTCTGAATCCCCATCAAGATCCTTGTACTGTCCAGCATGTCTTCCGCCAATTCCAGATCTATTTCCTCGGCTTTTATCACCTACTCTTAATCCTTCTGGATGAAATCCACTATGGCCAAAAGGACTCGTTCCGCCGGTTCCTATCCACTTGTTTCCACCATGATGAGCTTCGTTCTGTTCTTCTAATAATTCACGAAGTCGTTCCAGTAATGCATCTAGACCTCCTAATTTGTCAATTCTATTTTTCTCTTCTTCAGTTAGTTCGTTCTTGAAAACATCCTTTAGCCAATCTTCAGGAATCTGACCAAATAAGTCTTTTAATTCAATTGAAGTAAGTCTTTGGAAAAATGATTCAAATACTTTATTAAATCGATAAATCTCATGTTCTGATTTGATCAATATAGATTTAGCCAAACCATAGAATTCTTGAACAGAAAATCCGATTGGACTCATTTTAAAGGACTCAAGTAATGCTAAATATTCATGCAAACTCACCTTTATTCCTTCCGATCTTAGTGCGTAAAAGAAATTAATAAACACAAGAATTAGTTTAGATGGAAGTCAACAATATCACCTTTCTTCAAACCATAAGCATCGGCAAATCCAGCATTAACTTCCAACACGTATTTCGCTGCTCCTTCCGAAGGAACTTGCTTCTCAGACAATGGAGTGGTGTTCTTACCCATACTAACAATTTTTTTCTCAGTATCGATAAAAATGATATCCAATGGGAGATAGGTATTTTTCATCCAAAAGTTTTGAGGTTCATTTATAGGCATTACGAACAGCATGCCGCCATGATCAGGCATACTTTTTCTATACATCAATCCTCTTGCGATATCTTGTTTGTTCAAAGCCAACTCGACATCAACTTTAATCGAATCATTACTTGATTGTTTGATAATATTTATTGTAGTAACCGGATTGAAAGTCTTGTTCAAACTATTTGATTTTGATTGACTATTCACTTTTGTATTCGCTTCGGTTGATACTCTATCATTTCCTTTAGATTTAAATTTATTCCAAGGAATTTGACTTGCTATAAATGCCACCATAGCGAATAACAGAAATCCAACCATCCAATTCCTTTTTGGCTGGTGCTTATTTTTTCTTCCCATAATTTTTTTGATTTGGAGAAAACACTGATTGTGATTAACCTTGGAGTTCTGTTCGTTTTGAATATTTATCTATTGACTCTTGAATTTTTTCTACTCGATTTTCCGGATCGGGGTGCGTACTAAAAAACTCCGGATTTTTGGATCCTCCTCCGCTCGCTTCCTTCAAAATTTTCATTACTCCAATCATTTGAGTTGGATCATATCCAGCTTTTATCATAAAACGTACACCAAGGTCATCAGATTGTAATTCTTGATCTCGGCCATATTTCATATTGACCATATTGGCGATCATCTGTGCGGCTTGATGCGATCCATAATCTCCGGCAGCAATAACTGCAGCTCCGGTCAATCCTTGTGTCAATTGTTGCTTAGCCATTCTTTGAGCTCCATGACGTGCTACCACATGACCAATTTCGTGACCCATTACACCAGCCAACTGATCTTCGTTTTCCAATCTATTCATTAAGGCGGCAGTAATAAAGCATTGACCACCCGGCAAGGCAAATGCATTTACAGTTTTTTCATCCGCCAATAGATGAAAGTCCCATTTGTACAGAGTTTGAGATGCTACAGAATTTTGGATGAGTCGTTGTCCTACTTTATCTACTAAATCTTGTCCAGCTTGATCGGGATGCAAACCGCCATGTTGTTGCATCATCTGCGGAGCAGATTGTAATCCTAAAGTAATCTCTTGGTCAACACTTAATGATATTCTTTGAGTTTCTCCAGTAATCTCATTGTATTCACTTGCCCCAAAATATTTTATAAGAGCGACGCCCGCAAATATTAGGGCGATGATCAAGGTTCCTTTGTTGATTCCAGATCGACGACCCATTCCATATGGGTTTCTTCTATAATAACTCATGACTTAAGGATTTAATTACAAAGCTCAAAATACGGAACTCCTTGCGGAACAATGTAAAATAAAATGCTTTGTTCATTTGCAAGATTCATTATTGTCTTGATGAATTTCTATTAAAATTGATGATTCAAATAGAACTTTTGATGCTTCTTGATGTTTCTAAAACAATAACTAATTAATCTACTTTTGCAGAACATGGATTTGAAAAAACAAAGCGAAGCTACTATTCCTACTCCCTGGGGAGAATTTCTATTGCAAGCTTATTCCACGGAGGTTGAAGATTCAATGCCTCATTTGGCTATGGTCGCTCAGAGCTTTGACCCATCAAAAGGACCAGTTTTGGTTAGAATTCATTCAGAATGTTTGACGGGTGATCTTTTTGGTTCAAAAAGATGTGACTGTGGAGAACAATTGGATAAATCCCTTGAACTGGCTGCAGAAAATGGAGGAGTTATCATTTACTTGAGACAAGAGGGCAGGGGTATTGGACTGATCAACAAACTAAAGGCTTATCAGCTTCAAGACAAGGGGCTGAATACTGCAGATGCTAATTTACATTTAGGCCTTGAAGTGGATGATCGAGGATATGATATCGCAATTGAAATGCTTCTATCTCTGGGTATAAAAACAATTCAGCTATTGACCAATAATCCTGAGAAAATTGCAGCGATCGAAAAGAGTGAGCTAAAACTATTGGATAGAGTACCTCTGATAATTAAACCTCAAAAAGAGAACATAGATTACCTCAAAACCAAGAAGGATCTCATGGGACACCTTCTGCCTACAGGAAAGAAGTAATTTTGAATTCCTGTTAAAGTTATATCCATAAAAATTTGGATTGGAACAAACGAAAAGATAATCAGCTATTTAGCATTATCTATTTCTGGCATTTTACACATTTCATCAGCCGTTTTTCCACAAACAGTACAATCACCAAACTTGTCTTTAATCATTGGATTGTTGGTAGAACAAGTTCCTCTGAATTCTTGTCCAGTTACTACCTGACGTAGGTTGATCAAAATAAAGGAGATTCCAAAAACAACGAAGATGATACCGAATATTGCTACGAACTGCATGCGTTAGTTATTTGATGCAAAGATACAACAGTTTTAGATTAAAGATAGTTGTCAAAACAACTATCTAGAGATAGTTGCTTTAGCTACTTTTGTTGTTTAAATTAAGCATTATGTCAACTTCGAATGAAAAGAAAAAGTTAGAAGCATTTAGTCGTTTACTTCAAATAATGGACGAACTAAGGGCAGGCTGCCCATGGGATAGAAAACAGACCTTTGAATCATTACGCAATCTTACTATCGAAGAAACTTATGAGTTGGCAGATGCGATTTTAGAAGAAGATTTAGAAGATATTAAGGAAGAAGTAGGAGATCTATTGCTACATATGATTTTTTATTCCAAAATCGCAGAAGAAAAAAAATCCTGGGATATAGGAGATGCCTTAAATGCAGTATCAGATAAATTGATTAAACGCCATCCTCATATCTATGGAGATCTTAAAGTTGCTGATGAAGAGGAGGTGAAAAAGAATTGGGAACAACTAAAGCTACAAGAAGGCAAAAAATCGGTTTTAGGTGGGGTGCCAAAATCGCTTCCCGCAATGGTGAAAGCTTATCGAATGCAAGACAAAACCAAACAAGTTGGATTTGAATGGGAAAATGAGCATCAAGTCTGGGAAAAAGTTGAAGAAGAAATCCAAGAATTTAAAGAGGCTGAAGCCAATTTGACAAAAGCTGAACGAGAAGAAGAATTTGGGGATGTTTTATTCTCAATGATTAATTACGCAAGGTTCACGGGTATTGATCCAGAAACAGCTTTGGAGAAGGTCAATCGGAAGTTCAAAGCTCGTTTTGAGTATATAGAAGCCAATGCTACAAGGCCCCTAGAGAAAATGTCACTTCCCGAAATGGATGAACTTTGGAATGAAGCCAAAGAAAAAATGAAGTAGGTTTTCTGCCATCGAAAACGTTTTCAAATAAAACAATGAATTTTCATTTTCGGAACAGATTTTGGAATAGCTACCCCGACCTCCTTATCAACCCGACATAAATGAAACTGAAATATTTTGTACCAAAGGCCTTGCAGACCAATAGGAAGGCATTGGTTACTGCAAAAATGATCCTACAGCTAGATGCAACAATTGCATTTTTTTCTGTATTGATTGCTGCTTTGTGTTTTTTTTCGGGTTTCTTGCCAGGCGTCTATATTGCTGTTTTTAGTTTCGTTAGTTCTTTGATACATCCATATTTGATGTACCGTTTCGACGGAATAAAAATTCCAATTCATTTTTTCTGTTTTGCCACCTTGAGCGTATTCTGTGGATTGTCCTTTTATACAGGAGGTGTAAATTCAAGCTTCTTATTTTGGACCATTACCATAGTTCCAATTGGCATATTCTATTTAGATAAACAGCTAACTTGGATGTGGTCAGTTATTTGTATTTGCATTGTCTTAGGTTTTGTAGCAGGGGATTTAGCAAATATTTTTCCGCCCAGCTTATTAGGAGAGAAAATAATTCCATGGGTAAACTTGGCTAATATATTGGCTTTAAGTGCTGCGTTCATTTATATCGTTTATAACTTCAAAGTTGCCAATGCTTGGAATACTAAGCGAATGGCCAGGATGAATGAAAAACTACAGCAATCTAACCTTGAGCTAGAAAAGTTCGCTTCAGTAGCTTCACATGATCTAAAAACTCCCTTGAGAAATATTACTGGCTTTCTGCAGATGTTGAGGAAAAAGCACAGCGCTAGTTTAGAACCGCAGGCATTGAATTTTCTGGATATCATTGAATCTAATGCTAACTCTATGACCAATTTGATTGGTGACATTTTGGAATATTCTAGGTCAAATGGTGCTGATAATAAGAAAGAAATGGTCGATCTAAACAAGATTATGAATATCGTCCAATCTCAAATTGCTAATGTGAATACATTTCCAAACTGTAAAGTTAACGCAGATATTCTACCAAATATAATCACTGACCAAACAAGAATTCATCAAATATTTCAGAATTTGGTAGAAAATGGATTAAAGTATAACAAGTCTGAAATTAGAAAAGTAGATGTTAGATACCATTGTAGAAATAATCAACACCATTTTGAATTTAGCGATAACGGAATTGGAATTGAAGCTAAACATTCTGAAAAAATATTTGAAATGTTCCAGAGATTGCATAATCAATCTGAATTTAAAGGGTCGGGTATTGGACTAGCCACTACCAAAAGAAGTGTTGAAAGGCTGGGTGGAACTATAAAATTAATTTCTGCTTTAGGAAGAGGTTCTTCATTTAGAGTGATGTTACCTGTCAACAAGGAAGATCATCTACCGTCTAGAACGGAAGTTAGGGCTGCCTTGGAAACAATTGACTAGTTTTTAAGACTATGATTACCAAGGGGCTAGGAGCATTTGATATTGATTCCGAGTAGCTTTCCTATTCTAATTAAATAAAATCACAACATTTTTGCTATCAACTTCAAAAAGTGGTACCTTTGCGCCCGCTATAACTGATTTTAGTAATCACTATTGGTAAAACAAAGAAATTATGTCAGCTTACAAGACAAATGAAAAAGTCCAAGAAATATTCGCTGAATATGGTGGGACTGCAAAAAACACTGGTTCAACTGAAGGCCAGATCGCATTGTTTACATTCCGTATCAAGGAATTAAGTGCACATCTTCAGACTAATAAGAAAGATCACTCGTGCAGAAGAACACTTCTATCGCTTGTAGGAAAGCGACGAAGGTTGCTTCAATATCTTTCAAAAAAGGATATCACAAAATATCGTGCGATTATCGAGAAGCTCGGTATCAGAAAATAAACAAAAAGAAAAGAGTGTTTTACAGAAATTGTGAAACACTTTTTTCATTTTTGCGCTACTGTAATACATATACATAAGATAAAAGCGAACAAAGAGATAAAAGATAATTTGTATAAGACACACAATCCTGGTCGCCTTGGAAAAAAGCAATTAATTGGGCGGTCCTATTTCAAAGTTTTTCTTTACTCACCTTTTTCTCTCATGCGTGAGCCCTTCATTGGGGCAATTAGGAGCTTTTACAGGGTTCCTGAAACTTTGTTAACCGTTCAAAAAAATTAAAATGGGAGTAAAAATTCCTACTACTGCTTCATTCAATTTGCCTGATGGCACTGAAGTAGTCATCGAGACTGGCAAACTTGCCGCTCAAGCCGACGGATCTGTCGTCGTTCGTATTGGAGATACGATGTTGTTCTGTTCTGTAGTTTCTTCACATGAACTACGAGATGGACAAAACTTCTTCCCACTTTCAGTGGATTATCAAGAAAAATTCGCCGCTGCAGGTAGAATTCCTGGTAACTTCTTTAGAAGAGAGACTAGACTTAATGACTATGAAATCTTGACCTCAAGATTGGTAGATAGAGTTGTGAGACCTCTTTTTCCTGATGGATACATGTACGAGACTCAAATCATCATTAATTTAATTAGTGGCGATGCTGAAACATTACCAGACGCTTATGCTGCTCTTGCTGCTTCATCAGCTTTGATGGTTTCTGATATTCCTTTCGCCGGACCTTTATCAGAAGTAAGAGTCGCTAGAATTGATGGCAAATTTGTCGTTAATCCTTCTCGATCGGATTTGGAAATGGCCGATATGGAAATTATCGTTGGGGCAACTGATAAAGATGTCGCTATGGTTGAAGGAGAAGCTCAAGAATGTTCAGAAGCTGATCTTGTTGAAGCAATCAAAGTAGGTCATGAAGCGATAAAATTGGCTTGTGCTGCACAAGTTGAATTGGCTCAAAAGGTTGGAGATAAAGCATTGGTGAAAAGAGAGATTCCGCCAGTTCCAACTTCAGAAGAAGCACACGAGTTAGTAAAAGCATTTACTACTGATAAGATTTATGCTGTAGCTAAGGGAAAATTAGAAAAGCATACAAGAAAAGCACAGTTCAAAGCGATCAAAGAAGAATTGAAAGCTCATGTTGAGGAAACTAAAGATGATGAGTGGAAAGAAGAGCATGGTGGTTTCATAAGTGCGTACTTTGAAAAGCATAAAAAGACTGTTATCCGAGAAATGGTAATGGCAGAAGAAATCAGACTTGACGGTCGAGCCCTAAATACAGTAAGACCAATTTGGACTGAGGTGAATTACTTGCCTTCAACTCACGGGTCTGCAATCTTCACAAGAGGAGAAACTCAGGCCTTAGCTTCTTTGACATTAGGTTCGAAGAAAGACAATCAGATGGTAGATACGGCCCTTCACCAAGGGTTCGATGACTTCATCTTACATTATAACTTCCCAGCATTGTCAGTAGGTGAGATTAAGCCTATGAGAGGGCCGGGTAGAAGAGAAGTTGGACACGCAAATCTAGCGGCACGTTCACTAAAGCAAGTTTTACCAGAAGATAATCCTTACACAATTAGAATCGTTTCTGACATTTTGGAGTCTAATGGTTCGTCTTCGATGGCAACAGTTTGTTCTGGATCAATGTCTTTAATGGATGCAGGAGTTAAGATCAAAGCACCAGTGGCAGGTATCGCAATGGGGATGATCGCTGACGACACTCGAAAAGCTATTTTGACGGATATACTGGGTGATGAAGATGCACTTGGAGATATGGATTTCAAGGTAACGGGTACCGAGAAAGGAATCACTGGCTGCCAAATGGATATTAAAATCGATGGTTTACCTTACGATCTTTTGATAAAAGCCTTGGAGCAAGCGAAGGAGGGTAGAATCCACATCTTGGGCGAAATGGCGAAAACTATTGCCGATGCTCGTGAAGATTATAAGGATCATGCACCTAGAATCACTGAAATCAGAATTGATAAGAGTTTCATTGGTGCCGTAATCGGACCTGGAGGATCTATTATCAAAGAGATTCAAGCAGAAACAAATACCGTAATCAATATTGAAGAAGTTGATGACAAAGGTGTAGTTACAATTGCATCCGTTGGAGCTGAAGGAATGAAAGCAGCAATGGAACGTATCAAGTCAATCACCTTCACTCCGGAGGTAGGAGATGTATTTGATGCAAAAGTTGCTAGCATCCAGCCTTATGGAGTCTTTGTGGATTTCAATGGAGGATCAGGTTTACTTCACGTCTCAGAAATCGCTTACGAGCGAGTAGAGCGCGTAGAGGACTTTTTCAAAGAAGGAGATGCGGTTCAAGTGAAATTAGTCGGAATTGACCAACGTACTGGAAAACTTCGTTTAAGTAGAAAAGCTTTGTTGGAAAAGCCAGAAGGATATGTTGAGCGAGAAGAAAGACCTCGAAGAGATGATCGCAGAGGTGGTGGAAGAGATGACCGTCGAGGAGGTGGTCGCGATCGAAGAGACGATAGACGTAGATAATACCTGTATTTAGGGCACTTTCCAGTTATTCACTGTAAATAATTGGAGTTTGGCGCCATATTTGGATATAGAGATAGTATCCCCCTTACGACAAATATTTGTCTAAGGGGGATTTTTTTAGTGCTTGAAGAAACTTTTTCGCTAAAGCTTTTGTAGTGCTATAAAAGAATTCTTAAAAAAGTCAAGTTTTTTTTTTGAAACGGCAACTTTTAAAGAATTCAACCCGTAATAATTCATGAACTCATATCCAAAATCCATGTCCGAATGCGTCAGCTGAAGATAACCAACAAAATTACTGCCCGAGAGAGTCTTGCTTTAGACAAGTACCTCAATGATATCGGGAAAATCCCAATGCTAAGTGCCGAAGGTGAAGCCGATTTGGCTCGCAGAATTCGCGCCGGAGATAATGAAGCATTGGATATTCTTACCAGATCAAATCTACGTTTCGTAGTATCTGTTGCAAAACAATACCAGAATCAAGGACTTTCTCTTTCTGATCTAATCAATGAAGGGAATGTAGGCTTAATGAAAGCCGGTCGAAGATTCGATGAAACGAAAGGTTTCAAATTTATTTCATATGCCGTTTGGTGGATCAGACAATCTATCCTTCAAGCAATTGTGGAATACTCACGGATCGTAAGACTGCCGCTTAATAAAGTGGGCTCTTACAACAAAGTGAATGAAGCCTTCTTGACTTTTGTTCAAGAATTTGAAAGAGAACCTACTCACGAAGAGTTAGGAGAGATCTTAGACATGACGGCCAAAGAGGTTAGAAACATGTTGAAAGGCTCAGGTCGCCACCTTTCATTTGATGCACCAATCGGTGGAGAAGATGGAGACAGCACAATGCTCGACGTTGTTGCTGGTGATCAAATCGATCCACCTGATACCAACCTTATGGAAATTTCTTTGAAAGAAGAAGTGCAACAAGGTTTAAATATTCTCTCGCCTAGAGAAGTAGAAGTATTGAGTTCTTACTATGGCCTTAATGGTTATAAATCTTTAACGCTTGAAGAAATTGGAGAACTATACGGTCTTACAAGAGAACGTGTCAGGCAGATCAAAGAAAGAGCGATAAGAAGATTAAGAAAATCATACAACAGAAATAACCTAAAATCATATTTAGGATAGATATTCCTGACATTTGTCAGAACAGAAATTCAAAGCTAGAAGAGGTTACTTTGCAAAAGGTAACCTCTTATTTTATTCTAAAACTTAATGTTATGGTTACTTTAGCTTCAAAGATTAATATCTAATTCTCCCTTCTCCTTTGGAATCCGGTCAAATTAAAAAATATCGCATTTATTTCCTGCTTGTATTACTGGCATCAGCCTTTACATTTTTGTATAGACTCGGGTTCATGCCGTTAGAAGGTTTTGATGAATCTCGCCTTGCGGTCAGCGCATTAGAAATGATGCAGAATAAAAATTATTGGATCGTCACATTCAATAATAAACCAGATCTATGGTCAGTTAAACCTCCTTTGATGATTTGGTGTCAAGCACTTTCTTTTAAAATTTTTGGAGTGAATGAATTTGCTACTAGATTTCCTTCAGCAATAGCTGGAGTTGCAACGGTATTGATAGTATTTAATTTTGTTGCTAATCATTTCAAGAAGCTTAATTTAGCGCTGTTGACATCGTTTGTTTTAATCAGTACGCCTGGTTATTTTGGAAAGCATGTTGTCAGGTCTGGAGATTATGACAGTCTGTTAGTACTTTTTTTATTTCTTCAATTCGTATGTTTTTACAGATACATTAAAAAAAGAGAAAACAGATCGCTTTGGTTATTGGCCTTGTTTGTTTTTCTTGCGGTTTTTACCAAGAGCATTGCGGGTTTATTTTTTATTCCAGGTTTTCTGGTATTTGTATTGATAAAAAGGAATTGGAAAATATTTTTAAATCCACAGTTGTACTTCGCAATTCTTGCTGTCTTGGCAAGTATCGCAGCCTATTATTTCTATCGAGAAAATTTAACCCCAGGATATTTGGAGAAAGTTTGGGAAAATGAACTTGGAGGAAGATTTAATATTGCTCAAGAAGAAAACACAGGACCATTTTGGTTTTATCTTCAAACAATGATTCAATTCCAATTTAGCTATTGGATGTGGTTCCTTCTTATTTTTATAACTCCAAAATTCAGAAAGTCCTTAGGTGAACAAAAGGAAATTATTCAACTACTTGGAATAGTTAGCATTACTTTTTTTATCATTATTTCTACCGCGGCTACAAAACTGCAGTGGTATTTGGCTCCAATATATCCATTGTTTTCCATTTTGGTTGGTCTTGGTTTTTTTTGGATAGCGCATCAGATGATTAGATTTTTCACTGAGAATAAATGGGGTGGTAAAAAAATCGTTGAAATAGTTGTATTTGTTTTTTTAATATTAGTCCCGATTGGAATGTTAGTCGATGGCATTCATTTGGCACCAAACGCCAAAAAAGCGCATAATGAATTGTCATTCGGAGAATTTTCTCGAATGTTAGAAAAGCATTCCAGCTATGGAATAATGATAGAGGGATATGATGCACATGTCGATTTTCACATCAAGCGAGAAATATACTATGGGAAGAATGTTTTTAGAGTAACCCAAAAGAATAAATTTCCTGTCGGGATGAAAGTAGCAGTTGGTAGAAAATCTCTCTTGAATTTTATCAATCAAAATTTTTATTCTAAACCGTTGTTGACTTCGAAGAATTATCAACTTCTACAAATACTTGGCCCGAAATCTGAATAAGAAAAATTGAGAATAATACAATATTCTCGGATTCAAACTTGTTTGACTTTTACCATTCTTAGGCCATCTAGCATTTTTCATTTCTTATCTTTACATTATGAAAAAGAACATCATCATTGTTCTGGGCCTTTTTTGCTTTGCTTGCAATACTCCCAAGGAAGAAAATCCAACCCCCGAAACCAAAGTAACTGATTCAACTCCTGCTCCAAAACTTAAAAAGGAACTGCCACTGCTCGCGGAAATGACCACTTCTGTGGACAACCTTCGCTTGCGAGAGACACCCGGTTCGGATGGAAAGGAGTTAATGCGACTTCCTGAAAAGTCTGTTGTGATTCCAACGGGAGAGAAAACGGATCTCAAGCAGGTAGTTTCGCTTAGAGGACTTTCTTACAACGAACCTTGGATCGAGGTTAAAGTAGATGAAAAAATTACTGGATGGCTATACGCTGGAGCTATTGACTTAGATCCTAAAAGCAGTCAATTTGCAAAGGAATTATTTGACAATCGTTTGAAGCGGTTTTTTGGATCGAGTAAAGAAAACATTGACAACTATCGAGACTTGTTCTCTAATATCAAGACTGCAGAAGATTTGAAGTTTGCCTTTGAAAAGGGAGGTGAAATTAAGGATGCTGCATCAGTGGCGTTTCAAAAGCGATGCAGAATTTCTGAGCTCCCCATGGACATTGATTTAAAATGGATAAAAACTGCTTTTCCGGGATTTGCACTATTGTTAGTACATGAAGCTACAGAGGTAGCATTTGAGCAAGACTTGAATCAAATGATTGAAATGGCTGAGCTTACAAAAGAAACAGATGATGATGAGGCATTTAAGTTTCTGAAATCAATCAACAGCAGCTTTAGTATTAGGCTAAGGTTTAGAGATTGGTTTGATCAGACCACTGATTTTGGAGGCGTTTCAAGATTGGGATCAAATAAACATTTTCAACACCTTGAAGCAGCACAATCGTTATTTGATGCGAATAATATATTCAAAGACGATTTAATTCGCGAAGAATGTAACCTTATGGTTGCTGACATTGTTAGCAATAAGTCAGGATACAAAAGAGGCAAAGATGCTGTCCTTGCGGAGATCAATAAGATTAAGGACGCTCATTTTTCTTTTTTAACTGAAGAACAACAACAAGCCATAGAAAATAGAATCAGGCAATTTGATGATCCTAAAACGAATAAAATTTATTTGAATGAAAGAGTCGGCAAATATTAAATTCATTTTGTTGGTGTTAGCCTTGGCTTTGGGTACACACATTCAAGCCCAAACAGATCAGGATGCTCCATCTGAAATGCAAGATCAATTGAATGAACTCCAGCAACAAATGGAGCAAATGATGAAAGGCTTTGGTGACATGGGAGGCGTTGAAAATTTTTTCTTTTCAGATACCCTTCTTTTTAATGACTTAGAGAATATTCCTTTGGATAGCATGATGCAAAGTTTTTCTTTTGCCTTTCCAGATATGCAATCCGACAGTATGTTAATGCGTGGTTTTGATCTCAATGGAGGAATGTTCGGAAATGGATTTCAAGATCAATTAAATCAAATGTTTGAATCTCTAGACGATTTTGGTCCAGAATATTTTATGGACTTAGAAGAACTGAAGCGTCAATTGGAGCAAAACGGTATTCGGCCGGATGATTTAGAAAGTACACCCAAAAAGTCTGGGCAAAAGAAAAAAAAGATCTATAAAATTTAGATCGAGATCAATTTCTACTACATACCATTAGATTTTTATACATTTGGCAGGTATTCAACCAATCGCTTAGTTGGTTGTTATACTTTTATAATCAGAAAATGATGTTATGAAAGTACTTGATCAGGTCAGGATAGTGATCTACAGGGTAAATCAAAGAGGATTAGAGGTGTTTATGGTGAATGACGGCAAAGAAGCATGGTCATTTCCTCAAGGCCCAGCAAATGACCTAACAAGTAATCAAATTGCTTCTGATTCCAAAATGATTCAATTAGACCCAATTGAAGATCAAGACGGTGTGAAAACCAACACAATCGCAATTGAAGGTGATTGGCATGACGTTCCTTCTATTCGCTCTATGATCAAGCAAGATGTAAGAATAGTTAAGAACGAAATCAAACAACGAATTCCTGAATTGGAAAAAGGAACTTATGTCGCTGTAAAAGAATGTTTTAAGAAGGCAATGCCTCACGAATACGGAATGATTAAAGAATTAAAGGACATCATCAAAGAGCGCAATTCGATACGTTATATCTAATCATAAAATAGTATCATCTTCTGGCCTATCTAACCCTTAAACTGTCTGCAGTTTTCATACACGCAAGACGAGTCTTTTAAAGTGTATTGAAGGAATAATCAAATGGCCTGGTTTAATTAGCCCTGCAAATATTCCAACACATTTTTTTTCACCCGATTATTAACGTCTCCACTTTCTGCTCTTTCGAAAGTCTTTCCAGTAATTTGTTCGTATAATTCGATATATCGATCGGAAACTTCCCAAACAAAATGATCTGGCATTTCTGGCATCTTTTGCCCATCCAATCCTTGAAATCCGTTTGCCATCAACCATTCTCGAACAAATTCTTTGCTCAATTGCTTTTGAGCCTCGTCATTGTCTTGTCGTTCTTGATATCCTTCTAGGTAAAAATATCTCGAGCTATCAGGCGTATGAACTTCATCGATAAGATAGATCTTACCATCTTTTTTCCCAAACTCATACTTGGTATCTACCAAAATCAACCCTTGGGCAGCTGCCATTTCAGTACCCTTCGCAAACAAGGCCCTGGTGTACTGCTCCAATTGTGCATAATCCTCTTCGGAAACAATCCCTTGTTCTAATATCTCTTCTCTGGAAATATCTTCATCATGACCTTCCTCAGCTTTGGTCGCAGGGGTAATAATTGGAGCAGGAAACTTATCATGCTCTTTCATACCTTCTGGCAATCTTACACCACATAGGATGCGCTTTCCAGATTTGTAGGTTCTCCAAGCATGGCCAGTCAGATATCCACGGATTACCATCTCAATTCTGTATGCTTCACAAGCGATTCCTACAGTGACATTGGCGTCCGGCTGCGCATGCACCCAGTTAGGAACTAGATTTTTGGTAGCCTCCAAGAAATGCCCAGCGATCTGATTGAGAACTTGTCCTTTGAATGGAATAGGACGAGGCAAGACATGATCAAATGCAGATATGCGATCACTCGCTACCATGACCAACTGATTTTCTAAAGTATATACATCCCTAACTTTGCCTTTGTAAAAAGCAGTTTGACCAGGAAATTCAAAATTTGTACTCAAGATGCAATGATCTTCTATCTCGCTCATAACCTACATTTTAATTCGGCCGAAAAATAATCATTTTGGCGTAGATCATGAGCTAAATATCTTGATTATTATTTCCAATTAAAATGGAGAAAGGCATTTGAAAAATATCGAAAAGCAAAAAATTGCTTGTATTTCATCAGGTTTAAAATATATAAATGCAGAAAAGATTTCCTGAATTGTTTCAGAAAATCTTTTCAAGATCTACAGTATTAGAAGTGTAAAATATAGACAGCCTTAAATTGCTCTACAAATAAAGTAGCGTCTAGAATTGTTGCCTTCATTCGTCTCATTGATAACATTTGTAGCATCTGCCGTTACTACTATTTGTTCTTGTACCAATTGAAATGGAGGAGTTCCTGAAGCACATGGTACTGAAAATTGATAATCTTCAGTTGTGGAGCTATTTGCATTAAGGCCAGGGACAGTAAAACTCGTACAACCTATACCCACTATACAAAACTCCACCTCAAACTGACTAGTAATGTTGGTAGGACTATCATTTTCAATTTTAGCAGTGATAATGATGTCAGTACTTCCAGGTCCGAAACAAACTGCATTTCCCGACAATGGACTATCAGTACAACCAAGCGGTAGGTTTGAAGTTACCAATGATACTTTAAGGTCGGGTGGTAAAAGTTGTAATGTTCTATCTTGCATTTCATCTTGAGAAATTTCTGTAAGTTCCATGAGTTCTGATTCATCCGATGTTGCACATGAGCTTAGGCCAAACGCAAATAGTGTAACCAAGCAAAAAAATAATAATAAGTTTTTCATTACGAATAGATTTTAAAGTGAAAAAATTGAGTTCATTTATACTCTTGAAATGAGTATATGCACAAGGTAGAGACTGTGCTTGGCGGTAGAAATTACAATTTGATGCTTGTTTTCTTGGGCGGAATTCAACGGAATTGAAGTATGAATGGATTTTTAATTCAAAATGTCTTTAAGAAATTAGTAATCATGTAAAACATTTTTTCTTCAAAATATGAGGAATTAAAAATCCATTACAAATCAGGCTAAGTTTTCTTGAATAGTGAAATCTATTATTTATTTGAAGAAATTTTATCCAAAAGCCAGATCTGTTCCGTAATGAATTTACATTCCTTAATTTTAGCTTTAAGTTTATCCTTTCGTGTTTGAGAAAAGGTAGATTTTGGATTTCTCAGTTGGCGCAAAAAATTTATAAAATTATTATTGCCTTCCCTTTTGTGATGGAGAATTGATTTTTCTGAAAGTCTGTAGATGTAAATTTTGAAGGCATCTATTTTTGAGTCTAGAATTTCTGAATTTGTTTCATATAGTATTTTCAATTCCAATCGCTTTGTAGCATTTTTGTAAAAGATGTCAACATATTGATCATTTAAAAGCGCTAATGCTTCGTCATACTTTTTCTGTTCGAAATAATAACAGGCTCTATTGTAGTTATAGATTTCTTTTGAAGATTTGGCTCCAATAATTTTATCCTTATATTTTTCTAAAAAATTGTCGACCCAAACAAAATCTTTTGCTCTTAAACCCATTGTTACAATGTTTTTAAAAGTACTGGGCAGAATTCCAGTTTCCGTTGAAAGAAAACCTGACGCTAGGTCAATCTTTTGATTTTCGAATATTTCTGACGCTAATTCTGTTGCACCACGATTAAAGGCTCTAATAATCAAATTCCTTAGTAAACTTTTTAAAATTATTAAAGTTTTTTTCGGAATGACGTTAGTATACTTTTGAATCATTAACTTTAAATTACTATAATCTTCTTTAGCAAAATCTGGTTTGCGAAGGATTTCAAAAGTGTAGTAGTAAGTTTTTAAAATAGGAACTTCTAATATTCCACTTTGTGCATAAATAGGTTTTACGTTTTCAAGAAACTGTGTTATTTTATCTAAGTCTATCGGCTTGCGAAACCGGCTAAAGGAAAGCAAGGTGCAAGCATACTCTAATTTGTGTAGTAGGTAATAAATGTCTAGTGGCTCTTGAGCTACGCCAAAGGAGTTTTTTTCTGGAGTCTTACTTTTTAATGCATCATCTAAAAAGAAATCGCGATTCAATTTGAATTCATTTAAATAATAAATGCTATCCTTAATCTTCTTACTTGTTTGATTTTTCTTTGCTTTTGCCAATTGATGATCTGCTATGTTGAATTTTCCATGCTTTCGAAAAAAATGAATTGTGGCGATGGAGTCTTCTACAAGTGAATCCTTATTAGATTGATATTCTATTGCTATGAATTTATGAATACATTGCTGCAATTTGGACATCAATTTTTCTAACTTAATGGTAGACCCAGATTCTTTTGAATAAATTACAGTAAGTGTATGGGATTTACTGAGATTTGGATGATTCCAGTTCCCGTAATGAGCCAAAATATGTTGATACAATGGCAAGATTTGGTTTCGTTCTTTTTCCGAATAGAAATAAGGTGACTGAAGAAACTCTTGTAAACGACTGATTTCCTGTCTTGTAAATAACTGTAAGGTGGTAATCAGTTTACTTTTATGCATACGAATCAATTGATTATACCGGAAAAGTTAGTCAAAAATGTAATGAAAAATATGTTTGAGATTTGTTAATTTTCCGTAGTAATAAGGGGAACGCTAAAACAGATCAAGAAAATTCTGATCTGAACAAAAAAATAAAAACCATGAAGAACATCATTACCACACTTTTCTGTGTATTTATTTATCTATCTAGCTCATTGTCCTTGGCGGCCCAATGTACTCAAGATCCAAATTTTTATTATGCGTTTTTGAATGAAGATAATTTGGAGACTGTCCTTGATTCAGCGGCTGCTTTCTACAGTTGTCATAATCCGGATTCAAATGATGGACTAGGAACAAATGTTCCTTCCGTTGATTATGCAATTGATACATTGGCAAGAAATTTTTTGCAAAGCCTGCTTGATCTGAAAAATGTGAGCCTTGCAGGTTGTTATTCTGGATATCCTAAATTCAGTAACATATTAAATAATAATGATCCATCAGGAATATCTGAAATGGATGTCGATTGGAATTCGAGTAGCAATTCAAGTATCGGATATACAGCATCTTATTTGGACTTTAAAACTTCCCACACTGATTACTTTTTTAAAAGAAGACCCTCAATTTCATTATTAGTTAACGGAAGGCTTCCTAAAAAAATGTACGCTTTTAATTCCGTCTGTGACTCAGAGCAAAGTGGATACTTTATCATTATTATTGAAAAGGACATTAGTTTGACTGAAATGCCGACAAGTGAAGGAGAACTTCCTCCAGGGGAAGCTGGCCCTCCGGAGTTACGACTTCAGCAAGATAAAAATGATTTGAATCTTGAAATTTTTCCAAATCCCGCAAATTTGTCTGCAGTCAATATTTCTTTTGAATTGAAACAAAAGGATTTTGTATCGCTTCAGATTGTTCAAGCCTCCACAGGAAGGAACGTTCAACAAGTTATGAACCATGAATTTGTTCAATCTGGAAAAATTGAAAAGCAAGTTTTACTGAAAGGTCTAAACCCTGATGTTTATTTCGTGATCTTTCAAACAAAGACTGATAGAATTGTACAAAAGTTAGTGGTAATGTAGCAACATTGAGTTTAATATCCCTAATTTCACTTTTATGTCCAAAAGCAGTGAAATTTCGGAGTTCAATCCGATGAATCGATTATTTCTTTTCCTAAAAAAGTATCGGAAATCTTTGCTTGGCGCATCGTCGGCATCAATAATCAATAAACTTTTTGATTTGATGCCGCCGGTTCTTACGGCTTGGTTTATTGACGTTGTCAGTGGCAATATTCCTTCATGGATTTCCAAAGGTATTGGAATTACTGAGGTGCCAAGTATCATAATTTTTTTGCTCTTACTCACCATTTTTATCTTCTTCGGGGAGAGTTTTTTCGAATGGTTATTTAAGCGTGGTTTTATGAGATTGGCCCAGCGAGTGCAACATGATTTAAGAATTCAAGTGTATGATCACTTGCAACATCGAGAATTGACTTATTTCGAGGATCAACGAATTGGGAACCTGATGTCAATTCTAAATGATGATATTAATCAATTAGAGCGTTTCCTAAATGATAGTTTCAACACCTTACTGCAACTGATAGTTCTAGTAGTGGTAGCAGGAGCTTCTTTGTGTATGGTCAATATTCCGCTTGGATTACTTGCCATGGTTCCCATTCCATTCATCATTCTGGGCAGTATTTATTATCAAAAAAAGGTAGCTCCTTATTACAAGGAAGTGAGAGAAAAAGTAGGCGGATTGGGAAGTCGATTGGAAAATAATATTTCGGGAATTCAAGTCATCAAAAGTTTTACTGCAGAAAGGTTTGAGTTGGATCGAGTGAAACAAGCTTCTGAAAATTATCAGGCCGCCAATTTTAAAGCAATCAGATGGAATGCAGTTTATGTGCCAATCATCAGAATGATAATTGCTATTGGATTTGTCGGAACCTTGGGGTTAGGTGCATGGTGGATACATTTGGGTATAGGAGGATTAACGCTCGGTGCATTGGCATTTTTTGCAATGATGACCCAAAGATTGTTGTGGCCAGTTACTAGACTAGGACAAGTTTTCAATGAATATGAAAGAGCAAGAGCTTCGGCCCGTAGAATTTTTGCTTTGTTAGATAGTGATAATGCTATTCCGGAAGGAAATGAAATTTTGAAAGACCAGGACAATGGAACACTAGAATTAAAGAACATCTCTTTTGAGTATTCTAATGGAACCAAAATTTTAGATGGAATAGATTTATTAATTCCTCATGGCAAATACTTGGGTATTGTCGGAATGACTGGTGCCGGAAAAACGACATTGATTAAGTTACTTTTGCGATTTTATGATGTAACCCAGGGAAGTATATTGATTAATGGGCAAGATGTAAAGTCTATTAAAAAATCTGAATTGCGAAATAAAATGGCTTTAGTGAGTCAAGAAGTATATTTATTTCATGGAACCATTTGGGAAAATATCGCTTACGGCATGGTTGATAAAAGCTTAGAAGAGATTATTGCCGTAGCCAAAAAAGCAGAGCTTCATGCTTTCGTTGACAGTTTAGAAAATAAATATGACGCTTTGATAGGAGAGCGTGGAATTAAATTATCCGGTGGACAAAGACAGCGCTTGAGCCTTGCCCGTGCTTTACTCAAGGATGCTCCGATTCTGATTTTGGATGAAGCAACTTCCGCTGTTGATACTGAAACGGAAAGATCAATTCAGAGAAATTTAGAAGAAATTGTTGAGGAAAAAACATTGATTGTGATCGCTCATAGGTTGTCAACGGTGCGCCATTCGGATAACATTATTGTTCTCGGTGAAGGAGCTGTCATTGAATCTGGAAAACACGAAGAATTACTGAATAAGCGTGGTGCTTATTACAATTTATGGAATGTTCAAATCGGCGAAAAATTATGAACTTAGTACGCTAGGAATTCAAAAGCATTGGTCACCTTCAATGTTTTCTCTTACAACTCAAAAATATTTAAAATTTATAATCTATTTCATTTTAAACTATTTTCCAGCAGCATAATCTTTCAAGTAATCAAAACATTCTCCTAGCTTACCTCCTTTTGTGACAGAAGCCCTTCTGATGATGTCGGAAGTATCAAAGTCTGCTAATTCCGGCGCAATTTTATCTAAAAATTGTTGTCCAAAAGAAAGGGATGCATCTCTAGGCAATTCGTTCGGAAGATTATCAATTGTCATCATGTCAATAATTCCTTTTCCATGTGGCTCTACAGCTTCATTTTTATTTGGGTCAAAACCAAATATTGGGTCAGCAATTGTTGATGCGAAAAGGGTAGAAGGAATACTAGATATCGGAGCGATGTCGCAAGTGACATCTGCGATTACTTTAATATTAAATTTATCAGATTGCATATCTTTCACGGTAAAAAAAGCGGGAGCATCATTGTCCCAATAAATTCCGTTGATCATAATATCTGCAACCTCGGTATATGGCTGGAAAATGCTTTTGAACTCTTTTGGCGACTCATAGAATTCAGATTTAACAAATGGTCTTCCATCTTTTGCAGCTGCATAATCGTAACAATTCAGAATTGTAAATACCGGATGATCATAAGTCTCTTTTAGGAAATCTGCTGGCTTTACACCTTTGATGCCCATATCTCTTAAAACTTGTGCCGCCCCGGATCCGACTCTACCACTTCCAGTCAGAGCGATTTTAACGGCTGGGAATTTCGTTTGCTTGTAGAGTTCCTTTGCTGCATTATAATCATACATATCTTTCATTCGCGGAAAATCGAATGATTTTGTTCGCTGCGAGAAAGTCCATAAAGCATTATGGGCTCCTACCATTCCGGCGAATACTCCAAATGCAATCAATCTTTTCCCTTTTTCATCGGTCAATACTTCATAATCCAAAAGTTGAATGTTTTCCGCTAATATCTTTTGAAGTAGGGATCTATTGTAGACTTGTTCTTTAATTGTATGGGAAAAGAAGAAATAGATTTTATCTGATACCAATTGCGCTTTAGGAACTTCTTTTACCCCCATTAGAATATCGCAATCACTCAAATCTTCTGTCATTGTTATGCCTGCTTTAAGATATTCTTCGTCTTTTATACATCTCCCAGGACTAGGTTGCACGACCACTTCATGATTGAACTTTTCCTTTAAAACTAAACATTGCTCAGGGGTTAACGGTACACGGCTATCTGGTGGTACCTTTCCTTCTCTAATCACTCCAATTTTCATATTCGGTTTCTTTCTTTTATTTGGTATACGAACGATGCAAAAATAGATAAAAAAACGGGCCAGAAATTATTATCAGTTGTGACAGTCACTTTCTTTTGGCATGGATATTGGCTATACCTGAATGTTCGCATTGATGACTAATGATAAATTCCGAAATGCGAACAGCCCTCCAATAGAAGTACCATTAAGCCCTTTGGGCAACATAACCAACATAACATGAAATTGATTCGACCTCTTGTCGTCGGTGCACTGCTGACGATATATTCAATTGCCACTTATGGCTCCATAAGTGTAGGGATTCCGATTAAAACTTCCGATTTAACTTTATTTGACATTGATTTTAACAACATCTTTTTCCACGGAGAAGATGAAGAAACGCTATTTATCGATTTTCAAGCCATCAATAATCCCTTGGTTGAAATTAGCTTGAGACAGGATCAAAAAGTATTTCTAGTTGATCGAGTCGCGGATTTACCTAAAAACACCATCTACGAATTAAATCTGGATATTATCCGTCCCGGTGACTACGTTCTGGAACTAGTGACCCAAGATGGTATTAAGATTCAAAAAGATATTAAGGTTTACTAAAGCCTGAAAAGTTTGTTTTTTTTGGAATTTCTCTGATGAATCGCTTCTATGTAAATAGGGCGATTTTTTTTGTTTAAGTTATGAAATTTTCATCTAAGCTATTAAAACAGAATTTATTATGGGCAGCATTTTGTTCTAATTCAATTATATGTAAAATAATTCCGTTGGAACTTTCTATTAACTTATATAGTTATACCTTTAACACTCAATTCGAAGGGACTGTTCTGGAATCGACAGGATCGTTGTTTTTGACGTAAGCATGCCGAGACAAGCGTATGACTCTCGTAAAAAAGGAAACGCAAACAACTATAAATGGCAACGAAAGTTACCGTATGGCTGCTTAAGATTAGATCTTAAACACCATTGTGTTCATAGCTTGATACCCGATACACAGCTGTCTACGCATTACCAAACCCTCGGGATAAGTTGAATAGAGTCGTCTCGGCTATTTGATCGAAAATTTAGAGAATAAGAATATAGCCGGTTTGATTTTACGCCAATTTATATTTCGAAAATTTAAGTAATATCTAAGCATGTAGAAAGCCCAGAAAAGCTTTCTCTGGACCCGGGTTCAAATCCCGGCAGTTCCACTAGAGAATCAAATCTCTCCTAGAGCCCGACAGGGCTCTTTTTTGTTGCTATGAGTGAAAATCGAATTCATTCGAATTTTCATTCAAAGCAACAAAATATTAGACTCGGTCTGAATAAGTTAGATTTGCTTTTGACCTCGGGAAGCCGGGATTCGCTTAGCAAATCCCTCAATAATTATCAAACCTTGTTCCTCAATATTTGGTCAGTTAAACATTTGCAGTCCTTCTAAGATTTTGCTAAGTCTTTCTC
This sequence comes from uncultured Saprospiraceae bacterium, assembly GCA_937928045.1. Taxonomy (GTDB): domain Bacteria; phylum Bacteroidota; class Bacteroidia; order Chitinophagales; family Saprospiraceae; genus JABDJM01. The sequence goes on along the minus strand of CALFWO010000021.1, from coordinate 5,908 downwards.
TATTCAATAGAACCTCTGTATAAGTACCTAACTTATTTAGGTTATTAGTTATATGCAACTAATTATCTATCCTTAAAATACAAGATTATCATATATCATTACTGTTTCTGAAGTCGTACTTTTATGTTCGGAAAAGGGCGAAAATTAGTCATAACATTTTCGCATTCAGAGAGAGAAATATCCTACCCTACAAGGAACCACAAAGAAAACATCTTCCCCGGCTGATTACAATATTGGAATTTCTGATGCCCAGCATCTTAACAATAACACAATTAATTAATATCAAAATTACACTTCTATGAAGGCGTACTTTTACACGCTTGTTGCAATTGTTTTTGCAACATTTTCACTAACGGCACAAACAGTTTGGTTAGGAAACACTGACTCAGATTGGCAAAATTCAGACAACTGGTCTGCAGGAATTCCAACATCAGGAATGACCATTACCATCCCAGGAAATCCTGCTGGTGGTAACTTCCCAGTATTTTCTGGTGGACCAATTATAGACTATACCATTCAGAATGCAGGTACATTAACCTTCAATTCTTTGGTGTATAATAATGGTACAATTATCAATTTTGGAGGAGGTACTATCAATAACGATGGGGACTTTTTCAATGCTGGTATGGGGGTTTTTGACAATGACGGTATCCTAAATAATAATGCCGTGTTTACTAATTACGGAACATTTGATTTGGCTCTTTCAGGTGGAGTCAATGTTGCCGTTGGAGCTACCTTCACGCATGCAGGTTTATTTTTCAAAGCTGCAGGACCATTTATGAATTATGGAACCACTATCAATACTTCAAATATGCGAAGCACAAACGTATTTGAAAACTTTGGTACGCTTGAAAATAAAAATAGTTTTGAATCTCCTTTCGGTAGTGTATTTAAAAACCACACCAACGGAACAATTTCAAATCCTTCAGGAAGTATTTTAGTAGTAAATGGAGAATTTACGAACAATGCTCCATTTACAAATGGTGGAGAATTTCAAATTCAATCAGCTACCATCGGAACTTCAACAGCTATCATTACTAATAATGGTATGTTTGATGTATCAGGTTCTTTAGTCAATGAATCTTCAATTATTAATAATAGCACTTTGGCAATAAAAGATGGTGGAACATTGACTAATAATAATACCGTTACAAATAACGGAACGATTACTCTTTCTATTTGTGGTGCTTTAGTTCAGAACGCCAATAACACAATTGTTGCTCCTATTCAAAATGACGGTTTGATTTATTTATTAAACGGTGATGTTGAATGGACTAACGTTGAATTCGGAAATGAATTTACGAATATCAATTCTACAAAACCTCCGGTAGCTGGATGTTTACCGGGTATTTTTGTAAGCCTTGATGCCAACGGAGAAGCAACTGTTCAAGCAAGCCAAGTTGACAAAGGTTCTTATGGATCTTGTGGAGCATCTTTATCAAGTGTTACTATCGATAAAACAAATTACACTGAAGCTGACTTAGGGTCAAACTTGGTTACCTTAACCGTGGTTGATAACATAGGAATTAGTTCTTCTTGTCAATCAATTGTTACCATCTTACCATATGTGGCACCAATAATTCCTGTTGATAATTCAGAAATTACTTTTGAATGCCCAGAGGATGTTTTGGTTTCAACTTTGCCTGGGGCAACTACTGCAGTGGCCTCTTGGACTACACCAACAGATGTATCTTCAACTTGTGTTGGAGCGGCACCGTGTGTTACTAGACAAGCTACTAATACAACTCAATGCAATTCAGGCCAAGTATATGGTTTTTATCTGAAGTTAGAAGGAGTAAATAATCATTATGCAATTTCAAATGGTACGCTAGAAGAATACGAGGATGGAAGTGCGCTGTATACAGCAACAGCTACCAATAATTCAAATTCGGATTATACGTTTGATCTTTCTTTTAATTTGACAGGGAGAACTTTTACTGCTCCAGGAGCACCTAAAGATCATTCTTGCCTTAATGTCAATACTTCAGATTGGTACTATTACACCGGAACTACAGGAACAGCATCAGGTACAGGATTGCTAGCTGGAGCTTCAATTTCTTTTACTAGAATTGGGGAAGCATTCCAAATAGGGGTAGGAGCTAACGCAACTAGTACAACAAACACTTTTGGAGGTAGTGGATGGTTAGATGGAAACATCGTTTCGCAGCCAACTAATGGACCGGTCTTAACTAGATTCAATAATTCTAATCCTCAATTTGGTGATATTAATATCATGTTGTCAGGAGACGGAAACGAATGTCGTCCTCTTCCTCAATGTTCTAATCAAGATGCTATTCCTGGTTTTATTTTCATGGGAGAGTTTAACGATAGCAAATACTATTGTTCAAATACTAATAATTACACTTGGGCTGAAGCTAAAGCATTAGCAGAATCAAATGGAGGACATCTTGCAATTGCTAATGACGCGGCAGAGAACAATTTTATTGCTACAAATATTCTAGCAGATTGGGCATGGCTTGGTTTAACAGATGAAGCTCATGAAGGTACTTTTATAGATGTTTTTGGAAATACACCAAGTTATTTTAATTGGAATGCAGGCGAACCAAATAACAGCGGAGGAAATGAGAATTATGTTAGAATACTAAAGTCAAACGGAAAATGGACAGATAGAAATGCTCATTTCGAAGCGGAAGTGGTAATGGAAATTCCTTGCTCTAATGCACCGCCAGCAGGCCAAGATTGCACTAATGTTCCAAATAATATTTCTGGCTATACGCTAATCGGTGAATTGAATAATTCTAAATATTACATTTCAAATGCTTCCTCAACATGGGATGACGCAAAGGCTCATGCAGAAAATAGTGGAGGAAGTTTAGTTGTAATTAATGACGCTGCTGAAAATTCCTTTATTGCGGATAATATAAACTCTAATGTTTGGGTAGGATTGAATGACATTGCAAATGAAGGAAATTTTGTTTGGTCGAACGGAGATGCGCTGACTTATACCAATTGGAATTCCGGAGAACCAAATGACTATGGAACGGGGGAAGATGTTGTAGAGTTATTGTCAAGTGGTCGTTGGAATGACAACAGAAGAACAGGAACAAGAAAATATGTTTTGGAAATTAATTGTTCGAACGGAAATGGAGCAGTCAATCCACCAGTAATTACTCAAATCGGAGGCCCTCAAAATGGAGATGCTTTCGCAGTTGGAATAACTGAAGTGGCTTACGAAGTAACTGATGATTGTGGCAATCAAGAGATTTGTATTTTTGAAGTTACCGTTGATCAAACACCTTCAGAAATTACATTTAACAATTGCCCTGGAGATATTACTATTAACACAGAGGCTGGTGCTACAAGTGCTCCAGTAACTTGGAATCCAGTAACAGCATCTACAACCTGTTATAATGACGGATTGGAGGTTGAACAAGCTTTAGGTCCAAATATTGGATCGATTCAAAGAGTAAAAGACGGACCACAATTGGTGGTGTATAATGCAATTGACTCTTGTGGAAATTTCAATACTTGCTCATTTAATGTAACAGTTGTTGCGACTCCTTCTTCAATTACAATGGCAGGCTGCTCAGGAGACGTTACAGAGATTGCAGCACCCGGTGCTACATCCGCAGCTGTATCTTGGGTTGCACCTACTGGAACAACAGATTGTTTTACGGGAGTAGTTAATGTTAATCAATTAGAAGGTCCAGCTTCAGGAAGTGATTTCGCTGTGGGAACTTCTACAAGAATAATCTATTTAGTATCTGACGAATGTGGAAATACTGAGATTTGTATATTCAATGTTTCGGTTCAGGCATCTTGTTTTGCTGCAGGAACTCCTTGTGATGATGGAGATGATACAACAATTGATGATCAGGAAGATGGAAACTGTAATTGTGTAGGAACACCTTCTTCAATTACTGTAGTAGATTGCGGAAATGATTTAGTATTCAATACAGAACCTGGTGAAAGTGTTGCTTTAGTATCTTTCCAAAGTCCAGGATTTTCTACAAACTGTCCTGCAGGAACAAGTGGAATGATTCAGCAAATTTCAGGAGGAGCAAGTGGTACTAATTATCCAATTGGAATTACAACGGTAGAATTTACATTTAGTGATAACTGCGGAAACTTTGAATCATGTTCTTTCGATGTAACAGTAGTTGGTGTAGCTTGTACTGATATGGATGGCGATGGTGTATGTGTAGCAGAGGACTGTGATGATAATGATCCGAGTTTACCTGCAACTCCTGGAACGGCTTGTGATGATGGAGATGCAACAACAGACAACGATGTAATTGGAGTAGACGGATGTAGTTGTTCTGGAACGCCAATTGGAATTTTGAGTTTAGAATGTCCTGCAGATATTCTACTAGATCCTGTTCCAGGAAACCTCGTTACTTTTACTTGGCCTGAGCCAACTGTTTCTACTTCTTGTTCAAGTGGAGGATTGACAATTACTCAAATTGAAGGACCTGATCGAGGAACACAACTTTTGGCAAGTTCAAGTACTAACAATAGTGGATATACAATTACTTATGAAGCGACTGATGCTTGTGGTAATAGTGAGACCTGTTCATTTGTGGTGACCGAACAATTTTGGTTTGCAACATTTGAATATGTTAATTGTCCAACAGATATTACTGTAGAAGGTACTTCAGCCGATGGAGCAATAGTGAATTATGATCAACCCGAGTTGGTAACTGATTGTCCAGCAGGAGCTTCAAATAATTTAGCTACAGGTTTGGAAAGTGGAAGTATTTTCCCGATTGGAACTACTCAAGTTGTATATCAGTCTATAGGAGTAGGAGTTGGAAATGGTTGTGGAGGAGGTACTACATGTGTCTTCAATGTTACTGTAACTGAACCTTCATTGTGCTCGACTTCAGGAGGTGATGCCGACGGAGATGGAATATGCGCAGCGGATGATTGCGATGACAACGATCCAAATTTACCAGCAGTACAAGGAACAGCTTGTGATGATGGAGATGCAACCACAGAGAACGATGTAATCGGAGCAGATGGATGTAGTTGTGAAGGAACGACAATCGATCAATGTGCAGCAGCAGGTGGAGATGCCGACGGAGACGGAATATGCGCAGCTGATGATTGCAATGACAACGATCCAAATTTACCAGCAGCACAAGGAACAACTTGTGATGATGGAGATGCATCAACAGAGAATGATGTAATCGGAGCAGATGGATGTAGTTGTGCAGGAACGACAATCGATCCATGTGCAGCAGCAGGTGGAGATGCCGACGGAGACGGAATATGCGCAGCTGATGATTGCGATGACAACGATCCAAATTTACCAGCAGCACAAGGAACAACTTGTGATGATGGAGATGCAACAACAGAGAATGATGTAATCGGAGCAGACGGATGTAGTTGTGCAGGAACACCAATTAGCTCTGAACCAGATTGTACAAATATTAATGTTGAAGGAGGAATTGGAGAGTTAGTTATTTCTGGATTGAATGCGCCTATCACAAGTGTGCAAGTATTCAACTCAAACTGGCAGGAAGAATTTAAGTGTTTCGCTAATTGTGATGCACCAATACAATTGGTTGATGGATTAACGGAAGGAACTTATTTTGTTAAAGTCGCTTTCTATACTTCATCTTATCAATTCATTTGTGCAATTGAAGATTTCTATCAAGTGCTTGGTGGAGATCCATGTACTGCAGCAGGAGGTGATGCAGATGGAGATGGAATATGCGCAGCAGACGATTGCGATGATAACGATCCAAATTTACCAGCAGCAGTAGGATCCGCATGTGACGATGGAGATGCTGGAACAGAGAATGATGTAATCGGAGCAGATGGATGTTCTTGTGCTGGAACTGATATTCCAACCCCAGTTACATGTGCTTCTTACCAAATATCAAATGTGCTTCCAGAATGTGGACCATTCCCAGCAGAAACGGGGTCCGGCGATTGGGTCGCT
>CALFWO010000020.1 GCA_937928045.1 uncultured Saprospiraceae bacterium | reverse complement strand
CTACCAATAGTTCATTATTCCTCAAACGAGGCACACTCTACTATCAGCACGAAGAATATCAAAGGTCCATCGAGGACTATAGAATCTGTTTAGACAGAAACTTTGTAAGCGACCAGCTTTATTTGGCCATTGCGCATTCCTTCCTCAAAGCTCAAGAGCTAGATAGCTCTCTGCTTTATTCACACAAAATCTTAAGTCACACTCCACATCATGTTTTAGCTCTAAAAGCTAAAGCCCATGCGCTATTTGAACAGGAAGCTTATCAAGAATCTGCACAACACTTTTTAGCAGTTATTGATAACGTTGATATCCCAACTTCTGATAACTATTTTGAAACTGTAAATGCTTTTGAATCATGTGGCTCTACAGAATGTATTGATGCTGCTATTGAAACTTATGAACTGATGTCGGAGAAATGGTTTATCCATGCAACTCCAACTTTGTTCAATGCTGGGACTCCGAAGCCTCAGTTGTCTTCCTGCTTTTTACTATCTACTACTGAGGATAGTATCTCAGGAATTTTTGAAACTCTTACTCGCTGTGCTAAGATTTCACAATCTGCTGGTGGTATTGGATTATCTATTCACAACGTTCGTGCTCAAGGAAGTTACATTAAAGGTACCGGAGGTACTTCAAATGGAATCATCCCAATGTTAAAAGTTTTCAATGACACTGCACGCTATGTTGATCAGGGTGGAGGAAAAAGAAAAGGAGCTTTTGCTGTTTATCTTGAACCTTGGCATGCTGATATTCATGAATTCCTAGACCTCAAGAAAAATCACGGAAAGGAAGAAATGAGAGCAAGAGATTTATTCTATGCCATGTGGATCTCAGATCTATTTATGCAAAGAGTAAAAGACGATGCCGATTGGTCATTGTTCTGTCCAAACGAAGCACCAGGATTGCATGATTGCTATGGTGGAGAATTCGAGGCACTTTATCATAAATATGAGCAAGAAGGTCGTGCAAGAAAAACGATCAAAGCACAAGATTTATGGTTTGCAATTTTGGAATCTCAAATCGAAACTGGAACTCCATATATTCTTTACAAAGATGCGGCCAACAAAAAATCGAATCAAAAGAATTTAGGAACAATCCGATCTTCAAACTTGTGTACTGAAATCATGGAGTATACTTCTCCGGATGAAGTTGCCGTTTGTAATCTTGCTTCAATTTCTCTTGGGAAATTTGTAGTAAATGGAAAATTTGATCATGAAAGACTAGAGGAAATCACTAGAGTAGTGACGCGTAACCTTAATAAAGTGATCGACATCAATTACTATCCGGTTAAAGAGGCAGAAAACTCAAACATGAGACACCGTCCTATCGGAATAGGTGTTCAAGGTTTAGCAGATGCTTTCTCTATGATGCGTTTTCCTTTTGACAGCCCTGAAGCAAGAAAATTAAACAGAGAAATATTTGAAACAATTTACTACGCAGCAGTTAGTGAATCTTGTGAAATAGCTGCTAAAAATGGTCATTATCAATCTTATCCTGGATCTCCAATGAGTAATGGAGAATTTCAGTTCGATATGTGGGGAGTTACTCCTACAGATAAATGGGATTGGAAAGCACTTAGAAAAAAGATTAAAAAGCATGGTGTTAGAAACAGCCTTCTTTTAGCTCCGATGCCTACTGCTTCTACTTCACAAATCCTCGGTAACAACGAATGTTTCGAACCTTACACTTCGAATATCTACACTCGTAGAACTTTGAGTGGTGAGTTCATTATCGTGAACAAACACCTCTTGAAGGACCTTATCGGACTAGGTCTATGGAATGAAGAAATGAAACAAAAGTTAATGGCCAGCAATGGTTCAGTACAACACATCGAGGAAATTCCACAGGATATTAAAGACCTGTACAAAACGGCTTACGAGCTAAGTCAGAAGGTGATTATCGATATGTCTGCAGATCGAGGTGCTTACATTTGTCAAAGTCAATCACTTAACCTGTTCGTAGAGAATCCAAACTTTGGAAAACTATCCTCTATGCACTTCTATGGTTGGCAAAAAGGCTTAAAGACAGGTATGTACTATCTAAGATCTAAAGCAGCTGTCGATCCTATTAAATTTACTTTAGATCAAAAACATCAAAGAGTGAACAGCTCCGAAAATGTTGATGAGAATGGAGTGAATTTTACGCGAAACATTGTCGCTGGAGAAACGCTACAAGCTCAAGCCGTAGAGAATCTGACTGCGACCGCAGAACAAGAAGGAGAAGTTAAGGCTTGTCGCCTTGATGATCCAGACTGTTTAATGTGTGGTAGCTAAGATCAATAAATTCAGAAGTAATTAATTCCAAAATGATCAATTCTTCTGTTTGATCTTATCGAATAAAGAGACAGCACTCTCCGCGTAACATACGCGTGTGGTGGATTTCCGTTTGGAAGTCCACCTTTTTTATTTCATAATTAATATTTCACCCATTCGGGTGTATTCTGCTTGGTGGAAATAGTCTTGATTTGTACCATCAAATAAATATTAACTTATGAATCAACTGTTTACAACATTATTATTCCTGACAACCATGACAATGCTTAACGCGCAAACGCGTGAAGCTGATTCCTTAATATTAGTTGATATTTATCAAAATTTAGATGGGGAAAACTGGACAAACCCGGAAAACTGGCTGACAGATACGCCGCTCGACGATTGGAAAGGTGTTAATCTTCAAAACGACAGAGTTGTTACACTGGAAATAATTCAGCAAAATGCAGTTGGAGAATTTCCTACCGAAATATTGGATTTAGATAAACTAAGCACTTTTGAAATTCGACAAGCAACCATATCAGGTGAAATTCCTGAAAACATAACAGAGCTTGCCGATTTGAAAAGGTTTGTATTAAATAATACTGGAATAGGTGGTGAAATACCTAATGTTTGGACCAACTTTGAAAATCTTCAAACACTGGTTTTTGCCTTTAACAATCTGACCGGCACACTTCCTGATATTGGAGATGATCTAACTTTGTTAAGTTTTCAAGGCAACAAATTAACCGGTCCCATTCCAAACAGTTGGATGAATAATCCATTACCAAATCTAACTTTAGATGGTAATGAATTGACCGGGAATTTTGACATTCTAAGCACGTTTCCAAATCTAATTAAAATAGACCTAGATAATAATGATTGGGATCCAGCGCCTTTTCCTAGTTGGGTAGATGACAATCAAAATCTGGATCGATTTTCATGCAATAGATGCAATCTTACAGGTCCATTACCCGAAGATTTAAATTTCAAGAACCATGACTTTTATTCAGGAATGTTTCTTACCAATAATGAATTGACTGGAGATGTCTCTCTGCTTTTTAATGCCGAGGACTCGCCAAGTGATCTATATTTGAATGTGGGGTTTAACAAATTTTCTGGAGAATTTCCAGCTGATAAAATTAGGGCGTTTAGTCGGGTAATCTTGCAAGGAAATGACTATTCAAGTATTACACCATTTACAGATGGATTAGTTTTGAACACCTTTAATATGAAAAGTAATCTTTTCACTTTTGAAAGTCTTGATCCTATTAAAGAATACGTAGTTATTGATTCAGATATTCCTGTGGACTACGAAAGCCAAGAAAAACTATTAACAATTGATACTTTTCAGATTGATGAACCCACAGTTTTGACATTTGAAGCTGGGGATGCTCATCCGATGACTACTTATCAATGGTATAAAAGTAATCAGCCCATAGATGGAGCAATGGAAAGAACTTTCGTTTTAGATATTCAAGACTTTTCAGCCAACGGATCTTACTACTGTAAAATGAATAATGCTGACTTTCCAGATTTAGAATTAGACAGGAATACAATCGTGGTAAAAGTAGACCTCACTTTTAGTTCCACTTCAGAAATACCAAGTCGAACAACGTTTTTTCCTAACCCTACCAAAGACTTATTGCATCTTAAGACAATTGATAAAGGTCAAACTCATTATCGATTGTTCAATTCTATAGGTTATGAGCTAGTGAATGGTACTTTTAACGAACAGTATTCAATATCACTTGGTAATCAATTGCCAGGAGTATATTTTCTACAATTACAATTCGAAAATCAAATCCAAACTATTAAAATCCTAAAAGAGTAATTCTAAGTCGACTGCTTTTTCTAGAAATTTAATTTAAAAAAGTTTGAGTTAATTAAAATAAAAATGGCCCTATCTTCTCAGATAGGGCCATTCAAATTATACATAAATCACTTAGTATTTCTTAATTAGATCGTGCATCGCTTGAGCATATTGCTTGTCAAATGCTTGGCGATCTTGTTGATATTTTCCTTGAACTTGTTGAATCACATCTTTTGGTAATCTACTTACATCCAAATTGTAATCTTGTGCAATTTTTCTGATTCCCGTGCTAGCTTGACGTTGAGGCCCGGCTTCAATCTTTTTTAAAATATTAGAAAAAACTGAACCTGGCGCTGTGGCAACATTAGGATCTTTTTTGTTTTCTCTTTTAGCTCCATTAATTTCCTTTTTGATCATATCCAAAATACTAACCGGAGATTTTCCTCTTGACTTTCTCTTTTCAAGATTTTTTTGATCCAATTTTTGCAAACCGTTTCTCATCAAGTCGAATACTGATTTATCAGCGGTCGCTTCATTCGGATTAGCTGCGTTTTTTTGTTGAACTTCATTGATCGTGTTTAAGATCATCTTGAAAATTTTGCCGTTGGCCATGTAATTTGTTTTTTGATATTATTAATCGAACTCCATCTTAGGACGAAAAACAATTCTAATGTCACAATCTTTCTGGAGTATTGTCATTTTCTACGCAGAAAAGATCGAACAAAAACCAATTGAATCAGAAATAGTCTTTTTGGTCTGAGTATGAAATAATTCCATCGATAAATTTCTATTGAAAGGACCAAATGACTTACCTTCAGATTATGGCTTACTTTATCTATCAAATAATCAAAATTCCATTGCTACTAGCCTTGCCATTTGTCATCCTTATTCGAGGGTCTGTATTTCTGCATACCAATTATGAATGGTTCCCTTGGCCTGCATTAATGGGTGGCGCATTTGCTGCAGTTTTGATATTGATAATATATCTTAGTCTATTGCATGGAAAAATAACTGGAAAAATGAATTCCAAGGGAGCTCTAAAACGACGTTCAATGATTGCCTTAATCCTCGTTTTAGGTTATTGCTTTCATGGAGCCTTATTTCTCTCTAGTAGAAATGCGAAAGGAGCCGATGTCCAAAGTGAGTATACAAACCTACATCCTATCTTGAGACTAGGAGTCAGTACCTTGGTTTGGATGGACAAAGATTTAATAATGACCGATGGAAGTCGAAATCCAGAAGATTATAAGAAAATGGGACTTAAGACCATCAAAAGATCTTTGCATTATCAGCAGAAAAATGGATATTCCCATGCTTTTGATATTAGAACAAATGGTCGAAGTGAACTTAGAAATAACATACTGAACTTTTATTTCAAGTTGATGGGATTTAATACACTTCGACATATTGGAACCGCAGATCATTTGCATATTTCATTGCACAGTCATGATCATCCAAGTGCCATATAGCCAAAGAGTTAGGTTATCAAATCGTTAATTTTCATAATATTATTTTAAAAATAAGGATTCTGCGTTTCCTTTCCTCATAAGTAATGTAGCTTTGCACGCAACTTATAACCAGGAAACGAGTACTTATTAGATTGAAAAAACCATTGGTCATATCAAATCGACCGGAAGTTCAATAACCTTACAAAAGAATTCAAACACGTAATAATTTTACTGAAAACTAATTAAAAACCTTATGAAAAATTACCTATTTATTCTCGCATTACTAACGACTGGTTTATTTATTACCAGCTGTTCAAATGATGATGATACTCCCGCCGTGACGTGTACAGATGGCATACAGAATGGTTCAGAAACTGGAATTGACTGTGGTGGAGTCTGTGAACCATGTGTAACCACAGTTGAAGAAGACAAAGCAAACATTCAAATGTCTTTTGATGACATGTTACAATGTGCGACAGACCTTAAAAGCTCTCGTGCGGTTACTGTCTTTTTCAAAGACTTTTTGAATTTATCAGATGGTGATGCTTTGAATGAGGATTGGATTGAAGGACTAACTGGCGATTTAGAGTATGTTTTTGATTTTGATCACATTGAAGACAACAGCCGTCTAGACCTAAACTACCACGAAGGAACTTACAGCTATAATTCAGCTGATAATTCTTGGTTAAAAGAATCGAATCTTGATGATATTATCGTATTTAAATTCCCAGGATCACCATCAGCAACAACAAAAAACGTAGAGATTGGTGTTGATTTGTATACAGACAAGCAAGTTGTAATTGATGGTGAATCAATCTCATTGCCAACTGCTATGCACGGATACATAAATGTAGATGGAACCAAAGCTTTTGAAGTTTCAATTTCTGATGTGGTGTATGCAGATAATGCTAACTATCAATTACCAGTTGAAGTTTCAGCTCAATTTTTCATGGATCCAATGGAGATGGATATTAATGTTAAGAGAAATTCGACTACATCCTATGAGATGAGCATGACTTTCTCAGATGATAATATTTGTGATGTTGGAATCAATGCAGAAATGAATTTGAAAGATGATGATTTCGAGAACCTTTCTGAAAATAGCTTAGAGGATGCAACTGTAAGATTTGACATTGGAGAATTATCCATTCGAACTCTTGGAGATTTGGCTTCCTTAATTGCAATTGATGATCCTACTGATCAGCAAGTAAATGACCTTTTGGACTTAACCGTTTTCTTTGAAGACTTGAAAATTGCTGACTTAGAAGTGAATCAAGATGATGAAACATTCATAATTTTCTACAAAGACGGAACCTCAGAAGATTCAATTATTTTCTATGAAGGATTTTGGGAAGATGTTGAGGCAGTCTGGAATGAATTTTTCGGATAATGAATAAAAAAAATATAATTGTAACAATGGTATTGCTCTTCATGGGCAATACCATTGTAATTTCTCAAGTTGAGTTTACAAAGCATCAGATTGCTATCAATGCGTCTAAATTTTTGGTATTATTCAACGAGCAAGTAAATAATCTCGATATCACTTATCGAGTGGCAGTGGCGGATAGTTCTTTTCATTTTAGAATGGCCAGCAGCATCGATTTAAGTACTGGTGAAGATGCCATTACAGATTTTTCTGCTAGGCTTGGTGTAGATAAAATTTTTAAAACAAGTAAAAAGTGGACTTATTACGTCGGAGCTGATTTGAATTTTGGAAGAATTGAAGCCAAAAGTGCCAAAAGAACAACTACCAAAATTGGAATCCTTCCATTTCTTGGTATCATGTATAATTTTGGAAAGCATTTTTCGATTTCCACCGAACCGTCTTTAGCCGTATTCCGAAACGAAGTGATAGACAAAGACAGTTTCAACCCAGAAGTCAATTCTACAAATACTTCAATTGAATTCATTAATATCGGTCAAATCAAACTGGGTTTTCATTTTTAGAAGCAGTTTTTTTGCGTATAAGGCCAGTTTTTTCAGACTTTGACCTTAATTTTAATCAATCAGCAATATTTTCCTACTTTTGCGAGGTATTATTGACAGAGACATTAAAACTATGAGCACAAGGTTATCTTTACTTCTATTGTTTCTTATTGGAGTTTCACACTCCTGTACTGATTCCTTTCAGGAATTTGAAGCTACTTTTGGAGATTTCACCCTAGATACAGATCGTAAAATTGCTTCCTTTAACGGAACGATCGACGAAATGTCTCAAATGGATCTTCAAGAAATGATTAATCTCTATGAAACTGTGGAAGAAATTAGATTCGAAAATGCAAAAGGTTTTTCCTCAACATCTGCGGCCTTTTCAATGGCTAATATAATTCGTTCAAAAAATATTCGCACTGCTATAAATGAGTCCGGCGAAATAAGCCAACTAGGAACCTATGTCTTTCTTGGTGGTGTAGAAAGGAGTAGGGTAGACGGTGGTAAAATTGGCGTAAGTTCATGGCAAACAGTGGATGGAACAGAAGCCAACTCACTTTCCGAAGATGACATGGCCCATGAAGAATTTCTTACTTTTTTGAAGGACATGGGGTGGTCTGAAGATATCGCTGATGCTTTTTATTTCTTTTCTTTAAATGCGGCTAATTCAACGGATACTTACTATCTAAGCGACGAGGAAGTCCAAAATTTTGAATTATTGAATTAGTACTTCTTTTGCATTAATTCATTAACCAACTCACGAACTCCAATCCCGGCCTTCTGAGGAATTACCGTTAAGTTTCCAGCTTGTTCTAATTCATAATTCGTTTTAGGATTAGGATCAATGTAGTAAATTGGTACATTATTTTTTGCGAGACCAACTAGGCCTGCGGCAGGATATACCTGCATACTTGTTCCAATAATAATAATGATATCCGCCTCAGCGGTATAATAAGTCGCCTCCTCCATTTTAGGAACTGCCTCCCCGAACCAGACAATGTGAGGTCTAAGCTGATGACCATTTTCACAAAGATCTCCTACATTGCAATCCTCTTCCCAGTATTTAATTGAACTTGGATTTTTTGTGCTCCTAACTTTTCGCAACTCCCCATGCAAATGAATGACCTTTGTGCTTCCGGCCCGTTCATGGAGATCATCTACATTCTGAGTGATGACGGTAACCTCAAATTTTTTCTCTAAATCCACAAGTGCGAGATGTCCATTGTTGGCTCGGACAGTTTTTAATTGTTTTCGGCGCTGATTATAAAACTCAAGTACCAAAGCGGGGTCTTTTCGAAATCCTTCAGGCGTTGCTACTTCAATCACATCATGGCCTTCCCATAAACCATCTGCATCTCTAAATGTCTGAATTCCTGATTCAGCGGACATACCTGCACCTGATAAAACAACAATCTTTTTCATCATTCACTTTTGATTTTTTATCTCAATATTATTTTAAAAAACATTGTTCAAAACTTTGAAGCTCTCACCAATATTGTCAATAATATCCGAAGCGATCATAGCCTCTTCCCCGACACCTTCTTGCGCTGAAATATCTCCAGCCATTCCATGCAAATACATCCCGAGAAGACTGGCTTCTTGTGCATTATAACCTTGCGCTACTAATCCAGTGATGATACCGCTAAGTACGTCACCTGATCCAGCCGTAGCCATTCCAGAATTTCCTGTTGAATTAAAAAATAAATTTCCGTTTGGAGTCGCCAAACAGGACCGCGATCCTTTCAATAAAATAAATACTTTGAGTTCAATAGCCTTTTGTTGTAATAATTCGATCCTTGCATAGTCGTTTTCTGATTTGCCAAAGAGTCTTTCAAATTCTCTAGGGTGAGGAGTCAATATTGATCCCATTGGTATTAATGAAAAATATTTTTCATGTTTTCCAATTATATTCAGCGCATCAGCATCCAAAATGACAGGTAACTTATAAGAAGTTAGAAAATCTACTAAAGCTTTTTCTGTTTGTTCGTCTGTTCCAATTCCGCATCCAATACCTACCGCATCGTATTTCTCAACTGAAGGAAATTCAGAAATCAGCAATTCATTTTTGTCTACCGAAACCATTGCTTCTGGAAAAGCAATTTGCATGATAGCATTTCCGGTCTTAGGAATATGTGTGGTCACCAATCCAGCCCCAACTCTAAGACTTGCTCTTGCGGCTAGAATAGCTGCTCCCATTTTTCCATAGCTACCCATGGCGAGTAACACATGACCAAAAGTACCTTTATGCCCAGTTTCCGGACGATCCTTTAAAATTGATGCAATTTGATACTGCGTCAAAAGATACTTGTCAGTTGAAGATTCCTGTAATATTTGATGGTTTAATCCAATTTGACCGAATACTAATTTTCCAACGTAAGGAATATTTGAAGGCAACAAGAATGAAAATTTTGGAATTTCAAAAGTGAAGGTACAATCAGCTCTGAAAATAGTTTTCGAGCCTGCACTATCAGCGAACATTCCTGAGGGTATATCTACACTGACACGCTCCGACAAATCTTTATTCAGATGATCAATCAATCCAGCCCAATACCCCTCAATTGGTTTTGTTATTCCAGTTCCTAATATCGCGTCAATGATTATTCCAGGTTCTTCAAAAACGGGATAGACATTTCCATCTTTGATTGAACGTACTTCTAATTCCCCACTTGCTGGCAAAGCTGCTTGATTTGCTTTAAAATCTTGTGAGAATTTATCTTTTAAATGGCAAATCCAAATATTTATTTCGAAGAATTTTTTCGAAAGCAATCTTCCAATCACCAATCCATCACCACCATTATTTCCAGGCCCGACAAAGATATTTACAACGCCATCATCCGGACTATACACCTGTTCAAACCAATTAACAAAAGATTGACCCGCAGCTTCCATTAAATCTAATGACCGCATTTCTGCCAATTCTATCGTCTTGGTATCTAGGTTCCTAATCTGGTCTACACTAAGAATCTTCATTTTGAAGTATTTTTTATAACTAGAGTAAAAGTAATTTATTTAGCTTGTGAAAAATTAATTGAAATGAAATTTCCAAAAGAAATTTTTAAAGATTTAAAGGTTGTCGAATTCGCTTCCGTGTTGGCCGGTCCGGCCGTGGGTATGTTCTTTGCTGAATTAGGGGCTAAAGTGATCAAAATCGAAAATAAGCTTACAGGTGGAGATGTAACTAGGACATGGAAGTTGAAAAGTGAAGATGTCAATGCTCCAATTTCTTCCTATTTCTCGGCCATTAATTATGGGAAAGAAAGTATTCATTTGGATTTAAAGAATAATAAAGATCGAAATAAAGCGGAGCAGATTATTGCTGATTCGGACATATTAATTTCGAATTTTAAATCCAGTTCTGCAGACAAACTTGGCTTGTCTTTTAAAGTATTAAGGGAAAAGTATCCACAGCTCATTTATGCGCAGTTGGATGCTTTTGGATCCCAAAGCAATCGATTGGCCTATGACGTCATTCTTCAAGCGGAGACAGGATTTTTATCTATGAATGGAACAAAAGGCGGAGAACTTTGCAAAATGCCAGTGGCTTTGATTGATGTGTTGGCCGCGCACCAATTGAAAGAAGGTATTTTAGTCGCTTTGTATCAGCGGTTGAAGACCAACAAAGGAATGCTGGTGAGAACCTCATTGTTTGCTGCGGCCTTGGCCAGTTTGGTTAATCAAGCTTCTGGTCATTTAATGGCGGACCATCTTCCAAAACCTATGGGAACCATGCATCCTAATATCGCTCCCTATGGAGACATCTTCAAAAGCAAAGATGATAAGGTATTGATTTTAGCGATTGGTTCAAATGGGCAATATGTTAAACTCTGTAAGTATATCGGAGCGCAGAATTTAATCACAGATGAACGTTTTGTATCCAATCAAAAACGATTGATCAATAGGGTAGTATTGGTAAATTTACTGCAAGAAAAAATAGAAAAATTTGAACGAAATACGTTTTTAAGGAACTGCCATGAGCAAGGAATTCCGGCTGGGGCATTGCATGACCTTAAGCAAGTTTTTGAACAGGAAGCTACTCAGGCTTTTATTCTAAATGATGAACAAGAAGGGGTGACAATGAAAATGGTACGGTCTGCTGTATTTGAGTTGATTGAATCTTAGCAAACTATAATCTTAGCACATGACAAATAAAGATCCTAGCTTAATCAAAGCAAGAATCTTTTTTCTTGTTTATTATTTTGGTTAATCGATAAAAGGATTTGAAAGTTTGTCATCAGTTTGAATCGACTTACTAGTCAATGTATTTAAAAATGCTTCTAGGGCATCCAGTTCGAGATTCGTAAGATTTAAGCGAATAGGTACACCATTTTCTTTTAATCTTTCATCGAGATTCGGATGATTTTGAATCCCTGAATTGTAAAATTCTAATGCCTCTCTCAACGTTGCAAATCTTCCATCATGCATGTAAGGAGCTGTAAGTGCTATATTACGTAAAGAAGGTATTTTAAAGCTTCCATTGTTTCTTCCCGGATCACTTGTGCTGGCATCTAAACCAGTATTTGTTGTTCCTCTTTGTTCGAATCCACCGTATGCACCGCCTGGGCCATCAGGCGCAGAGAAATTAGCTCCTGAGTGACATCCAGCACATTGAAGATCATTGCTAAAGAACAAAGCCATACCTAGTTTTTCAATTTCCCTGTAGTTCTCAAAATCATTATTCATTCCTTCATCAAATCTGCTGTCCGCCTTGAAAGTAGATTTAATGAAATCGGATAATGCAGTTCTAATGTTTGTTTGATTTATTGCATTAGGACCATAGGCATCAATAAATAATTCTTTATAATATGGAATAGCTTTGATCTTCTCAGTTAATTCATCAATATTAGAAATTCCCATCTCGATGTGATTCTGAATAGGTTCAATTACTAATGACTCAAGATGAAATTCTCTACTATCCCAAAAGAAGGAATTGTTTAAGATAGGGTTGGCCAAAGCCATTGAATTTCGCTCAGTCTTTCTATTTCCGAATCCAATACTCAAAGCCTTATCGTCTGCAAATCCATTTGCCTGCTTATGACAAGATGCACAAGAAACAGCATTGTTTTTTGATAAGTTACGATCGTAAAATAATACTCTACCTAGAGTAGCAGTTTCATTACTGGTTATGGTCCGATCATTGGAGACTCCTGAACCAGTAAGACAAGTTCCACAAGTTACAATGTTTCCAAAGTTGATAATACTCCCTGGATTAAATGGGTTTTCAATTTGAACATCTGGAAAAGAAATTTCATCGATACCTTCGATTACCGAAGCATAGTTATGGGATTCTTCCGGTAAATTCGGTGCATAATATTCTTCAACAATATTTTCAGTATTACAACCAACAATTGCGATTATGCAGAATACTCCGAGGTAAATAAGGTTTTTCATATGCAAAGGTTTTAATAGCTTCTTAAATGTAACGTATTTTACGTAATTGTGTTATTATTTAACTTTTGTCTTTTTTGACAACCGAATTATTGCATTCATTGCAAGCGGAGGAATGGCTGTAACCCTCAATATTCCGTCATCAATGCCTGCAAATAAAGTCAGACCTGTTTCCAAACCTATGTATTGATTAATATGAAAACAGATATTTCCTTCAAATCCATATCCTATTCCAAAAGTTTCTCCTCCAACATCCGAAGGCGTATTGAAGCTTCCAGCATAGGCCATTAAATTATGTCCATAAGAATAACTGAATCTCTTATCTAGAATCCTTCTTTTAAGCCAACCAATAGATAAATTAAGATGAATGTCAGAAGTAGGGTCCCCAAAAAAAGTAAAGGTTGGAATATTGGCTCCAATTTTAAGTTGGAAAAAACGATTGTCCTTCCCAGATCTAAATAAAATGTTATATGGACCAGTTACCAAAGAAGAATTCTGAAAGGGAATTACTTTGGTCAGTAATGAAGTCATATTTATTCCGGCTTCCACGCCTTGAAAATCTTCCTGGAAAAGAAAATCATCTTGTGCAGAAGCTATCTGTACAATAAACAATACCAGGAAAATTGAAATTAAATTTTTCATTTGCCCAAGGATATGTTTAAGTAAAGAAATAATGGAGGATTAATCATCAATTCGAAAGATGTATCTACTGTGGTTGGATCTAAAGAACTTGTGCGTGTTTCTTCGCTATATAGCCCGTAAAATGTTGCCTCGGTTGAAAGGTAAATCCGCTTGGATAATTTGAATTTTAATCCAAATATTGGTCCTGCTCCGCCGCCAATGGTTTTCTCTTCTAAGGAGGGAAAAGTACCAAAAGAGCCGGCTTCAACACTGTTGTTTGAGAATTGAAAAATAAAGTCTCCTCCCCAGTAAAATCCAAACCTATCTCCTAAAGGTCGATCATATAAAAATCCTATTCGAGAAGCGACTTCTGTATATTTCGAACTACGATTTACAAGCGTAATTTGATCAAAGATTGATTTGTTTGAAGATGCTGCACCAATACCAAGTCGCAATTTCATAGGTTTTCGGCCAAATGTAAATTGCAATGGAAAATCTGATGCATTGAGATTATTGCTGTTACCAATAAAGGAGGATAAAACGGATGTAACATTAATTCCTATGTCAATAGGGTAGCTTTCTTCCTCTTGACCCTTTGCATCAAAGAATAAAAGAATTGCAAAAACTAAAAGTAGGATTCGTTGCATTGGTTGTTTCGCTTAAGCTAATATACTAACTTAACGATATAAACACGTTAAAGGCAGCTTTCGATATCTACTTATTCTTTTTTAACTTTTCAACTGAAAAAATAAAAGGAATAATTCTGCTAAACCTAGACTTTGCTGAGTTTAGCGGAATTTGATTTGATTAATTTTCGTGCGCTGTACCTGCTAACGAGAGCTGGTAAATTCTTTCTGGATCAGTTAGATATACATCATTTCCTGCCACAGCAATGTTATTCTGAAAGTTATTACAAGGATATGCGCATGCAATCCAAGGGGAATTAATTTCAGTGACTTGTTCAAGATCATCTAATTTTATAATGGAAAGTCCACGGCAAGCTTGGGTAACATAAAGCTGATTGTCAGATACCGTAATTCCGGTATTGGAAGTTATGACATCTGTTTTTTGATTAATGATATTTAGGATTTGTCCGTTTTCACTGCTTGCTTGAATGATTTGCTTGCGGCCTCCAAATATTATGAAAGTCTCTTTGTATGGAGCCAAGATGCTGTAAGTATTTAGACCCTCGATTTTCAATTCAAATATTTTGGTTGCCTGATTGTTGAGGTCGTATCCATCGTATTTTTGATCACCTTTGCAAAGTAAAACATGATTCATGATTATAAATGGATTGCTTGCCATAAATGAGTTTTGATCAACTTCCAATTCTTGTTCCCAAATTATTTTCTTTTTTTTGATATCGATTGCAATTATTTTTTTACTTGGTTTTTCACCGTTTTTATGAATATTCATTAAAAATAAATCTAGATTTTTTTCTAAATTATTTTTACCTAAATAGTGAGCGTTAGCGACATCATGGCTACCTAAGCTCTGTGTATAAAAATTTTGAATATCGCCCGTTGCAGGATCTATAAAATCAAGTTTGATAAAATTTTCATCGGAACAATCTACCGCATCCACAGCGATAAATCGCTTCTGAGTTCTCGAGATCTCATCATAATTTTTTTCAAGATAAAGTTGAATAGTTTTGGATCCTGTAAATTTATTAATCGAAACTAGTTCTTGTGCTCCATGGCACCACAATTCATTCTTATAACTATGAATTTCCTTTCCTGCAATATTCTTCTTTATTCGATTTGGTAACTGATGTGAATACAATTCTGAGAGCGTATTCTTGTCAAGACAAATTAATTTATTGTCATTGTATCTTTTATAAAACAAATAAACGTGATTATCATCAGCATAAATGACTTTGCGATCATAGTAGGTTGGGATTAATTGATCATTGGTCTGAAATTCCTTAATACTTCCAGGCCCAGTATAATTTGCTTCACAAGAATCAGAAGAGTAATCTGCATTGTTAATAGTAGAGAGATCACTATAGTTGTCTTCTACGATTGTCATACAACTGCTAAGCCAAATTATGCCGAGGAGAAGAAAAGGTAATGAGGTAATTTTCATAACATTTATATTTTTGTTATGATAAATATCTAAGGTTCAGTAAAGATTTTTGTCTCGAAATATGAGAAGTGAAAATGTTTTGTCTGGATAAATGAGATATTTTTTTCTAATTGGTACTAAGCAAATATTAGTAGTCTCTAGGATCAGAAGCTAAAATTGCATATTCGAAATTGTCAGACCATCCACTTGGTAAAGGAAGAATCTGTCTACCTCTTCCTTCTCTAGTCATACCTGCTTTCTCAAGTACTTTGATTGAACCCAGATTGTTTACTGCGCAGCCCGCTTGAATTCGGTGTAATTTTAATTCCGAAAATCCGAATTTGATAATGGTTTTAAGAGATTCCGTAGCAAAACCCTGGTTCCAAAAAGTTGGTAATATTTTGTACCAGACTTCTGCTCTTTGGTAATTGGCTTTGCCCAAATTAAATCCAAACAAGCCAATAAATTCTTGACCTGTTTTTGATTCAAGCGCGAAAGTATACCGTTGTATTTTTGCCAACTTGTTTTCGGCTATCCATGGTTTGACTATTGCTATTGTTTCAGCAATGTTTTTAGGAAATCCAATTGTATTGAACTTGCCTGAGTCGGGCAAGGAATGTAAATCATGGATTTTTTGAAAATCAGATTCATCGATTAGTCTAAAAAATAATCGATCCGACTCCAATATGACCTTAGACATATTTTTTTTAAAAAGGGTTACGACTTTGCAGCTTCTTCTGGTTCATTCAACGATTCAGTCATCTCTTTGGAAATTGCTCCTCGAGTTACCCGAATAAAGGTTTTGGTATCTACTTGCAAATGAACAATGTTCCCTTCGATTTTATTTATTTTTCCAAGTATGCCACTTGCTGTAACCACTTCATCTCCCTTCTTTAATTCATCCATATATTTGGTTTGCTCTTTCTGCTTTTTCATTTGAGGACGCAGAAAAAAGAAATAGGCGATCGCTAGGAAAGCCACCATGAAAATTAACTGAGAAGGACCACCTCCAGAAGCTTGTAAAAATAGGTATGATTGGTTCATCTAATATTGATTATTTATTTTTTTGGAATAACATTTCCTTTGATATATAATTTGGTCATCGCAGGAAGTGTATTTGCATTTAGTGTAATTATTTTGGTTTGCTTATTTGGTTTACCATCAGTATTGAATCGAACAGCGATTTCTCCAGACTCCCCTGGTGCAATTGGTTCTCTTGGCCATTTTGGAATAGTACATCCACAAGTAGATCGAGCAGACCCAATCATCAAAGGTACTTTTCCGGTGTTTGTGAACTTGTATTTATGTTTGATCACAGCACCTTCTTGAGCTGTTCCGAAATCATGAGTCATCTCTTCAAATTCAATTTTTGCAACTTTTGAAGAATCCGTTTGGCCATTGGCCGTAATTGGATTTCTAATAATATCCGCTGTACTAAATTCTCCTTGAACCTTTGTTTCAACAATCCCTTGTTGACCGGATGGTGCTGGATTTGAATTACAGCCAAAAATTCCAAGACTTACCAACGCAACTAAGAAAAATTTAATCATAATTTTTTGATCTAGATATGCCGCAAACTTACTTCAATTTTTAGAATTATTGAAGGTCAGATCGACGAAGAAGCATGTTATAACTATGGAAAGGGTAATATTGAAAAGCGGACACAGTTTTTTACTAGCAAAATATCGAAAATCCCAATTAACTTTGGGCATGCAAATTTTCTTGATTGGCTTTATGGGGAGTGGTAAATCATTTACTGCCAAAGCATTGTCTGAATTATTGGATAGGCCTTATCTGGATCTAGATGATTACATAGAAAAAAGAGGAGGCCAATCAATTGCTCAGATTTTTAAATTTGGTGGCGAACAGCATTTTAGAAAGATCGAACACGATTCGTTGAAAGCCATCATCAAAGAATATCCAAATCACATTATTGCTACCGGCGGCGGTGCTCCAGTTTTTCACAACAATTTGGAGTTGATGAAAGCTTGTGGTCTGACCGTTTATTTGGATGCTACTATTGATATTCTGGCGAAAAGATTGGAAAATGAATTACTGAATCGACCTTTACTCCAAAATGCAACTGGGGAAAAACTCAAGGTTTTGATAAAGACGCTACTTGAACCAAGGCTATCATATTACCAACAATGCCATATTGCAGTGGAAATTATGAAAGAAGATTTACCAGTTGCTAAGATCATCGCTAAATATTTCGAAAATATATCATGAGGTAAGTTTTTATTAGACAGACAAACCAAACGTCCGATAACTACTTGGCTTTTTATTTCCGATACTTTGCATAAGGCAGCCGATCTATAAATTTAGTAGAATAGTAAGTATCTAATCCTGTTGATGCCACCGTCCGCAAGCCAGAAAAATCCAAATGACCGGTCACCATCAAATTTTTTTCCTCCACCTCAACTAACTCGACTTTGCCGATAATAAGGATCGTATCATTTTCCTTGATTGGCGTTATTGAGGACAAACTCAAGCCAATCTTCAAAGGAGCGTCGGCATAGAATGGTGCTCCAAATCCTTCGATGTATTCCGCTTTCAAGTTTAAAGCTTCAAATTCCGATATTTCTTCCGGATACTTCGCTGAGGTCAAATGTCCCTTTTCATAATCCGCCAAAGGAATATGGTTAAGTGTGTAGATTTTAGTCTCGCTAATATTTGCCACTGTATCTCTAGGTATGGTTGTTGGTCTGGCTATCATTCCTATCGTTGAAGGATCCGCACCGATATGAAAAACATTTGAGAATATCGCTAAGTTTTCATTTCCCGATTCGGAGGTTGTACCGACCAACAATGGGCTTTTAAATCCGGTCAAGCAATTACAAAAATGCATGCGTAGAAAGCGATCGTATTCTTTAATTTCAGCAGCAGTGATGATTTTTTTCATGATAGATTAACAAGTTTTTCAAATAAGGGTTGAAATATAGAGGACTTCGGAACTTTTATAGCTCTTTTTAACTTATAAACTCATAATTTTGCAGTATGAGTAAGCACGGAAAAGTATTGGTAGCAATGAGTGGTGGTATTGATAGCACAGTTTCGGCTATGATGCTTCATGAGGAAGGCTATGAAGTGGTAGGTATCACTATGAAAACTTGGGACTATGCGAATTCAGGTGGAAATAAAAAGGAAACTGGCTGTTGCTCATTAGATTCGATCAATGATGCGCGTCAAGTGGCGGTTGATATGGGGTTTCACCATTTCATCGTTGATATTCGAGAAGAATTTGGAGATTATGTGATCGATAATTTTGTGGATGAATACATGGCAGGGCGTACACCTAATCCTTGTGTATTGTGCAACACTCATATCAAGTGGAGTTCTTTACTCAAGCGAGCAGACATGTTGGATTGCGAATTTATTGCAACAGGACACTATGCCAAAATAGCTGAACTCGACGGTAGAAAATATATTACCAAGGGTAAGGATGAACGTAAAGATCAATCATATGTGCTTTGGGGATTATCTCAAGAATGCTTGAATCGATCTAGATTCCCAATTGGAGGAATGAGTAAGCCTGATGTTCGAAAATTGGCCTATGAAATGGGATATGCAGATTTATCCAAAAAAGCGGAAAGTTTTGAAATCTGCTTTGTTCCAGACAATGATTACCGTGGTTTTCTAAAAAGAAGAGTAGCTGACATCGGTGATTTGGAAGGTGGAAATTTCTTAAACGCATCAGGGGAAGTATTGGGCCAACATAATGGCTACCCATTTTATACAATTGGTCAACGCAAAGGATTGGGACTTGCTTTTGGAGAACCAATGTATGTAACCAAGATCAATCCTCAAGACAATACAGTTGTCTTAGGAAAAGTTGGCGAATTGTTGAGAAATGGTATGAGAGTATCACAAGTTAATTCTATGAAGTACCCAGAAATTCCTGCTGGAATTGAGGCTACCACCCAGATTAGATATAATGATGGTGGAACTTTAGCCAAGTTAACACCTAATGGAACGGATGTGAATGTGGAGTTCTATGCGAATGTTAGGGGAGTGGCGCCTGGTCAATCGGCGGTCTTTTATGAAGGAGATGATGTAATTGGAGGCGGGTTGATTTATGGTAGTTTTAATAATGGAAACAATTAATTGATTACCATCAAGATTTTCTTTTCGTAATATGCATACTTTATTCATTTTCGCCGTTAATATATTGATAAACTAATATCAGTATGAAAATCAGTTACTTATCACTATTCTTTGCTGTTTCTGGCTTGTGGATCTCTAGTTGTAGTCCGGATACAACACCGGAGGAATTGGATATTGATTATGGATATGAATATTTTCCGTTAGAAATAGGAAAATTCTTGGAGTATCGCTTGGATTCTGTGATTTATGATACGACTTCTATTGGAGTAACCCGAGACACAAATGTCTGGTTTTCAAGGGAAGAAGTCGTTGATACTTTTCGAGACTTGTCCAATGAGCTGAATTATAGAATTGAACGTTCGCAAAGAAAATCTTCTGCTGATCCATGGGAAATACAATCGGTATATGCTGCTATTTTGAAGGATAACCAAGCTATCCGAATTGAAGATAATTTCAGGTTTATAAAAATGGTATTTCCTTTACGATTAGGGGATATCTGGGACGGCAACATTTTTATAGATGATGAGACCATCATAACTGTGGCAGGAGAAAGTATTGAACCATTCAAATCATGGTCTTATGAACTTGATGGATTGGATGAACAAATCATCGTGAACAACACGCCATACGATTCGGTAATGACTATATTTCAAGCGAATAATCAAGAAGGACCTGATCCGAATTTAATCGAGTTAAGATATTCTAAAGAGGAATATGCAAAAAATGTCGGTTTGATTCGACGCCAAATGCAGATCTTAGATACACAATGCATAGCAGATTGTATAGGTCAAACTTGGGAACAAAAAGCGCAAAAAGGCTTTATTTTAAATCAAATATTGATCGATCATAACTAGATGACAGGACCTTTTACGCCAATCGGGAAAATTAAGAAATCGCATGGAGTAAAAGGGGAATTGCGCGTCCACATACAAGAACACTTCTTAGAAGATTTCAAAAAATCAAAGGTTATTTTTCTAGGCAATGAACGCAGTTGCATTCCTTATTTCATTGCGCATCACGGTTCTGGAACTAATCTAATTGTTCGATTAGAAGATATAGATTCAAAAGAACAAGCCGATGCTCTAGGAAAACCCGAAATCTTGCTACCTGAAAGCGATGTTTCTGTTAAAAATGTTGAAGAAACTATTGAGGAAATAGGGAATAACTTC
Organism: uncultured Saprospiraceae bacterium; assembly: GCA_937928045.1. GTDB lineage: Bacteria > Bacteroidota > Bacteroidia > Chitinophagales > Saprospiraceae > JABDJM01. The sequence continues at coordinate 161,909 of CALFWO010000020.1, read as the reverse complement.
CTGATAGGTTTCGAGTTACGAAATGAGGATCAAATCATAGGAGAAATATTGAGAATCGAAGAATATCCTCAACAGGATATGATTATATGTCTATTCAATAAAAAGGAAATCTTAATTCCGCTGCATCCATCATTGGTAATAGAACTCAACGAAGAATCAAAAGTACTTTTAATGTCGATTCCTGATGGCCTATTAGAATTATAACGATCGTTTCGTCTTATACTTTTCAAGCTTTTTCTTAGTTTTGAGAAATAAGTTCATTACCAAGTTCTATGGAGAAAAGATCAGCTAAAAAATTGAAGGAATTAGATGCAGAGCTAACATCCCTTTTTGAGTCACTCAAAGACTTTTCAGATAGCCAACTTAATCGACAATCAAATGAAGGCAAGTGGTCTATTCTTCAGAACATCCATCACCTCATACAGTCGGAAGATGCCTCTCAAAAGTATATAGTTAAAAAATTAAGCTTTAATCCAGTACTGAAGAAAAGTGGCATAGCTAATGGATTTCGAGCTTTTATTTTAGGTATTTATATGAAGAACGGACCTAAACGAAAAGCGCCAGAGTTGATCAACACAGACAATCTTCCAAATGATACTAAGTTTTGGGAAACAGTAAAACTATGGAAGGATCAGCGTAAAAATTTAAAGACATTTCTGGAAACATTAGAGCCTGAATTGTATAACAAGCAATTATACAAGCATCCAGCAGCCGGTAAACTGGATATCTACCAAATGCTCAATTTTTTTCAACAACATTTTCGAAGACATCTGAGGGCTATTGAAAAGATTAGCAAAAATCTTCCAAAACAAATCAACTAATATTCATGAGTCTTAATAATTCTACCAGATAAATACTTATATTTATAATACCCTCGTTAATCTCTCAAATCTTTTCACCAATTCGTCCGTTTTTTGAAGGAGACCAAGTACTTTTCGATACTACTTCTATTGATTTTTCTGATGCTTTCAAATGCTTTGAAGGCTCAAGAAGATGTTTTTCCAATTAAAATGAACAAAAAATGGGGCTTAATGAATGCCGATGGGCTCATTATTTTGCCTCCTAATTATCAAGCCATTGGAAGCTTTGATGTTCATGGAAATGCCGTAATGCGAAAAGAAGGTAAAGTTGGATTAATCAACAAAAACGGCGATGAAATTATTCCACCATTATTTGAAGATTTAAAAACACTGGATGCAAAATTGTGTGCAGTTAGAAAAGATGAAAAATGGTTGGTGGTCAACTTCGAAGGTAAGGTATTGATTGATCGTGCCTATGAACAAGTAGAAGTCTGGGATTCAGAATTTATTGGGTATCGCTCGAATAGTATGTGGGGAATTACACATATTTCTGGAAAGGAAATTTGTCTTCCAGCATATGATCTAATCACTTATTTTGGGGAAGGCCATTTTTTAATTCATCAAGAAAACGATATCGGATTGATGAATCAGGAAGGTCGGATTATTCTAGAACCGTTGGCAAAAACAATTGTCCCAATAAACAAACAACTTTTTATTTTCCAAAAGGATAAGTTTTATGGTTTAGTTAGTGCGGACCAAGGGATTATTAAAGAAGCCGTTTACAACCAGGTTGAACCACTCGGGTCTAATTTTTTAGTTCTTAGATCTAAAGATAATAATGAGCTGCTCTCTATACCTGATCAGCATGTTATTCATAGCGGAAGGTCACTCAAATATTATGAATTAAACGAATCCTTTATTCTTGTTGGAAAGGACAACAAGTTAGGACTTTTAGATAAAATGGGGAACCAGCTTTTGAATTTTGATTACGATGAAATTCAGCTTTGGTCGGATCGACATTTTAGAATCTCTACAGAAGGCGAGTGGGGAGTGGTGGACTTAGAAGAAAACTATTTGGTAAAACCTGAATACGAATACATCGGCCCACTTCAAAACAATCTAGCACAAGTAAGGAATTTTGGAAAAGCAGGATTAATAAATATTCATGGTGAGGTTCTCTTTAAATGCGATTATGATCATGTTACGGTTGCGAAAGGAGAGGCAAGAGCCTCCTATAATGATGATTTGTCAATCATTAATATTGATGACTCGGGAAGAGAAGTCAATCAAAATAATTTTAAGAATCATGTTACAATAACAATAGGTAAGAAAGCTGGATCCAAAGAAAAGGTGGCGTATGGAATAAAAAATAAATACCAAGTAAAGGATTTTGAATGGTTTTACTCCGCAAAATCTAAAGGGTGGGGTATGAGAAAATTGGTAGATGGTTCCATTCAAATTCCTCCTAAATTTGATTGGATCAAAATTGATGAAGAACTGAATATTACTTTAGTTGGTAAGGATCAAGTTGCTTATCAAAATTTTGAATTTACAAGTTTTAGATTTGAACAAGTGTATGGTATTGTTAACAATCATGTTGGGCAGTTGATTGGTGAAATGCAATATTGGGATATTAAGTTAGAAGATTTTCACAAAGGAAATAATCTTGCAAGGGTAGTTTTAAAAAATGGAAGACATGGTTTAGTTGATCGTTTAGGAATTCTTAAACAGAGAGATTTTGCATTTATTGGGCCATTTATAAATGGTCGTGCAAGAATGTCAGTTAAAGGAAATCTTTCAGGGTCTTCAGTAAAAACCATAAATGGACTTGGAAAATTAAATCAATATTTAGGAAAACAATTGTCACCAAATTTGATGATTGATTATACCCGATATGATCAATTCTTTGAAGACGAAGCTCAATTAACTTGTGAATCCTGTGAATGGGGATACTTAGACCAGGAGGGAAGTATTGATATTTCGCCAAAATATGATTTCGTAAGTGATTTTAGAAATGATGTTGGTATTGTAAGGAAAGAAAACAAATGGGGAGTAATCAACGCAAAAGATGAATTGGTCTTAGAATGCAAATATGATGCAATTTCATTTTTAGAAAACACGAATCAAAAAATCCTGAAGGTCACAACGAATTCTGAGAAGTATGGAATCATAGACACGCTTGGTCAAGTACTGGTTGATTTACAATATGATGAAGTAGGCCACTTTAGTGAAGGCAGATTGGCTGTCAAGAGAAATGGACTTTGGGGTTATGTCAATCAATATGGACAAGAAATTATTCCATGTCGCTTTAGAACTGTAAATCCTTTTCAGGAAGGTATGGCCTCTGTCAAATTATCAAATTCATGGGGAGTTATTGATAAGCTTGGTGATAAAGTGCTTGATTTCAAGTATACAAAGATTGGAAATTTTGTCAATGGCTTGATCTGGGTAAATGAAAAGTACAAAATTGGTTTTATCAATAAGAAAGGTCAATTCGCAATTCCTCCAAAATTCGACAAAGCTTTTGATTTTGAAGGGGAGCTGGCAAGAGTGGTGGTCAAAGGAAAATATGGTTTAATCAATACAAAAGGTGAATATGTACTCAGACCTAAGTTCTCTAGAATTGATAATTATAATGCGCAAGGTGCAGCCATTGTTAAACAACATGGCAATCAGACGACCTACGGTCTAATTGATAGAAAAGGAAATTTATTGACCAATCACAACTTTTCGCTGATTAGTGGATTTCAAGAAGGAATGGCCGTCGTTCGATTAAAAGGGGATTACGGCTTTATCAATACCAAGGGAAATCTTGTGGTTAAAAATAGGTATTCCAAAGCTTCGGACTTCAATAATGGAAGGGCAATGGTGCAAAACAATGGTGTCTGTGGTTATATTGATGTCAAAGGAACAGAGGTAGTTGATCTTCAGTATTCTAAATGTTTAGATTTTGAAGAAGAAAAGGCAGTGGTCTACAAAGGATATAAAAATGGTGGAATCATTGATCTTAATGGTAATTATATCATCGAGCCAAGTATCAATCGATTATATGGCTTTAAGGAAGGTAGAGGGTTGGTTAGAGATCAAGATTATCGTTTTTACTACATAAGTGAAGAAAACAAGATAACCCAAGGATATTATGAAAGTGCTAGTCAGTTCAGACATGGAATAGCTTTGGTTCAATCAAAAGGAAAATGGGGAGTAATCAACAGACAAGGAGCGAGCATAATTCCTCCGAAGTACGATAAAATCGAAGAATTTGTGGATGGTTTTGCCAAAGTTAGAATTAAAAGATTCACCGGACTCGCAGATTTAAAAGGGAAATTTATCATCCCACCAAGATATGAGTATGTTTCCTATGCTGGTGAAGGCTTATTTCGAGTAGAACAGGGAGATAAACTAGGATATTTCGATCAAGAGGGCAATTGGATTTGGGATCTTCAAGAATAGTCTAAGCAATATTATTGACTTTAAACCTATCACATCAGAATTTTCACTATCAGCCCAAAAGATTTACACATATTATATTTTTTAATCAAGAATTAACTTATTCTCCAAAAGTTAACTACTTTTAGCACAAAGATGGGATACTCTTGCAACCTCAGTTGTTCTATTCCCGTCTAAATACAAACGAATAACACACACAATCTTTTTACTTCGGTAAATTCGACGTTGTTCGGTACGCCAATTTTAAACCTTACACTAATTATAATCCCGCACTGGTACTTGACCAGGATTTAAGTCTATGGCTTAATTCCTATTAGCGTCAGTAAATGAACATTGACCTGGTGATATCACCTTGCGCTGCAAGCTATGTATTGCCTATTAACAATGGCTGACCAACTGTAAACAATGAAGAAAACAATTTTAAAAAAACTGTCTGTATACCTCAGATTGTTAACATCGGCTTTCCTCCTGCTATGTTGTACAGTTGTTTACAGCCAATCTTTTAGAGTTAATACTACAATTCCTCAGAATCTCTCTATCGTCGACTTCAATCAACAAGAAATCACCATTTCCTTTAATCTTCCTATCAATAAAAATAATGTTGAAAAATCAGTTAGGATATTCGGGGAATGGACGGGAGCAAAGGACTATGATTATGAATTGGCCTCAAACAACCGGCTAATTCTTTCCCTAAGGAACATTTCAGAAAAAACCCTAGCAGGTGAGAAAATAACTGTTTCAATTGCACAAACGCTTTCATCAACCAGTAACAAGTTTTTATCTACTGGATATGCAGCTCAATTCTATATGGTTGCGAAGCCCGGAACCTTGATTCAAAAATCAAAAGAATCTATTCCATTGAAAGAGGCAAGCGATACTTGGTTGCAAACCACAGGAGCATTCGCAGGTGATCTCAACAATGACGGACATATCGATTTGACTTTAGCAAATGCGGCTAACGCTGAGTTGAAAATATTGATGAACAATCAAGACGGCTCATTTGAGAAAAATACTTCATTTACAACGAATGGGTTGTTTCAGTCTTCCACTAGAAGCGGAGATTTTGATGAAGATGGAAAGATAGATCTGGCAATTGGAGCAAGAGACAATAAAGCACTTAGTGTATTAATGGGTGATGGATCAGGCGGATTTTCTTCAGAAAAGGAATTTAAGGAGGGAGATGCCGCAAGAGCATTGGCAGTCTTGGATTACGATGCTGATGGAGATGAAGATATTGTATTGGCTAATGCTAAAGAAGATCAGTTAGCCTTATTCTCAAATGACGGAACTGGAAGCTTTGCTTACAGTAAATTTTCATTACAAGCTAAAAGTCCAACGACAATTGAAGCCGCAGATGCAAACAATGATGGTATTTTAGATCTATTTGTTGGATACTTTGAAAGCCAAAAGATAGGAATTCTATTAGGAGATGGAAAGGGTGGTTTTGAAATGTCAGATGAAATAGAAGTTTTGGGAAATCCATGGATGATAGCAGTTGCAGATTTAAACGGTGATCACAATGCAGATGTGGCATCTGTAAATGCCAATGGCAATGTTACTGTAGTAATTTTCGGAGATGGAACGGGAGGATTAATGAGTCCAAAGACTTATGCACTTCAGACAACCAAAATGCCTAAGGGAATTGACTTGGGAGATATAGACGGAGATGGGGACATGGATATGGTAACCGCTAATTACAATTCTAATAATTTTATTGTTTGGGAAAACAATGCGCAAGGTATCATGAGTAGAGCAGCAATACTTTCAGGTACTAAAAATCCTTCGGCAGTTTTGATCAACGATCATGATAACGATGGAGATTTGGATATCATAGGTACAGATGCGGGCTCTGATGAAGTATTTATTTTCGACAATGCCTCAGAATTTGAAAACGCTTATGTAGACATTAATTCACCAATAACAGCGCAAATAACACCTAATCCTTTTGTTAATCGATTAAAAATCAAAGCTTATATCCCGCGAACGGGAAGAACCGATGTTCGTATTTTGGATGCATCAGGAAGAACCTTAGAACGACTTTGGGATGATCGTTTGGCTGCTGGTGATCATTTCTTTGGTTGGGATGGCAGATCTGATGTTAGCGCAGTTCCTTCTGGGATCTACTATGTTTCCATAACTCAGAATGGCAAAACTTACTCTTGGCCAGTTATCAAGAACTAATTTTCAACTCAACTAAATTTCCTATGTTTACTATTCATGGGATTACTTTCATTTAATAAAAATGGTATCTATTGCCAACAGGCAGATATTTACATAGATCCTTGGAAAAAAGTGAAAAACGCGATGGTAACCCATGGCCACGCCGATCATGCCCGAAGAGGACATGAGCACTACCTATGTACACACTCTGCAAAACCCGTAATCCAACATCGACTCGGAAAGAAAGCAAAAATTCAATCAGTTGGATATGGCGAAAAGATTATTATTAACGGTGTAAGATTCTCATTTCATCCAGCTGGTCATATTATTGGTTCTGCGCAAATCAGAGTAGAGTACAAAGGTGAAATATGGGTGGCTTCCGGAGACTATAAAATAGAAGATGACGGAATTTCTGAAGCATTCGAATTGGTCAAATGCCATACCTTTATTACCGAGACTACCTTTGGACTTCCTACTTACAAATGGAGACCGCAATCAGAAATCTTTGACGAGATTAACAACTGGTGGTATGAAAATGCCCAAATGGGAAAAGTTTCTATTTTGACTGCTTACAGCCTTGGCAAAGCCCAGCGATTATTGTACAACGTAGACCCTTCAATTGGAAACATTTATACCCATTCAACGATTGAATCAATCAATGAAATTGTTCGAGAACAGGGATTCTATTTACCAAATTCTGAATTGGTCACCGGCTTGCAAAATAGAGACAACTATCGCGGTGCGCTTCTAATTACTCCGGGATCAACACTAACCTCGGAATGGATAAAAAGATTTGAACCATATACTACAGCTGCTTGTTCCGGCTGGATGCAATTTCGAAATACGCGTAAGAATCGTTCTGTGGACCGAGGATTTGTTCTTTCTGATCATTGCGATTGGGAAGGGCTTAATGATACCATCTTAGCTACTGGAGCAGAGCAGGTGTTTGTCACACATGGATCAACCAAGATTTTTGCAAAATGGTTAAATGGTAAAGGGATCAATACAAAAATTCTAGAGACACAATATACTGGAGAACAAGAGGGACTAGATACTGAAATGTCTACTGGTTCCAAAAATATAAATGCTGACAATTCATGAAAGCATTTGCAGAATTATACAATCGGTTGGATGAAACCAAAGACGTAGAACTGAGAGTAAACGCCTTGGTAGATTTTCTGAATCAAGCATCAAATGAAGATCAGCTCAAAGCCATTGCATTATTGACTGATCAAAGGCCTTCAAGAATTGTAACCTTGGCACAAATTAAGTCTTGGGGGATGGAAGCCGCTAACTTACCTGAGTGGCTATTTGAAGAATCATTAAAAAGTGTTGGAGATATTGGTGAAACTGTCAGTTTAGTTATTCCAGTATCTAATCAAACTACAGATGAATCGCTTTCTTTTTGGTTGAATCATATTGAGTCTATTTCCAAGATGGATGAGGAAGGAAAAAAAGCTGGTGTCATTGAAGCATGGAACTTACTTGACCCCAATTCTAGATTTATTTTCAATAAATTGATTGCCGGTGGTCTTAGGACGGTTTATCCACAAATATTATTGACTCGAGCAATTAGTAAATATACAGGAAAGGACATCGCTGTAATTGCTGATAGGTTAATTTCAAAATGGAATCCTAAAAAAATAGATTTTGACGAATTATTTCTGGAGCCAAAAGAAACTGACCAGCATACGAAATTTTATCCATTTTTTTCAGCTCATTATTTGGAGAAAAAACCAGACGAATTGGGAAATCCTGAAGATTGGATTGCCGAGTATAAATGGGATGGCGTTCGAGTTCAAGTAGTTAAAAGAGCAGATGAAATTTGGGTTTGGACAAAGGACTCAGAATTGATTACTTTAAAAACGCCTGAGTTAAATGAAGTCTTCCAAGACCTTTCCAATGGGACTGTTTTTGATGGTGAACTGCTTGCCTATAAAAATGAAAGTCCATTGCCTTTGAAAATACTAATGCAAAGATTAAGAAAGAAAAAAGTAACAAAGAAATTATTGCATGATGTACCATTAGCTTTTATGGCTTATGATATTTTGGAACACAAAAATAAAGATATTAGAAATTTACCTTGGACTGCTCGAAGAAAAAAATTAGAAAAATCCATTAATCAATTAACAGCATGTACTTCAATTAAAATTTCGCCAATCCATGGATTTAATGATTGGTCGAAACTTTCAAGATTGTTAAATACTGCAAGATCAAATCAAGCTTGCGGTATGGTTATCAAAAAGCAAATGTCTAATTATGGAGAGGGTCGGGCCAAGGACTGGTGGAAATGGCAGGTTCCCAAAATGACTGTTTTGACAGTTTTGTTATATGCTCAAAGTGGTGGATGGGCAGGTGGGGAGTCGAACTTCACCTTTGCTGTTTGGCAAGGAGATAATTTGATTCCAATTACCAAATCTTATGTTGGATTGTCAAAAGAAGAGCTAACGGAAATAGGCAAATTTGTAAAAATGAATACCATAGAAAAATTCGGACCAGTTAGATCTGTAAAACCAGAATTAATATTTGAATTGAGCTTTGACGGTATCGATCATTCTTCTCGTCACAAATGTGGATTAGTTTTGAGAAATCCGACTATATTGAAATGGCGCAAAGAATTCACCACAACAAATATTAATGCTCTCGAAGAATTGAAAGCCTTATTAATTCCAAATGAGTAAATCCAAATTAAAGATTGACATAAAACGAGGAAGTGATTGGTTTGCAACGAAAGGTTGGAACGTATTTCCCTTTCAGCGTCAGGCATGGAAAGCTTATCAAAATGGAAAGTCGGGAATTGTAAATGCTCCAACCGGATCAGGAAAAACCTATTCCCTTTTGATACCAGCATTGTTGGAAGGTTTGGCTAGAGGAGTGACTGCTAAAGATGGTCTTCAATTGGTTTGGATTACTCCAATTAGAGCATTAGCAAAGGAGATTCTGATATCATCGGAAAGAGCTATAGAAGGGCTAGGAATGGATTGGAAAGTAGGGATGAGGACCGGTGATACCAAAACCTCAGAAAGAACAAAGCAAAAGAAAAAGCCACCACAAATATTAATTACAACACCGGAGAGTTTACATTTATTAATAGCCTCCAAAGGTTATCCTAAATTTTTTGCCTCTTTGAAATCTATCATTGTTGATGAATGGCATGAGTTGTTAGGGTCTAAAAGAGGGGTACAAATGGAATTGGCAAATTCAAGATTAAAGAGTCTTAATCGCAATTTGAAAATTTGGGGAATCTCTGCTACCATAGGTAATATGGAAGAAGGACTTGATGTTCTAATGGGAGACTTTGTGCCAATGTCTGAACAAATAATTATTAAATCTAAGATCAAAAAGAAAATAAAACTGGTAACAATCTTACCAGATGAGATTGAAAAATTTCCTTGGGCTGGCCACTTAGGATTAACGCTATTGCAAAAACTAGTTCCAATCATCCAGTCTAGTAGAAGTACTTTAATATTTACCAATACTAGAGCACAATGCGAAATCTGGTATCAAAAGCTTTTGGAAATAGATCCAGATTTAGCTGGTGTCATGGCCATGCATCATGGTTCGATCTCTAAAAATTTAAGAACTTGGGTGGAAGATGCGCTGCATGATGGTCGCTTGAAAGCTGTAGTGTGCACAAGTAGCTTAGATCTTGGAGTAGATTTTAGACCAGTTGAAACTATTGTGCAAATTGGTAGTCCCAAAGGAGTAGCACGATTGATGCAACGCGCCGGTCGATCCGGCCATCAACCCGGTGCGTTAAGTAAAATTTATTTTTTACCTACTCATTCTCTTGAGCTCATCGAAGCTGCTGCTTTGCGTCAAGCAATCAAAGAAGGGAGAATTGAAAGTCGGGTACCATATATCAGATCATTCGATGTGTTGGTTCAATATTTATTAACCTTAGCAGTGGGAGAGGGCTTTCAAGAATCTGAAGTGTTTTCTGAGATTACTAAGACTTTTTCTTATCGAAGTATTGATCAATCTGAATGGCTTTGGGCTTTGAATTTTATAACAACAGGAGGAAGTCTTGATGCTTATGATGAATATAAAAAAGTTACCGTTGCAGATGATGGAACTTTTGAAATGACCAATAGAGGAATGGCTATGAGGCATCGCCTAAGTATCGGAACTATTGTTAGCGACAATAATCTGTTGGTGAAATATGTTTCTGGGAAAAGAATTGGGACAATAGAGGAGTGGTTTATTGCACAAATGAAACCAGGGGATAATTTTTGGTTCGCTGGAAGATCTTTGGAGTTGGTTAGAATAAAGGGAGTAGAAGTACATGTCCGAAAATCAAAAAAGAAAAAAGGTAAAATTCCATCTTGGATGGGCGGTCGATTGCCAATGAGTTCGGAAGTGTCAGACATGCTTCGCCAAAAATTATATGAAGGAATTACCGGTCAAGGAAAAGAAGCGGAGTTGAAAAAAATCGCTCCACTTTTGGAATTACAAAAAGAAAGATCTGCCGTTCCAGCTGCTGATGAGTTTTTAGTGGAATATTTTAAATCTAAAGAAGGTTATCACTTGTTGTTCTATCCTTTTGAAGGGCGTAATGTTCACGAAGGCATGGGAGCCTTGTTTGGTTATCGCATTAGTCAAATTACGCCAATCTCTTTTTCAATCGCGATGAATGATTATGGATTTGAATTATTGAGCGATAAAGAAATTCCTATAGAAGCGGCAATGTCTGCAGGTCTTTTTTCTTCTAAAAAATTAGGAATCGATATTCAAAAAAGTATCAACGAAGTTGAAATGTCCAAGCGAAAGTTTAGAGATATTGCTAGTATATCTGGATTGATTTTTCAAGGCTATCCTGGCAAGTATCAAAAGGAGAAACATCTGCAATCGAGTTCAGGATTGATTTTTGAGGTATACCATGATTATGATGAAAAAAATTTGTTGTACTTACAAGCCTATGAAGAAGTGAGGAGTTTTCAACTTCAAGAAGTAAGGCTCCGACAAGCTTTGGATCGAATCCAAGAACGCAAAGTCATTCTGTCCCTTCCGGATCGAGCCACTCCGTTCGCTTTTCCGATCATGGTTGATCGACTAAGAGAAAAAATGAGCTCGGAAAGACTAAGAGATCGAATCGAGAAAATGAAATTGAAATTAGAACGGTAAATAACTGAGACAAAGGTCTCCTGACCTCATGTCAAAAAAAAGGTTGATTGAAACAAGTAATATTTACCTAATACCAATCAACCTTCTTTATATTTTAAATTTAACTTAGACAAAGGTTTTTTAACCTCATGTCTTTTTACAGCTTAACCAATTGTTGGGTAGACATTTGATTATCACCAGTTACCTGTAGTAAGTATACTCCGCTTTGCAAATTACTCAAATTAAGTGTTTGAATATTTTGCCCAACTTGTAAATTGATTTGTTCGGAATGAACACGTTGGCCAACAGTATTGATTACAGTTAAATCAAAACTTCCCGCAGACTTACTAGTAATTGAAACGCTTGTTAAATCAACCAGTGGATTAGGCGAAATGATAATCTCAGCAAAATCGCTTTCAAGTTGATTCGTGGAACTAGGTAACATTTCTGATAATGTCAAAGTACTGCTTGTAACACCATCTCCAGCAGTATTACCATTTCCATTGATTGCCAAACCTGCAACATAAAAAGTAACTTCACCTGTTCCTTCAGAGGGAGCTATCCATTGGGCATCCCAACTTACACCACCGTTACCCGTGTTTGGAGCATTGTGCTCCAAATAGTCTCTATTGCTGAGATTCGTAATTTGAGCTAAACTCGGTATATTACCCCAAGCTCCAGCTTGTTCGTTAGCGGCATCTAGTGCTACAGCCTGAAATCCAGTTCCACTTTGACCTCCATCGGTATCAAAAAGTAGGGTGAGAAAATAAGTTTCTCCCGGCTCATATTCGCTTAACGGTACATAGTCGCCGTTATCTAATGTTAAAGTTAATGTGGGATTGAAAGATCCAGCTGTATGGCAACCAGAATTGCCGCATGTTCCTGCATTTCCTGAGCTCCCTGGAGCACCGGTCACTTGCAAGTTTGCAACACTACCGGGACCTGCCGATCTACTTTGAAAGACGATAGCCAATGCAACAATGGCAAAAAGAGTGTAAACGTTTCTAAATTTCATATGTGATTTTTTGGTAGTTAAAAGGCCAAATTTACAAAATCATGACATTAATTTTTGAATTACATTGATTTCTGAAATTAGCAGACATTTCGGCAGATACTACTTTATTGATAATTGATGATTTAAAATAAGAATTCAAATGATAATTGTTAACAAGCTTTAACGCCGGATGGTATTTTCTTAGCAAATCACTAACCTTTTTTATCAATGAGAAGCGCTATCTTTATTCCAGCTAAAACAATAACCTTCTATGAAATATTCAATTTTGCTTTTAACATTGGGATTATTCTTTTTCTCAGCTTGTAACAATGATGATGATGTTCCTGTTCCTGAAAATCAGCTGAGTTATGACGGAGATAATAGTGCTGCACCTTTTTTACCAGCAGGATTGTATGAATGCGCTGTTTTATTTCCTGAAAGCATTACATCAGGTTATATAGGAAGAACAATTAATGAAGTACGTGTCTTCATCGGTGATATTCCTTCTACGATTAGAATTCTTATTTCGGAAGCAGGCACCTCGAATGCACCAGGGGATGTGGTGTATCAGCAAAGCGTAAATTTGAATAATGAAGGTCAATGGAACACCATTGCTTTAAATACACCATTTGAAATTGATGGCTCTGATCTATGGATTTCTATAGAAGTGGATCATCCGCAAGAAATTCGATCTGTAGGATGTGATGCTGGTCCTTCACAAGGCAATGGAGATTTTATTTTTAGCTCCTCTTCTCAAACTTGGACTAATTTCCGAAATTTCTCTAATGGAGAGTCTAGCATCAATTGGAATATTCGTGCGCTATTAAATTAGTGTATAGTTCAATAGATTGACCAATTACCAAATAACCTAATTTAACTTACTATGAAAACTTTTCTGTTGCCCATTTTGGGCCTAGTTCTCTTTGCCTCCTGTTCAAGGAAAACCAATTTAGTTCCTATTTCTGACAACACTTATTTCGTTGAGCAAAGATTGATTGCAGAAGCTTCAAATGCTTCAGTTAACTTGAATATGAATTTTGATAGGGCTACAAGGAATTTTTATATTTATGAATTAGAGCTGTCAAATTTGAATAAAAAATCCTTGATGTTAGCTCCTTCAGATTTTTATTATCAATTAGATGATTCGGGTACAAAATATTTGGGGATGCCTTTGGAAGAAGTTATCTCAATTATAGATCGCCAAATAGTTCAGTTAAAAAGATCGAAGGAAGTAGATGGATGGCTAGAAGTTTTTGATGTAGTTACTGACATTATTTTAGAAACTGATGATCCTGATTCTGATGCCGATTATTATGAATCTCAAGAGAGTACCTCCGAAAGAATCATTCGCTTATACGAACTTAAAGAATATTTGGCGCAATATTACTTGAAATCAGGAGAATTGATAAAAGGAGAAAGTGCATATGGTATTTTATATTTCCCAAGAAACAGAAAAGAGCAGGGAAAAATACATCATGTCAATTACAATGGAGTTGGAAGTTTAATCCAAATTCCATTTTCTAAAAGGTAAAATCTAATAGTTCAATTAATAACTCAAAAAAGAATGAAAGGCAAATACAGTTATTCATTCTTTTTTGCTTTCCAGTACACATTGGTTAGCATTCCGATGATGATAAGTCCCATGCCTAATAGTACGATCAAATTATATTTTTCCCCAAAAAGAAAGAATCCAATTACTAAGGCGTAAATCAATTCCATATATTTAAATGGTGCCAAAACACTAGTTTCTTCTAATTGGAAAGCTTTTGTCATATATACTTGTCCGATTGTTCCCAATGCGCCAATAGCTATAACAGGCAGCCATTCTGTTCCAATAGGCATTCTCCAATATGGCAGAAAAAATAGAGAACCCAGAATAGACACCACCATGAAATAGTAAATGATTGTGAGAAAATGTTCTCGGCTACCTAAGTAACGAATTAAGACAAAAATTCCTCCTAGGAAAAATGCGGAAGTTAAGACCATGAAAAAACCAGATAACGGTATTCTAGGATCAAAACCTTTTAAGATCAATACACCTGCAAAAGCAATTATAAAACTAAGCCATTGCATGACAGATATTTTTTCTTTCAAAAAGTAAACGGCAAGTCCAGAGCCAAAAATTGGACCGATGTATCGAATCGAAATAGCAGAGCCCAAAGGCATTTGTTGAATGGCCACAAAAAAGGTAGATAAGGAAAGTAACCCAAGAAAAGCTCGTAAGAAAAGAAGTTTTGGATTATTACCTTTCAAAGAAATCTTGTTGGCCAGCATGTATGGAAAAATCAAAGCAAAAGATCCAAAGGCTCTAAAGAATACTACTTGTAAAGGATGGAAGTCTTCCAAATATTTTGCAAAAATATTCATCCAAGCAAATGCGAAAGTGGCAATGCAGATGTAAACGATTCCGCGGGTAATCATTCACAATGATAAGTATAATAAAAATGGATAATTGAATATTAAACCAAAGCTGCTTTAATTCTTCGGATGGCTTCTTTCAATTGATCATCAGCTGCCGCATAACTTAATCTGAAGCAATTGTCGTCTCCAAAAGCAACGCCGGGAACCACCGCAACATTAGCTTTTTCCAAAAGAAACGCACAAAAATCTTGAGAATTATTAATTGCAAATCCATCAATTTCTCTTCCGTAAAAAGAAGAAACATCCGGGAAAATATAGAAAGCTCCCATTGGACGATTTACATTAACTCCTGGAATATCTTCCAGTAATTCAATAACTAACTCACGTCGTCTTTTGAATGCTTCCAGCATTTTTTTAGTAGGCCCCATATCCGCCAAGAGCGCATCAGCTGCGGCCTTTTGTCCGAAGGCATTAGCACCTGAAGTATTTTGGCCTTGAAGTTTTGAACATGCTTTCATAATGTGTTGTGGACCGGCCATATATCCTAATCTCCAACCCGTCATTGCAAATCCTTTCGCAAAGCCATTTACAGTGATTGTGCGATCTTTTACACTTGGCAAAGACCCAATGCTAAAGTGTGATTCGGTAAAATTGATGTATTCATAAATCTCGTCAGCAATAATCTGCGCACTATCATGTCGAGCAATTACCGAAGCTAAAGAGCTTAATTCCTCTTTTGTATATACCGAGCCTGTCGGATTACAAGGAGAGCTGAAAAGAACAAACTTTGTTTTATCTGTAAGTACTTCTTCCAATTGCTGTGGAGTGACTTTAAAATCTTGAGAGATTCCTGCATTGAGAACAACCGCAGTTCCGCCAGCCAGTTCTACAATCGCCTTGTAAGATACCCAGTAAGGCCCCAGAATCACGGCTTCATCACCTGGCTCCAATAATGCCATACAGAGATTATTAATGCATTGTTTGGCACCATTTGATACGACTACCTGAGCAGGAGAAAAGTGAAGATCATTGTCTCGCTTTAATTTCGTACAAATCGCCTCTCTCAATTCCAACAAACCTGGCACTGGAGTATACTTCGTATAACCATCTTTTAAAGCTTGAATTGCAAATTCCTTGATGTGGTCTGGTGTGTCAAAATCTGGCTCACCAAGACTAAGACTAATCACATCAAATCCTTTTGCTTTTCGATCTCTAGCCATTTGCGACATTTTGATGGTCGCCGACTCTTCCATTTCAAGTACGCGCTTCGATAAGTTAGTTTGTATGGTATTCATTTTTTTCGATTTGAATAGGTAAAATTACCACATTTAGACATTGGATGTTCTGTATTTTTAAAGAATATTTTGGTTTGATAGAAAATTCGCAATATTTTATTGTGAAGACCTTTTTCTTACTGGAGACCTGCCATAATTTCGATACTTTTATGCGCTGAATTAGTTAGTTAGATTTAGAAATATGAAAGAAAAATTGCAAAAACTGGGTGAGCTGAAAAGAGAAGCCGAAATGGGTGGGGGCGCTAGTAGAATAGAAAAACAACATGCAAAAGGTAAACTCACAGCTCGCGAACGTGTGCTTTTACTTTTAGATCCGGATTCTTTTGAGGAAATAGGCCAGTTGGTAAGACATCGATCATCAGATTTTGGGATGGAAAAAACCAGATTCTATGGTGACGGTGTAATCACTGGTTACGGAACCGTAAACAATAGACTGATTTATGTTTTTGCTCAAGACTTTACAGTATTCGGTGGATCATTGAGTGAAACCCATGCCGAAAAGATTTGTAAGCTGATGGACCTAGCTCTTAAAAATGGTGCTCCTTTGATAGGCTTGAATGATTCTGGAGGGGCAAGAATTCAAGAAGGAGTCAAATCACTTGGCGGATACGCGGACATTTTTTACAGAAATGTGCGTGCCTCAGGAGTAATCCCGCAGATTTCAGCCATTATGGGCCCTTGTGCAGGAGGGGCCGTTTATTCCCCAGCAATGACAGATTTTACCATTATGGTAGAACAAAGTTCATACATGTTTGTAACTGGGCCTAACGTGGTTAAAACGGTAACAAATGAAGAAGTTTCAGCAGAAGAGTTGGGTGGTGCTATGACCCATGCCTCTAAGTCTGGAGTTACACACTTGACAGCGCAAAATGATTTAGACTGTATCATGCAATTGAAAAAGCTGTTGTCTTATTTGCCGCAGAATTGTGAATCAACTCCAGAAACCTTAGCCTACGATTTGGGAGAGGAATATCGTCCAGTTTTAAAAGATATTGTTCCAGCGAATGCCAACCAGCCTTATGACATGAGAAAGGTAATCGCAGGTATTATGGATACTGATTCTTTTTATGAAGTGCATAAATCTTTTGCTGAAAATATAGTAGTCGGATTCGCTAGAATAGCAGGAAGGTCCGTTGGGATAGTGGCCAATCAACCAGCAAGTTTGGCTGGAGTTTTGGATGTGGATAGTAGTAGAAAAGGCGCTCGTTTTGTTCGCTTTTGTGATTGCTTCAATATTCCTCTTTTAGTTTTAGTTGATGTCCCTGGATTTCTGCCGGGTACTGATCAAGAGTGGAGTGGAATCATAACCAATGGGGCGAAGTTATTGTATGCTTTTAGCGAGGCAGTAGTGCCAAGAGTAACCTTAATTACCAGAAAAGCATATGGAGGAGCTTACGATGTAATGAATTCGAAACACATTGGTGCAGATATGAACTTTGCATGGCCAAGTGCAGAAATTGCAGTAATGGGAGCAAAAGGAGCTTCAGAAATTATATTTAAAAAGGAAATCAAGGCAGCATCTGATCCTGCAAAAAAGTTAAAAGAAAAGGAAGCCGAATACGCAGAAAAGTTTGCACATCCGTATTTGGCGGCGGAAAGAGGTTTTATTGATGAAGTCATTGATCCTGCTGAATCTCGAAGAAAGTTGATAAAAGCATTTACAATGCTGAAAAATAAGGTAGATCAATTGCCTAGGAAAAAACATGGAAATATTCCACTTTAATATTCTACTCTAGAAAACCATTTGTTAAGTTTTTTTTTAATTATCTAAATTAGTAAACACCAAATTATGAGAATTTTAGCAACAGTAACATTTGTGTTTTTTATGCTAACTGGTTTTTCCCAGGTTACAGAAGGAACAAAGAACATGAGCCTTGGAAGTAATAACAGTCTAACTATTTCTTTAAAAGGAACACAATCTAAAGCTGTGGATGCCGCTTGGACAAAATACCTTAAAGATTACAAAGGTAAAACTAAGATGAATAAGAAGTCAGGAGAATTGTTTTCTGACAATGCTACAGTAGAAGGAATGAGTGCTAACACGGTAGACATTTATTCTAAAACGGTTCAAAATGGTGAAAACGTAGAATTGACCGTTTGGTTTGACCTTGGTGGCGCTTATGTCACTTCTGCATCACATCCTGAGGCATATACTGTAGGGGATAAAATTTTAACTGAATTTAGTCAAACAGTTTCAACTGCCGCCATTGAAGAGGAAATCAAGATGGAAGAAGATGCAATGGGAAAAATGGAAAATGACCTAAAATCTTTGATAAAGGAAAAGTCTAACTTGACTGATGAGATTGCAAAATGTGAAGCTAAAATTGCAGAGGCAAAAGCAAAGATCGAAACCAATGAAGCTGCACAAGCTGAACAACAAAAATTGATGGATGCTCAGAAAGAAAAAGTGAAGATGGTTAAAAGTAAGTTGAAGTCTGTCAATTAAATAAATTTGAGATTGGTTGAAAGACGATCCGAAAAAGTGGATTAGTCGTTGAAATTAGTTGAAATTTGTATTCATTACTATTGTGAATATTTACAACAAGAAAATATTCCATTTAATAATGTGTAACCTGCGAACCAACTTTTGGAAAACTCGATTTTCCAAAAGCAAATTTCAATAAGTTTCGACCTGTCGTTCCGAACTCTTTCGGGCCGCTCCTTCAACAAACTTCCGCTCAATAAAATAAAAGAGGCCGCCGCTAAAAAGCAACGACCTCATAGGGAAATTGTAGATTCCTCTAGTCCTGATGTTCACAAGCATCGGGACTTTTTTGTTAACTTAAATATTAAATCGGGTTTTTAATGCTCGTATACTTTACCACTTCCAGTTACTCTTGATTTGATATTTGGTTTACCATATACATCAATAGATCCTGAACCAGTGATATTTGCATTCAATTGTTCATTACAAGCAATTGCAATTCCTCCTGAGCCGGTTACTTTTGCATCAGCCCCTGACATTACTAAACTTTTGGCTCGGATATTTCCAGAGCCTGTAACAACAAATGATCCTTGGTTTGCTTCGCCGGATACATTAATATTTCCAGATCCTGAAAGTTTTGCCGTCAAATTATTTGCTCCATTGTCTACATTCATGTTTCCGGAGCCCGTCATCGCCAAATACAATTCATTTTGAGTTTCAAATCCCTTCGCATGAAGATTTCCAGAACCGGTCATTACCAACTCATGGATAGACGGAATACTGATATTGAAATTTAATGTCTTTATTCGTTTCACGGATTTCTTGAACCCGATGTGTAAAACATTATTTTTTACTTCGAGATCAAGGTTGTCAATTATATTTTTTGCAGCAGTCACTTCAAAAGATTGCTTTCCTCGAGTAATGGTTATATTTCCACTGTTGCTGGTTTTAATTCCAGTAAAATCAGGAAGGTCTATGGTTTTTGTAACGTCAGGACCTTCGCTTGATATTCCTGATCCCCAATATTGAGCCTGAGAAAGATTAGCAAAAAGAAAGGCAATGATTACCACTAAGTTGAATTTCGACATGATAAAGAGTTAAAAGGTTGTTGAATTGGTTTTATTAAATGACAAGATCGAAATTAAAGGGTTGCAAGACGCAGCAAAAAAAATCCCCAGCTACAATTTAATGTAGCTAGGGATGTAAATCAACGGTGTCTAATTCTTAAATAAGGCGTGTTCTTAGTTTAACTTATATGAAAAACCTAGATTAAATATTCTTCCTGGATCAAATAATTGGAATGTCGTTGATTCTGTATTGTATCCATTGTATACTCGATGTCTTTTGCTCCCTAGAATGTTTCCTACAGCAAGTGATGCTTTCATTCGATCATCTTTACCAAAAGACTTTCCAGCTTTGAAATTCAAAGAGTGGAACGGCTTCTCAAAAATGTCAGGATTGTATCCAATTCCTGCTACAGCCAATCTTTCACCTTGAACATTGTAACTCAAATTTGCTTCCCATCCTTTTTCCAAAGATTTGTAAGCCATGCTTGCGTTAACAATAAATGGACTTTGTCCAACCATTGCTCTTGTTTTTTCAATTGTTTGACCAGTTCTAGCAGCTAATTTACGAGCTTCATATTCTTGCTCTTTCATTTCTACCTGCGACTTTACCACAGTGATGTTGGTTGCTATAGAGAATCCATTTAACCTAGGAGAAATGAAATCTAAATTCTTTCTTCCCTCGAACTCTAATCCAAGAACGGATGCATTTCCAACATTTACCGGCTGAAAGTTATCTGGCGCAGTAGCATCAAATATTACCAATTCAATCGGATTTTTAAACGCTTTGTAAAAACTACTTACTGATACCGACTGACCTTTTTTACCAAAAGCTTCCCATCTGATATCTGCGTTATCAATATTTGTTGAAACTAAATCAATGTTACCATTGAATACAATTCCACTAATTCTATCTTGGATTTGTGCAATAGACTTTTCTTTGAAAGAAGGTCTAGCTAAAGTTCTAGAGTAAGAACCTCTTAAGTTCATTTTCTCTTTCAACTTATAAACAAGGTTAAGCGATGGAAGTAAGTCTAAATCATCCAACACTTTTTCATTGTTGTACTCAATATTACCTTGGTTATTTTCTCCAGTATAGTAGTTATCTGCTTTTTCCAATCTTACTCCATAGATCATATTAAGCTTCGAAGTAATCGGAAGTTCATTCATAACGTATGCTGCTAAAACTTGAGCAGTTGCTTCAAAGTTATTTGAAGGTTGGAAATTTCCTTTGATGAATGTTCCGGCTTCATCATCACTGTTCAAGATATTTTCAGTAGCGAAAAGTGCATCAGGATTTCCATTAAGATCAAGTGATCCTTGATTTCTTACTCGAACTAAGTAATTCTGAATATCAAAAGTTCTCATTTTTCTTGTAGCAGCAACACCAAACTTAAATTTACTTTCTAAATCTGACCACTGGTCAAACTCCAGAGTATAGTTCGCCTTTCCAGCGAGGGATTGCTCTTCTAAATTTCTAAAAGTTCTTGAGGTAATGGCACCTACTGCAGGTGCTTGTTGTAAGGTGCCGTCTGGTAATCTTTCCCAAGCGGAAAAACGAATGTCTGGCTCGTCCACTTGAATAATAGTAGGGGAGAGTGACCAGTCAATTTTATGTTTTCCTTCACTTAATGCATGACTTCCTTTCAATAAGAAATTGGTAACTTCTCTTTGTGCATATTCTAAGTTGTCTTTCAACAATGTAGCAGGATTTTCAAATCCATTGATCGTTGTAATCTCAGCAGCACTTCTAGTTCCATTTTGCAATCTTAAAGCATTCAAAGTAAATTTATGTTGCTTCCACTTTACAGCTGCTCCGGCCATAGCTGACCAGAAAACATCATTCTGCCCTACGTCACCATATCCAGTTTGTGTTTGCTCCAAATTAAAATCATCAGCATCATTACTGTATCTAGCCAGATTGTACTGATTACCTTCGTAGAAAGTACTGTTGTTTTTATAGCTCAAACTAAGGTTGTATCCAATAGTAAGATCTTGCTTGTTGATTTGGTTTCCAGTAGAAAATCCAAATCCTGTGTTCATTCCATTTCCAACTCTTTGTGCAGACATGGTCTTAGAAAAAGAGTTTGTTATATTGAATAATTCTGGACCAGTAGTCTGCGATGGATCAATGATTTTTGTCAATGGGTGAAAAGGCAATGCTCTTCCACCATCATCAAATCCTAAAAAGTCAGTTTGACCTCCTTGGTATCCAACAAAATTGCTGTTGAAGTGCATGCTAGGATTGAATCCCAAAGAAACCGAAAGATCAGTTGTTTTTCGATCTGGAAAAGACTTTGTCGTAATGTCTACATTACCTCCAGTGAAATCACCTGACAAGTCTGGCGTGAAATTTTTGTATACAATAATGTTTTCGACCAAGTTGGTTGGGAAAATGTCAAGTTCAACAGAGTTACGATCTGGGTCTAAACCAGGAATATCCATCCCATTCAAAGTTGTCTTTGTGTAACGATCTCCTAGACCTCTAACAAAAACATGTTTTCCACCTTCTACCGATACTCCAGAAACACGCTTGATTGCTTCACCTGCATCTCCATCTCCAGCTTGCTTGATAAGCTCTGCAGGAATGGCATCCAACATTTGATTGGCTTTGTTTCTAAGGGTAGTGATTCCAACAATAGAACTTCTTGTTTCCTCAGCTGTCACTACAACTTCGTCCAATTCAATTCCAACTCCCATTTGGATGGTCATCACTTCTTCTGCTCCAGGAGCCAAAACAAGATCCTTTAATTTGTAATCGTTATAACCTACATAGGAAAAAACGATGTTGTAAGTACCCGGCTCTAAATCAAATGAAAAGAAGCCATCTAGATCACTTACGTCTCCTGTACCTAATTCTTCAATATAAATATTGGCAAATGGTACAGGTTCTGTAGTTTCTTGGTCAATCATTTGACCGCGAAACGTTGCGTTTTGAGCTTGGATTCCTTGTCCGAAAAATAGGACCAAAAGGAAACCAAAGATTAATTTAAATTTAGACATTGCGTTGATTTTAAATATTTCTTGAATCGCATATTTCATGCGATTCAAGAAGACCGTTAAATTTTTTATTGATTAAGAAGACCTTCGTTAGAACACCAGGTCCAATTTTCAAAAACTGAAAGGTTCGCACCTTTTGTAGCCGTTTGTACTACTGCGTTTCCATTTGTAGCAATCATATTGTCAGCAACCATTTCTTTGGCATCACTTTCTCCAGCTGCTGCATAGCAAGCCAATTGAACTGCGTCATCGCCATCCACATATACTGAGGCAACATCAGCAGCAGTAGCGCTTGCTGAAACCAATTCTGATTGAGATACTACTAAAGCGCCTGTACCGATGTTACTCCATGAATCTAATTTGTCAGAACAATCATCATTATAAGAGGCTCTTATTTCTATATAGTTGTCATATCCTTTCC
Source organism: uncultured Saprospiraceae bacterium (assembly GCA_937928045.1). GTDB lineage: Bacteria > Bacteroidota > Bacteroidia > Chitinophagales > Saprospiraceae > JABDJM01. The sequence continues at coordinate 138,839 of CALFWO010000020.1, read as the reverse complement.
ATACACAGTTCATGATATTTCCCTGAGCTCTTGATTTTATATCTGCCCCTGAAGTCTTTTCAGTATCAAGTGCTACTAATGTTCCAAAGCCCAATTCGAATAAACCATCTGTATAAGTAGATCCTTCAGGACCATCGATTTCTAGTGCTTCATCAGTATCAGATCCTCCGTGGAATACTGCGAAGTTGTCAATCTTTCCAGAGTAGTTCATATCAATATCAATTCCATCATCTCCTTGCCAAGCCACAATGATGTTTTTAGCATTTACTGATCCTCCAAAGAATTCAACGCCATCATCAAGGTTAGCGACCACTTCAATATTTTCCAATACTGTTCCGTTACCAACTCCTCCTAATGTCAAACCATTCAATTCGTTTCCGGATCCAATTGTAACCCCACCATGTCTAATTGAGAGGTATCTAAGAACACCAGAATTATCTGTGTCATCATCGCCTCCATATTTTCCATAGCTATCAGTTACAGGAACACCTTCAATATTAGCCTCAGTATCTCCATCCTTTGCTGAGATTTTAGCGTTACCAAGAAGTACAACTCCTCCCCATTTTTCATTATCTAAATTGCCAAGGTTGGTACCAAATTTTTCTCCTAGCTCAATATTATCAAGAACTGATGTAAATATGATTGGGTTATCAGCTGTACCGTCTGCCATAAGTTTACCACCTCTTGCAACAACAAGTGCAGCAGCGGCAGCCTCTGTTCCTTCCTTGGCTTTAATTATTGTACCAGGTTCAATGGTAAGTGTGACTCCATCCTCAACGATAACTTTACCATCTAAGATCCAAAATCTATCAGCTGTCCATGTTGCATCTTCCGTTATAAATCCAGTTACCGTCATGTCTGTCCCATTTGATATACAAACTCCATTGTTACAGGAAAATCCTTCGTCACAAATAACACCTTCACAGTTGTCAATACAAGTACCATTGTCGCAAGTAAATCCTGCAGGACAAGGAACATCCGGACATTCATCATTAGAACATGATGTAAGGAAAAGTCCAAAAACTAGGAGAAGAATAGATAATCTTAAAATTTTCATTAGTTCTTAATTTTTCTTTTGGTTGTGTTAATTACTTTCTCATTTGTTTATTGCAAAGATATGGGTGGTCTGTTATCCGATTTGGACGGTTGGTTTAAGGATATATTAAATAATGATTGAGGCGGGGGTGAGAATTAATATAGAGTTAACCTTGAATTACTTTTTTTTTAATGCCAAACTGATGTTCTAAAAAAGTGATTTGAATGCAAGTCTTTTATGGGAAATCCCCAAAGATGGATTATTACGAATGGACAGAACGATAATTTGGAGTTAGCCCCTTTAGTTGTTTTTTATATGGCAAATAGACCTTTTTGAAAAGTAAAATATTTGATCATTTTTTGGAAAAATGATATCTACCGAGCAAAATGTATTTCTAAACCCAGATAGTGCATGAAAAGAACATCAAATAATGGTTTGCTAATTATTTCAGCTAATCTACATGTGGACTAAATGAAATCTACATCAACATTGTATGGAAATTGCATCAAGTACTCTAAGGCCTTATCGAAATCATATCCATTGTAAACAACTTCGAATAGCATTCTGGTAATTGGTAATCTTAGTTTTAAGGTATCACCAATACACTTCATTACTTTTATTGTACGAACACCCTCAGCTAATTCAGGCATACTTGATTTGATCTCTTCAAGACTTTTTCCTTGCGCGAAATTATAGCCAAAAGTATAATTCCGGCTGTCTTTGGAAGTGCTCGTAGCAATTAAATCTCCAATTCCCGCGGTCCCAATAAATGCTTTGCTGCTTGCGCCCAAGGCCTCTCCAATGCGTACCATTTCATTCAGTCCTCGAGTGATCAACATCGCTTGAATGTTTTTTCCCAATCCTTTTCCACCCAATAATCCCGAACCTAATGCAATCGCATTTTTTAACGCTCCAGCCAATTCTGCACCTAACAATTCTCGAGATCCAAAAACATGAAATCTTTTAGAATTCAATACGCGTTGACCAATTTTAACAACTTCAGAAAAATGACTGGCCACTAAAGTTGCCGTAGGTTGGCCTTCCATGATTTCCTTACTCAGGTTTGGGCCTGATAAGCAACCGATTCTTACCACAGATGATTCTTGAAGGATAACCTCACTCATGGTAAAGACATCTTTTAATCCAAGTTTGTCAACAGCATTCAAATCTTTAGTAATATCAAAACCTTTCGTCCCGTGGATCAATATGTGTGATGGACCGACATGAGGAGATAGTGATTTCATCATACTTCGAAACGATTCAGAAGGGACAACCGGAAAAATGAGATTACACGACGCACCTACTTGGGCCAAGTCATTAGTGGCAGTGATATTAGCGTTTAGCGGCTGATTTAAGTGGATGTGACTAGTATTGATCTGCTCAACAAGCAATTTGTTTCTTGAAAAGAGTAGGACTGGATTATTTACAGCAATAAGGTTTGCTATTGCTGTTCCGAAGCTTCCTGAACCAATTATGCCTACCGCATTTTTCGTAGATTGATATCCTTCCATCTTTTCATTTGATCTGACCGCAAGATAGCGAAAATGCAGACTATCAATTATCGAAATATTCTGTCAACATTGTCGTTCAATAGTACGTTATTTGAATACTATTTGTATGAACGCTTCTATGAAGGTCAATTGCCTTTTCTTCATTTTGTTATTTACCCAAGGCTTACTTTGGGCCCAAACAACTATTCAATTGCCAGATCAACCAAATTCTGGCCCTGGTGGATCGGCTTACGTTTTAGATTCTGTGGTGATGGAAGATTTCGCAAAATTCCAAGATGGTTATTGGCTTTTTCGCCCTGAAAATATTACTGTAGCGCATCGGTCACTAATTGTTTTCAATCATGGATACGGAGCTTTCAATCCTATGATTTATGGAGCATGGATAAAGCACCTAGTTCGCCATGGGAATATCGTGGTCTTTCCGCGTTATCAAAAAAATCTTGTTAGCCCGAAGCCCAAGCACTTCACTAAAAACGCTGCGGTAGGGATAGTTTCTGCGATTAAGCATTTAAGACAAAAAGGTTGGCTGATTAAGGAAGATTTTCACTTGAGTATTGTGGCGCATTCCTATGGTGGAGTGGTTAGCGTAGGTTTAGCTAATGATTACAAAGGGTATGGAATTCCAAAACCGCAAGTCATCATGATTTGTTCTCCGGGTTCTGGCCCATTTAAAGGTGGATTGCTAGAATCTTATGAAAACATAGAAGCCGATACAAAACTCTTGACGATTATAAGTGTAAATGATAGAACCGTCGGAGAAAAATTTGGAAGGCATGTGTTTAGCACTTCACCTCAAATAAAACATTCAAATTTATTGAGGCAGTTTCCAGATCAGAATGGCGATGCAAGAATCACAGCAGGCCACAATGAATGCTATGGCATTGACGAGCAGTTTGACACAGGACTTTACAATCGCTCTACCAGAAGGGCGATGCGCATAGAAAAATTAGATCCTATGGATTACAATGGCTATTGGAAATTATTCGATGCCTTACGATCCTGTGATCAGAATGGAACGAATTGTAACTTGGCTTTAGGTGGAACTTCAGAGCAAGCGTCATTAGGCAATTGGTCCGATGGAAAAAAAATTAGACCGTTTAAAGTTTATACAAAAGTGTCGGACCTAGAAAAGTAATTTAGGTGTCATCAGAATAAATATCTAGCTAGCAGTTTCTTCAATTGTTTTTTTAAAACTGTCCACCAACTCCTCAATCTCCCAAGCATCTTTTAAATCGTAATCCCCAATTTTGGTTCTTGTCAACTTGGTGAGATAGGCGCCAGAGTTCATCGCTTTACCAAAATCATGAGCCAATGATCGAATGTAAGTTCCTTTGCTACATTTAACTCTAAATCCGATCGTAGGTAAATCCCAGGAAGTAATTTCGAATTCGTGGATCGTAATCGGTCTGGGTTTCAACTCTTTTTTTTCTCCTCTTCTTGCCAACTTATAGAGTGGGACACCGTCTATTTTGATGGCGGAAAAAATTGGAGGTAATTGTTCTTGAGGACCAATAAATTTTTCTACGGTGGTTCGAATCAATGCTTCAGTTATGTGATCTGTCGGAAATTCAGCATCAGTTTCAGATTCACCGTCATAGGATGGAGTAGTGGCGCCTAAGAAAAAGTTGCCAGTATATTCCTTGTCCATAACTTGCAAAGTATTAATGGACTTTGTCATTTTTCCAATACAAATCTGCAAAAGACCATCGGCCAGTGGATCCAATGTCCCTGTATGTCCGACTTTGTATTTCTTTTTTTTGAGAAAAAATTTGAGCGCACCTCTTAGCTTATTGCAAACATCAAATGAAGTCCAGGTCAATGGTTTATTCACCAATAAGAGTGCACCAGCAGTAAAATCTATTTTAGATAAGTCCTTAGTCGCCTCGATCATTGCAATTAATAAATATTAGTGGGTAAGCGACCAGACAATAGCTCCGATTCCTACGATAAAACAGTAGATCGCAAAGTAGCTCAACTTGCTCGCTTTTACCAATTTGATCATCCAAGTACAAGCCAGGATTCCTGTTAAAAATGCCGCAATAAAACCAACGCTTAAAGGCATTAGAGTTTCCTGACTATAGGCGATTTCTCCAGAGAGTATGTCCTTTGCCATTTTACCTAATATTAGTGGAATCACCATCAAAAAGGAAAATCTTGCAGCTTTAGATCGATCAATTCCTAATAACACAGAAGTGGATATAGTAGCGCCAGATCTAGAGATTCCCGGCAAAATTGCAATCGCTTGAGAGATCCCTATAATCACAGCTTCTTTGAATCCGACATCTTTGGTAGTATCCTTTGCGCGATCCGCTAAAAACAGAATAGCACCAGTTACCAGCAGCATGGCACCTACCAATAATAACTGTTTACTAAACAATGCTTCGATCTGATCCTCAAACATTAAGCCTATGAAGACTGCAGGAATCATTGATATAACAATCTTCACGGAGAACCAAAAAGAGTCATTCAATTTGAATTGAAACAACCCAGAAATTATCTCCCAAATATCTTTTCTGAAAACAACAATGGTACTAAGTGCTGTAGCGGCATGCAAGACTACTGTCATCAACATACTTTGTTCACCAACGCTGGTATCATTCATGATGAACTTACCAAGCTCCAAGTGACCACTACTACTTACTGGCAAAAATTCAGTCAAGCCTTGAATAATTCCAAGGATTATAGCTCTAAGTAGTTCCGACATTTTTTATGAAAATTACTTTTTGAAAATTGCAAAAATCTCAACGACTAAGCCAGATAGTATCAAAAATGGTGCTAGTATAGTGATTCGTGCGCTATAGATGATATCCGGATCCCAAGTATTAGGGTCTGGTTGTTTTCCGCCAAGCATCATTACCATGCCTAAAAGGATCAAACCAGCTCCGATCGCCATATACATGAAGTTGGTTCTGTTGAACAGCAACGGTTCCGCCTTTGCCACCGTATTAGCCTGACTGGCTGTCCTAGAAACAGTAGGAGTAATTACTTTTTTCTTTGCGGTACTGATGCCTTCGGATTTTTTGTTCTTTTTTGCCATTGCTGCTTTGATTTCGACCGCCCAAAGGTAACGGATTATTTATAAATTTCTGTTCTAGCCAGAATGTCATTTCTAGCGGCCATAATTATTACGTGAAGATGATTGGGGAGTTGCTCAATTCATGCACTGAAACAACTAATAAACCTCATCAATCCTCATGTTCAAATACTTTCTGAGCACCATTTCCGTACTCAATAAATTCAATAGAATACCCAGAATCATAAGACCAAAAAATAGCCAAAGCAAACTCATGGTATTCTCTAGATAGGCAATTTCAGGCAGCTGATAATGAATGAATAATAACAAGCCAAGTAGCATGGAGATCGCCAACATTGAGGCAATTACTCCGTTCATCATAGCTTTCCACAAAAATGGCCGTTTAATATAGCCTCTAGTCGCTCCAACCAACTGCATATTCTTTATCAACATCGCATTGCTATTCAATGCAAGGCGAATCGTATTGTATATGAGCGCCACCGCAATTAGCATAAATATAACTGCAAATCCGATTGCGACCAATATCCCTTTCTTCAAATAGTCATTGATGTTGCTAATCATTCCCTCTTGTACATACACATCATGTATCAAAGGGTTCCCAGCTAAGACTTTTTTCGTGCGAGAAATGCTGTCCGAGACCTCATATCCGGCCTTGAGTTTGAATTGTATGATGTTGTACAAAGGATTTTCAAAGCCAAAAGTTGAAAGATCTTTACCGAATTCTTTACTCAATAAGTAAGCACCTCGTTCTTTTGATGTGTATGACATTGATCCTAGCTTGACAAAAGGGCTGATTTCTATTGATTTTTTGAGAATATCGATCTGATTTTCGCTGCTTTCTGGCTTGATTTCTACCAAAACAGATACATTTTCCTTAAAATAGTTAACCAGACTATTGGTCTGAATGTATAACAATCCGATTAAGCCGAGTAGCAATAGTACTAGCGCCACGCTTATTATGGCATATCCAAATGATGTTCTTTGTTTTGGAGTCATCTTCAGATGCTAAGGTAGCAATACGAACGATTTTCTATCGTTTCCAGATTAGAATTATATTTATGCAGCTTTAATTAGGATCGTATTTTAAAATTAAGGCTGTCCGGGCGCGTCATCCGTTGTTTCGCTAGGCTCATCCGCTTAGGCGGATACTGACTAAGTCAGTACAACTACTACCGCTGACAGCATGCTCGAATTGATGAACAACATTTTCAGTCTTGAACTATAATTGAATGAAAAAATTAGTGTTCACTTTGGTCTTGGTGCTTACTCAAATCTTGGCTTTTACTCAAGTCAGAGTGGAGAATGCATCCTTTGAAGGAGACGCACAAGATGCAACTACGCCAGTGCGTTGGCATCCATGCGAGGTGGAATCTACTCCAGATATTATGCCTGGGGTTTGGGGCGTTCATTTAGAAGCATCCGAAGGGGATACCTACATGGGCCTGATTACTCGTAAATTGGGCGGCTGGGAATCAGTAGGTCAGCGATTGATAGAACCACTAAAAGCAGAAGAATGTTATTCCTTTTCAGTAGATCTGGCGCATTCTGAGACTTATGCCGGATACAATATGCCTGTAAAATTCTTAGTCTGGGGTTGCGGTCAGAAGTGTAGTAAAGATCAAATTATTGGAGAAGTAGCCTATGTAGATCATCAGAATTGGCGACGGTACGACTTTAAGTTTACTGCCAAGGAGGAAATCAACTACATCATTTTAGAGGCTCATTATATGGACGGTCTAAGCTTCAAATACAAAGGCAATATTCTTATTGACAATTGTTCGGCATTCCGCCCATGTCGCCGGGCTATGTTGGATTGATCTCTTCTCCAATATTGGACTATTCTGCCAGAATAAAAAAAGTTGGCTTGAGCAACTCAAACCAACTTTTATGAATCTTTATTCTTATTGAGCATTACTCTTCCACTGATAATCCAGCCTCCTGCATAAATTTATTGAATTTCGCCTCTAAAGCTTGAATCTCTTTTCTCAAGCCTTTCCGATCGGCCTTCTCTGTTTTATCTTCTCCTTGAATTTTATTGACTTCATCCTGTAGTCTATTTCTTTCAATCATCAATTCCTTTAACTGGCCTTTAAGATTGGTATCCTCGGTTGGTTGAGCTTCAATGGTAGACATTGCAGCAGACATTTTTGCCAATACACGATCCAATTTACCTTCGCTAAATTTCTCTGTTTCACTCTTAATTACACCGCCGACAGATTTTCCAATCTCTTTTACACCATCAACAATTTTCTTGGAGCTTTCTTTCTCCTCGGCATCCCCTAGGAAATAATTGTAGCCAATAACTGCAATTACTAACAGTGCTCCGATTTTTATCAAATTCTTAATCATACTTGAAGTAGTTTATTTCCGGCCAAATTACTAAGAAATTGCCTAATTTTGCAGGCTTTACATCGGACAATAATATGATTGATAAAAATCATATATCAAATACCAATTAGAGAATGGAATATAATCCACGGGCAATAGAGAAAAAATGGGGACAGTATTGGAAAGATCAGCAGATCTATAAGGTAGATATCGATTACGACAAACCAAAATTTTATGTGTTAGACATGTTTCCTTATCCGTCAGGTGCTGGCTTGCATGTTGGACATCCCCTTGGTTATATTGCTTCAGATATATTTTCCAGATACAAAAGACTAAAAGGCTTCAATGTTTTGCACCCTATGGGTTATGATGCTTTTGGCTTACCGGCAGAACAATATGCGATACAAACTGGAGTTCATCCTGCGGTTTCTACTGCGAAGAATATCGAAGGGTATCAGCGTCAATTGGATAATATTGGATTTAGCTTTGATTGGTCTAGAGAAGTGCAGACTTGTGATCCCAAATATTACAAATGGACGCAATGGATCTTCATTCAGCTTTTTGACCATTATTATGATGAAGGTTCACAAAAAGCAAAACCAATCAGTGGCCTAATTGAAGCATTTGCGGACAATGGCAATGTGGATGTCAAAGCTGCCAATAGTTATGACGGAATATTCAGTGCCGATACTTGGAATGCGTCTTCAGCAAAAGAGCAAGACGATATATTAATGAATTACAGATTGGCTTATAGAAAAGTCAACTTTGTAAATTGGTGTGAAGAACTAGGAACCGTTTTGGCCAATGATGAAGTAGTAAACGGAGTTTCAGAGAGGGGAGGCCATCCAGTAGAAAGAAAACCTATGTTGCAATGGTCTTTAAGAATTACGGCCTATGCAGATCGGATGTTGAATGAATTGGAAAATTTGGAATGGTCCGATGCCTTAAAAGCTATGCAACGGAATTGGATCGGTAGATCGGAAGGTGCACAATTGTTTTTTCAAATAGAAGAATCGGAAGATAAAGTTGAAATATTCACAACTAGGCCAGATACTATTTTTGGTGCGACATTCATGGTACTTGCTCCGGAGCATCCATTGGTTGCTCAATTGACTACTGCGGATCAAAAGGAGGAAGTTGACAGATACCTTAGCTATGCAGGTGCTAGATCTGATCGTGAGCGAATGGCCGACAGCAAAGAATCTACTGGAGCTTTCATCGGAGCATATGCGATCAATCCTTTCAATGAAGCTAAAATTCCAATTTGGATATCGGACTACGTGTTGATGGATTATGGAACAGGTGCGATCATGGCAGTTCCTTCTGATGACGATCGTGACTTCGCTTTTGCAACCAAGTTTGGATTAGAGATCGTTGAGGTCATTGACAAATCAGCATATCCCAATGCAACAAAGAATGACAAACTCGGAAAGATGATCAACTCTTCATTCTTGGATGGAATGGAGGTTCCAGATGCGATTTCAGAAATGCTGAATAGAATCGAATCGGTTGGATTGGGAAAAAGAAAAATCAATTTTAAACTTAGAGATGCGAATTATTCTCGTCAAAGATATTGGGGAGAACCTTTCCCAATTAGTTACGATGCAGAAGGTATTCCTCATGCTAATGATTTCGAAAGTTTGCCATTAGTGCTTCCGGATCTTGAGAACTTCAAACCCGCTTCTGGCGGAAAGTCGCCCTTGGCTAGATTGGACGAATGGGTCAACTACAAAGAAGGTTGGACAAGAGAGACGGATACCATGCCTGGCTTCGCAGGTTCTTCTTGGTACTTCTTGCGCTATATGGATGCCAACAATGATGACGAATTCGTTTCAAAAGAGGCATTAAACTATTGGCAAGATGTGGATCTTTATGTTGGAGGAACTGAGCACGCAGTTGGACACTTGATGTACTCTAGGTTCTGGCACAAGTTTTTATTCGACTTAGGAAAAGTTCCGACGCAAGAGCCATTCAAGAAGTTGATCAACCAAGGAATGATCCAAGGAGTGATTGAGATGGTTTATATGCAAAAAGAAAAGGTAGATGGAGTGCGCCGTTTTGTTTGTGCAGACCTTGCAATAGCAGAGCAAGAATCAAAAGGAACGCAGTTTGTAAAAATTCCAGTGCATGTTGACTTTGTAGTGGACTATGGATCTTCAAAATCTCATTTAGACATAGATGGAATTAAAAAGTTTATTGATTGGAGACCAGAACATAAGGATGCTATTTTTGAATGTGGATTTGGTACTTATCAAAAAGGAAATTTCACCTCAAAAGGGGAGGGGATTGCTAGTAAGCTAATTACCCATTCAGAAGTTGGAAAAATGTCTAAGTCTAAATACAACGTGATCAATCCTGACGACGTCGTAGAAAGATATGGAGCAGATTGCTTTAGAATGTATGAGATGTTTTTAGGACCGATAGAACAATCCAAACCTTGGGATACAAAAGGAATAGATGGCGTTTCCAAATTCTTAAGAAAATTACACAGCCTTTATGTTGGAGAAAATGGAGATTGGATAGTTACGCAAGAGTTGGCATCAAAAGCAGAGCAGAAAATCTTGCATACTTTGATTCAAAAATTGAATCAAGACATTGAGAGATTTTCATTCAATACTTGTGTAGCGGCCTTTATGATTGCCGTGAATGATTTGAAAAAAGCCAAGTGTCACAAAGCGGAGATTTTGGAATCATTAGCAATTTTAATTGCTCCTTTTGCGCCGCATTTGGCAGAAGAACTATGGAGCGGATTGGGAAAACATAATGGGATGACCACGATTCAGAATGCAATTTATCCAATATTGAATCCTGAATATTTAGTAGAAGATTCTATTACTTACCCAATTTCTGTGAATGGTAAAAAACGCTCAACCTTGGACTTCGCAGCAGATGCTTCAAAGGAAGACATGGAGAAAGCTGCTGTAGCAGAAGTTGAAAAATACTTAGAAGGAAAAACAGTACGAAAAATTATCGTTGTACCGAAAAGAATGATCAATATCGTAATTGGTTAATCTGACATAGTTGAAAATATTTGAAGCGCTTGTGAACAAATGTTGGCAAGCGCTTTTTTTTGAGGTAATATAATTGCATAATTTGGATTTTCGCTTTATCTTGACATAGTCCCGAAACAAAACCTCCTTAAAATGAACATATCACGACTGGCACTGAGCCTAACATGTACCCTTTTTCTAAGCTTTTCAACTTCTGCTCAATTAACAGCTGATTATTTTTCAATTGAAGGATTGACTTTTGGATCATTATCACAAGATGATACTTGGAATGTATATTTAGGAGGTTATTCTTTCTATTCAAGGGAAGAAAACGGAGATACTAGTACAATTTATTTTTCGCACAATACTACAATAGGAGCGTTAGGCATTCAAGTTGTTGGACACAAAGTTTTTCATGGATCTGTATTGCATTATGACTTTGGAGCGGAGATAGGAGATACGATAATAGAAGGTTATTATAAGGGTGCAGTGGTTACCGATACCTATTTTTATACCCTTTTGAATGGTCAACAAAGAAGGGCTTTAGACCTTTCCCTGGAGATTGAAATGAATGGCGAACTGGAGCAATTCAATTTTACTTGGGTAGATGGCATCGGAGATCTTAGGATTGGATTATTTCCATATTGGCCAATTGGTTTTCACTTAGGATCTGATGCTTTAGGTTGTATTAAAATATTTTCGGAAACATTGCTATTGGTCAATGAATCAATTTGTGATGCACACAGTTGTCCTTTCCCGTATACCGCTTACGATTTTGTTCCAAATGATTTAGCTGTGGAGTTTGAAAATAAGTCAATAAATTCAACGGAATATCTCTGGGATTTCGGCGATGGAAATTCTTCCACTGAAGAAAATCCAATTCATGAATATGACACCCCAGGTTGTTACGAAGTAACACTTTCTACAAAAAGTTATTGTTCAAATTCGTATGTCACTAAAACCAATACCATAAGTGTTTGTAAAGAAGGTCCGTGGTTTTCAAAACCAACGCCTATTTCCAATACTTATAAAAGAGTCCGTCACTTTGGAAAAAATCAGATATTCATTTGGTCTCAAGACAGTCTTTTTAGAACAACGACTCAAGGAGATTCTTGGGAGTTGTCGGTACTTCCGCTTTTAAGCGATTCTTTTGACTTAGAAATTATTAAGATTCAAATGTTTGATAAATTCAATGGAATACTGCTTGTTGAAATTGAAAGTAATTCAAATGATCAAGATAAAATCTATTCAACAAACGATGGAGGATTGACATGGACGGAAAGTAATTTTTTAGGGAATCATAGTTACTCGGCCGTAATGTTTGAAAACGGCAAAGCGCTTTTAGATGGAGCATTGGATCAAATGTATAGGACCGACGATTTCGGTTTGAATTGGTCCGCTTTGACAGTACCAGCAAATTACAATATTTTAGAAATTCATGCTGATACAGAGTCATTTTTGTATGCCCAAATTAATATCCAAGAAGGATCGAATGCTGCAAACTGGATCGGTTTTTCGGAGAATTTCGGTGTAACATGGAACTTATCTCCAGTGCCAGATTATATAACTCAAATTTCAATGATTAAAGATTCAATATGGTATGGAATGGAACCTTACTTTGGTCAAAATTTATACAAATCCCTTGATCAAGGTGAAACTTGGGAAATAGTTTTGCCAAACAAGATTAGCCAATTGGTAATGATTAATGAAAAGGAAGGGTGGTGTGTAATTTCTCCATATGAATTGATTTATACAACTGATGGTTTTGAAACTTATGCATCAACTAAATGCAATTCTGCGAGTCGCTGGATCAGTTCAAATGAATCAAATAGTGGGGCATCTGTAGATTCAAAATTTTTCTACTACTTTGATCCTGATAAGGCACATACTTGTCTTGATTCCGATATTGACGGTGATGGATATTTTGATAATGTAGATTGTGATGATACCAATGTCTCGGTAAATCCAGGCGCCATTGAGGTACCCTATAATGGCTTAGATGATGATTGCGATCCAATGACTTTAGATGATGATCTGGACCAAGATGGTTTCTTGATGATTGATGATTGTGATGATTTGGATCCTTTGATAAATCCTCTGGCAACTGAAATACCAAACAATGGAATTGATGAGAATTGCGATGATTTAGATTACATAACCAGCATAGAAAATCAATTCTCATATCATTTGAAGATTTATCCAAATCCAGCTATTGATGTTGTTTCCATTGAAATTAGTGAAAATGGTAATTACAAAATGACCTTGAAAAATAGTTTGGGAGAACTGCTGTATCAACAACAATTTGATCAATTTATGAATCTTGATATTAGCAACTTTGAAAATGGAATATTAATAATTGAGATTGAAGATTTGAAAAATGGCAACAAGGTTGTTGAACAAATTATTCACATTAAATAATAGCAAACCAGTTGCGTAATCAAAATGAAGACATCGCAATCAGTGAAAAAAGTTTTTCCCTAATCCAAAACTTTAAACGTTGTTCTTCTATTGGCCTGGTGGTCGCTTTCGCTACAACGATTACAAACACAATCAATGGCAAGTGCTCCTTCTCCATATCCTACGGCTGAAAGTCGATTGGCTTCAATACCCTCAGATATTAAATAATCTACGGCAGATTGCGCCCTTCTTTGAGACAAGTCTTGGTTGTAACCTGACGGACCTTGACAATCGGTATGCGAAGCAAGTTGAATAGAAATATTTGGATTCTGATTTAGTACAGTTGCCAGCTTATCTAATGTTGGTTTGGCATCGTCTCGAATAAAATACTCATTAAAATCGTAATAAATATTCGCTAAATTGATTTCAGTATTCTTGAATATTTTATCCAATTCAATTTCTATTTCAAATTTGCTGATTGGATTATCGGGATCTTCGCCAACTCCTTTTGAAGAAAAAGAATTGCTTTTATTTAAATAACCTTCTTTACTTGCCAAAAAATTGTAGTCACTTTCTTTCTCCAGTTCAATAGAGAAAAATCCATTTTCATCTGTACTGATGTTTGTTGAATTTCCATTGATCAAAATATTAACGGAGGCGGCATTTAAAGGTTTTCTTCCTAAAATTCTTGAGTTGGGATTGTTCGGATCTTGAAATATCTTTTCTACCACGTAGCCATCTAAAATCATTTTATAGACAATTGGCGCTGTTTCTACAGTATCTGGAGTTTCAATCACTGGAGGTGCTGGTGGAGTACGCATTTCAAATAGAAAAATGTCATCAGCTCCCGCGCCGCCTGAACGCGCTGAAGAAAAATATCCTTTACCTAAAAGATCTGTTTCATCATCTGCTAAAGGAGCTAAGATGTATCCAAAATCATCCTTGCTTGAATTGATCGGCGCTTTTAGATTCTCAGCCACAGTCCAATTATTTCTACCAGTTTTTTTCACTTTAAAAACATCTAAACCTCCTAGACCCGGAAGGTAATCTGAAGCGAAGTACAAGGCATCATCAGTTACGTATGGGAACTTTTCATTTCCTTCAGAATTAATTCCCCTTCCCATCAGCCGAGGTTCATCCCAACCTTCTGGATTGCGTTCTGTAAAGTAAATATCATAGCCTCCCCAGCCATCATTTCGATTCGCGGCAAAGTATAAGGTGGAGCCATCAGGACTCAAACTTGGATGCATGTAATTGATTCCTTCTTCTTGAAAATCCAATGGCTTGGCAATTGTCCATGCGTCTCCATCGCGATCCGCTTCATACAATTTACAATAGCCATCCGATATTTTATCCACACTTTCACATCTCGTAAAAATCATCTTTGTTTGATCTTTATTGAATGTGGAGCTGCCTTCATTAAAAGTAGAATTAATCGGAGCCGGTAAGGAAGTTACATCATAAGATTTTAAATCCGCGATGTAGAGATCTGAAAATTTATTTCCAGTCCAACTGTACTTGTCATCACCTTGACTGGATGTTCGATCGGAAGTAAACAACAATTTATCACCAAAGAGCACTGGAGAATAATCTGAGAACGAAGAATTGATCGGAACCGGGGTAATGGAGATTCCGGATTCTTTTGATTCTTTCAACCAAATATTGGCTTCTTCACAAATTTTAACTTCTCGGCGATACTCATAAGGACTTCCAATTTCGATACTTAGATCTTTGAATGCTCTTCCGGCTTCCTCGTATTGCTCCGTAGATTTCAAAGCATAGGCATAACCTCTCAATGCATCAATGCCGTAAGAATTGTCATAAGCGGTTTTATACCAATCAATGCTCTCGGATTCTTCTCCAGTAAACTTTAAAGATTCAGCAAGCATGTATGCTAGTTGACCTTTTACGCTTCGTTGCTTTTCTTTTGCATATTCACTTTTCAGCATATCGACAGCGACATCATATTGCTTACGTTCATAGGCGGTGGTCCCGTCTTTGATTTTCTGCACAAAAGTACAGGCAGAAAGAAATATAATGCTCAGTAGAATAGATGTTCGCATGCTTTTATCGATTTGATCCTGTCGATTGACAAGATCGACATTTATAATAGAAAAACGCTCAAAAAAATGGCTTTGTTGCACGATGAGCTGCTAATTCAAATTTGGATAATAGGAGGCATTTTGGGTAAAAGAAGATTAAAGGTAGTTTTAGAACTTTAAGCCTAGTGTCAAATAGAAATTCCTTGCCTCTGCAGGGATGATTCCTGGGCCTGGATAAGCAGCCGCTCTTCTGGTGAAATATCTAGCATCCAATAGATTATTGATTCCAGCTTGAAGTTTAATCCAACGGTATTTGAAACTCAAAGAAAGGTCATGAATTTGGTAAGTTGGGATAATTCCTCTTGTTGCATCCGC
This sequence comes from uncultured Saprospiraceae bacterium, assembly GCA_937928045.1. Lineage (GTDB taxonomy): Bacteria > Bacteroidota > Bacteroidia > Chitinophagales > Saprospiraceae > JABDJM01. The sequence continues at coordinate 123,126 of CALFWO010000020.1, read as the reverse complement.
TACCATCGTGGCATTTGTTGCATCACTGAATTGGCTGCCAACAGCGCCGAATTGATAGGCGACCTTTAGATTTTTATAGCCTAAGGTCAGTCCAGTTTTTAATGAAAAGGATGGCACCAATTCTACTTCGTTTCCATTTATTTTTTGGTCATCAGTTTTGTAAGCGGATTTTAGTAAGCTAAAATTGGTAAAAAAGTTGGCAGTAAAATTCTCCGATTGAATGTTGAATATATCTAAAAGTTTTGCTTCCAAATAACTTTCTAAACCAAGTACGTACGCATTTCCGACATTAGTGGTGAAAGCAATTGCCTTTTCAATTCCAATATTGTCTTGGACTATTATTTCACTTGTTCCTATTCTATTTTGATAGTTAAGGTAGAAAATACTAAGGTCTAATTGAATTGCGTTTTTGAAAATCTGACCTCTAAGGCCAAGGTCTAAATTGTATCCTTTTTCATCTGTGAGTAAACTGTCAATGATTAAATTTGGATTGACAACGGCGAGATCCGAGAAATTTATGGATCTATAATTTTGGGAAAAATTTGCATATAACTCGAGCTCCGAGGTGACTTTGTAGCCAGTTCCCAAACCTGCCAAAATGAAATTTCGCTTGTTTAATCGTGCATCGTCTTTTTTAATCACCAGTAAAACTGAATCTCCAGAGGTGATCGTTTCTTTGAAAAATCCTTGACTTTCAGTTTTAATTCGCTCCATTCTAATTCCAGGAGTGATACTTAATTTGTTGTTGAGGTAAAATAAATTCTCTGCGAAAAAGGCAAAGTTATTACTTGGGAACTCATAATCCGATCGTTCCAACTCTGTAGGATTGAGAAATGTGAAATCTGCATCACTATTGGCCGAGGCTAGTCCTTGTTGATTTTGAGTAAATCCTTCGTAATATCTTACTCCGGCTAAAAATGTGGTGATCTGTTCTCCCAACTTATATCGATGAATTAATCTGGTTTCATTTCCAAAGTTGTTGTATTGACCTCGGATTAAATCTCGTTCGGTCAATGGATCTGGACGGTTGATAGGATTCAAAGCGCCGAGTGCTTCGCGCTGCGCATCAAGTAGAAATGATCTGGAGTTGATTTTAGTTTTATCTGTGATTTTGAAATCAACAGTGAGCGCAGCGAGGTTCCAATCCACTGCAAACCAATTTCTACTTCTTTTTGAAACTCTAGCATCTCTGGAAAACTGAAAATCTTCTAAACCACCTGGCTGCTGAGCCAAGTAATCCATGTGGGTAAAATCAAAACCTATCTTCCATCTTTTGCCAAGTTTTTTGTCAATATGAACATAGCCAGCTTTTTGATTGAATTGAGAAAATGGTCGCCAACCATTGCCTTTTTTGTATTGGAAGTAAGCATAGTAATTCCAATCATTTTTTGATCCTCCAATTGAATTAAATGAATTGATTAGTCCAAAGCTGCCGATAGTATTTTCGGTTGTGAATTCAAAAGGTTTATTGCGTGGGCCTTTTTTTAAGACAAAATTGAGAAGTCCACCGAATTGTGGACCATACTGGAGACTGGCTGCGCCTCGAACAATTTCAATTTTTTTCAACGCTTGGGTTGGGGGAGTGTAGTAACTTTCTGGATAGCCCAATGCATCGGCACTAATGTCATAACCGTTTTGGCGCGTATTGAAATTTGATGTTCTATTGGGATCTAATCCTCTAGCCCCAATACTGAGCTGTAATCCGGCGCCATCAGATTCCCAAATATTTAATCCAGGAATACTTTTATAAACTTGTCGTGGATTATTGGTTGCTAAGTTAGCGACTAAATTTTCGAACTCTATGACTTCAGATTTTTTGGCGGCATAGATGGCCATGCCTTCAACATTGTTCAATCTTCTCAAGCCAAAAGATTCCCGACGTTTGGCTTCTACTTCAATACCGGGCAAGTCCATTTCTAGACTATCTAAGAATATTTCTATTTGTTCATTTTGTTGCAAGTCTATTTCTTGCACAAAAGTATTGTATCCTTCAGCATAACAAATGAGGTTATATTTTTTTGCCTTTAATGACTTGAAAGCAAAAAACCCTTGTTCATTACAGCTGACAGTTTTTTCTATTTCTTTGAGGTAAACATCCGCACCAGCAATAGGTAAATTATTGTGCAATGAAACTACTTCACCTCTTAAGTCAAAGGTTTGACTTAATGCCTGTTCTCCAAAAAAGAGAAAGAATAACAGGAAGATATATGTAATTGTCTTTTGCATTAATTATTCCGCGGTAAGATCCATTTTTTAGGCAAGAATCCATCTGTTTGCTCAGCCAGATTCGTGTCAGGATTTATAAATCGTTGAGAAATTTTACCATTCATGGCTACATGGGCATCCACGGTTATTTTGGAATTGACGAATCCATGTTTATGTTCGAATTCTTTTTTGAGAAAGTGAGCAAATTGTAGTATGAAATCCGGCTGAATGGCCATATTCTTTTCTTGGAATTTAGTCAAGTAAGATCCATTTACAACTTCTTGTTTTCTATTTGAATTACTATCTTCTATAAAGAAAGTACAATAGCCAATTTTCTCAACCAGCATAACTCTCCAAGAGAATCTATATCCTTCTTCCGTCCACAATAAGTCACCTGGATAGGCCAAGTGTCTGAGTGGTAATATCAATTGAACAACAATATAAGCAGCGAAAAGGATGGATAGTGATTTTCGAGCAAACGAGCCAAAGCTATAATCACCTTCAATGTTTTTCCAACCTAATTTTCTTAGTAAGCTTTCATGAAAAGTACTTGGGAAAAAAATCAAAGTGCTGGTAATCATAATCACCGGAAAAAGGCCAATATTGAATAAAGCTCCTGTTGCAAGATGAAAACCAATTACAGCAAAGTAAGCGATATTTCTAGTTCTTCCCCACATTAGAAAATAGGCAATTGTTAAATCGTAGAAGGCACCGCCCCAACTGAATAATTTAGCAGTAAGTTTATATTTAAACAATTCACCAAATACCGGAAAATTTTGATGTTCAGGAAGCCAAATGCTCAACGGCATGGCGTTTAACATCCAGTCCGAGTTTAGTTTTGCAATTCCGGCAAAAGTATAGACAACCGTAAGTTGAAGAATTAGAATGTTGATACACCAGCTTGGAATTCGACTTATTTTTTTTTGAATATTAAACATGTTGTCTAATGCGAATGATCCATTTGCCGGAAGGAATATGAGTAAAAATGCTAAGAGATAAGCGAGGTAATAATGATTCAAATAATTCGTGGCATCGATCAGTTCGACATAAGAAAAGCTTAGGAAAAAAATAATTATGGAGATGCGGTAGAGTAGACCCAGTGCTACAAGAAAACTAGAAAGGATGATCAACCCGAAAAGGATATACATGCCCAATTCACTCGGTAAATTCACCCATTCAAAACCATAAAATTTGAAATGAAATTTTGGAATTACATATAATTCTTGAATCCAGCCATTGATTACAAATCGAATTGCACCAATACACATAACCAATCCAAAAAGTATTCGAAATACAATGAGCGGGGCAATGGAAGTCTGTTGAAGAATATATTTATCAATATAATCTTTCATTCAAATTAATCTGAGTCACTCGGGTTGTCGATATAAGTAATCGAAACGCAAAGTACACTAGGCATGTCAGTTTTAATATTCACTAAAGGCCTTGTAAATTCTGCATATATTTTGGTTACCTGATCTTTGTTGTTGTCAATTTCCTGATCTAAGGATTCGGATATTTTATTCAATTCCGCTAACATCACTTCGAACTGATTTGAAACCAAATCAGAAAGCAAAGTGTCATCCTTAGTTGCATTTACAGCATCTAATAGATCTCCAAACCCGGGACCGGCAGACCCATCAAATCCGACGCCATTGAAAAGATCAACACTTGCCCCCGCTCCGGCTTTAAGCAATAAGGTGCTGAGTTGGCTATGAATCGCTTCAACACGATCAGGATTAGGAATGTCCAACGTTAAAACTCCAGAGGGAACACCAATTTTTTCTCTTTTGATTAATTCATAGTTTTCATCAAATGCATTGATCAATAAACTTAAAGCGGTCCCAGCTGCTGTTCCTGTATTGCTGACAAACGTTTCTTTGTAGCTTCCCTTCCAACCATCTAGTGTGTGAGTAATGCGCATCTGCATATCGTCAATTATTGCATTGATATACAGTTGGTGTTTTTCGAAATCAGGATCTGAACTCAATTTATTGATGATGCCTTGATCAGAATTGGCAATACCAAAAAATAAATAATCTAAAGCTGGAAGTCCCTTATCATATTTATCTGGCAGAGACAAATCGTAATTTCCTGATTCAATGTTATTAATTAGATCGTTTTCATTTAGGGGGAAATTATTGATGCTATTTCTCAAGAAGACCTCTTTGGCTGGTCCAAATTCAAATTGTGCAACGCTCTGCCAGATTAAATATACTTCAGTAAATTTTGCTCTAAATTGTTCTAAATTATTTTGTGTTGGTAAAAGAAAGAACTGATCTTTTATCAATCCCAGATCAGTCAAATTACTGGACAAGGATTGATAACCTGGAATGATCGAATGATCGACGATATGCGAGAATAAACTCGATTGATCAAAATCGCTTTGACAAGGATCATCATCTGGTTCGTCAGGACCACAGGCCGAAACACTTAGGGTCAAAGCAAAAATCAATAAAAAATATACTCGGTTTATCATTGGTATTTTTTTAGAAATTATCTTTCTCAGCTTCTAAATTGAATAAAGCAGCCAACCGATCTTTTGTACTTTCTATATTGGCTATCGTGGTGTTGTATAAATTCATTTCAGCGAAATCAGTGCTGCCGGCAAGTTCAATCAGCAATTCATCGATAGCTTCGTTGGTTATTTGTCTTCCTTCGTTGAATTTAAGGCTATAGATAAAACCAATGGCTTCAGAAAGTCCGTGGAAAGCGAGTGATTTATCGTTAAAATTTTCTATTCCTCCGTTTAAATAGTGTAAAGCCGATCCTACGGAGACTAATTCCCAATTTATTCTGGCTTCAGTTATGGCCATATCTCTAGTTGCTAAATCTTTATTGGAAATTGCTGCACGACCTTTGATCATCGCATCCATCAATAATTGGTTGCATCCAAGGATATCATCTCTTTGATTGGAATAACTGCCCCAAAAAACAAGACCGTCATTATCTATCGGAAAATTTGGTGATACGCCTAAGTAACCAAAAGCTTCATCCCAATGATGTTCCATGGTTGTTCCTTTTCCTTCGGTAACTTCTTCATTGTCTACATCCATTTTTCCAGCGCCGAAGTAAACGGATGTAGATTGGTAATAAAGGCATGCACCCATTAATCCTTTTTCAATAACTTGGGCCTCGTCAAGACCATTTGCACTAATAAGATAGCTTTTCGTCCCGTCATTGCTTTTTATTACTCCTGCAGTTCCAGCCGATCCGGGTACAGTGGACTGACTGGATGTGGCTAGGTCGATAAATAATTGATCAAAATCAGATTGAACGGATTCAAACGTCTTACTTCTCAACTGCTTCGTTTCGTCGAAGGACGAGGACCAATCAGCAGATGTTGGATCATTAGAGAACATGCCAGCCAGCTTACTAGCATCCAAAGACACGTTTGGCGTTCGCGAAGATTTCATGTAAGACTTTAGCTCGGCTAGCATTCCTAATCTTGTAGTTTGGCCAGAGTAGCTAACATTGGCGAAATCATAAGTTGTTGGAATTGTGTATGCTGGATCAGGTTCTGGTCCAGTCATTTCATCATCTGGATTACAGCTAGTTAGGATAAAAGATCCGACTAATAGAATAAGAGATAATGCTTTAAGTTTTGGCAGTGAGGTTAACATATTTTTGCTTTGGTGATTTGCTATTTTTATTTAGACTTGGTCTAATTAAGCGCAAATATAATTCGTGATTTCAATAATTTCCACTAATTCATCAAAATTTTTTGACAATAATGACGGAAATGTAAAGAGGTGAATGATTGTAAGGATTGTTGGATTAAATTTTTGTTGTAAGGCTTGGTTTGTTGGGCTGTTTTAAAAATTCTTTGTGGTGAAAAAATCTTGGATTTGATTGGTCAAAGGATTTCGTAAAAATGCGTAGGGGTTGAAGTTCAGAAAGTTAGATAGGTTAATGTATTTCGTAAAAATTTGCAAGGCTTGAAGTTGGGTGATTCAAGTTTGTCAAAGGATTTCGTAAAAATCCGTAGGGGCTGAAGTTCAGATAGTTAGATAGTCAAAGGATTTCGTCAAAATCCGAAGGGCTTCAAGTTGGGTGAGTTAAGTTTGTCAAAGGATTTCATAAAAATCCGAAGGACCAAAGAATTTTAGATTATGAAAATAAATTGTTAGAGATTGTGCAAAAAATAAGTCCGATTTGAGAGTCGGACTTAGGAAACGAATCTTACAATTTTTTAACCAAAACTTACACTTATGAATAAGCCAATACCATGCCAAAACATGATTTTGCTAAGAAATTATTTGTTCAAAACTAAATTTTAATGTTAATACACAGAATAATATGAATATATATTGTTATAAATTGTGCAAAAAATAAGTCCGATTTGAGAGTCGGACTTAGGAAACGAATCTTACAATTTTTTAACCAAAACTTACATTTCAATAGTTGCCAATACTGTGCCAAAAAAACTATTTTCAAGAAAAAAATATAGAATTTCATAATTTCTACCGTTTATTTCAGAACTCACTAAATCCATTAAAATGAAAACATCCCTCGCCAAGCTATGTGCCTTAACCCTTTTGACTGCCTTATTATCTTGCAAGCCCCAGGTTTCTGAAAAGCCTAAACAAGAAATTCCCCATTACCTTCGAAAAGACAATTTTTCTGTTTTAAGAGTGCTGATAATGAATGAAGACAATCAAGTATTAATGATCAATGATCAAGGTTTTTGGGGAATGCCTTGGGTGAACTTGACCAAAAGACAATTCTTAAAGGAGGGGATAGACAGCATGGCAATAGAACATGGAATTACTATTTCCAATATCGAACTCAAAGGTCAATTCATATTTAAATACGACTACAAGCCAAATATTACATTTAGAAATTATTACGTAGCGCAATACCAAAGTGGTGAAATTAAAATTCCGAAAAACAACCTCGAATCCAAGTTTGAAAATGTAGAGTGGGTGGACATTCCAACAGCAATCGAGCGCAACGGAAACGATGGAATGAAAAAAATTGTTAGGCAAATATTTAACTACCCAGATCAAATTTGGGGAGCCTCGTTTATGGTGTCACATACTGATGATGATCACCCTACAAAGATGGTGGAAGACTTCTATCCATTGTTCAGTGCAACTGATGTATCAAATTCCAATGAGGAGTGAAAAGATAATCGGAAATGCAAATAGTAAATATTAACAACTCAGTTTTCTCCAATAAAAAAGCCGATGCAAAACTGCATCGGCTTTTTTATTTATAGCGAAGTTTAATTACACCTTTGAAGTAGCAAAAGAACTTTTCTTTTTCGTTTCTTTTGGCTCCATCTCACCTGATAAATCAGACATGATTGGAGTTGCAATAAACACTGAAGAGTAAGTTCCAACTACGATACCTACTGTCAAGGCAAATGCCATTCCTTTGATTGATCCACCACCGAAGATGAAAAGAATCAAAACAACAAATAGGGTAGTAACCGATGTAATCACTGTTCTAGACCAAGTAGAGTTGATCGCTTTGTTGATCACCTCATGCTTACTTAAGCCAGAGTAGTTATTCATGTATTCTCTTATTCTATCAAATACAACCACAGTATCGTTAATCGAATAACCAATTACAGTCAAGATGGCCGCAATGAAGTTTTGATCAACTTCCAAACTGAAAGGAAGAATACCGTGGAATATTGTGAATATACTTAGAACAATAGCAACATCATGGAACAAGGCCGCAACCGCTCCCATACTAAACTGCCATTTGTTAAATCTTAAGAAGATGTATAAGAAGATCAAGATCAATGCAAACGAAGCTGCATACCAAGAACTTGATTTAATATCTTCTGCAATGGTTGGTCCTACTTTAGAAGAACTCGTTACGTGAACTCCAGTTCCATCAGGACTAGCAAATTGCTCAGGATTAATATTTCCTCCAGAGAATTTATTTACTCCGGCAAAAACTCTATCCATTACACGAGAAGCGGCATCTTTATCTGTAGAAGTGATTTCGTTATCTGTAACTAAGTTGTAAGTATTGTTTCCTGCAACTTCCTTCAATACCATTGATCCACCTAGCTCAGCTAAAAGATCAGCTTTCAAAGTTTCTTGATCTACAGAAACATTTTCAGGGAACTGAATATTGTATTTGTATCCTCCTTTGAAATCGATACCCCAATCAAAACCTTTAGTCGCAAAAGAAATGACACCTGCCAAAATGATTAATCCCGAAAGAACATAAGCCATTTTTCTTTTTCCCAACCAATCGATCTTCAAGTTTGCAAATGCATTCTTAGAAGCGCCGGTCCAGAAAGAGAGGTTATTACCTTTTGTCTCAGTCCAATAGTCAATCATTAATCGACCAGCCAATACTGCTGTGAACAATGAACAAAGTACACCGATGATCAATACAACAGCGAATCCTTTGATAGGTCCTAATCCGAAGTATGCTAGAACGATAGCTGTAAGAATAGTCGTTACGTTGGCATCGATGATTGCAGTATAAGAGTTTTTGAAACCATCGGAGATAGACATCAATAATGATTTGCCTTCCCTAAGTTCCTCACGAATTCTTTCATATATGATTACGTTGGCATCTACTGCCATACCAATGGTCAATACGATACCAGCGATACCAGGTAAAGTCAATACAGTTCCTAAAGAAGCCAATGCACCAAAAATGAAAAATACATTTAAGAACAACGCTAGGATAGAAACGATACCACCAGTACCATAATATAGCATCATGAAAAGAAGTACAAGCGCAAATCCAATTACTAAAGACATGATACTTGCTCGGATATTATCCGCACCTAATGAAGGTCCTACAAGATCTTCTTGAATAATTTCCGTGTTCGCAGGAAGCTTTCCAATTTGAAGAATCTTTGCTAAATCTTGTCCTTCTTGTAAAGTAAATCCTCCCGTAATACTAGAACGTCCATCATTAATGGCAGCTCTTACAGCCGGAGCAGAAACAACTTTATCATCCAATAGGATAGCGATTTCGCGCTCTCCATCATTCTTTGCTTTGTTAGTCATTTGAGACCAAGTTCTTGCTCCCTCCGCATCCATTGCCAAACTTACCGCGATTTCATTAGTATTTGGATCTGGATCAGCAGAAGCAGAAATTACTCTATCTCCTTGAAGTGGCGCTTCTGTAGCACCTCTTGCTTGCTTAATTCCGTACAATTGGAAAATCTCTGAGTTTGGATTATCCTCTCCGCTAAATGCAGCGTTAGACTTTGCAGACCATTTGAACGCTAAATCTGGTGGAAACAACTGCTTGATATCAGGGCGAGACAACATAGCGTTGATTTCATCCATTTCAGTTCTTTCCGCAACACCCATAACTGAGTATGGGAAGAAAGCTTGACCACCACTAACTCCATTCATTTGAAGCTTTTGGAACAATGGCCCAGAAGTCACTTGATTTCTAACGGTATCTTGGATCAAAGTACTATCCGTTGGATTCCCTTGATCATCATAGTTATACTCATATCTCTCAGTAATCGTAAACTCTTCTGTAGCCTGAGAACCTGATTGCGCTTTTAACTTTGCATCAGCTTCAGCAAAAGATCCTAAAACTCCTGGGTCAGATATTCTATATACTTCCCAAAAGTCCAACTTCGCAGTAGACTGTAAGAAGTTTCTTGCTCTTTCTGGATTCGAAATACCTGGAAGTTCAACTACGATCAAATCACGAGCTGCATCCAAAGACACATTTGGCTGTAAAACACCCAACTCATCGATTCTATCTTTCAATCTTAGAAAAGTAAGATTTACAGTCTCTGCCGCCTTAGTTCTTAAAACTTGAACCACTTCACCATTAGATGCACCATAATCCAAATCTTCTCTCAAAGATTCGTTTGGTGCAAAAATAGGAGCCAGCTTAGCATCCGATCCTGCTACCTCTCTATAAGCATCTGCAAATAGTGTAACGTAGTCTGATTGCGCACTCGCTTTTCTTTCAGATGCTAATTTGATAGCATTATTGAAATTTGCATCGTCTGGATTTCCTGCCAACCTTGTTAAAAAGTCCGCAACATCTACCTGTAAGATAACACTCATCCCTCCTTTAAGGTCAAGACCTAATGCCAATTGAGACTCTTTGAGCTCTTGGTAGGTAAAATCCTTTAAAAGTGGAATTGAGAAAATTGTCTTGTTACTCATCGAATCGAGATACTTGGCTTCAAGTGTTCTCTGTTGGACGACGTCTCCTTGGGCTAGATTTTGTGCATAAGACACAGCATCTTTTTCAACCCCTCTTGTTGGTAATAAGTAAAAGTATTGCAGTAAGCAAACTAAGGTTAAAACGACGAGGAAGAACTTTATAATTCCATTACCCTGCTTCATTGTTCTGATTTTCTTTGTTGATGGTTTTTGAAAAACTCCGCAAATGTACGCTTAAAACCCCAAATTTCTAGAGTTAATTTTATTCCAGCGTTATTGCAAGATTCTTATATACGGATAGGCGGCCTAAAGGTTGACAAAAATGCATTCTTTCCGGCTAACTGTCAAGTGATTTGTTGAATTCAAAAAATGGAGCTACTTTGTCGGCGTGAATTATCACACTTTTAACTATAAAACGCACACATATCATGGGTTTGTTCTCCTTTTTAAAAAATGCCGGCGCTAAGGTAATGACCAAAAAAGCCACTGCAGCTGCCGAAGATGAAAGCACAAAGCGTCTTCAACAAGAATTAATGAATCGCCAAAAACTAATTTTGCTTAGAGGGGTGGTTAAAAATTCCGGAATTAAGATTCAAAACTTGGAAATGGACTTTAATGTTGACAAGGTGACTATATACGGTCAAACCAAGTCACAGTCAGACAAAGAAAAAATTATATTGGCCATTGGAAATGTGCATGGTGTTGGATATGTAGATGACAGAATATCAGTGACCAAGCCAGCAAAATCTGAGGCCCAATTCTACGAGGTAAAGAAAGGAGATACGTTAAGTAAGATTGCTAAGAAGATTTATGGCGATGCAACCAAGTACAAGAAAATATTCAAGGCAAACCAACCTTTGCTAAAGGATCCAAACAAAATTTATCCTGGTCAAAAGCTAAGAATCCCTTAGTAGATAACAGGTTTAAAATATTCGGAGCGGCCTAAATCAATATTTGGGCCGCTTTTTCTTTGCCTAGATGTGATTGATTGATAAAAATTTGGGGAAAACATTGAAGGTGATCAAAGCCTTGGATTTATTGAAGCACCACTTAAGGTCTAGCTTAAGCCAGGGACTCACTCGCGCGAACAAAAAATCCCGGTTTTATCCAAATCTTTCTTTTTCTAACTATTCAAATTCCAATTGTACTTCATAAATCCGATCTCAGCTTCTGATCCAATCTTGGTTTTAGAGTATTTATTGATAAAGGCCTTTAAATCGCCAAAATCTTCTCCATACCAGTCAAATATCTTTGAAAGCTTCGCATTTTCACCTGAAACCTGGTTGTATTTGGCATTATTTATAAAAGCTCTCGTTTGAATCTCGAAATTTTGCTCCAAGTTCTGAGCAGTCCATGCCTTATTCAACAACGGAGGACAGGATTTAGCAGCGCAATTCACCGCAAAATGTATTCGAGCCTCCTTATATTCTGGTCTAAGAATATCGTTTTCGATTTGATTCAAAGAATATGTTTTAGACCCAAGCTTAATCCACTTTTTATCCCAAGGCTTACCATTTTCCAAATCAGTAATTTTTGCCACTGGATAATTATCGATAATCAATTTTACAGTAAAGGCATTATAAGCATTGATCCAATAAGCCATTTTTTCTCCACGAGACCAATCAGGCGATATCGGATTACTAGCCAAATCCTCGCAATAACTTTCTAAGTCGGAACGGTCGGCCACAATTCCTTTGTAATTAACTGATCCCGATGAACTTACATGCTTTTGGAGTAAATTATTCCAACGAGAATGATTTGGCTTCGCAGCTACAATAGCTGTCGGTTTTGGCTCATTAATTCCAACTGTCTCTTCTACCTTTTGCTTGATTTCTTCTGGTACTTCTTGCACAGCAGTCACAACTTCTTTTATTTCAGCCGTTGATTTAATCTCCTCTTTCTGCTCATTGGATTTAATGTCTTTCGAAATTTCGGAAGGAACAGACCTGATCTTTTCAACTGATTTCACCGGAACTATGGTCTCATTTTTCTCAGCTTTGACGGGTTTTTCCTTCAATTTGGTTTCCATCTCCACTGATTCTTCTAAAGACACTGTTTTAGCTTTAACCTCTTGCTTTACACTGACTGAAGATTTGGCGATTTCAGTGGCCTTTTCCTTTTCAGCCCTTTTCGTATCAACTTTTGAAGTACTTTCGCTGCAACTTGCTAGTAATAAGCAAGATAGGATTAAAGAGTAAGTAATTGTCGAGCGAATAAAGATCATAATTATCAATTATTTAGGTTTTCTACCAATTAGACGAATTTATTCAACCAATAGTTCAAATTCCTAAAGAAATCAGGATTAGAAACCTGACTTATTTTGACAATTTGGCTGCTAAAAGACCATTAGGTGCTTTACTTTTGAGATTCGTAGCATGTAGATCCAAAATGCCGGAGGATTGGACAACATATGTAAACAATCTCGACGTTATTTGAATGATCGATAATTTCGCGGTTATTTTACAAAATGGCACCTAAAAATTGAATGGGTATTACTAGTTTTGTGCTTCGATAAATCAGGGATTTTTCATGGGTGTTAGCATTTCCAATCTTACCAAGAATTACAGCGGGCAGCTGGCTGTTAATAATGTTTCTTTCGAGGCAAAGCCTGGAGAGATCTTAGGTTTTCTTGGTCCGAATGGAGCAGGTAAATCCACAACGATGAAAATCATTACTTGCTTCATACCACAAACTTCCGGTGAGGTATCGGTCTGTGGTTTGGACACAAGAAAGGATTCTATTGAAGTTAGAAGACAGATTGGATATCTCCCAGAGCACAATCCGCTCTACAAGGATATGTATGTCAAAGAATATTTGGAGTTCGCGGCGAAGGCGAATAAAGTTTCCAATGCTCGACTGAGAATCAGCGAAATGATTGACATGACGGGATTGGGTAGAGAACAGCATAAACAGATAGGAGCGCTATCCAAAGGGTATCGACAGCGAGTTGGTTTGGCTCAAGCTATGCTACATGATCCGCAAGTTTTGATTTTGGATGAACCAACTTCTGGTTTAGATCCCAATCAGTTGGCAGAAATTAGAGCTTTGATCAAGACCATCGGAAAGGAGAAAACAGTTATTTTCTCTACACATATTATGCAAGAAGTTCAAGCATTATGTGATCGTGTAATTATCATAAATCAAGGTGAAATTGTTGCCAACGATTCAATTGAAACATTGAAACAAAAAGTTACTGGCCAAGCAGTTGTTAAAGTTGAATTTTTAAAGGCGCCAAGTCAATCTGATTTATTAAATATAGATGGAGTAGACAAGGTGGTGGTTTTAGGTGAAGAAAAATTTCAGCTTGTTACCAATGCTGGGAAAGATATTCGTAAATCAGTTTTTGAATTTGCGGTGAACAATAAATTCGTCTTGCTTGGAATGGAACAAGAAGTTTCGAGTGTAGAAGATGTATTTAAAGAATTGACGAAATAATTTATGCTAAGTATATTTATAAAAGAAGTCAATGGAATATTCAGTTCGCTGATCGGCTATATGGTCATCGGTCTGTTTCTATTGTTGATGGGCTTGATGCTATGGGTTTTTCCAGACTACAGCATTTTGAACTACAACTATGCTAGTCTGCAGCAATTGTTTGATATCGCTCCCATAATTTTTCTTTTTCTAATTCCAGCAATAACCATGAGGTCTTTTGCGGAAGAAACACAAAGTGGAACGATCGAACTTTTGGCCACCAGACCACTTAGTGATTGGTCCATTATCTTTGGAAAATTTTTCGCAGGATTACTACTAGTCGCTTTTTCACTTTTGCCAACAGTACTTTACTATTACACGATCTCGAATCTCGGATCACCGGCAGGAAACATCGATAGTGGTGCGGTAGGAGGTTCGTACATTGGATTATTTTTATTGGCAGCTGTATTTGTGGCCATCGGGATTTTTTCCTCTTCACTGACTGACAATCAAATCGTGGCTTTTGTTTTTTCCGTATTCCTTTGTTTTGTCTTTTATTGGGGATTTACCTTTATCAGTAATCTTCCAGTATTCGTTGGAACCAGCGATACTTTCGTTCAAAAACTAGGCGTAGAAAATCATTACTACAGCTTAAGTCGTGGTTTGATCGATACCCGAGATTTAATTTACTTTTTCTCGATCATCGGATTATTTATTTATCTCACCCAAGTCTCATTAGACAGAAGAAAATGGTAACGATGAAAGGGAGAAATAAAAAAATACAATCTTTTATTCAGCTAGCACTTTTCATTGGTGTATTGCTATTCGTAAATATAATCGGAAATTATTTTTACACCAGTTTGGATCTGACTGAGGAGAAAAGATTTACCTTAACTAAAGCAACAACAAATACTTTAGAAGAATTAAAAGATGAAATTACAGTTAGAGTTTTTCTGGAAGGAGAATTTCCAGCAGGAATACAAAGACTAAGGTCATCTATCGAAGAGATGCTCAAAGACTTTAGAGGAGTATCTCCTAGAATCAATTTTACTTTTGACAATCCAACAGACGGATCTGTCGAAGAAGTAAACAGCAGAAAAGAACAATTGGCAGCTGTAGGCATCAACCCAAGTTCGTTGAAAGTCCCTGGCGTTGATGAGGTAAAAACAATACTTTTTTATCCATGGGCTTTGGTTAATTACGGTGAGCGCCAAATAGCAGTTAACTTTTTAGAAAATTCCGGACTAGGTCGAATCGATGATGTGACCATCAACAATTCTATCAGTTTACTTGAATATAACTTGGCCAATGCTATTCAAAAATTGGTTGTTTTTAAAAGGCCTACAATCTTATTTTCTCAAGGACATGATGAACTGAATGCAAGACAGACGGCAGACCTTAGAAACGACCTTTCAGCTTTCTATGAAACTGGCTTGGTCTCACTGGATTCTGTGGTGGCAATCAGTCCGAAAATTAATTTGCTTGTGGTTGCTAGACCTATGGAGGAGTTTTCGGAGCAAGATAAATTTAAGATTGATCAATACGTGATGGGAGGTGGAAAAGTCTTGTGGTTCATTGACCGAATGGGAATCACCATGGATAGCTTAAGAGTCAGACCAAATTTTATCCCCTCTGATGTGCCGCTTAACTTGGAGGATCTTTTCTTTAAATATGGCGTACGTATTCAACCCAATCTTTTATTGGATCTAGAATGTACAAGAATCCCATTGATCTCCGGTAAACTTGGCTCCGGAAATCAGTACGAAGCTTTCCCTTGGTACTACCATCCATTGGTTGCGCCAAAAAGCAATCACCCAATTGTCAAAAGCTTAGATCGTGTTAATTTGTTTTTCCCAAGCTCTATCGACTTGGTCAAAACTAAGACTGATGTTAAGCAAACAGTACTTTTAGAAACATCCGAAAAAACGAGGATGCAATATTCGCCGGTAACTGTAAATTTTGATCAGCTTAGATACAAAGCGGACCCGGCTAAATTTAATAAAGGAAGTAAACCAGTTGCCGTTTTGGTTGAAGGCGAATTTCCATCGCTCTATGAAAATAGAGTCACACCACAAATGGAAGATGGTTTGAAAGAACTTGGAATGTCTTTTCAAAACAAATCGAAGGAAACAAAAATGATCGTTGTATCTGATGGTGATTTGCCGAAAAACTTGTACGATCCAGAAAATGAAAATTACCAACCACTAGGGTTTAATAGATTTGAAAAGCATGTCTTCAAAGGCAACAAAAATTTTGTGGTGAATTGTATCGAGTATTTACTCGATGACGAAGGAGTTATTGAAGCAAGAGGAAAAGATATTAAACTTAGAATGTTAGATCGACAAAGGATCAGTCAAGAGCAGACCTATTGGCAATTTATAAATGTTGCTTTGCCCCTTATTCTTTTAGCACTTTTTGGATTTGGATTTAATTTTTGGAGAAGAAGAAAGTATACTAAATAAAGCTTATGAACAGGACAGTTATTTTACTAATATTATTCTTAGCCCTAGGTATCGGTAGTTATTTTTTGCTGAGTAAGGAAGAACCTAATGGAACTTTTGATCATAGCTTTGATACAGATTTTAATATCGAAAACACCGATGAAGTTTATAAGATATTTATCGCGGATAGAAAAGGAAACCAAAGTACACTGCTGAGAAAAGGCGATCACTGGGAAAACCCAGAAGGACAAAGATTAAGGGAGTATCCGGTTAGTTTTATTTTAAAAATACTTAGAGAAGTTGAACATAAATATTTGTTGAGTGCGCCAGAAGCGAAAAATATTGTTCAATCATTTGCTAGTAATGGAATCAAAGTAGAAATATACGATAAGAGCGATAAAAATATGTTGACTTTTTATGTTGGGCCTAATGCTCGTGATCATGAAGGCAGCTATATGATAAAAGAAGGTTCTGACAATCCACAGATTATGAATATTCCTGGTTTTGTGGGCGAACTGAGAACCATGTTTGAATTAAAGGGAGACGAATGGAGAGATCGTTCGTTCATGAGATTTAAACCAGAAGAAATAGAATCAGTGGAAGTCGTTTATCCAAAACAAAAGAACAAGTCATTTCGCTTAGATCGAAAGGATGGAGTAGACAAAGTTACGCCTTTGGATAAGTTCACTAAAGTTCTACCAGGCAAGCCAAACGAAAGTATGGTTGGTGCTTATCTTAGTGAATTTGAAAGTAAAATTGCCGAAGATTTTAAAAATAATTTGAGCAATCCAGATTCTTTGATGGCGCTTGTTCCGTTTGCGCATTTTAAAGTCAATACTACTGATGGCCAAGAATCGAGAATCAAATTTATAGTCGTTGTAAACGAATTCACTGATGAAGACGGTAACCCGCGTGGAGCATCTGATGCATTAATGAGATATTATGTGCAAGTTGATGATAAAGATATTTACCTTACACAACATCAAGCGCATTCAGGGTTGTTTAGATCCTACGATTCATTTTTTCAATAATGAAAAAACAATTAGCTGTATACCTTCCTTTGCTTTTGATTGGATTCCTAGTTTTTCAATCAAGCACCAGCCCGCTTAAAACCGATGCATGGGGTTTCTTTGGTCACAAGCGAATTAATAGACTAGCGGTATTTACTTTGCCACAATCGCTTTTTGGATTTTATAAAGCTAATATTGAATACATTACCGATCATGCTGTAGATCCAGATAAACGTAGATATTCTACCAAGTATGAAGCCATTAGACATTATATTGACATTGATCATTGGGGAGAATATCCTTTTAATGATGTTCCAAGGGATTATTCGGAAGCTATTTTAAGACATGCTCAATTATTTGTGGTAAGTTCAAAAAATGACACCATAGATGTACTGAACAAAGCTGCAGAAGGCTGGGGGACTGATACACTCAGTTTTTCCCCTAAAAGACAAAATTCTCAAATCAAATACCTTTACCCTCAACTTTTGAGATTGTTTAGAGACAGTATATTTTACAATGAACAACGTTACGAAGACGAGTGGTCTATCGAGAAAAAGGTCGTAGAATCAACATTAGGAATTGAACTGCCAACCAAAGCAAAAAGAGTTTATATCGTTGATCACTTTTCTGAATATGGTATCTTACCATATTACATGTTGACCATGAAAAATAAATTGACAAGAGCATTTGAATCTGCCGATGTCAATAAAATTTTAAGACTTTCAGCAGACTTTGGTCACTACATTGGAGATGCTCATGTTCCATTGCATACCACAGAAAATTACAATGGACAATTGACAAACCAAGTAGGTATTCATGGCTTTTGGGAAAGCCGAATTCCTGAACTGTTTGCAGATAAAGAATGGGACTACATGGTCGGTGGTGCACAATACATTGTAGATCCCAAAGAGTATTTTTGGGATATCGTTCTAACCAGTAGTCAATTGGTGGATTCTGTTTTGAATATTGAAAAAAGATTAAGTCAGGAATTCCCAGTGGATTTGCAAAATTGCTACACGGATAGAAATGGTCAAAATATAAAGACACAATGCGAAGAATATTCTCGAGCTTTCGATGAAGCCATGGGAGGAATGGTGGAAGAGCGCATGCAGGCATCAATCAAAGCTGTTGGCGAAGTGTGGTACACTTGCTGGGTGGATGGAGGCCGTCCCAATCTAAATAGATTCGTCGGAGTTGCTGCGGAAATAGGACCTTCTGAAGAACCAAAACCCAATAATGGCAAACCAATCAAAACTCGTGCGCACGAGAACTAAATAAACCCAATTTTTCCCTTTATAATCACTAATTTTGGGGCATGAAACATCATGTCATTATTGCCTTAAAAGGCATGGCTATGGGAATCGCTGAGACTATCCCTGGCGTCTCCGGAGGAACCATCGCATTTATTACCGGTATCTACGAAAAACTACTGGATAGTATCAAAGCATTCGCCCCTCAACTTTTTACAACACTAAGAAAAGAAGGCGTAGCTGCCAGTTGGAAACAAATTAATGGTCCATTTTTATTGCCGCTAGGAATTGGAATGGTCATGGGAATTGTTTTTGGCGTTTTGGTAGTCTCCCATTTTCTAGAAAATTATCCGCCAATTATCTGGGCTTTCTTCTTTGGATTAATTGTAAGCTCGGTGATTTATATCGCTCGTCAAGTTGAATATTGGAAAGCTAAAGAGATTTTAGGTTTCGTTGGAGCAACGATTCTAGCATTTTGGTTGACCATGGTCAGCCCTGCTTCAGGAAACGAAGCCTTATGGTTCGTATTTCTTTCTGGAGCAATTGCAATCTCCGCATTGATACTACCAGGAATATCTGGCTCTTTCATTTTGCTCATCATGGGAATGTATAGTTATATTTTACCAGTGGTAAAAAATGTGCTAAGCACATTTGATACGAGCGGACTTGTAGTAATGGGTGTTTTTTCGTTGGGTTGTTTGTTTGGCCTGACCACTTTTGCGAGAATTCTATCCTGGACTTTTAAAAATTACAAATCCATAACTTTAGCAATTTTAACCGGATTTATGCTCGGGTCATTGAATAAAATTTGGCCTTGGAGAAATACGATTTCGACAAGAATAAATTCATCTGGTGAGGAAGTTCCATTCTTAGAAAAATCAGTTCTTCCTAATATTTACGAAGGCGAAACATTTTTATTGCTTTCAATTATCGCAGCAATTTTAGGATTCATTTCAGTTTTTATTTTTGAAAAATTCGGTAACCAAGAAGAACAAAATATTCATGAGTAAATCCAAACTTTTTGGTCTAATCGGCAGACCTTTGGCACATAGCTTTTCCCAAGCATATTTCACTAAGAAATTTGAAGACGAAGGATTAGACGATCATCGCTACGATAGCTTTCCGATTTATACGGATTATTATTTAAATATATTGAAACGGGATAATGACAACTTGGTCGGCCTTAATGTGACTATCCCTTACAAGGAATCGGTGATGCACTTTATGGATGGTTTGGATGAAACTGCTCTGGAGATTGGGGCAGTAAATACCATTGACATCAGAGATGGTCGAATGATCGGATACAATACTGATGCGATTGGCTTTCAGAAGTCTTTCGAAAAGTTTGTGGAGGAAAAAACATTGAAGGTGACCGGAGCATTGATCTTAGGCACAGGTGGAGCAAGCAAGGCTGTTAAGTATGTATTGGATCGCAAGAACATACCTTTCAAAATGATCTCTAGATCAAAGAATAATGGGGCATTGGGGTATGACGATATCGACGAAAAGTTAATTACTCAATACAATTTTATTGTCAATACAACTCCCGTTGGAACATTCCCAAAAGCGGAGTTATTTCCGAAAATTCCTTACCATTTGCTAACTGCTAAACAGTCTTTATTTGATTTGGTATATAATCCAGAGAAAACAGTATTTTTGGCCAAAGGAGAAGCGCAAGGTTGCTCCACGAGAAATGGTTTAGATATGCTGCATGCGCAAGCAGAAGCAGCTTGGGAAATTTGGAATAAGTAGGCAAGTACTTAATGATGTTATGAACACACAAGAAAAAGATTTAAAAGCAGATCCATTACCAGTGGATTTTTCAAATACTGAAATTGCCTTTTCTAACAAAACAGACAAGGCTTTGAAGAAAACTGCTTTCGTATTCAGCACCATGAATAAGAAATGGATGGTGGATATCGCTTCGAATCTTGGTTTGTTCGCTTTAAAGATTAGATTGCCTTTCGTGGAGCGCATTATCAAAAGCACCATTTTTGATCAATTCGTTGGAGGAACTACACTCTTGGAATGTCAAGAAAATATTGATCATCTCTTTGCCAATAATACTTTAACCATATTGGATTATGGTGCCGAAGCCAAAACGGGCGAAGCGGCATTTAATAATACCATGAACGAGTGTATCCGTGCAATAGAATTTGCAGCAGACAATGCACCAGTTCCAATCATCAGTACTAAGATTTCAGGATTGGCAAGATTCGGTCTTTTGGAGCACATTCAAAATTCAGATAGTTTGGATAGCAAGCTAAGGTCAGAATATAGAAACGTTCTCAAAAGAATAGATGCCCTTTGTCACGTTGCAGCAGAGAAGAATGTAGGAATATTTTTTGATGCCGAAGAGACTTGGATTCAGGATACCATCGATCATTTAGTATTGCTGATGATGAAGCGATACAATAAAGGAAGAGCAATTGTTTACAATACTTTTCAAATGTATCGAACAGATCGACTCAGTTTTCTATTTGATTCCTTTGATCTTGCCAAAAAAGAAGGATTTATGCTGGGTGCAAAATTAGTTCGCGGAGCGTACATGGAAAAAGAAAGAGAACGAGCTGAAGAACTGAACTATAGAGATCCAATAAATCCGTCAAAAGAAGTAACCGACGACATGTACAATACCGCAGTTCGCTTCTGCGTAGACAACTACCTAGAGATGGCTTCCTGCAATGCTTCACACAACGCGGATAGCGCATTGTTGCAAGCTAAATTGATCAATGAGAAAGGTATTCCAAAGAATCATCCACATCTAAACTTCTGCCAACTCTATGGCATGAGTGACGCTATGACCTTTAACTTGGCCCATGCTGGGTACAATGTCGCGAAGTATGTTCCCTACGGTGCTATCAAAGAAGTCATTCCATATTTAATTCGTAGAGCACAAGAAAATTCTACGGTTACTGGGGACATGAGTAGAGAGTATAAGATGATTAAATCGGAGATGAATAGGAGAGGGTTGTGATACTTTAAAAAAGTTTATTCCCTTAATTAACATCTCAATAAAAGAAATCAAATAATAGCATGGTTGCCTTATTCGGAGAATAATGGTTGAATAGATATTTTTTTCTTTTCTAGTAATTATTCAATCTCAAAACGCCGTCGTTTAATAGTCCATGATAGCCATTCAATAATTATAGTTTTTCAAATCAAAATTATTTACTCAATTTAGTTTCTAGACAACTAAAGCAATCAGTAGATAGATGTTGCTTGATTTAATTCGAGCGATAACTTTCTAAACGTTATTAATTTAGACTAGCCAGTTCGATTTAATTACACTTTGCGATTAATATTGTGTAGTTATTTCGGCTTGGATTTAGAAACTAAATTTTAATATCAAATATGTCTGTTTAAAAGCCTTCTTAATAACAGTATGTTTATTAGGAATTTTAATATTGAATATATATTGTAATCCTTTTGGATATAACAATTTGAATGTTTATAATTGTAGAAATGAAAACGAAACTCCTACTCCTCCCAGTAGTGGTAATCTCTATTTTGGGATTCCACTATGGTCTACAAAAGAAAAATTCAGAATCGATTTCTTCGATTCTTTTGTCTGATACTATTCCTGCTAATGTTTATTATTTCTGTGCTCCAGGATGGGAAGGAAGGCCGCTCTCAATGCTAGATTGTGATTCTTGGACGGAAGGTGTTGGAATTGAAGATGTTATTATTTCTATAATTGATCTTTCAGATACTTCAAATATTTATATTGACACAAGTCAAAATGATGGTTTGTTTGATGCAGTTTTACCAGACTCTGGCTACATAAAATATTTCGCCAATTTACCTGAAAGATTTAATGACAATCCACTTTCAAGCCCTTGTTTTGGACTAACGCCATTCGATTTATCTGTGTTCCAACAAATTTTAAATGATACTGAACATCAAAATTGCCCTTACGCGAAGATAGCAGCTGACTTTGACTACAGTGGGGTTATAGATTCAAGCGATTTAAATTTGATGTCTGACGTTTTAGCACAATGTGTAGGAGGAAACTCTGATTCAATTTATAATTTTCCTAGTTGGCAGCTGTTGCCAAGACTAATTTCTACCAATACAATTTTGCACCCGGATCCTTTTTTTATTAATGACTATTGGAATAAAACGGAAGATTCAATTTTGTCTAAAAGGTTTCCTATGGAGGCGGAATTAACTTTAAATCATATTGATTACGAATATCTTGATTCCTGTTCTTGGAACGATGAAGTTAAAAAATGGGAAGTTAGTTCAATTGTCAATAATTGCGATTTATTTAACTATGGGTTTTGGCTTATTAAAAAAGGAAACGTTTCTGGTTGTATTGGAGGTGGAGATTTTCAATTAATGATTGACGGCCAAACAACTAACGCTGATAGTCCAAATGTGTTGGAAAAATCGGATTTAATAGTGGATAATAAATCCATTAAATCAGCTAATGAAAATGAAATTCATATAAAATTAAAATCTAATTTGAAAGTTGAATTCTTGATGGTGGATATTTTTTTAAATAAAAATAAATTCGAACTTAACACTATCAATGCTAATCCTGATTTAGATTTAAAAGGCTCTTCGGTTGTGTTGGACGGTGATAGTGTTGTTTCAAAAGGAAGAATAGCCAGCTTTTGGTATTCAAATTTTGAAAATAATTCTCAACTTAATTGTGATAATGAATATTACTTACTTTCTGTCAAATATGAATCTATTGATTCTTCTTTTAATTCTCCTCAAGCAATTGACTTTCAGTTTGGTGAGATGTTGGAGGTTGGAGGAGGTAATAGGATATATGGAAAAGACGAATATGAAGTTATAATTGAAGTTAATTAATTCAAATAAAATTGAAAATTCTATTTACAAATTTGGTTTTAATTTTGCCTTTTTTTCTAATTGGGCAAACAAATGAATTGGAACTAGATTCGTTAGAATTTGACCTTTCGATTGACATGTTAAATAACTTAGTTGACGAGAAAAAAATCGAATATATTGATACTCTTTCTTCATTTTTAGACCAAAATTCTTTGGCATTACTAAAGGAACACGGAGTAGTCACTCTGCTAAAAACAAAAGTGAAACATAAAAATGTTCCTTCAAAAATAAAAAATATTTTACTCAACCAAACCTATACAGAAATTAGTCACAATTATTTAAAAACCAGAATTGATGAAAAAAGGATTGAACACACTAATTTGAGTTCTATAAAGATTGGTTTTCCAAGCAATCAGTCAAATATGCCGTTTAATATATCTGTTGATATCAAAAGACTCAATGGTGAATTCAATTTGGCTTTGAGCACTGTTGATTTACAATTGAATCCGCAGCAATATTTGGACAATTTAATTCAAAGAGGTCGTACTCAATTCAAGGATAATTTGCCGGATATCAATAATTTTAATCTAGCGGCAGGAATTAAAAGGTTCGAAGATAGAAGGGCTCAATTAGAGGAGAATTTGACCGATCAAACAAGAATAATGGATGTAAGCAATCCTACTGAAACATTACAAGAGCAGTTCGAGTTGAAAGGCCAGCAAATACTTGAGAAAAAATTGGATGGAAAATGGTCAGATAAATTTGTTGCGTTGCAAAATTTATCGCCAGATGAATTGAAAGTTTGGGAAAAAGAATTAGAATTTTCTACCATCCAAAAGATAATAAATCACCCTAAATTCCAACCACTAATCGATAGTATCCGAAAAGATACCATCATGAATGTTAGCTTGGCCAAGTATAAAGAGAAATTATACGGTGCTCCATTTAAAATTGAGCAATACAAAAGTTCATTAAGTCAATTGGATAGTATTGATCAAGAAAAATACCTTGAGCATGCGCTAAGATCCCAAGGCATAGATACATTGTTAAGCAAATACCAAAATGCTTGGAAGGTAAGGAGTTCATATTACGGTGATTCTTTAAAGCAGATAAAGGAAGGTTGGAAAAGTAAAGGGTTGATGCTTATGGATGAGAATATTAGTCAAGATTCTTTAAAGCAATATCTGACTGATAATAAAATGATATCTAAATTTCAAAAAGTAGTTAGTAATTTCGAACAATTGTCACTTGGCCAAGGAAATTTAAATGAACACTGGTTAGTGGCGAAATACTTAAATTTCAATGGACTTCAATTCGCTTATCGTCAAAATAAGTTATTAATATCTACAGCTGTTGGTCGACAACGTTTTAATTTTTCTTTTTTACCTTTTCTAGGGGCTGGTTTGAGTTTCAACAGGAATGATAAGGATCTATTTTTTGCGAAAGTGAATTACGAACTTAATACGAAAAATGATATTGGATTTTCTTTCTTAGGCGTAAAGGAAAATCATAATGAAAATACTTCGCTGGCGATTTTCCCTGAAAGATCGAATCAAGTATTTTCGTTCAATTCTACTTCTAAGTTGACTAAGAGCACTGAAATTATTGCGCAAATTTCTTATTCATTAACCAGGGTCATTGAATCAAGTTTTCAAGAAACATTTGCTACAAACAAATTGACCAATTTTGCTGGAGAGATTAGATTAAGACAAGGTTTTAAAAAACTACCGATTAGTTTAGATGCAGGAATATTTCAAGTAGGTGAAAACTATTTAACTTTGGGTAACCCTTTTCTTAGACGAGGAAGAGCTGGATTTTTGATGGGTATAAATGGACAAGTCCTTGAATGGTTGAATTTGAATTTTGAGGTGAGAAAAGAACAATCAATTCAGCAAACATCTCTATTGAACGCATCCATCAATGAATTTACTGCCATTGGAATTGTTAGAATTACTCCGACAAAGAATATTTCCATTAATGCTTCAGCATTTCCTTCCCAAATCAAATATAATATTTTAGGAAATGATCAAGATGGTTATAATTTATGGAATTATGCCTTATCGGTTGATCATCAAGTGGTAAAATCAGATTTAATCCTTCATAATTCTCTTGGATTCACAAATTCACTAAGTGAAGTCAGTTTGGCAGAATTAGAATCAAACCAAAATATTTTTTCCTTGAATTATTCAGGGCAACTGTTATTAAATAACAAACATATTCTTTCAGTATTGGGCAGCCGTTGGTTCGATTTTGAGAATAATGAAAAACAAGCATTTTCTGAAATTGGAATTGTAAAATGCAATTACGAATATGTTTTTGGCAAAGTAGCACTTAAAGCAGGACTTCAGTCGAACATTTATTTTAATGAAAAGGCTCAGGATATTGGTATAGATTGCGGAGTTGGTTATGCTTTAAATAGTCGAATGAACTTTTCTATCGATGCCTATTTACCTCAATTGATTAAGGATGCCAACTTGCCAATTACTTGGACACAAGAGTACATTACTACAAGATTCATTTACCGACCTCAACAGAATTAAATGAGCATGACAAATTTAAAATATTGGATATTATGTATTACGCTATTAATTGGCTCAATAGGAATGTCTCAAGTAGTAATTACTCCAGGGAATATGGGAGGTGCAGGATTCTTAAATCCATCGCTTTTGAAAAATGCTAATTTATTGAATAGCACGACTGAACTGCAATCAGGTTTTTTAGTAATTGATATTGCCGACCAAAATCAGAATAGCTTATTGCAATTTTGGTCAAAAAGAATTGATTTGTTACCCAATCAAAGTTTGCGTTCAAACAATATCCAATGGGAGAATGGATTTCAAAACAACGGCGGAGAGTTAGCAAATGACTTTGTATTCAATGCGATGTTTTCAAAAGGATCCTATATCTACTGTTATAAATTTTTGAGTATTGAAAATAATTTGGTAATGGGATTGCAATGTGTAGAAAATGTCGTAACTGGATTTTCTCCACCAAGACTTATTCATCCAGCAAACAATTCCACCATTGATAACCCCTTTCCACTTCTTAACTGGCAAGGACCATTTCCCATATTTGAAGGCCAATTGACTTATCATTTAAAATTGGCCGAGAAGCAAAAAAATCAAAATGCCCTACAAGCCTTGAATAATAATTTACCACTTATTGATCGATACGAATTAAGGAGCCCTTTACATAAAATGTCTTTAACGGATATTCCTTTGGATGTTGGCAAAACTTATGCTTGGACTATTCGCGCATTTTGGAATGGACAATTTGCAGGTGAAACAGAACCGTGGGTGTTTACCTACGAAAAGGAGAAATTGTTTGTCAACATCGAAGAAGAATCCTACAGAAATTTAAACAGTTTACCCGATGGTTCTTATTTTATTTTTTCGAATAAAATATATTTTAAGTATAAAAATCAAAGAAATTATAAATCCTTATTTTGTAAGATTGTAGATGAAAACACTGGAAAGGAAATAGGATATAAAATACCACCATTACCTTTAAATCCGGGAATGAACCAAATTGAAATTGGGACAATGAAAATGAAACTTAAAAGAGATCATATTTATCAATTAATTGTTGATCAGAGTGGGGAGAAAAAGCAATCACTAATATTTAAATATAAAAAGGATTAGTAATGCAAAGATTATTTATTATTTCATCTATAGTTATTGGTTTAATGCTTTTAACCACTTCTTGTAAAAGAAATGAAGTTACATCTTTGATTAGGCATGTTGATTATAATGATTTGACATTTGCATTGAAATTTGTTTCAAAAAACGATTTAAAAAGAAGATTAGGAGATGAGTTGCATGACCGCGATAATTACAATGATCTGTATTTATTTGATTTTAGAATTCAATCAAATAGTGGTTCGATAAAGAAAATGTTATTGGATGCAAAGATTAAGTTGAATGGGACAGAAACAGGGTTGCTACCTTTTTATTTAAGAGAAGAATTTAAAAATTCGTTTTTGTTGAAGTATGACGGCCGAACTTTAACATGTAATAACATTCACGCAATTAATCAAGTATTAGACAGTAATAGTATTACTTATAGTTTAATGTTTTATGATAAGAATTTTAATGTCCGAAATAAGGTTTTTGAATCAGATTTAGAAGTTGAGTTTAAAAATGATATTGTTATTCCAGAAGTTTTGACTTTTATTTTTGAAGCAGAACAATTAAATAGAGCATAATTGAATACAATGAAAAACAAATATTTATATCCTCTTTACAGAAAGATTGCTTTAGTGATGGTTGTTCTTTTGATCAACCAAATTTGTTTTCCTTTAGTGGCTTACGCACTTACAAGCGGACCTAATCAACCTGAATTTACTACCTTCTCAAGTAGCTTAGGCTCAAGTGAAATGGTGGATCTGTATACCGGTAACTTTAACTACTCTTTGAATTTAGGAGATGTAGACGGATTGCCTATAGCACTTTCTTATTCAGCTGATGCAGGAATGGATGATGAGGCTTCGTGGGTTGGTTCAGGATGGAGTTTGAGTTATGGGGCAATAAATAGAACAATGAGGGGATTGCCAGATGATTTCAATGGCGAGAAACAGAAACGGGAGCATAATTCAAGGATTGATATAACCCAGGGTAAAACAATACAAGCAGGAATTGAACTTTTAGGATTTGAAGCAACAGACTATGGATTGAAATTAAGTCCAGGTGTAAACACAAGCTTGACTTTGACACACAATAACAAATATGGTTTCAATGCCACACTTTCTGCAGGTAGTTCACTTGGTTTAAATATTGGAAGGACTTTGGGAAAGTCTAATTCCGTCTTTGGAGGAAATATTTCTACTTCATTGAGTTTTTCGGGATCAAGCAACAATGGGCATTCGGTAACTGGCGGAATCGGGGCTGGTTTTACCTTACAACGAAAGAATGAGGAAAACAAAGCCAGGCATGCTCAATTAAGAGCTGGATTTGATACTCAATTTGGAGCTGAAGGAAATTCAGTTCAAACTAGGATTGGAGTTGGCAGTGATAGACTTGATATTGGAATGGGTGCATCTTCTTATTTTTCTAACCGCTTTACTTATACGCCGACATTTGACATACCAATAGTTAATGAAACTAAAACAAGAGTGGATAAATTAGGAGTTGAAACCATGTTAATTTTTCCCAATGCTTCAGTTGGTAGTTTCAGCTCCATCCAGAAAGTTGCTCAGAACTCTTTAAGTTCTAAGTGTTTTGGGTATTTGTACGAAAAGCCAAAAAATTGGAGGATATTAAATGGAGTTGACAGATTTGTATCTGATTACAATTCAGATGGTAAGGGTTGGTATGAAGAGAATACGTCATTGATTCCTTCTTCTTTTGCAACTAATGATCTTTTTTCAATAGCAGGTCCTGGGACTAATGGTGTATTTAGAGCTAAAAGAAATGATATAGGAAATTATATTAAATCTCCTTCAGAAAATAAGTCGAAGGGAACAAATTTAGGAGGAGATCTCGGATTTGGTCAATTGTTTCATTTCGGATTGAATGTAACATTAAGTTCTGTTTCATCTAAAGTTTCAGATTGGTCTGCCTTTACTAATTTCAATATCCCTTTCTATAATTTTCACACGGAAGAAGATGATTTTAGAAGGTTCCAGTTTCAAATGTCTGGTGAAAACAAGGTTTTTCAATCGGACATCTATGATAATCTGGGAGGAACAAAGGCTGTAAGTATCAATCTTGTAAAAGAAAAAGAATATGTAGTTGCGGATGGAAAATTGAATGATGAAAAAGGAAATATTGTTAGCGCAACCCCCGGGCATTATAGAGATAATAGTTACGAGGCATTGAATACAAATATCAGTTATTTAACTGTAGGCGAGGCCGAAATTGTAGGTTTGGAAAATTCAATAGAAAGTTATCCAGAAAACACTTTAGTTTATGGAAGTTGTAATGCTAATCTCATTGACAATTTACCAAGAAATTCTTTATCTCCTTTGCCTGACGAAACCGAAAATATAAGTATTGGTGAAAATCAAATCTCTCAATTTGCTACAATAAACAACACTGGCTTTAGATCGATTTATGGGATTCCAGTTTATAATAAACAGAAAAATGAAGTCAGATTTTCAATTGATCAAACCAATATTATTGAGAACGAAACATCTGTCCAAGGTGCAAATGAATTTGGATTGGTTAAATACACGCCAGATTTAGAAAACTCTTTTAGTAACGATAAGAATCTTGATCGCATGTTTGATAAAGTTACGATGCCAGCCTACGCTTCATCATACTTGCTAACGGGATTTGTATCTCCAGATTATATTGATCGAACGGGGGATGGTATTAGTTCAGATGATCATGGAAATGCCTACAAATTTAATTATTTTAAGCATTTAGAAAATTACCAATGGAGATTTCCTTTCCAAGAAAACCGTGCTTTTTTTCATGATGGTTTAACAGCACGAACAAGTGATGATCAGGCAAGTTATACGCATGGAGTTAAAAATCTTTGGTACATGCATTCTGTTGAGTCCAAAAATAGAATAGCGCAGTTTATTGTTTCTGAAAGAAATGATGGGCAAGGAGTAAAAGACGAAAATGGTGGTATTCATGAAATTTCCAAAATGATGAAATTGGATACCATCAAGATTTTTTCAAAAGCGGAATTGGCAAGCGGGAAATTGACTCCGCTCAAATCTATAATATTCTCTTACAGTAATGAGATTTATCCAGGAATTCCAAACAACTCCATTTCAGGTGAAGGGAAATTAACATTAAAAAAAGTACATTTCTTATATGAGGGCAGTAAACGAGGAGTGCTAAATGCCTATAAATTTGATTACCAACAAGGAGATGGATTTAAGCAAAATATGAAAAATAGGTGGGGAAGATATCAGAAAAATCCTTCAGACTTTGCAAATGTTAAAGATTATCCTTTTGCACTTCAATCTAATATTAGTAATTTTCTTGAAACCCATGCCGGAGATTGGAACTTGAATAAAGTAACCCTTCCAACAGGTGCCATAATTGATATTAGTTATGAGGCCGATGACTATGCTTATGTTCAAAATAAAAGGGCAGGACAGATGATGGAAATTATTGGATTTAAAGAAGACGATTCAAATCAAACAATTATAACTGACAACTTGTATAACGATGCTGGAGAAATGCATCAATTCGTTGCAGTTAAGTTAAGTGGCACTGTAGAAGATTTGGAAGAGGCGGTAGATTTATATCTTGCTAATGATACAAGACTTTATTATGATGTTAGTTTAAATCTTGATGACAATAATGGAACGGCTGAAAGATGTAAAGGTTGGTTGGGTGTAGATCCAAATCAGAGTGCTTTTTTGAATGATACAAAAGATGTTTTATTCATTCCTGTTTTATTTACTGAGATAAAGAATAGTTTGTTTCATCCCATTGTCGTTAGTGGATTACAACTTCTACGTTCCTACTTTCCTGAAGAGATTTATACTGGAATGAATGCTTCAGATCCGGGAGATGCAATAGCTGGAGCTACAGTATCCCTGTTTAAAGGAATAATTGAAAAACTGATCAGTTTTGAAAAGATTAGTGTACGTAAGAATTTCTGTAGATCTGTCAATACAAATAATGGAAATTCTTGGATTCGTCTTTTTTCGCCTACTCTTAAAAAGATTGGAGGAGATTCTAGAGTAAAAAATATTCGAATTACAGATAATTGGCAGGGAGATGGCTTGGTGCATATCTACGGAACCGACTATAGTTATACAACAACGACAGAGATAGGCGGAAAAGTATATGAGATTTCAAGTGGTGTTGCATCCTATGAACCCGAGCATGGGACTGAAGAAAATATGTTAATTGAACCGATAGACTTTGAAATAGAAAAACGGCAAAGACCAACAAATTTCTATTTCGCTCATAAGCCCGTTGGAGATTTTTTATATCCCAGTGCCAGTGTAGGTTATAGAAAAGTTGTTTCAAAGCCGTTTTTAGAAAATGAAATTACGGTTGAAAGAACTAAAGATGGATTCCAGGAGGTAGAATTTTATACCTCTAAAGATTTTCCCACTAAATCGACCCTTGCAAAAGCAAAAACAGAAAAAGCTAAGAATCCGCTTCTTGAAGCAATTTTTAAAGGTTATAGAACAGAAGAAATGGGGATTTCTCAAGGAATATCTGTCATTTTAAATGATATGGCAGGTAAAATGAAAAGTACTACAACGAAGAATGCACTAGGTATAATCGTGGGTGCCGTCAAATACAATTATAAGGTTAATAACTCTAACGAATCATTGTCTTCTGAAGTCGAAATAATGAATAGAAAAGGAGAAATTTCAAATGCAGAAATAGGTAAAGAATTTGAAATGTGGCATCAATCTTTTCAAGAAACAACCAAAAGTGACGTCTCAAATTTTGGAGCCGGGTTTGATCTGATTGGTTTTCCTCCTCCTTTTATTTTTCCTCATTTCGTGTTGAGGTTTACTGAAACAAGACAAGGGCTAAAGGTAATGACATCAACGAAAGTTATTCACCAAAAAGGGCTAATCGAATCGATCGAAGTATTCAAGGATGGAGCAATGACATCTACTGAAAATTTGGTATATGATGCCAAGCTTGGAACCCCAATTATTACAAAAACTATGAATGAATTCCAAGACCCGATTTATTCTTTTACGCAACCAGCATACTGGAAATATGAGGGGATGGCCTTCGCAGGTGAAAATGTAGGGGAGATTGTAAAGGGAATTTCTGCAACAAATGGAAAAGTAAATATTGCTGATACAGAAGACAAGATTTTCCCAGGAGATGAAGTATTGGTTTCTCAGAATGGTGATTTATCTAATGATCGTAATTATATTTATAAAGGATTTGATGAATTTCATTTATTGAATAGGGATGGATCAATTTCTGCTTTTAACGGACCAATTGATGTTAAAGTGATACGTTCTGGTAGAAGAAATTTATTAAGTTCAAACATGCAATCAATAACAAGCAAAAAATATCCGGTTACCAATGGTAAACTAAGTCTCAGTGCTGATAAGGAGATCATAAATTCTAGCGCTGTTACTTATCGCAACAATTGGCCATTTAGATGCCCGATTTTAGAAATTGATCGTCTTGCTTATTCTAATACTTTAGATGCAATAAATCCATATGTTGTTGGTAACCTGGGTAATTGGAGAGTCTCACGGACCCACGCCCCAAATTATCAAAGAAATACCTTATCCTTAGTAAGACCAAGTGTTATTAGTCATGTTCAACATAAAGGGGCCTATTCTAATTTTGTTCCATTTTTTGAATACGATATTCTTGAGGATGATTGGAATTGTACAGGAGCTAATTTTATAGCTGGAAATGAAAACAGAATGTATGATGAAGGTGGAAATCTAATTGAAGAAATGGATGCATTAGGAATCTTTTCCTCTGCTTATTTTGGTTTCAATTTTTCTCTTCCAATCATAGTTGCTTCAAATGCAAAATATGATGAAAAACATTTTGATGGATTTGAAGAATATAGCTATTTACCAGATTGTAATTATCAAGCGATAAGAAAGCATTTAACATTTTTTAAAAATGGCACTGGCTCATCTGCAGTAAATGTTCCTATTGATTTATCTAATTTAACAAATGAATACGCTCATTCAGGAAAACATTCCCTTCAAATTCAACCAGGAGAGGTGTTTATTGCAGAGTTCAATTTTAATGATGATTGTTTGGCAGGTCCTGCACGCAATAGTAACGTGATAAATTCTCTTGTTGGAAAAAATGCAGATTCTAGTAGATCGCAGGATAGAAATTCTCAATTGAGTCGTGCAGTTTTGCAATCCGACAATTGTCCAGTATACGAATCATGTATGGTCTTAAGAGAAGATGGAACAGTAGGAATTGGATTTTGTAATTGTTGTATTCCACACTTCAATCCTCAACCGGGAAGGACATATTGGCTTTCGGCGTGGATAGCAACAGCATCTTCATTAAACAACGGAGGAGAGGTTTCAAATACTTCTGTTTCGATTTCCGAAAACGGAACCGTTAGTAATACATACTCATTTAGCCCTGAAGGTCCCATAATTGATGGTTGGCAAAGAATTGGTGCTGAGGTTACTTTTGATATCGGAGCTAATTTAGGTAGTATAACCTTAAGTAATTCAAATATGAATAATGTTTATTTGGATGACTTAAGAATTCATCCTATGATTAGTAATGTGAATACTTATGTCTATGATCCGTATTCACAAAGATTAATGGCAGCATTGGATGAAAATAACTATGCAACTTTTTATGAGTATGATGATGAAGGCCTTTTAATACGTGTGAAAAGAGAAACAGAAATTGGTGTTACCACACTTCAAGAAGGCAGAATTGTTGCTAAGCCCAATAATATTCAATAATGATAAAAGCAATATTGATATTTATAAATGTTCTACTTTTTGTAATTAGTATGAACGCACAGCAACCAAGTGCTTTAAAATTGCTTAAGGATAGACTATCAAAAATGCAATCAGTAGATTGTCAGCGCTTCGATTATATGTGTAGTGTTTTTCATTTGAAAAACCCAGATAAAATTTTGGAAAAAATGGAAGGAGAGGTTGTTATTAAAAATGATTTTCAAATATTTGATTTTGGCTATTTGCAGGTTTATCAAAATTCATCCAATCATTTATATGTTGATCGTTCTAGTAAAAAGGCAAGAAGATCTAGAATTGAAAACGGAAACCCTATTCAACAAGCTTTTGGATCTATAGAACAACTAGACTCGATAATTAAGTTTTGGAGTTTGACATGTGAAATGAAAACAAGTGAAAGTAACGAAGATGTTTTTACTTTGATCAGTGAGAAAAATGAAAAAATAAGGATTAAATATGTATTTGATCAAATAACGGGCAAACTTAAAGTAAGTGAAAGTATACAATACAACAGTGGTGAAGTAACAATAAAATCAGAGCCATTGGAAGATTATATTTGTCTTAGATCGTTCTTTAGTAATTATAGTAATAGTTGCCGAATTTCTGGAAAGGCGCTAGAACTTTACAATACTAATTTTGAATGTTGTAATGACAAGAAGACTTGGAATGGATTTGAAATGATCAACTTGAATTAAGCTAGAACATGAAACGAAAAACAAATCTCCTCTCTTTTCAACTGCTATTACTTTTATCAGTATTATCCCATTTTGACTTATTTGCTAGTACTGAAAGATTTAGCAAATTTGTAAATGTTGATATAAATAATGCAGTGGGCACTACATTTATAGTGCGTGATCAAAAGTGGTTTAATCTTTCCGAATGGAATAAGGTGGAATCGATCTTGAATGTACAAAACAGTCTTATTTTTTCTGTTGATAATTCTGAAAGAAAAGTGGCTGATATGGCCGCTGAATATACAATATTTGTTAATGTCGATTTATGGTATGCTGATACTCGCCCTGAAAATGATCCAAGCTATAGTGTTAGTCAAGCGTTGATACTTCAATTTGATCCGGATACAAAATTATTATCAGATAAGTTTACATTCAACCGATATGATATTGCAGGTGCTCATCAAATGAAAGTAACGGTTACTTACGCTACAACAAGCCCTTCAACAGTCACTAACCACCCTGGTCTGAGATTAGAAGGAGAAATTTTAGTAGATCGAAAATATATTTTTTCGCCAGACAACTTCCCAACTGTTGTTCAAAATGGTCAGAACTTTAATGCTCCTCAGCAGATGATAACTTGGGAACTCTATGATGGAGCAGAAGAATACGATTTTGAGTGGGCGTTTTTTGACTTAAAAAGTGAATTGATTCAACAGCAGCTAAATGCTCCCAATACACAGATTCTCAATCACGATATTTATTTCGAAAATAATGCTACCCGAGTAACGGTGAGTTCGCCAGATTACACCATTCAAAGCTTGTATCCCACGGGGTACATTTATTATCGAATTAGGGCTGCTAGAATTAATGTAGATGGTTTAAGAGAATGGTCCAAATGGACAACAAGCGCGCAATCCTTTACGCTAGGAACATTTCCAAATAAAATATATGTTTGGTGGCATGAAAATAAAACTCAAAATTATCAATCATCTGTTCAATTTTCAGAAAATGGTAAGAATATGCCTTCGGTAAATTACTTTGATAATATTGGACTGTCAAGGCAAACTGTTGTATTGAACAATGCGATAGGTAAGTCGATTGCTTCGAACAACTTTTATGACTACTATGGAAGGGCATCTGGTGCAAGTCTCCCAGTGCCGACCGATAATGATTTCATTAGTTTTAATCCTGATCTAACTCTGCGTGGTGGAGTTCCATACAATAAGACACATTTTGCCGATGGTGATTTTTTGGATATACCACTATCTATGCAAAATTCCTCTGGTGCTGGAAAGTATTATTCAGAAAACAATCCAATAAACAATCCTAGAGATAAATTTATTCCTAATGCCAATGGTTACCCATTTACAATTCAGGAATATAAGCCTGATGGATCAGGACGAATTGCAAGACAATCGGGCGCTGGGTCTGCGCATGCGTTGGGAAGTAATCATGAAACCAAATACTATTACGGTAAACCTGAACAAGAGGAACTAGATAAACTCTTTGGGAACGATGTAGGCTTTGCAGGGCAATACCAGAAAAATATGGTGATCGATGCCAATGGTCAAGTCTCGCTAAGTTATATTGATTTATCGGGCAAAATAATAGCTACTGCCTTAGCTGGCATTCGACCTTCTAATTTACTACCACTAGATGATGCTTCCGGCACTTTAGGACCTATTCCTGCAGATTTATTGGAAAATCTTTCAAGAAATGACTTATCTATGGTAGCCTCTAAATCATTCCTGTTGGAATCAGATGGGCTTACTCCTTTTGTTTGGTCTGTATCCGAATTAGTTTACGATCCTGAATGTTCAGACATTGACCTTTGTTTTAGTTGTTATTATGATTTGAAGTTCAGTGTTTCAGATGAAACTGGAAATCTCTGGAATAATAATGAACCTTACGAACAGAATATTACTAACTGGTCTCCTTCAGATCCCAATGGATATTTATGTTCTGATGTTTCGACAAATGGTGATAGTGAAGCAGGGTCGTTTTCTTTGCCTCTTAAACAGGGATCGTATAATGTGAGTTGGGAACTAACTTTAAGTGAATCTGCAATTGATGATTTTGAAAAGTACTTCATTGAAAACCAAACTTGCATAAACTACGATAGTATACTTCAAGTACAATATAGCCAGATTGATTCCTCCTGTTATGCCCCTAGTTGTCAAGAGTGCTTAGACAATCTTCCTTCTGAACAAATGTTTATTGATAGTTTAAATGCATTTAACATGGCGAGTGGGGCCGGGTTTACATCAGCAGAAATCTTGATGATGTACAATCAAGAAGTAAGTTATTGTGATTTACTTTGTGATACTGTATATTCAAAGTGCGAAGCATATTTGGATTTGTTAATCGCGGATGTATCTCCTGGTGGGCAATATGCTTTTTTTGAAATTGCTGATACGGGCCTAGTTTTTCCAAATGATCCAACTTCTATTTTTTACAATAATCAGTATACTTTTTCAAATGATCCTTCGATCATATATACAAATGAAAATGGAATCCCTGACACTGTTTTTAATTTCGAAGGAAACTATGTCCTTCCTTCAGAATTGACTAGAGATGAATTTATTCAAAAATTTAAAAGGTCTTGGGCAGATACACTAGTAGTATATTTCCATCCTGAATATTGCGTCTATCTTGAATTCTGTGACAACGACCAGTTCAATGATTCCGATCAATTTGATACAGATCTTTTGGGTTTTGAATGTTTTCAAGAAGCCGTGGAAGCCGGTTTCGCAAATGGAACTGGAATTGTCAATGATCCCTTCTTCTTGCTAGGTGGAGCAGGAGTAGGATGCGCAGATCAAATGGATAGTCTCTTGAATGGATTCATTTACAATAATCAATTTGATCCGATTATTACCACTATTACAACAATGGTATACGGTTCTTGTTCGGATACAATTGGAACCGGAAATAAGTATGCAGACAATTTGGCTTGGGAGTATTACCTCGCCATGTACAATGGATTTAAAAATCAGCTAATCGGAGAAAAAATTTCTAATTATACTTGTGGGAATGCTGACTGTGTAGAAAATCCTGATCCTTGCTCTTTAAGCCCCAATATTTATGCAAATAAAATTAGAAGAATTAAGATTGATGGATACCTTGATCAGACTATTTCAGGTATTGACGATCTCCAAGTTTGGATAGATTTGGCTCAGGATTCTTTAGAAGCAACCTGCAACACAAATTGCAATCTTCAAGTAGAAACCTGGCTAACAGAACTGAATGAATGTCAAATAGATAACCTTTCGTTGGCAGCCATGCAAGAGCTGCGTAACCGACTAATCAATGTATGTTTAGCAGGATGTGATGGAAATAAGCCATTTGGAAGTTCTTCCACTCGTCCCGGTACATATGGACTAGGAATGGATTCTACTTTCGCCCAAATCATTTTTGATATTATCCCTCTGGCAGATACCTGCTCAATTGATTGTGGTCCATTTACCATTACTTCTATTCGTCCATATGAAACTCCTGAAATAAGTGATTATCGTGTTGTAAATTCATTATATAATACTTGTGTTTGTGAAAATTTGGAGGAATTAGAACAATGTTATATCGCTGATACGAGTGGAAATTATGTTTCTTTCGCCCACTACTTGGCGCCACTTTCAGGATCTATGCTCAATGATGCCCAGGTTGATAGTCTCAAAAGCTATTGCAGTGCTGGAAATATTTATATTCCGAAAACTGCAATTCCTAACTATTTAGATTGCAATGTTTGTAAAGATTGTAATGAAATTCAAGCAATTGTTGATGAATTTGAATTGATTTGTGATCCTTTGGATACTTTATTGGCAGGCAGTTATACTGAACTATTGACCGTCTATATCAATCAACAAACTGGTTTCTATCAAAGTGTAACTGCGATTGAAGATTTTTTAAAGAATTGCCTAAACAATAATAATTACTGCAGCCCAACTTTAGTATTATGTCCAACTTCAGGTGATGCTGATTTATGGGAAGATCAAAACAATTGTCTAGCAAGTCAAGAGGAACAAGCGGAAATAATTGCCAACCATATTTATCAACAAAAAATTGATTCTCTCAGAGAAGCATTCCGCTTTGGGTATAAAGAGACCTGTTTAACTAAAGATAATCAAACTTTTAGTGCGGAGTTGGCTAATAACGCTTACTACTACACTTTGTACTATTATGATCAGGCGGGGAATCTTGTTCAAACGGTGGCGCCAAACGGCGTGATACCAATTGATGATCAAACCAAATTGGATGATGTTCAATTGTACCGAGAACAGTATTTGGCCAATTCCAATACGGTGACTCAGCCGACCTTTCCTCAGCATAATTTTTTAACGCAATACAAGTTTAATGGGTTAAATCAGATTATAGAACAGATATCCCCCGATTCTGAAGTATCTAAGTTCTGGTATGATAAATTAGGTAGACAAATTCTTTCCCAGGATGGAAGACAACGTGATATTAACGCACATACCTATTCAATATTTGATGCATTAGGTAGAGTGATAGAAATCGGAGAAATCATTGGTGATCTTCCTGTTAATTTAATAAATGAATTGGGAATTGATTATGCTAATTTTGAATATTGGGTGATCAACAATCCCAATAAGAGAGATGTCACCCATACTTTTTATGAATCTTCTCCTTACAACATTCCAGAATTTGGTGCCGAAGGGCAAACCAATTTGCGTACCAGAATTTCCGCAATTACTAGGGAAAATGTTTATGACAATTATCTTTATAGTTACGATTATGCCTCTCATTTTTCTTATGATGTCTCAGGTAATGTTAAGACTGTTGTACAAGAAATTGCAGGACTTAGTTATGGTCATCAGTTTAAGAGAATCGATTATGAATTTGATTATATATCAG
The DNA here is from genome assembly GCA_937928045.1 of uncultured Saprospiraceae bacterium. Classification (GTDB taxonomy): domain Bacteria; phylum Bacteroidota; class Bacteroidia; order Chitinophagales; family Saprospiraceae; genus JABDJM01. The sequence goes on along the minus strand of CALFWO010000020.1, from coordinate 83,983 downwards.
GAAATGTAAATGCTGTATTTTATCAAAAAGGAAAAGTGGATCAATTCACTCATTACTATATCTATGATGAAAACAATCGGCTAATAGAAGTAAAAACTTCGGCAATCGAAACAGATCCCAAAGCGCTATTGTGGGAGGACGAAGCTCGATATGAATATTATGACCACGGACCTCTGGCAAGGACAGTCTATGGAGACGAAGGGGTACAAGGCATTGACTACGCTTATACCATTCAAGGATGGGTTAAAGGGAATAATAGTACGCAATTGAGTCCTGAGCGGGACATGGGACGAGATGGTTTGGTAGATCCGAATAATGAAAATGAACTAGTGGCTAGAGATGCTTTGGCCTATACACTCAACTACTTTGAAAATGATTATAAGCAGGTAGATCCGAGTAACCCAATGCAAGGTTCTATTCCATTGAACTCCAATTTAAGTGTAGCTCAACATAATCTATATAATGGAAACATTAATTCCATGACTATCCATAATAAAGGACTTGACTCTGGGCCAATGGCATATGCCTATCGTTATGACCAATTGCATAGGATTAAAACCATGCAATCTTTTGATAATTTTATTATCGGTCAAAATAAATGGGGTATCGACAATAATTTGACATCCTTTTTCACAACATCTTATAGTTATGATGCCAATGGGAATCTACAAACTTTAAAAAGAAATGCTCCGAATTATAACAATACACAGAGCATTTTACAAGATGACCTTAATTATAATTATAGGCCAGAGACAAATTTACTAGAAGGTTATACTGAATCTGCTGATGTCTGCGAGGATATTATAATTATAGACTTTCCAGTAAATGAGTCCATTATTTATCAATCAAAACTCGAAACGAATGGCAGTTCTGAAGTTAATGGAAATAAAAATGTTGTTTATCAGTCAGATGGAGAAGTGAATCTTCTACCAGGATTTGAAATAAGTGCCACCGCTGGAGAGTTTGAGGCCAAAATTGAACCCTGTACTTCAAATGGTCCGGGCCAAGATGGATCATTTGTTTATGATGCTGCAGGGAATATTATTGTCAATGAAGATGGTGCTAATATCGAATGGGATGTTTTTGGGAAAGTGAAAAGAGTAACCAACTTAGGCAGCAATGGAGGAGATTATGTAGAATATGGATATGATCCGTTTGGAAATAGAACCCTCAAAAAAATATACAAAGCATTATCAGGTAGAACTTACAGCACATATTATTTTAGAGATCCGCAACAGAATGTTATGGCAGTCTATGAGTCTGCTGGAATGGGAATAGATTGGAAGGAACAGCACATTTATGGATCTACAAGGTTAGGACAATTGCAAAATTTGAAAACCAATATTTCAGGTTCAAATATTCCACTTTTTGAGAATAGTAAGGATTGGCAATTGGGCCGAAAAGTTTTTGAACTCAGCAACCATTTGGGAAATGTATTGGCAACCGTAAATGATCGGAAAAAACCTGAAGATTTAGATCTTAACCATATCGCAGAGTATTATGAGCCTACAATTATCTCAGCATCTGACTATTATCCGTTTGGTTTGCAAATGGAAGGGCGGACTTTAGAAAGTGAAAGTTATCGCTACGGGTTTAATGGTAAGGAGAAAGATGAAAGTGGAGAGTGGGGAGATTTGACGCATTATGATTATGGGTTTAGAATTTATAATCCGGGGTTGGGGAGGTTTTTGAGTGTGGATCCGTTGACTAAATCTTATCCTTGGTATACTCCATATCAATTTGCTGGAAATAAACCTACACGTTTTATTGATTTGGATGGCAAAGAAGAGTGGGATCTCATGTTAGAAGAATACATTGATAATAAATATGGTGGAACATACCAGCATGTAATTGATAATATTTATTTGTACTCTAGAGTTGAAAATGGAATTACAAAATTCTGGTTAAATAATAGTGAATCTGGACAGTTTCAAAGATTTTATTCGAAAAAAACGGAAGAATTACAATTCAGTTCGATCCAAGAGAATACTGGATATGGATTAAGTATTGATAAAAGTTTACTTGGAGAGTCTCAATGGACTAATGATATGAAAAATGTTTTTGCAGGTTTTAGTTTCTTTGGTTTTACTCCAGCAGTTTTCGCTTTTGGTTCAAGTACAGCAATTGGTTCAACTGCTAAATCAGTAATTGGTTACTATGCAAGATTTTCATTTGCTAGGGCAACAGGAGAATCAGCATTTGATATTGTTTCTGGGTTGACTTTAAATAGTGCAATACAATTAGACAATGTAATTCTAAATTATGTAGTCGCTCCGATTCCAAACAAATATACCAGAGACTTAGTCAAAAATTCATTTGGAAATATATTTGATGTGAGTCTAAAGGACCTTAATGGTTCAGAAAATGCTGGAGGTTTAGGAATAGAATTCGGCGTGAATACAGTAGACGTTATCGTTTTTAATACAGTAAGAAGTTTAGGGCTAACAGCAATTTTTGGAAATAATATTGGAAAAGACTTTCAAGGTAATACAATGGAATCACTCTTTGAAAAAGCTGCTGCAAACCTAACACTTTCGAAAACATTGGAAAAATTATTAGATTACAATTTAAGAAATGCTTTTGAAAAAAGTAATAAGGATAATTAAGATGAAAAATAGTTGGACGACATTAGTTATAATAATGTTTGGATTTACATATGGCCTTGTTTTAAGCTACAAGTCTTATGAAAATAATCAAATTACGGAGTTTTCTGAAATTACCACTGCTAAAATTATTTCAGCTCACAGCGGAAGTGAATCTTCACCCAAAATCACTTTTGAGTATGATGTTCATGGCAGTACATATAAAAAAACAGTTAATGTTGGGAAAAAGTATTCAAGTTGTTGGAGGAACAAGAAATGCATAGGTGAAAAAGTGTTTATTGAGTTCTCGACTAAAAACCCCAATTATTCAAGGCTAGTAAAATGAATCAAGTGTTAATCCTTGAAATGAAGAAATTAATTTATTGTTCATATGATTAGATTGTATAAGTATTTCATAATATCAAAATTAAACGAAATGAAAAATACTTTAAGCCTAATTGGGCATTTTAATGTTCAATTGTCATCAAAAAAAGGTAAGTAGATTTAAGTGAAATTTCATATATATTTTATCAAGTGGAATAGGTGTTGTAGCTAGTGAATAAATTAAACTAAAAGAATATATCACAACCTTAAAATCCGTATGATGGAAATATATTTAAACAATAAAAGTCCTAGGATGAATCAAATATATGCCAACAACATTAAGCTTAAATATTAGAAAAATGCAAAGGTTATGAAAACGTGACAATTGACTTTTATTGGCTGATGTTGAATCATACCATTGCTGCGCAGCATGACATGCTGTTGAGTCGAAGCTTTGTTGAACCAACAGAAACTGGTGTTTAGCATAGGTGTTATGGAAACTGATTTAATTCTAACGATTCGTAGTGGTGAAAATAAAAACCTTTTAAAATGACTTCGAAAAATGTAATAAACAATACTGCCTTTAATAAAAAATATGAATTTTTGACAAATACAAAAATTATGAAAACGATACAACTGACTTTTATTGGACTGATGTTGAGTTTGTCGCTTGCTGCGCAAAACGACTACGATGCTCAAGGGGTGATCCATAGTGATGTAAATGGGAATGTAGGAATTTCTACTCCCACTCCAGATGAAAAACTACATGTTGAGGGTAACTTATTGTTAGAGTCTTATCAAATGGGAAACGAGAATGGATTGTTTTTTCGGAAAAATTTTTCGAACAGTAATAAGTACAATTTATCAATACTCGCATACGATCATACTAACTCTGGTGGAAGTCCAGATGGATTGAGTATTAATGCCTTTGATGGTATTAGTTTTTCTACAGGGTCAAATAATCGCTTAGAAAGAATGCGTATCGATAAGGACGGAAATGTTGGTATTAGGACTTTAGGTTCTGCAACGTATAATTTTAGAGCGAATGTAAATTCATTCAGACTAGATCATACTTCGGACTCTGGTTTTTACTTTAATAAACAAGGAGGTACTAATTGGAACTATATTGACTTTAGAAAAAATGGAATTCGACAATCATATATAGGAATGAATGCCAACAATGAATTGATACTAAGTAATAGCAATCCTTTATCAACTCATTTTACCAATAGCAACGGTACGGCGATGACTATTACCGGTGATCGGAATGTTGGAGTATTAATCAAAACTCCGGAAACGGCGATGCACGTATTTGGTATTGGAACTTTCGGAAATAATAGTAGTACTCAAGGAACAGAATTAATTAGGGGTCTATATTCTAGTCCTCAAAATGGTAATTTGGCTATAATGTCAACTCAACGTTCCACAGGAGGGTTAGTTTTGGGCTATGGATTAAGCACCCAAGGTTCAACTTCACAATACGGATATTTATCTTCAACACCGCTAAATATAAGGAGAGGAGCTCTCGCGGCTAATTATGATTTGGTTTTTGATTTTTTTCCTTTACAAACAACAGCCATTGGTGAATTACTGACCGGACATAAAAATAGATTTATTGTTAAGGGCGAAACCGGCAGAGTGGGAATAGGAAAAGGAGTTCCAACTCATCAGCTTGATGTAGAAACGGATAACATAAATGTTTTTTCATTTAAAACAAACAACGTAAGTGGTTTTATCGGATCTATGAAAAATATAGATGATAAGGGATTGACTTATGTTGGGTACAGCTCAAATTATTCTTCTGGAAGCTATTTCAATTCGGGAGCAAATAGCTCAGCCATGGCATTCAATCATAAGGTAAGTATTGGAACCACCTCTAACGATGACTTAATTTTTGGAACAAGTAATGTTGAAAGAATGACTGTTGCAGCGAACGGAAATGTGGGAATTGGTACAACAACACCTAAAGGAAAACTCGACGTAAGAGGAATACTTTCATTGGGAGCTGAATCAATAGGAAAACGATTTAGAGTTTGGGCGGGTGGTACTGGTAGTTCAAATCACATGCGTATAGGAACTGATTACGGGCACAAGGGGGATGCGGTGATTGAATTGTACCAGAACTATTCAGGAGGTAATGATCAGCAACCTGGGAAGTTAATTGTCAATGGCGAAATGGGTATTGGCATTGATGATATTCCTTCTGATTATAGATTAGCGGTTCTTGGCAAAATTATTAGTGAAGAAGTGAAAGTCAGACTTAATTCCAACGGCTGGCCGGATTACGTTTTCGAAAAAGAATACCAATTGCCAACGCTGGAAGAAGTAGAAAATCATATCCATGAAAAAGGGCATTTAGAGGATATTCCATCTGCGTCAGATGTTGCTGAACATGGCATCTTTTTGGGAGATATGAATGCCAGATTATTGCAAAAGATAGAGGAACTGACTTTGTATCAGATTGAGGCGAATAAGGAAATGATTGCTATGAAAAAAGAGATGGAGGAATTGAAGGAAGCGTTGAAAGAACTGAAAAAAAATAAACACCTCAAATAATTATTAAGTTAGAAATCAAAATTTTAATTCAAATTAATATGCTATGAAAACAATACAACTGACTTTTATTGGGCTGATGTTGAGCTTGTCGCTTGCTGAGCTGAACGACTACGATGCTCAAGGGTGATCCATCGTGATGTAAATGGGAATGTGGGAATTTCTACTCCCACTCCTGATGAAAATATACATATTGAGGGTAACTGATTGTTAGAGACTTTTCAAATGGGAAACGAGAATTGACTGTTTGAATGTGCAGATTTGAATTAATTGAATGAAATAAGAATATTTAATCTTTTGATTTGTGAGTAGATTTTCCCAAAACGTTTCATAACGTATAAGACTGATTTAATGAAAAATGAACATTAATATTTGCACCAGTGCTATAATTTTAGTTAAGATTTAATGACTTTCTAACCGACTTAACTAAGTTAAAATAAAAAAAATGAGAAGGAAATCGCTGTCCTTTTTTTTGAATATAAAATAAAATTATTATGAAAAAAACGACTAACTTATGCATTGTTGTTCTTTGTTTTTTAATGTTCTTAATTTGTTCATCAGTAATCGGACAGGACAATTTAATCGGAAATGAATTGCCATTAGGAAATGGACAAGTCTCATATGTTCCACAATTCGTGGGTGATGCAAATTTGGCTCAAACAGGAATTGTTTACGGAAGACCTGATAACGCGTCTTCTTCAAATTTTCCAGCAGGAACGGATGAAGGTTTTTTAACAACGTTGAAAGTAAATTCAGGTGTTTTAAGTCAAATCTATTGTGAAAATGCCGTAAGCAATACTTGTTGGACTAGGAAATTAAGAGGTGCGAATATTTCAGATTGGACTAAAATGAAAGAGGATAATCTAGGAGATCATACGGCAACTACACATTTAGAAATGAGTAATAAGAATATTAATGCTGTAAATCATATATCTACTCAGGGATTGACGGTTGGAGAGGCTTCTTCATCGGAAAGCATTAAAATAAAAACGGATGCCGCTGCGTGGAATTTGGTGGTTTCGACCGGTGAAGACTTCATAATTAGTGATGCCATAAATGGTAATCTCAATCCGCTTACGATTCAAGATGGAACTCCATCTAATACGCTATATATGAGTAATAATGGTAAAGTGGGAATAGGAACCAATGCGCCTGCTCAAATATTACATGTTGTAGGAAACGGTTATTTTACCGATCAACTGGGAGTGGGAACAGCCTCTTCTACGAGCTACAAAGTAAGGTTTTTGACGAACTCATTTAGGGTAGATCATAGTTCAGATCAAGGTTTTTTCTTTAATAAAATAGGAGGCTCTGCTTGGAATTATATTGACTTTCGGAAAGATGGAGTCCGTCAAGGATATTTTGGATTTGACAGTAATAATGACATGAGAGTCGCTTCTAACGGAACAGGTCAAACTGAATTTATAAATAATACTGGTACTTCAATGACAATAACACCAAGTGGAGAAGTAGGAATTGGAACTACTGACCCTGGACAAGAATGGAGACTGGCTGTCAATGGTAAGATCCGAGCCAAAGAAATCAAAGTTGAAACTGGTTGGTCGGACTTTGTTTTTGAAAAAGATTACGATCTACCGACATTAGAAGAAGTGGAAAAGCACATCAATGATAAAGGTCATCTAAAGGATATTCCAAGTGCTGCGGAAGTAGCGAAAAATGGAATATTATTGGGAGATATGGATTCAAAGTTATTACAAAAGATTGAAGAATTGACCTTGTATCAAATAGAGGCGAATAAGTTGATCCAAGCATTAAGAAAAGAAGTAGACGGATTAAAAGCAGAAAAAATAAACAACAAATAGTTAAGATTCTTTCTTATACTGGTAAAAGAGGAGTATGACCAATAGTCATATTCCTCTTTTTGCGGCCAGGGTAAACCGCTAGCTCCACTTCCGCCATTCCCCGACATTTCCCTTCCAATCCTCACAAAATGAATAACTTACCTTCTAAACAATAGCCCGGATCCATTGTTTTCTAAAAATTATTACAACTGGTGCAGCGTTCTTTGCTCAGAAGGCATATAGTATAGTGAGCTCAATACTTTTATTTTCTCAAAGTTGCTTAAATAAAAACAAAGCAATTAAATTTTTTTAAAAATTAAATTTCGATGAAATACACAAAATTATTATCACTATTTACACTCTTGTTGATAATCGGTTTATCCTCATGTAAAAAGGAAGAAATTATTGATATCCAAGAGCCAGTTCTTGAAGAATTAGTCCCAACTATTTCTTCCACTAATCAATTGGTTTTTAATGTTCAATCCAATAGCGCTGACGGCTTGGATTTAGATTGCTTTACTGTTGACTTTCCGTTCGGTTTGAATGCAGACGGAGAAATTACTACGGTGAACTCAGAAGAGGAATTTTTTGAAGTTCTAGAAAGCGAACCACTAGTTATTGATTTCGTTTATCCAGTAAATGTTACTTATGACGATGGAGAAACAGCTGTAGCTAACAATGGAGAAGAATTAGGAGAGTTATTTGCTGCTTGTATTCCAGATACTGGATGGTCAGGTAACGATGGATTTCCTGCGTTCTTAATTTGTGATATCAATTCTTGCTATCAGTTGGTCTATCCTATAGGTTTGAACGATGGACAAGGAAATGATTTCTCAGCAGCTTCGGAAGAAGAATTCGTTGAGTTGATTGTAAATAATCCAGAATTATACTTCAATTTTCCAATTAGCTTAATTGATGAAGATGGAATGATAGTAACTGCCAACAACGATGATGAATTATTTGGTCTTGTAGCTAGTTGCGATAATAACTACAACCCTGGTATTGATACTACTAACTATGGAATTGGTGGAATTGGATGTTTAGCATTTTCTTACCCTTTTGATGTAGTAGATTTCGACGGAAATGTGGTTACTCTGAATGATGAAAACGATTATGCTAATGCTATGATCTCAGGAATTCAGGGATTTGTATATCCACTAAGCGTTATTGATGCAGATGGAAATATAGTAGTTGTGAACAGCGATGAAGAATTGGCAAATGCATTGTTTGATTGTTTTGATGGCCCAATATTAACTCCAATAATCGGACATATTTTACAATCTTCATTAATGGGTGGAACATGTTATGATTTAGTGTATCCTTTAACTGGTTCTGATATGTTTACAGGAGAAACTATTGAAATTACTTCAGATCAAGGGGCATTAGATTTAGTCAATAATAGTACAGGCGATTACACGCTAGACTTTCCATTAAGTGTTGTTAAAATCAGCACCGGAGAAACTGTAACAATTGCAGATATAGAAGCTTATTTTCTATTCCTCTCTGATTGTCAATAATCTTTAGACAAAAGAAAATAGTTCCTGCTGAAAAAAAATTGGCAGGAACTATTTCTAACCTTACAACCAACTTTTTTGATAACAGCTGAATTAATAAAGGATTGTCTAAATGGACTTGAAAAAGGCCATGCTCAATTGTACAAGCAATGCGCTCCTTATGTTTACAGTATTATCAAACGATATGTAAAAGATACCGAATTACGTAAAGATTTAATGCAAGAAGTTTTCGCCAAAGTGTTTAGCAATATTAACAGCTTCAATATGGAAAAAGGAAGCTTTAACAATTGGATTAGAAAAATTGCAGTCAATGAATGCCTGCAACACTTAAGGAAAGCTAGACCATTATTTATTGCAGAGGGCTTAGAAGATAGTGTGGAAATTATTGACGATGCTCCTTTACCCACGGATTTAACTAGAAAAGATATTGAACATATCCTGGAAAAAATGCCTCAAGGCTATAGGGTGGTTTTTATGCTAGCTGTTATGGATGGCTGTACCCATAAAGAAATAGCCAAACAATTAAATATTAACGCGGAAACATCTAGATCCCAATTGACAAGAGGGAAAAAATGGATTCAACGTTATCTTACAAATCAATATAAATCGAATTTATATGGATTACTTTGAAGAAAATTTTAAGGACGAATTCGAAGGGCAAGATTCAAACCTTCCTGATGGCTTTGGCTGGGAAGATATGAAAGCAGGTATCCAAGAAAAGATGGATGACCAGAAAGCTGTCGCTTCCAAAAAATGGTGGTCGTTATTGCTTCTTTTGTTTGTAGCCGGTTGCGGAAGTTGGATGACTTTCAACGCAATTTACGGAGAGCAAAAAGAAGAAGTGAACCAAGAAATCGAAAAGCCAATTGTCAAGAGTAATGCTGAAGACATAGATAAATACATTGTAAACAATAAAAAGAAATCAACTATAGTAGAAAATATACAATCAAAAAAGCTAGAAAAAAATACAACCAGTTTAAATGGATTAATTACTCAAATTGATCAGGTTCAGAAGTCAAATGTAATTGAGAATAAACAGAGAAAGGTAAATTCAAACATTGCTGCATCAAAAAGTAATTCAAACCGTTACTTCAAAAACGAGGAATTCAGTGCGAGTACAAATGTTCAGAGAACGCGAACTGGCGAAACTGAATTACAAAAGAATTTCACTGAAATCAATCAAGTAAGAGCAATCAATAGTTTTATCCAATTACCAACTATCCATTTAAGCAAACTGACATTCAATCGGAATATTAAATTTTTACCCAGACACCAAAAAATTGTAGAGCAAATAAAATCTGATACACCCAGAAAAGATTTGTCAATGCGTTGGGGACTGGCTTCTGGTGCAATCAATTGGCTGGAAATGGATCAAAAAGACATTAACTATGATTTCCTCTCTGGCTATCCTGGATTTACCATTAGACCATCAATAGAATTAAATTTTTCTAAAAAACAAAGTGTTGAACTAGCTTATCAATTTTCAAGTCTAAACCAACTTTTTGAATATGAAGGTACAAGGAACTACAAGCAGGAACTTGAAAATGCGGTCGTTGGAAAACTCGTAAATAGTTTGACGGGATCTGAAATTTCAGAAACTCGAAGGGATACATTTGTGAATGCTTCTCAGAGGCAAAAAGCCGTTCATTACAATAAACATCAGTTCCAAAGTTTACAGTTAAACTATGGTATAACGTTCAAGTTAAATGACAAGACAAATTTGCGTTTATATCTTGGTGGAGAATATGCCTTTACGGTTAACTCCAAAGGTTTAGAATTAAACAGTGATGAAATTATTCAATCTTTTGATAAAAACAATTCAGATTTAAAAGGAGGTAGATTTGCCACTCGTTTTGCCGCTAATTATGAATTTTCGTTATCCGAAAAAATTGGATTGAATTTGGGAATTCATGGTTCCAAATATTTTGGAAAGTGGGGCAGAACTGATCGAAAAGGACCGCTGTTTTATGGAATACAGGCAGGAATAAAAAGTAAAATTTAGAGCGTATTTTTATATAGATTTTTTATATATCCCTCAGCAAAAATTGCTGAGGGATTTTTTATAGGACAATTCCAACCTCTTCAGGTTGCAAAATTGGCTATACATATTCAAGGCTTACTGAGCTCTACCTAAAGCAAACATGAATATTACTCTTTAATTATCTTTTTAGTATGCCTTTGACCATTCGCTTCATACAACAATAAGTAACAACCGTTAGGTAAATCTTTTAAGGAATATTCCAATTTCACCTGATTGTTACCAACCCCAATTTGATCAATGACTTGGCCCAAGCTATTCAACAGGCTAATCTGAGCATCTTTTGCCGAAGAACTTCCTAGGTTGATATTTATTTCTTCACTGGCTGGATTAGGAAATACTTCGAATGTTGAAGTCCGGATAATATCCAAACTATTGGTATCAGAGTAACTGGTACTTTGGTTTCGTTCTAAGATTTTTATCCTATAACTTACTATATCATTCGGGGCATCGACTAAGATATTTTCATCCACATAGTTGTATTCACTCACAGACAAAACATTACGTGCTGATACTTCTCCAATTTTTTTCCAAGAGATAAAATCAAAGCTTCTCTCTATTTCATATTTGTTAATATCAATTTCATTGCTCGTTTGCCAATTTAATACCGCATCATTTTCATCAGCCCTAAGTGTAAAAGCCAAAAAATTGAGCGGTAAGGGATTATCGACAGATTCTGAATAAGCAGCAAGCAATCGTATATAAGCGGCTTGATAATAAATTGCTGGTTCAGAAATTTCCCAAGAAGGAATTGGCCAATCAGTATTGAAATCAAGAATTGACTTTTGTGCTGGTTGCCCATAAGGTGGGCATGAAGTATCATCGGAATAACTTTGATTTGGTCCTCCGACCAAATAGCCCGGTGGAGGACCTTTTGGAGAATTTAATGCGTGATCATAATCCGTTCCATCAGCAAACCAACCATGATAAATTTCATTGACACAGTTGTCCCCACCTAGGTCGTACATGTTGGACAAGTGGACCATATTTCCAGGATTAATTCCATGGAAGTAGTGCAATTGTTCTTCTGCTTTCTGACCAAAACTTGTTGCAAGATCTGGACGAATATTGTATTTATTCAATTGCAAATTCAAAGTTCCTAAATTGGCCTTTACCAAATTACTTCCCCAGTGATACGCATTCGTGTGCATATGAGAACGATAAAGGTCGAGTGCTGAAAAACCTAAAAAGTCATTCCAATTATTTTGAACCTGGTTGGTGATGGAACTAAGAATCGTGTTTTTTGTATTTAGATCACCGCTTTCAATGGTTGTAAAAAGTAATAAGGCTTCTTGAGTTGCCATGTTATAACCAGACCAATAGTTTTCATTTATTGCTTGAGCGTCGTTAATATTATTAATGATGTGATCATGATAATTAGCTGCTCCTGTAATTTTGTACAAATAGATAGAAGCAGCAATTAGATTACTTTTTTGCAAGGCGGCATTCCAATCTGCATCACCGGCGTTTATGGTGCCATCGTCACAATCTGTTTCTAAATTATTTGAGTTGTACATAGGAAGAACATAATCCCATGCCAATTCAGCAGTAGTTAATAGTTCTGAGGCAAATGTCTCTTGACCAGGTATTGTATTAAATACTTCGGATGCCAAAGCGAAAACGGAGGCCACAGCTATGGAAGAAGAACTACAAGTTGGTCCATAGTAGCGCTGCTCGGTATTGATACTTGGAGGACTGGAACCGTTTAAATAATTTATGCTACCCATCTTGTTGTGAACCGAGCCATCTGAATTACACATTTTTTGCATCCACAACAATTCCCATTTAATCTCATCCAACAAATCTGGAATTCCATTGCCAGACTCAGGAATGTTATTGTCATCCTTAAATGACATAGGATGTTCTTGATAAGCTTGAAGTAAATTATGCAAGGTCTCATGTGCGAAAGTGATGTACTTGTTGTAATCTCCAGCGTCAAACCAACCACCGGTTAAGTCTTTTTCTAAACTGGCATTCATAGGTTCTCCAATAAATCTACAATTTGCATCTTGTAGCGAATTGGTAAATGAAATTCCATCTGTCCAATCAGCTCCGGCATGGGTAGCCTCCTTAGCTAAATTGCAACGATTGTAATAAAACATACGTGTTGCAGCAGTCAATATATCGTTATACACATCTTCTGAAATTTTGAACTCATAGGAACGAACATGATTTTCCGGATCGTAAACATAATAGTCTCCTGTTGTATTTAAAGAAGAAAAATCAAACCACCATCCTTGATCTCCGGATTGATCATGAGTTGCGCCGCTAAACCATTGAATAATGGAACTTGAGAAAACAACCGCATCTGTATCCGCATCTTTTATTTCTAATGTATTCCCCGGAATGTATTCCGCTAAATTATTTGCACCTACTTGTGGATTAGAAAGTACGGCTACTTTTTTTCCTTGAGGCTGGTATCCAAATTGATCAATATGAATGTGATCACTAATTGTTGGTGGAAGTGCATCCGATGCCTTTTGATAACTCACAAAACCATTGCCGGCATATCCGACAATTAAACGTCCATACCTGTGAGGATCACCCTCCATTACAGTTGGCCATTCATATTGTCCGGTTGGATATAATCCAATTTTTTCCCAACTGCTCCCTTCATCATCGGATTGCCAATAACCATATTCACCGTCTATATTTCCACAAGCAAATAGAGCGGGGTAGGAAGTATTGTCCTTGGCTTTCCCAATTCCAATATTTAGTATTTGATCAGTATTACTTAATTCACTCCAAGTCTGACCGCCATCCGTTGAATGATGAATTCCTTCGATCAAACTTGCCGCGTCTTCAGGACCATTTACCCAAAAAAGGTGACCAGCTTTTCCTGGGACAGAGAGTATTTTTGCATTGAAAGACCAAGCGGGTAAGACAGCATCATATTTCACCCAACTTGCTCCACCATCACTGGTTTTAAAGATATGACCAGCGCCCCAATCATAAATATAAAATGTATTGTCTTCCACGCGATCAGCAACCAAAGCTCTTCGCTTAAAGAAAAATCCATCGTGACAACAGTTTCCTGAATTTCCTGGAAGTGTAGCAGCAGTCCAAGTCTGTCCCTTATCAGTTGTATAGTACGGGGGGCGATTGCTTGTAGGAAGCCAAATGATATTATCATTGTCGTTCGCTGATACGGCCATCGTTCCATAAAAAAGATCATATTGACCTTCCGGCATGCTCGCGAATTGTGTCCAAGTTTGACCAGCATCTTCAGAGTAGCCAGAGTTTCTAGACTCATTGTCAAAGCAGCAGCCGCGATGATCGGTAATTACGGCCACTACAAAATTAGGATCACTAGGACTTTGATCAAGATCCCATGCAGAATTGAATCTTGTTGTTGGTAATTTATTAGTAGGATATTGATTCTGGTCATCATGCAAAAACATCGTAAAGTCCCAATGAGCGGTTAGGATATTTCCATTCGCCATTGTAATCGCATCATTAGAAACCAAATGTTCTTGACCACTTGATGCTTCGATCCAAGTCATATTGGAATCAAAAATATCATCGCTATAGAACGTGCCTGTTCCATAGCTAATCCAAATCCGATTAGGTTTGATCGCATCAAATGTAACTTCGCCAAGCGTAAACCAAACACTGTCGTTGTCTTGCAACCAAGGAATATTTGGCGCTTGAATATCAAAGGTTAAATAGTCCCAACTTGGAGCAGCACTTCCGGCATTGTAAGTTCGATAAGTTTCGGAATAACCATAGGAAAATAAATATACTTGGTTTGGATTATCTCTATTCACAGCCAATTCAGAGTAACCAATACTTAAATCTTCGGAAAATATTTGTACCCAATTTGTTCCATCATAGCGCAGTGCACCAAAGGAATTCAAAACGCCACCCGGCGCTTCATCAAATCCACAAATGAATAGATTTCCGTTACTGGCCAATTCCATATCAAAAATCTGAGGATTACCGTTCGGAATCTGAGGAATGATAAACTTTGTCCAGCTATTTCCACCGTTCTCACTATGATAAATTCCCTCACCATCTACGGCCACATAAATTCTAAGTGTTTTATTACCATCATTTACAGCGGCATCGAAGCTAATACTTCTTACTCCACGATCTACTGTTCCATTCGGAATTGAATTGATCTTTGACCAATCCATGCCGTTAGTTGTTCGCCAAAGTCCCTGATCAATACTTCCGTAATAGACAATATTTTCATCCAGGGGATCTACAGCCAATCGCTCGCCGTGTAATTTTGATTCATCATCATTTGGCGCAAAATTAACGCCCGTTAGATTGGTGGGTAACCAATTTTCTCCTTTATTATCTGAGTAATAAACTGCATGATCAAATGCCATATATAAACGGTTAGAATTGCTTGGCGCACTGACAATACTTTGTACACCTTGATATTTTTTCCAATCCACTGCACCAGCAGGCATAGACTGAGCAGTTACCAATTGTTTCCATTCATTGGCTCCATAGTTATAACTGTAGGCACCTCCGACATCTGATTTCGCGAGGATCAATCCAGAGTTTGGATTAACATCCATTCCTGTGATCCATCCGCCTGCTCCTGTTTTCAAAATTTCCCAATTCCCTTGTGCTATTAGGGATTGGCTAACAAAACAACAAAGTATAAATATGATCTTTCGCATAGGGTAATTTTTGATTTAAGATTGCATTTCATCAGTAATACGAACAAGTATTCCATGACCCTACTTTTTTATGAAAATTATTTTTGGGCACCGGACGCTACGTTTCGGGACTCGCTATTCGCTCGATCCGATGGCATCGGATCAAAGTCCACTACACATCGCTGGTGCGACGAAGATTAGGAGATTACTTAAGATTAGATCTAATAAATCTAAGTGCTCTTAATGCAAGAAATTCTATATTTGTTCTTATCAGATGAGTCTTTGCAACGATAATATTTTCAAGTCCACCTTTCAGAAATGGCAATCCACCTTGCAGGTGTTTGTCCAGAGCAGAGGTTTTGAAAAGGATATTGCAGCAAATATTACGCAAGACGCTTTTCTTAGGCTTTGGAACAATTGTAAAACGGTAAAATTAGAAACCGTCAAATCTTACTTATTTACTATCTGTAATAACCTGATGATTGATCAACATCGATCTAACAAGGTTCGTTTAAATTATCGATCTGGCTTATCCGAATCTGGTACAGTTAATGATCCACAGTTTGTTCTCGAGCAACAAGAATTTAAAGTACGATTTGAAAAGGTCTTGGAAGACATGCCTGCTAAACAAAAGGAGGTCTTCTTGTTAAGTCGCTTTGCGGATATGACATATAAACAGATTGCAGAGCAATTGGAACTATCCGTAAAGGCTATTGAAAAAAGGATGGCCCAAGCTTTATTATACTTAGCAAATGAAAAAATATTAAAGAAAAAGTAGGGTCAGATTAATATTGCCCGTAATCACTAAGGATGGAGTATACAGAACAATTGATTTTGAAGTGGTTGGCAGAAGATATTTCTGTTGAGGAGCTAAAGACCTTGGAGGAATCCGTGGATTTAGCATCTTTGGCAAAGACCTTGAAAGCTGCTAAAGGCTTAGAATTGAGTGTGACTGGTCAGGAAGAAATGTGGAAACAATTTGAATCCAAAAGAAATCTTAAAACTTCGGATCTTGCCAATATACCAGTAGATACAATTCCGAGTGCCAAATCATACTTTAGATGGATATGGCTCCTTTTGGCTGCGATTGCAATAGGATTAATCACCTTCTTGTTTTTCCCTACTCAACAAAAGAAAAAAATTGAAACTGCTCCTCAACAGGAGGAAGAAATATTAATGGCGGATAATACGATCATTAAGTTGTCTCCCGCTTCTTACATAAGCTGGGATGATAGGACCTGGGAAGAGAATCGGATATTAGATTTGGATGGCCAAGCATTTTTCAATGTTCGACAGAAAGGTGCTTTTTTAGTGAATACTTCTTTGGGTGCCGTATCGGTAAAAGGAACTTCTTTTGATATATGGGAAATTGATAATGATAGATTGAGAGTACAATGTTACACTGGAGTGGTGGAAGTCACAAATACCAAAAAGAAGACATTGGCACTGAACCAAGGAGAGGAAATTTATATGTTTAATGATGTTTTCGGAAAAGTCAGCAAAATTACGAATACCCAACCAGATTGGTTTTCTGGAGGTTTGGACTTTCAAAATGTACCATTTTCTAGTATTTTTAAGGACATGAACCGTTTTTACGGATTGACTGTTACTTCCGTAGACATAGATGACTCCGTTGGATTTACCGGTTATCTTCCAATGAATGACCTAAATAATGCATTGGAAATCATTCAAGCGGTTTCTGGTTGGCAATATGAAAGACCGAATAATTCAAGTTTGGTATTTAAAAAATAGTAGAACCTGGTTCTTATCGTCATTTCTTTTTTTAATTTTTTGTAGTCCATCCTTTTCACAGACTGAAATTTACTTTTCAAGCAAAGGCTTGTCCTCAGCCCAATTGCTTTCGAATGCTGGAAAAGTTTTGGATAAGCCATTTAATTACATTGATCAAAAGTTGCCTAGCGAAAGTTTTACTTTCTCCTTTAGTGGATCAGAAACAGCTTTTTTAAACTTGCTCTCCAAATTGTTGAATCGAAAAGTAATTCCGCTTGGTGATTCTTTAATCGCAGTTCAGTCAGAAGCATTATTGTCAAGTGCTGAGGAAATTACTTTTCCAAAGATTACCAATCAGGTTTTCGATTCTTATGGAGATCCGTTGATTGGTTGTAATATATGGTCAACAAAATTAAAGACCGGTGCCCAAACTGATATTAATGGTCAATTTGAGTTGAGCGGATATTTTGCGAACTCCGAGATGTTTTCAATAAGTTATATTGGTTTCGAAGAACGCTTAGTGCCTTATTCATTGTTGATACACAGTAATCCTATTGTCTTGAAGTCTAAGTCGCATGAGTTGGGCGCTATCATTGTTACCGATTATGTGAATCCGGTCAAAGATAATTTGGAAACTATGACAATGGCTACGGACAAAATTGCTGCTGTTGGCATCGGTGATCAAGATGCTTTGGGACTTGCACAGTTATTGCCTGGAGTATTTAATAGCGGTGAGTCTTTAAGCGATTTGCAGATTCGAGGTGGCCCACCTGACCAAGTGAGTTTCAAATGGAATAATATTCAAATATATCAAAGCAGCCTCTTTTATGGACACATCTCGGCGATCAATCCATTTATGACAGATCAAGTGACGGTTACAAAAAATGGGGCAGCTGCAAAAGATAATTCAAATGCCTCGGGAAATATAAATATGTCTAATAATCTAGCGGCTATAGATACAACCGAGTTGAAATTGCATGCGGATTTATTGTATACCAATGTTGGACTTAAAACCAGTTTGTTTAACAATAAATTGAAAGTTCAAACCGCTTGGAGAAAATCATTACCAGACCAATTTAGAGGGCTAGTTTATGAAAATACTTATAACTCCATTTTTCAGTTTGGGAAATTACCCGATTTAGATTATTATTTTGACAAATTTGATTTGGAGGGAATCATTCGTTGGGAAAATGATTTTTCTTTTCGAGATTTTTCGGCATCAGCTTTATTGAATATTACTCCCAAATTAACTTTCCAAATTGACTATTTGAATTACGGAAATGAATATACCTTAAGACGACTCCATACATTTGATCCTGCAGTGGAGCAAGATAATTTAGAATTGAATAGCACTGGAATTTCAGGAGTTCTAAATTATCGCTGGAATGATAATCTAACCTCTTCAGTCAAAGCCTTTAAGAGTGACTATATTTTTGATTTTGAGTTTTTATCAGATGAAGAGGATGAGAATACTATTGAAAGAGAACAGAAGAATACTGTTTATAATACATCCATACAATTTGACAATGAATTTAAATATAATTGGTTAAGACTAAATTTTGGTTATAGCCGTGAACATTGGGATGCTGATCACATCGATATTTCAATGAAGAGAATTTACTATCAAGATGGTAAAAAGAGTTTTGAAGATGCTGCCTACCTACAATCAAATTTCCGGTTAAATCAAAAATTGGAATTGGATGCAGGTTTGCGGGTTTCAAAATATAGTAGAGCTTTTCTAGGTGCACTTTATTGGGAACCTAGAGTCCATCTTTCTTATATGCTGACATCAGCCATTACGGCTCATGCGCACTATGGTCATTTTCATCAAGTACTTACTAAGCGAACTGGTTATAGTCCATTATTTGTTGAAAATGATTTTTGGCATTTGTCAGATCAACGTTTTGGAACCTCCAATTGGATTCATGCTATTAGGAATAGACAATGGAGTGGTGGACTTGACTTCAAAAAAGGCTTTTGGCATTTGAAGTTAGATGCCTATCAGAAAGAGATTAGTAATATTTGGACAGCATCGCTTGATTTTACCATCGAAGAAGATTTGTATCGGTTTGCAGATATGTCGGTGAAAGGAGTAGAATTTTCAGCCAATTTCCAAAGAAAATGGTTAATGGCTTTGCTAACTTATGACTATGTGAAGGAGACGGTTCAAATTTATGATTTTCCATCAACTGTTAATTCTCCTTTTTCTCAACCACATCGTTTTTCCACCTTTCTTAATGTAAGAAAAAAGAGATTTGATGTTTTTGCCAAATGGCAATTTGCATCTGGCAGATATTATTCTTTTCCTACCGAGTTAAAATACTTTGGACCTGACGAAGGTGATTATTATGATCTTCAATTCGACGAAGGATTACTTTCACGCCAAGTAAAGAGTTATCATCGCTTGGATGCTGGACTAAGCTATAACTTGAAGTTTCGGAATAAAAAAATGCCGTCCAGTAAAATTGGCTTGCATTTTATTAATTTATACAATACCAATAATATCATCAAAAATCAATATTTTATCGATTATAAGGAGGAAGAGTTAAAGATAGGATTGTTAGAGCGTAAGGGGTTGCCTTTTACTTGGAATGTGTCTTTGGATCTGGTTTTTTAATATGCCCAATACTATTAAAATTTAAAAGAGGAAACGATTATTAATCGTTTCCTCTTTTATAAATACAGTTAGACTATAATCGTTCGATATAAAAACTTCCTGTCGCTGATTTTGAATGGGTTCCTAATATTTGGATATAATGTAATCCAGAATTGAAATTTTCTGTGCTAATCGATACTTGATTCGAACCTTGCTTAGGTTCTATTTCTTCCGCATAAACCAATTGTCCATTGCTATTGTAAATGTTCAAAGTTGTTGTAGCTTCCAATGCACTGCTAATGACGAAATTAACATTTTCGCCACCGGCTGGATTCGGATAAATATTATTCAAAACATAGGCTCGGTTTTGACCCAAATCGCTAGAATTGAATCTACTATTTTGACCATTATTTTCATTGATGAATAAATTGGCTTCATCGTCTTCGCTTTGACTTCCTATAGATCCATTATTGGGACTGCTATCTCCATCTTCTTCATTTGTACCAATCACTTCGGCGAAGACCGTCATCGGATTATTATTCGTTAGGAAGTAGTTGATTTGCAACGAGGCAGAAGCGCCGGCAGCTAAGGAACCAATATTCCATACTTTATTGCCATATGGTTGGAAAGTTCCTCGGGAAATGCTGAATTCGTTTCCACCTTGGAATACTAAATTCCCAGGTTGATTAATTTTTACTTTGACGCCAGTTGCAGTTTCTGATCCCGAATTGCTAATCGTTAATATTGTACTGAAGTTTGTCCAAATATCAGGATCAATACTGTTCTCATCGAAAGCTAAGCTTAGATCGATTTCGCCACTTCCTCCGTTATCATTACATGCTGGTAAAGGATCACCCATGTCATTTAACTTGAGCAGAGTAAACTCATTACCTTTTCTTCCAGTAAATAAAAATCCTCCGTCATTTGTTTCAATTGCTGCTCGTACATTGTAAGTTTCATCATAACTTTTCCACCATACTGCATTTCCATCACTATCGAGCTTCCCGATCTCTGTTCCATTAGGCCCTACAGGATTGTTATACCGATAAGCTACAATAGCTCCGCCGTCATCGGTAAGAATCATCCTATTTGTTCTATTTAAAATTCTAATGATGGCGGAATTGGGATTAAAGGCATCAGTCAATCTTGTAGTCCAAATAATTTCTCCCGTTTCTGTAGATACTTTTCGAATTTCAGACCAAGGATCATTATAAATCAACATGTAAACGGCATTTTCGGCTGGGACATAATCTACCTGAGGTACTCTATTTGAAACCAGATCACCTATGATGTTATTATTGAATATAAAACCGTTTATATTAATTCTTGCATAATTGATACTTCTTGTACTATTATTATCAACCGTAAAAAGCAAATCGTCATTTGGTAATATACCGATGTAATTAAAGGAGTAAAAATCGATGGTCAACTGTTCTTCAAAAAGTTGTTGTATTACACCATTTGAATTTAAAGTAATAAGATATAAAGTCGCTAAACCATTATTAGGATTTACCCAAGTGCCCATTAAGTAGTAGCCATTACTCTTTTCAAATATTCTAGGTCTTAACAAAGCCTGAGGATTTGCATTGCTGCTTGTAACATCAGTATAAGTTTTGTTAAAAATTAATTGACCGTTGGGATTATTCACTTCGATTTGAAATGAATTTGGACCAAGAGCATTTATATCATAAGTGGCTCCACTAGGCAAGGTAGGGACTTGAAAAGTTGGAGGCATTCCATTCGGATTAAAACTAATGAGATCTCCGTCAGTGCTAATTAGTAGATCTCTATATTCAGTATTACTTTCTGTAACCTTAATAGCATAACCGTCGCTGGTTTCACTTGTTGAAGCAATGACTTCGCGCTGCGCAGGATCTTGGGTAACAGCAGGATTTAGCTCAAAAAACGTTTTTTCAAATCCACAGAAATCATCAACTGTAGGTCCGCCATTATCGTTTAGGGCAAGTGCTCTTGTCTTAACATTATTATTTTCATTTGATTCATCAATATCATTATCTGCATCAATGACGAATACAACATAAGACGTTCCGGTAGGGTAGTTTGCCGGAATTGAAATAGCTCCCGCTACATCTTGAATAGTTCCCACACCAATATTTCCAGTGTTAATTACTCCAACCTCAGTTAAAGATCCCGAAGCTCCTGGATTATTTGACAAGTAAACTGCGATTCTAAAATCACCATTGGCTGTTGTGCTACCCTTATTCTCTAAATCAAAAGTATAGCTGATAACATCCCCCGGAGATGCGCTATTTTGAATAGTAATGTCGGACATTGCTAGATCTGCTTTATTGCCAACCGGATTTCCACCTCCTCCAACGGATAAAGCTTCATCATCTTCGTTGACAGAAAAGCCATTCCCATTACCGGGGGTACTATCGGTGTCATTTGGACTTGCCTGCATCACTTGAGCATAAGAGGGGGAAGGTGCGTTAGCAGTGGCAAATAGATTAATGGTAAGCGTGGCTGATTGGTTGGCGCCCAGGCTTTGAAGTGTCCATTGCTGGGATCCATAGGGAGAAAAAGATCCCACAGTGGCGGTATACTCATTTCCTCCTTGATACTTCGTATTGTCCACCATTGGAATTGCAACAGCAATATTCTGTGCGGCGGATGTTCCCTTATTGATCAGCTGAGCCGTGACTGTAAAGTTTGACCAGGCGGTAGGATTATCATTAGATTGACTTAGACTAAGCTCCAAATCAATTTGCGCAAAAATGCTTATGTTGGTAATCAGGCATGTAATTAAAAGTGACAATTTCAATATCGGCGTGAAACGTTTTCTCATGAGTAAAGTTTTTGTGAAATAATAATCCAAATGTAGTTTGGACACCAAAGAATGATCTTAGAATTAGTTCTATAATCATTCAAATTTGTTTGTATTCCAGTAAAACCAAGAGAAAAACTAAGTAGTTTTCGGTAGAAACAGGGCTGTTTTAAAGTTTATGACTTAAAATTAGAAGGACTTTGCTTGAAGTGTTCTTTGAATACTGTACTGAAGTATTCTGGCGAATTGAATCCACATTGGTAAGCTATTTCAGCAATGGTCAATTCTCCTGACGTCAATAAATTTCTAGCCTTTTCAAGTCTAAATTCCTTTAATAAATTGGTAGGCGTTTTATCTAAGGTCGTTCTAAATTTTTTGTAGGCTTGCCCTCTGCTAATATTCAAAGAACGCGCAAAGTCATCCACACCGAACGTACTATCAGAATAGTTGTCCTCCAATACTTTTAGGACCATATTTGTGAATGTATCTGTTTCATTGGAAAAGCTTTGCTGACCATTTCCAAATCGTAATTTTAAGATTCTACGATTTTGAAGTAAGTTATGGACTCTTAGCTTCAACTCATGATTGTTAAAAGGTTTGGTCATAAATGCATCAGCTCTATTTTCGATTCCTTTAAATCTTGTTGCCTCATCTATTCTTGCCGTAAGCAAAATGATAGGTATGTGACTAGTTATCATTTGAGCTTTTACATGTTGACAGAAATCCAAGCCATTGCCGTCTGGAAGCATGATATCTGAAATTATCATATCCGGAACTTCCGTTTCGGCAAGGAACTTTGCATTCTCCAAATCATGAGCAATCAACACTTTGAATTCCTTTTTAAATATAAAGGCAATGTGCTCTGCCAAATCAGGGTGATCTTCGACAACCAATAAAGTCAATTCATCACTAGGCGGTTTAGGTCCAGCAGGATTTGCAGCTGATTGTTGTTCTTGAGCTGCCGTTGCAACTTCTTGCGCTACTATTTTTTGGAAAGGGACGTTTAGGGAAAAAATAGTTCCACTTCCTTGCTTGGATTCTACTGTCAACTGACCATTCATCAATTCGGCAAGTTCCTTTGAAAGCGCCAGACCAATACCGAATCCTTCGTAGTTATTTTTATTTCCGTTATTAGCTACTCTATAGTACCAGTCAAAAATATGAGGCAATTGCTGAGCTGGAATTCCAGGGCCTTCATCTTGTACCGAACAGATTAAGTTCGATTTTTCTAGGAATAATTTGATATTAAGATTTGAACCAATCGGAGCATATTTTATGGCATTACTTATTAAATTGTTCAATATGGTTTTGAATTTTGAAAAATCAAGTTTGCCTAAATATTCTTGATTGGTAACACCCATATTCCAGCTGATATTCTTATGTTCGGAAATTGGTTTTAGATCCTCAATTATTGTTTCCAATACTTGTTCTGCGTTTCCGATGGAAGGGTTGTTTTGAAGCGCTTTTGCCTCGAGTTTATTCCATTCTAAAAGCTGGTTGATTTGCTGTACAAGTTGCGCAGTATTTCGTTGAGCAGTTAGCAAGGTTTTTTGTTGATCTACTTCTAAATTTTCTTGCGCCAAGGATTCTAATTTGCCAGAAATAATGGCTAACGGTGTTCTCAACTCGTGGGTTATCGATGTTAATAGTTTTTCTCTAACCGCCTGTGTCTCCTTTTCCTTTGCCGCCAGTAATAGAATTTGATTTTGCTTTTGTTTGTTCCTATAATTCCAAAAATAAAAACCTCCTAAAAGTGCTAAAAGTAAACCTCCAAAACCAAGGTACATCGATCTTTTCTTTGATTGCGCAATGGTCTGTTCTAATTCTAATTCTTGAATTCGTTTTTCATCTTCTAGTTTTTTGAATTTTACCTCCGCTTCTGCAATTTGATTTTTATTTAAAAGCTGCAGTTCTTGATGCGTAAAGTTCAATAGCGTATCTTGATAAATGGAAGCTTTATTATAATTTCCAGCTCTTTTTTGCAATTCAACATAATTTCCAACAATTGCCATTTTTTGGAAAATAGAACTTATGCTATCTTTATTGTGAATGTCGTTTAAGATTGGCTCAAAAATACGATTGGCTTCATTATAATTCCCGAGGTATGTTTCTATTTGAGCTAATTTTCCGCGCAGCATATAGGCGTTGTCGGCGCGATACGATATAGATTGTTCAATAAATGAAGATAGAAATTCTTTGGCTTCCGTATATTTATCTAGGGCGATCAGGCAATTTATTTTTCCAAGATAGCTATGGCTAAAGGAAGAATTGTAGGGATAGCTTTTAGCAATCTCTGTAACTTTATTATGGTATTTCATCGCTTCTTTTGGCTCATTTAATTCCGCCAAACACTCTCCCATGTGCGCATATACTTTGACCATATTACCAGTATCTTTGGCTGTCTCTAAATATGGAATGCCTTTTAGTACTTCGTCAACCGCTTCTTGTGTTTTATAATTGTAGAAATAAATTCTGGACATGTAATAGTAAGATCTTCCAACTTGAATTTGCCAATCTCTGGAGTCATCAGCATAAGCAGTAATCAACTTTTTACCTTCCACAATCTTTTGAGTAGCGGCATCAAATTGCCCAAAGTTAATTTCATTATGGCTAAGTTGAGTAAGGATTTTGACTAAGGTTAATGGGTCTGAGTCTATGCGTCGAGCGTAGTCCAATTCTTTTTGAATCACATTATACATTAACTCATGCGTAGGACGCATTTTAGCCATATGTCCCAGAACGGCATCAAAGCGCTCTGCTTGTGGCAAGTCGTAATATTCTTCTAATTGAATCAAAATCGAGTCAGGTATACCCGCAAAAAGAATACTACTGGACATTAAAGTCAAACACAATAAGTAGATTTTGCAAAGATTCATATCCAAGATTTATTCCTTTAAGAACAATTAATAGCAATGGTTGATAATACTAAATGATTCTTAGCATCGAATGCTTAGAAGTCGTGTTGTTAAACGCTAGGAATTTGGTATACTGCTGCTAAATACTACCTTTAAAAGGGTAGAGCGTGAGTCTAAAATAATATTTTTTACGGAAAGAACTTAGAATTGTAGAAATCCTTTTTGATTTCTAAGTAGCAAATCTAATTGATTGGGTAGGAGAAATTTAAAATCTTAATACAATTATTTAAGTTAAGATTCGGTAGTAAACAAGAAAAGATTTTGCGAGATAATTGGTCAAATCAAGGCAAAATTTTTCAGAATAGCGGGCTATTGTGATAAATTTTAACGCAGAGTTGATGAATTTAATCGCTAAATACTGCTTGCATTTAAATTTAATATTTGTGCTAACGCTAGAAGTATAATTTGCCTTGTAAATCGACTGTACTATCAAATGTTGATAACTAGTATTTTATAATAAGTATTGCAATTTAAATTTACTGCCGAAACTTAAGTTATTTAAGTTGAATTAGAAGAGAGTGCTTAATTCCAAATAAGTAAATTTATTTTTTTAGAAAGAATAAGTTCGCTTTACTGAGAAACAAAAAATTGTAAAACAGTGGGCTTAGTCAAGTGGAAAAATAAATCAATTATCAATTCCGCATGTTCGAACCATGAATACATTGCACTTTACGAATAGAAGATACTACAATTCATAAAGTGCAATGTTGGAAATGCCAGAAGACAATCTGGAATTCATTTTGAAATTGGAAGATAGAGGAGTAGCTATCAAAACGAATTCTTCATCAATAAAGAAATAGGCTAAGTCCTCATGATTAACAATAGTAATCTTGGAATTTGAATCGTATAGATTACTTGCCCATTTATTACATCTTGGTAAAAATGATAATCCACCTCTAAGTCTATCAATTATATATTTTGTATACTCATCGTAAATTTTCAGACTAGGAACATATGAAGTGCCATCCTCAATAACTGATGATTCATCGGTGTGAACGGTTTCTTGGTTTAATTCAATCTCAAGAACAAAAGCAGTTGGTATTTCAGAGATTTCAATTGTTTCAGATGGACCAATTTTGTACTCAGCTACTAAATTTCTGTCTTCCGTCAAAAGTGAATAACTAATATTACCATTCATCCATGGTGCATCATCAACAGTTTCGTTAAAGAGTTCATCAACATAAAATTTTCGAAATGGAAGATCCATAGATGCCGAAAGTAAGTTTTCATGTAAGCCTAAAGGGTCTTCATTCGGCTTGGCATACATTATGGATCGCTTATATCCACCAGAGAATGCTGAAGTGTGAAGTCTTTTTAATAAGCAATGTCCCAGCTCATGAAATATTAAAAACTCCTTAAAGCAATTAGAAGAACCTTCCCAAAAGTTTCTGTTAATTTTTACATGGATATTCGTGAGGTTACAATTCCCGGCTACAGGCAGTGCATCTCCAAAGTTGATCGAAAGGTTACTCGTGTCTAATTCTACTCCGCGCAAATTGGCTTCTTGTATAAAGGTCTTGTAAAAAGGACGAAATTCAGGATCAATATCGAGGGTAACATGGTCCGTTGTGGGTTCAATATTTTCAGGAGTAAAAGTTGGATCATCTTCATTACATCCGAAAAATGTAATCATGACACAACAGAAAAGCAGAAGGCAAAGTGATTTGTACATTGTTTAACTTTTAATAGCTTTTATTAACGATTCATTGTTTAGAAACTGTGGGATTATAGTTGTCCAACTAAATGAATTGTTATTTGAATGATTTGAACTATAACTTGAAAAATTCAAAAAGATACATTTAGAACTTATTGCTATTAAATGCTTACTGGCAAATGATGTTTTTTATTGTAGTTATAAAAAAAAGGCACTCGATAAATCTCAAGTGCCTTAATATTACTTTAGCTTGATTACAATCAACTTTTTCCTAATTCAACAACTCATAAATCCCTGCGATACCCTGACCACCTCCGACACAAGCGGTAACCATTCCGTATTTCTTGTTTTGTCTTCTAAGCTCGTTGAATAATTGAGTTGATAACTTAGCTCCTGTACATCCTAGTGGGTGTCCTAAAGCAATCGCACCTCCATTAACATTTACAATATCAGGATTTAAATCAGCCTCTTGAATTACAGCTAATGCTTGAGTTGCAAAAGCTTCATTCAATTCAATTAGATCAATATCTGATTGTTTTAATCCGCCCGATTTTAATGCTTTTGGAATTGCCGCGCACGGACCAATACCCATGTACAATGGATCAACTCCACCAACAGAACAAGAAACCATTCTTGCGATTGGTTGAAGGTTCAATTGTTTTACCATCTCTTCACTGACGACTAAGACGAAGGAAGCTCCATCTGAAGTTTGTGAAGAGTTTCCAGCAGTAACAATTCCACCATTGGCGAAAGCAGATCTTAGTTTGGATAAACCTTCTACAGTTGTGGATCGTCTTAGTCCTTCATCAATCGCCACTGTGTGTTCAGATTCCATTCGCTTGTCATTCTTCACGAATACCTCTTTCACTTTTATTGGAACAATTTCTTCCGTGAATTTCCCAGCATCAATTGCTGCCGCAGCTTTCATGTGAGAATTGTATGCAAAGACATCTGCTGCCTCTCGAGTAATTTTATATTTCTGCGCTACGGCTTCAGCAGTAATTCCCATAGAGACAACATAATCGGGAGTCTCTTTAGCTACTTGGTAGGCCGGAGCTAACTTGTATCCAGTCATCGGAATTTGACTCATGCTTTCTGTTCCACCAGCTACGTAGCAATGTCCCATTCCTGCTTTGATCTTTGCCACAGCAATTGAAATGGTTTCTAGACCTGATGCACAATATCTGTTTACAGTCTGACCTGGGACAGATTTCCCTAAAGCTCTCAGTGCAATTTGACGTCCAATCTGAAGACCTTGTTCGCCTTCAGGATTTGCACATCCAACGATTAGATCATCTACAAGCGCAGGATCGAAATTCGGCATTTGAGACATTAAATGGTTGATGACATCCACTGCTAGATCATCTGATCTATAATTTTTAAATCCACCTCTTTTTGCTTTCCCTGCTGCGCTTCTATATGCTTTTACAATATATGCTTCCATAATTTATTTGCTTGATTTGATGATACGAATTAATTAATATTAGAGAGCTGATATTAATTTCGTAATGGTTTACTGGTTTGTAACATGTGTTGAATTCTTTCTTTAGTTTTTTGCTCACCACATAAACTTAAGAATGCTTCTCTTTCAATATCTAATAGATACTGTTCTGAAACTTTTTGAGTACCAGTTAAGTCACCTCCGCAAAGCACGTAAGCTACTTTTTTAGCAATCTTTATATCGTGTTCCGAAGCATATCTTCCATGCTTCAATTCATTAGCAGCGGTATACAAAGCTGCTAATCCAGTTTGCCCTAAGACTGTAACATCTTTTCGGATGATTGGTTGTGTATAATCTTTGGCCAATTCTATGACTTTAGATTTTGCTTCAGAAATAGCACGACTCAAATTCATCACAACGTTATCTTTGCCTTTTTGTAAATATCCAAACTTAAATGCCTGGTCAGCAGAAGTTGCAACGGATGCCATAGCTATTGTTTTAAATCTTTCTATGAGCGAGGGAATCTGCACATCGCCAGGAACAAATCCGTCTGAAGTTCTTAGCGCAAATTCTTTGGTTCCACCACCTCCAGGAATTAACCCAACACCAACTTCTACAAGTCCAATGTAAGATTCGGCTGAACACATCGCCGCATCACAATGCATAATCGTTTCGCAACCACCTCCAAATACATATCCTTGTGTAGCAGCTACTACAGGAATACTTGAGTAACGACAGCGCATCATGGTTTGTTGGAAAACATTTACTGCCATATTGAGCTCTTCAAACTCGTCTTGAAATGCAAGCATTCCAATCATCATAAGATTAGCACCAACAGTGAAATTTTGTGAATTGTTTCCAATGACCAATCCTTTCCAATCTCCTTCTTCCGCGATTTGAATCGCTTCATTTATTCCACGAAGAATTCCTTCTCCCATGGCATTGGCTTTTGATATATATTCTAAACATAAGACACCATCTCCGATATCATGCAGGATAACTTCTGAATTCTTAAATACTGGTGCATGATCTCTATAGTTATCTAAATGTACTATTGCATCGGCTCCTGGAATATTTACGTATGCTTTTTTAACAACATCATAATATTGCTTGACACCATTTTGCGAACGGTAAAAAGAAGTGTGACCTGCGGCAACCATATCCTTGACCCAAGCCGCAATAGTTTCTCCTTGAGCTTCTGCATCAGCAATTCCTTTTTCAATACCTATGACATCCCAATATTCGAATGGTCCCATCTCCCAAGCAAACCCTGCTTTCAAACCATCATCTATACTGAATAAATCGTTTGCTATTTCTGGAATTCTATTAGAAACATAAGCGAACAATCCTAATAAAGATTTTTTAACCAATTGGCCCCCATTGTCATCCGCATTGTACATAGCTTTCACACGGCTATGCAGATCATCAATTTGTTTGGCCATATCTAAGCTGGCAAGCTTTGGACGTTTACTTGGATTATATTCTAAAGTATTCAGATCCATCGCAAGAATAATGCGACGGCCTTTTTCATCTTTTTCTTTGGTCTTTTTATAAAAACCTTGACCAGACTTATCTCCTAAAAATTTATTGTCCAATAAAAACTGAAGGTACTTAGGAATTTCAAAAGCTCCTGCTTGTTCATCATTTGGACAATTGGCCTTAATTCCTCCGATAACTTTCGCTGCAGTATCGTGCCCAACAAGATCTCCTAATCTAAATGTACCAGTCTTCGGTCTTCCGATTGTAGGTCCAGTCAGTTTATCAACTTCTTCAATGGTCAAACCTAACTCGGTTGTCAATTGATAAATCTTAGCCATGGCATAAACACCAACTCGGTTCGCAATGAAAGCTGGCGTATCTTTACAAAGAACGGTTTGCTTTCCTAAGTATACATCGCCGTAGTTCATAAAGAAATCTACAACTTCTTGACTTGTCTTTTCGGTTGGAATGACCTCTAATAGTCTTAAGTATCTTGGTGGATTGAAAAAGTGTGTTCCACAAAAATGTTTTTGGAAATCCTCTGAACGGCCTTCCATCATCATGTGAATTGGAATTCCAGAAGTATTGGAAGTTATGAGTGATCCTGGTTTTCGAATCTTATCAACTTTTTCAAAAACTTGTTTTTTAATATCTAGTCTTTCGATAACTACTTCTATAATCCAATCACATTCTGCAATTTTATCGAAATCATCATCAAAGTTTCCAGTTGTAATTCTAGAAGAAAAGCTTTTGTCATAAAATGCTGCCGGTTTTGCTTTTAGAGAGGCCTTAAAAGCGGCATTTACAATTCTATTTCTTGCTGCGGGATTGTTTTTTTCCTCAGCAGTAAGATCAAAAGGAACGATGTCCAACATGATGACTTCTAGTCCGATGTTTGCGAAATGAGCGGCGATACCTGATCCCATTACGCCGGAACCGAGTACTGCTACTTTTCGAATATGTCTTTGCTTGGAAGATTTTGCTGCCTGCTGGTCTGGGGCAGCTGCCAAGGTTTGGTCAGCCATTTACTACGATTTAGATGATTTTAGCGAAAATTCGCTACAAATATACTCATTACAGTGCAGAAAGGGAAGGGGCATATATCGTGCCTTACCTTTTTATTTGCCTGATTAGTCGGTAAGATATTGAATGTATCAGTAAAAATACTGGTGATGATGGGAAAATAAGAGACTTAAAATTTGATATTTAATTGTTTTCCAGTCTTATACCATTTTGGATCCAAACTGGAATTTGTTCTTGGCTAAGTTTGTAGAAAGGGATACCGTTTTTCACTTCGTAATCTACAAATCCTATATCTCTTAAAATTCCTAGGTGATCGGCCAAAGTGGATTGTGAAATAGGCATGTTTTCAGCTAATTGAGCAGAACAAAGTAAACTTCCCTTGCTTAGAAGATTAAAAATTTCGATACGAGCAGGGTGAGCAAATGATTTGCAAATATTAGCGATTTCTTTTGGTGTATCTGGGAACAGATTTGCTTTGGAGAATGACATAATAAGGTGATTTTGTAACAAAAATACACAAAATGTGTTAATAATAAAAGTAAATGAAACAATATGTTTTTAATGTTGATGTGAAACGGATTTCGGCAAAATCCGAAGGCTTGATATTCAGTGAGTTAGATTGATAAAACGGATTTCGGCAAAATCCGAAGGGATGAAATTCATTGAGTTGGATTGATAAAACGGATTTCGGCAAAATCCGAAGGGATGAAATTCATTGAGTTGGATTGATAAAACGGGTTTCGACCAAATCCGAAGGGATGAAATTCAGTGAGTTGTATTGATAAAACGGATTTCGGCAAAATCCGAAGGCATGAAATTCAATGAGTTAGATTGATAAAACGGATTTCGGCAAAATCCGAAGGCCAATGGGCCCAAAAAAAATAAAAACACCACCATTATTCCACCCCCACGCCAATACCTCATGTGTCAGGGGATGCGAATAGTTCCAGCTTAAAAAAGCTGGAATCCGCCAGAAGCGGATGAGCGAATAGCGAAACTATGAACAGCTCGACCTGCCTTCTTTTGAAGGCAGGGGACACCCACATTTTTATCTGGAGACTCCTCAATTTTCTCCAAATCTTAGTTTTAATTGAATTCTAACGCCTCACATTACCTTTTTTCTCAATATTTCCTTAAAAAACTATTAAAATCCTACCCCAATTGATAATTTGCAGCCCCGAAGGTCGTTTAACCTCCTCAACATTTTCCACAGAACTTAAAACCGCAATAATGTTCAACAACTGTATGCTTCTATTTCAAACCGGTGATGCTACTGAAACGCAAAAACAAAGTCTTTTAGATCTCATCATGTCTGGTGGAATTTTAGGGGTGATCATTGTATCTATTCTTTTATTATTGGCTGTAATTGCCCTCTATATATTCATAGAAAGATACCTGACCATCAAAAGAGCGACTAAGATCGATGAAAGCTTTATGAATAATATCAGAGCTTATGTTGCAGCCGCTAATATTCCTTCAGCTAAGGCACTTTGCCAAACTACGGATTCTCCAGTAGCTCGAATGGTGGAAAAAGGATTACTCAGAATTGGAAAGCCATTGAGAGACATCGATGCCGCTATCGAGAACGTAGGAAATCTTGAAATTTTCCGTCTGGAAAAAAACCTTTCAACTTTGGCATCTATTGCTGGTGCAGCACCAATGATCGGTTTCTTCGGAACGGTTACTGGAATGATCTTAGCGTTTTATAAGATGGCTACAGAAGCAAATATTGGTCCAGCTGTATTGGCTGGTGGTATCTATCAAGCCTTGTTAACTACTGCTTTCGGACTGTTGGTTGGTATTTTTGCATTTGTGGGATACAATATTTTGGTGGCCAATGTCGAAAAGGCTGTCTATAACATGGAGCAAACTACCGTAGAATTTATGGACTTGCTTCAAGAACCATCTGCATAAATATGGGTATCAAAAAAAGAAATAAAGTCAGTGCTGAGTTTTCAATGTCCTCTTTGACGGATATCATCTTTCTTTTGTTGATCTTCTTCATGTTGACTTCTTCGATTGTTCAAATCAATTTGGACTTGCCGGAAGCAACTTCTAAGGCCGTGGCACCTTCCAATATGATCGTGTCGATCAATAAGAAAAGTGAGTTTAGTTACAACGGTAAACCGATTAGTTCTATGTCCAAGTTACGTCGTATCGTCGCTAATGAATTGAAGACTACTGAAAATAGAAAAGAAGCCACATTGACAATCGCTGCAGAGAAAGGTTCTCCTTTTGAGAATGTGACTAAAGTGATGAATGTTGCTAAAGAATTGAAAATGCGGGCGATTATTGCCACTAAACCAGTAGAATAACCCATGGGATTAAAGAAAAAAGCTAAGGTTAGTGCAGAATTTTCAATGTCGTCATTGACTGATATCATCTTTTTGTTGTTGATCTTTTTTATGTTGACATCGTCAATTGTTTCTCCAGATGGTTTATTCTTGAAGCTGCCGGGAAAATCTAATCCAACGGTTTCACAAGCCAATCCCCCTGACATCGCAATAAAACGGAATGGGACTTATTTACTGGATGGAAAACCAATGTCTGCTACCAAATTGGATCGGGCAATTAGAAATTTGAAAAAGAATAACGGTAGGAAAAAATTAGACGTTACCATATCGCCTGCAAAAAATTGTCCTGTTGAACACGTAGTAACTGTTATGGACATTGCACAAAAAAGAAATGTTAATGCGATACTGACAACAAACGATTGATACCTACTTTAAGCGTTATTTATGCATCTATAGGTTAATTATAGATTTGAAGGGAAAAACGGGTTGAATCTTTTACTACTGTTTTACCGTTTTAATCCTACTTGGGTTAACCACCAAGTCCATGATCTTGTGACCAAAATTTTTGCTTATGTCAATGGTACTCACGCCTCAGCAAATCAGCGATGAAAGAACCAGTCGAATTGCTTCTACCATAGTAGCAGTTCTTATTCTCATACTTTTATTAATTCCATTTTTTGGCTTTCAAAACCCTCCTCCTGTAAATTCAGGAGTGCTTGTTTCTTTTGGTGAACCAGATCAAGGAACTAATGATACGAGAGCAGCCCCTAGCCAACCAGTCGAAACAGAAGAAGAAGTGGTGGAAGAAACACAACCTGAAGAAGTCGTTGAAGAAACTAAACCAAAGCCAAAACCGGAACCGAAAAAACCTAAGGCACAACCTGTAAAGCAAGTTAATAATGATGAGCGTTCTAAAGAACGAGCGATAAGAGCGGCAAAATTAAAAGAGGAGCGTGAGCAGCAAAAAGCTGAAGATGAAGCCAAGGCCGCTATTCAAAGAGAAGAATTAGCCAAAGCGCGGGAAGCAAAGCGAAGAAGAGAGGCAAGGGAGGCAGCTGAGGCGGAAGCACAACGGAAACGCGAAGCGGAGGCCCAGGCATTAAGAGATGCACTTACTGGTGGATTATCTGGGAATGGAAATGGTACCGGAAACAATGGAAAACCTGGTGATCAAGGCGATCCAGATGGAAACCCGGATGGTACCGCGTTAGACGGTATAAGCACTGGTGCTGGTGAAATCGGTGGAGGCTTGGGCAGTAGAGGCGTACTCTATAAACCACAGATTACCCATAATTCCCAGCGAACTGGTGATGTAGTTGTTAGAGTTTGTGTAAATTCATCGGGAAAAGTTGTCTCTGCTGATTTTACTCAAAACGGATCGACGACAGCTGATGCCGGATTAATCAGTAAGGCTGAAGAAGCTGCTAAAAAATATAAATTTGACAAAGGTGCTGTAGAGAGACAGTGCGGAACAATCAAAATAAAATTCCGAGTCAGATAACCTATTTTCCGATTTTGGCTTTCCCCAAAAGTTCAAAGCTTGGACGATCTTTTTAGGTCGTCCTTTTTTTGCTCAGAAGTAGCAAATAGTGGTATAGATTTAGGGAAAACATTGAAGGTGATTGATCTATAATAAATCCGGCAATTGTTCGATATTCGCCTCAGATTCCAACGACTTTTTTAGGCTGTTTTTCTCTCTACAACAGTATTTGGAACGTGAAGTATTTAAACAATGAAGTATACCGAAGTTTTAGATTATCTCTACAAGCAATTGCCCATGTTCCAAAGGCAAGGACCAATTGCCATGAAAAAGGACTTAGGAAATATCAGATTGCTATGTGGTAAAATAGGTCATCCTGAAAAGGATCAGCGATTTATTCATTTGGCAGGAACCAATGGCAAAGGGTCTACTTCACATATCCTTGCTAGCCTTTTACAAGCTCATGGGTATCGAGTAGGGCTCTATACCTCGCCTCATTACAAAGATTTTCGGGAGCGTATAAAGATAAACGCCGAGTTTATTTCAAAACGGCAAGTAAGCTCTTTTGTAAAAAAATACAAATCTGACTTTGATGAAATTCAACCTTCATTTTTCGAAATCACTGTGGCCTTAGCTTTTTGGTATTTCAAAAAGCAAAAAGTAGATTTTTCGATTATAGAAACTGGTCTCGGAGGGAGACTGGACTCCACAAATATTATCAATCCTTTGCTAAGTGTCATTACAAACATTGGTTGGGATCATCAGAATATGTTGGGCAATACTTTGGAACTTATTGCTGGAGAGAAAGCCGGGATTATCAAATCTAAAATTCCTGTAATTATTGGTGAGTATCAATACAAACTGAAATCTATTTTTACGAGTAAAGCTAAACTTGAAAAAGCTCCAATGGCGTATTCCAAAAATTTGGTTCGGGTAAGTTGGAGTAGGGACGCTTTTGCTAAAAATACAATTACGAAAAGTAAAAGAATTGAATTGACATTTGATGATAAAGACATTCAGGGAATGAGTCTTTCAACTGATTTAAAAGGTAGTTATCAAATTAAAAATATCCAAACGGCTGTTGCTGCTTATTTGAAATTAACGGAAACCGGATTATTTAAATTTAGCAAGACTAAATTGACAAATGGATTAAAAAATGTTACTTCAAGTACTTATTTCATAGGTAGATGGATGTTCATAAATAAGATACCTTTGACATTGGCTGATTCGGCCCATAACGTTGATGGATTAAAGTTGGTCGTGAAAGAATTGAAGAAGATTCCTTGCGAAAAGTTGCACTTTGTATTTGGAACAGTTAAAGATAAGGATCCTACTAAGGTGTTAAAATTACTTCCCAAAAAAGCGACTTATTATTTTGCCAAGGCCGATATCCCGCGGGGAATGAATGCTGCGCAGCTTTGTGAAATCGCCGCTTTGAATGGACTAGTTGGTACAAGTTATACATCAGTTTCTAGGGCTATAAAGGCTGCTGAGAAAAAGGCTAGTAAACATGATTTAATATTTATCGGTGGTAGTATTTTCGTAGTGGCAGAAGCTTTGTAGTGATGCAGACTAGGTAGTACTTCGATAAGAAATAGTATTTATGTAAAAAGGCTACTCTGCAAAGAGTAGCCTTTTTAATTTTTTCAAATTCTAGATATTACAATTAAAATTTTCCATTTTCATTTTTCCATTCTGATTTTGCAGGAATAGGCTGAATTACATCCCAATGTTCAACAATTTGGCCATTTTCTAAGCGGAATAAATCGTAATAAGCTACATGGTCGCCTGGAGCCTTACCAAAATTTCCTTCACTCATAGACAATACAAAATTACCTTCACCCAATAGTTTGTGCACTTTGTCGTATTTCATTACCATGTCATTTTCAGCAAAGTATTTTAGCGCAGCACCGAGTCCATCTAATCCGTCTGCTACAGCAGAGTTGTGTTGAATGTATTTGCTTGGATTAACTAATGTCGTTAAGTTATCCATTTTACCGTTTAGTAAAATTTCATCAATAAATTGCTTTACAACATCTTTGTTGGCTTCTGTTTTTTCCTTATCAGATATTTCAGTCGCACCATCGAATTGTGTTCTTCCGCTAGGGTTTGGCGGAGTCACCTCAGCCAAGTTGTCCCAATGTTCAACTATTTGCCCATTCTCAAATCGGAAAACATCAAATGCTGCTTTCGGTCCAAAAAAATCGTATTCGGTGTGCGTAATTACATAATTCCCATCTTCAAAGGCGCGGAGAACATTGGCTTTGAAACCACCGGGAGGGGCGTTTTTAATAACTGCACCAAATCCTTCTAAACCATCCCCTACAGCTAAGTTGTGCTGAATGTACTTTTCAGGGTTTATATAGGATATCGGTGTTTGGTCTCCAGTGTTAAAACTGTTCAATAGAGCTACTACTTTTTCTTTGTTTGATAATTCCATTTTTACTTCTTTTTTTTGTGAAACTTTATTTGAATTGCAACTGCTAAAACTGATTGCAAAAACAAATAGGCTGAATATAAATGTTGACTTCATCTTTGAAATTTTATTATGAAAATATATTGCAAAGATGAGTCGGTCAACAGCCTTTAGGGCTATACAAAAATGCTTTATGACTGTAAAAATGGGAAAGTGTTATTGAGTTGTTCTGAATTGCTCCGGGGTGTTGTTCGTTTGACGCTTAAAGTATTTATAAAAATTTGTAGTCTCTTCAAACCCTGATTGATAGGCAATTTCTTTAATAGAAAGTTCTGTATTTATGAGTAATCGTTTGATTTGTTTAACACAAATCTCATCAATAAATGCTTTTGCCGATTTATGAACAATACTTTTAGTAATGGTATTTAATGTCTTGGTACTTATTCCTAACATTTGAGCATAGTCCGTTACTTTCGTAGTTTTCGTAATGTTTTTTTCTGTCAAATCTTGAAAGGCAACAAACTCTTTGAGGTATCTTTTTTCAAAGTCGATTTTTTTTGATTTCGCTTTGATTCTAAAAAGTTGTGTAATTAGAATGTGGATTTCGCTTCGTATGATGCCAAGCGAATAATTATCGTTTTTATGAAAATATTCTTCATTGATTCTACTAATTATTTGACTTACATTTTGAAAGTCTTTATTCGTTAACTGTAATTTTGGTACTCCTAGCAATTCATTGAATAAAAGCATGGTTTTTTGCGCTTCCATTTCTTCAAGGTAACTGACTAAAAAGTCATTTGTAAATAGCAAAAGAGACCCTTTCAAATGGTTACTTCTAAAAAATTTATGGATTTGATCTTTTCGAATAGTGATTAATGTTCCTTTTGAACATTTGTAATTGGTAAAATCAATGGAATGGTATCCTTGTCCTTCTTCAATAAAAAGAATGATAAAGAATTCGACTCGGTGCAATACGTCTGGGGAATGGTCTAATTGATCACTTAAAAAGAGTTCTTCCAATCTGACTAAATCAAATTGAGAATTTGGATTATAATGATTTTTAAATTTTATTTTTTTTGTTTGATCTTTCATTTTTTCAACCAAATCGCCGCTTTCAGCTTTATTTAAATGTTTAACAATTAAGGCCCACAATGGGGCTTGTTTCTAGTTTTAAAATTATTCTCCCCAGCGATACCCATCAATATTCAATCCGGACAAATCCAAGATCCTATCAACAACAGTTCCGACCAATGCTTCAAAATCTTTGGGTTTTGAATAAAATGAAGGAGAGGCTGGGCAGATGATTCCTCCAGCCTCGGTGACGGTTTTCATGTTGTTGATATGAATTAAGCTGTAAGGGGTTTCCCGCGGTACCACAATGAGTTTTCTTCTTTCTTTAAGAATTACATCAGCGGCACGGGTTATTAAGTCGTTGGACATCCCAGTGGCAATTCTGCTCAATAATCCCATAGAACATGGACAAACAATCATGGTATCATATTTCGCGGAGCCTGAAGCGAAAGGAGCCATAAAATCCATTTTATCATAGAAATCGAATGGGTAATCCTTTGGATTAGAATCTTCAATTTCTAGCTCCCAATTAAGCTCCGCATTTTTGCTCATCACTACACCAACCTTCGCTACTTGATCATCAAGTGTTTTTAGACGATCAAATAATACTTTTGCATAGATTGAACCACTTGAACCACCTATCCCCACGACAATTTTCTTCATATCCTGTTACGATTTTGTTAAAAGTACTAAAGGTCAAAGCAATAAAAGCCGAATACCCCTAAATTGCTTATTGAAACAGTTTAAACTTCTGATCGTTTTCAAAGAAGTACAAAATTTGCCATAATGAGAAAGTTAATTCCGATTTCACTTCTTTTTTTGGGCGTTCTCGCCTTTTCTTCTTTTGTAGCACCGACAAAAAAGTCGGATTTCATGGCGGAAGTGAAGTGGTACACTTTTGAAGAAGCAGTTCAGGCCAACAAAACCAATCCAAAGAAATTTATGGTGGATGTCTATACCGATTGGTGCGGATGGTGTAAGCGAATGGACAAAGCTACTTTTCAACAAGCCGAAATTTCTAAGTATTTGAATGACAATTTTTATGCGGTTAAGTTAGATGCAGAAATGAAAGATGATATTGCCTTTAAAGGACATACTTTCAATTTTGTTCCTAACGCTGGTAGAAAGGGGGTACATACTTTGGCCTATTCACTTTTGGAAGGATCGATGTCTTATCCATCGATTGTTTTTTTGGATGAAAATGTGGATCGAATAATGGTATCAAAGGGATATAAAGGTCCAGAAGATTTTCTAAAGGAATTGAAATATACGGCTGAAGATCATTACAAAAAGACTAGCCTCAATGTTTTCAAAGCTAGCAATAATTAGTTACTGATTTCTTTCATCAACACCTCAAACTCTGCGCGAATAGCATTAACCTTTTCCAACTTATTGGTGCAAGCCATACGTAATTGTAGCTTTTGAAGAGTAGCAATATTAGCTTGATCAAAAGCTATGTTATGTTTCAGAGATTCCATTTCTGCCAGATCGTCCAAATGTTCAGCTCTTAATTCAGATAACCTTTTTCTCTTGACTTTAAGTCTTTCATTTACTTCTTGACTATTGATCATTGCTAAAATTTGTTCCTTGATGGATTTAAAAAAAGCAATCTTTTGCTGCCGCAATTCTTTTTCTTCGCCAAAGGCTTCTAGCAAGTTATGCGTTTCGGCAATGGCCTCTGGACTAAGTGGAAATTCACCAGAAAGCTGATTTCGCAAGTCATCCATGGTTTGATTGATCTCAGCAAGATCATTTTCTAGTTTTTGGATTTGACCGTCGCAGACCTGAAATCGACATTTAATTGCGGCAAGAATTTTATTCCCTTTTTTGAATTTGTTAATCCATATTTTTCGTGTAGCCCAACCCAACAGCGTCAAGCATATTGCAGGAACAATGACCGCGGGAACCATCCAAAACAATCCTCGGGTGAGTAATAATAGTCCGACTAGGGCAAGTAATCCAACAATCCAAAAGATATGGAACGAAAAGCTTTTGCGCTGATTTTTGATACTTGATTTCATATTCTATGACTATAACTCCAGAAATCTTGATTTGGTTTCTAACCTACGGTAATTTAAACAGCTTTGGGAAAATAATCGGGAAATTCTAGCGCTCTGAATTTTTAAAAGTTAAAAGGCAAAGAAGGTTAAATAAGTGTGGTGATAAAATGTTCAGGTTTGATATTGAGCATGATGAAGCATAATGGATTTGGTAAAAATCCGCAGTACTCAGCATCCCTGCATTCTTCAAGGCAAGGGATTTGGTAAAAATCCGAAGTACTCAACCTTTCTGCATTCTCCAGGGCAACGGATTTGGTAAAAATCCGCAGTACTCCGCCTTCCTGCATTCTCCAGCGCAATGGATTTCGTAAAAATCCGTAGG
Organism: uncultured Saprospiraceae bacterium; assembly: GCA_937928045.1. Taxonomy (GTDB): domain Bacteria; phylum Bacteroidota; class Bacteroidia; order Chitinophagales; family Saprospiraceae; genus JABDJM01. The sequence goes on along the minus strand of CALFWO010000020.1, from coordinate 43,290 downwards.
CCCCTAGCATCAAGGTATCCCTGCGGTAAATACATTGCGAAATTACTACTAAACTGAAATTACTTACGCATTATTTTAGCAAACTTAGCCGGAGGATCAATATTAAAATTCATTTCTTTTTCGGTCTCAGGATGCTTGAAACTTAGACCTGTCGAACATAGTAACATTCCTTTCCGGCGGAGTTGCCAGCCTTGGCGTTGATAGCTTTTATCTCCTAAGATTGGATGTCCCATGGCCAGACAATGTTTCCGAAGTTGATGAGTTCTACCCGTTAAAGGTTGTAGGATAATATGGCTGAATTTCAATTCATTCTGAGTATGATGCCAAGCAATACATTCAAATTTACTTGAAGCTGCTTTTCCATCTATTGGGAAATTTATTAATCCTCCTTTTCCAGTGTGACCATGAACAATTGCTTGGTATGTTTTGGTGATGGCTTTGTTTTCAAAAAGCTGACCCAGTTGAATTCGTGTATTTGCATTTTTTGCGATGATTAGCAATCCGGAGGTTGCGCTATCTAGTCGATGTGCAGGTTGAGGGTAAAAATTTTGATGGTAATCAATCGAAAGAAAATGGCCAAGCGAATTGTAAACTGTTCGAAAAGTGTTGCCCGAAACCGGAATGCCGGCAGGCTTATTAATGATGGCCAAGTATTCATCTTCATAGATGATTTCGATGCTCAGTTGATAGATGACCTTAGGCTTCTGAAATAGATTCCTGAGTTTGATCACGTCCCCTTTTTTTACCCAACTACTGGTACTGGCAGGAATATCATTCAATAGTATCGCTCCTAATTTAATACTTCTCTTGATGGACTTTCTTGATGGCAACGCTTCAAACTTACCGATCAAATAAGTTCCGATTCGCATTGGAGCATCTGGCTCAAAAGCAAGTGGAATTTCGTGATGAGCTATGATATCAGCGTTACTCACTTTTCACCAAACAATCTCGGAAAGGAACATGAAAAATCAACGGAATAGACATGAAAAGTGGCAGCATGAACAAGTAAGAAAATGGAACTTGAAACAAACCATAGAATATTAGTAGATAGAATTTTAATGCAACAATGGCATAAATTCGACGATTCAATCCTTTTTTTCTCCAATACAAATATCCACCTAAAATCATCGCGGCTGCAATCGTACTTCCTATCAAATGCCAAAATTTATTTACCGCTAATTTCGCTTCCGGTGCGCCCTCCAAAAAGTCATAAAAGTATATGGCAAAGCCCATGCCTCTAGTCAAATGCCAAGGTTTATCTCCAGCTGCTTGCCATCCTTGTGGATACCATTGACCTACAGCAGTTTTACCGTAGTAGGCGAGCCCTTTTGTAAAGATTTCCCAATCTCCCCAAAGAAATGGAATGACATAAAGTAGGATCACGCCAACCAAAACGACCAAGCCAGTTTTGAACATATTCTTGAATCCCAATTCCATCCACATCATCAAGAAATATACTGGTAGCCAAAGCGTAAATGCATATCTGGAAAGCAAACAAATAAGGATGCCCATGCCCATCAAAAATCTAGTCCGAGTAAAAATTGTCAAGGATAAAATCAAATAAAATCCGATGGGCATTAACTCTACTGTAAGTCCGAAAGTCTGTCTTTGATAGATTATAAATGACAAAACAAACAAGAAAGGAAGTAATGCTTTAATACAGATCTCGGTGTAAGGAATTTGATATCGGACTTCTCTTAAACTGTATAGATAAACACCAACAATGAAGACTAAAAATGCTGTCCAGCGATAATCAATGTGCAGAACTTCAGAGAAGATATAGGGAGCCCAAAGCAAGGGGAAATAGGTGGGATCTACCGTCCAACCGGGGAACTCCATGGGTGCATACACTTTTTCACCACCTAGTAATCGCTTCACATACAATTCCAATGAGGGAATAATATCGGAGGAGTTGGCATCTACGGGCCACTCATTGAATATTGGACTTAACAAAAACGCTATGATTACAGTACCAAAAAGGCAAACGGAGAGAATTAAAAGGGCATTATTGTAGCGCTTGTAATAGTCTAAATTGATAGGTACCGGGCTTTTCCGAAAACCAGAGATATATAGTGTCGCTGCACAACCAAGTACTCCAAAGAACAGCCAAAAGGCTGGACTCCAATAGTTTCCTAGTTTATTTCGCCAGAATGTTTGAATTGCCAACTCTAAAAATGTAGCAATTATTAATACGATTGCTGCTATTCGTTGGTATTTCAAGTTCTTTTCATTCATTCGCCCCAAAAGTATTAGAATTAAAGGTTATTTAGACATTTTTGGAGGAACTTTCGTTCTAAGATCGAAATTATTTGTACAAGCGAGTTAGTGACTAACTAAAGCTAGGTATTCAATAGTAACACCTCCTAAAAGCATTCTTCCGACACATCTTTAGAAATTAACTTTAAATATTTTGTCCGATTCTATCTTTACAATAACTTCAAGCGATAAAACCCTCAAAACTATGTATAAAGCTATTCCAACCTTAATCCTTTTCACTCTTTTTTTAACTGCTTGTAATCATCCGGAAGAAGAGCAAATCTCAGGAGCTTTCAATGCAATGCAGCTGTTTGCCGATAGTCGAGCTTATCCTTTCGATGATATTCCAAGCAAAGGTTTTTTTCAGGCGTATGAAAAAGCGCTAAGAGATTTTCCATCTGATGATGGTCGAGCGGACGAACCCTGGAAAGCTCTCGGTCCAATGAACATAGCAGGCAGAGCTTTGGTCGTAGAAATAAATCCTCAAGACAATAAAACGATTTATTGCGGATCAGCTTCGGGAGGACTCTGGAGGAGTTTTAATCAAGGTAGAGGAATATCTTGGCATAAAATGCCCTTGGGTTTCCCAGCTCTTGGAGTCAGCGACATTTCTTTTGCGCCCAATGATTCCATGACCATGTTTGTATCCACTGGTGAAGTATTGAATATGAATGATGCAGGCAATGGAGCTGCGTATCGTCCAACACGTGGAACCTATGGAATAGGAATATTAAAGTCAACAGATGGTGGAGAGACTTGGACTAAATCATTGGATTGGGCCTACGAACAAAAACGTGGTGTTTGGCAAGTAGAAGTAGCACCCAGTAATCCGAATGTTGTTTATGCTGCGACAACACATGGAACTTATAAATCTCAAGATGCAGGAGATACCTGGTCTCAAGTGCATGACGTTCCAATGGGTATGGATTTGGTAGTTCATCCAACCAATGAAGATATTGTTTTTGTAGGTTATGGAAATTTATTTTCTCCAAGCAAAGGAATCTATAAGACTACTGATGGTGGAGTCAGTTGGGAAAAAGCTGGGTCACCAATTCCTACTGATTTCGGAGGTAAGATAATGCTGGATATCCATGAAGCAAACCCCAATTTAATTTATGCAAGCATTGGTAATTCAACCAATTCTGCAGAAGGTTATACTTGGCTCTGTAAATCTACAGATGGGGGAGAAAGTTGGTCCGTTGTGAACGAAACGGATTATTCTAGATTCCAAGGTTGGTTTGCACATGATGTAGCGATTCATCCAACCAATCCAAATGAAATTCAATGCATTGGAGTTGAAATTTGGAAATCTACTAATGGTGGAAACACACTGACAAAAAAAGCAAATGGAGGGGTTCAAATGGGACAATTACCTATAGGTTTGCCAGATGGACCTTCGAATTATTCCCACTCAGATCATCATGATGTGAAATATGACATCACAGATCCAAACATTGTTTATTATGCTAACGACGGCGGAATTTATGTTTCTGAAGATGGTGGTGAAACTTTTGAATCAAGAAACGGAGGTTTAAATACTACTCAATTTTATAATGGTCTCGGAGTTGCACAAAATTATTCTGGATTCTGTATGGGTGGACTCCAAGATAATTCAACGGTCAAATATGATAATGATCCTGCTTGGACCAGAGTAATCGGAGGTGATGGAGCATGGTCTGCAGTAAACCCTTTTGATCACGAAAACAACTTTGGATCATGGCAGAGATTGAATATTATGAAGCACTATGGAAATAATCAATATAGCAATGTTGGAGTGCCAGAAATTGGAAATGAAATCACTGCTTTTATCGCTCCTTTCGTCATTTCTCCATCGAATCCTTCTATAGTTTATGCGGGCAGAAGCCATCTATACAAATCAGCAGATAATGGTGAATTTTGGGAAATTATGGGAGGTGGTAATCCAATAAACGGAGATCCAATATTTGCCATGGAAGTTTCACCAACCAATGAAAATGTACTCTATTTTGCTACCGCCCCATTGATTCAAAAGCCTCAAGTATTTGTTACGACAGATGGCGGAATTACAACTAAAAATATCACTCAAAATTTACCAGATCGTTATATTAATGATATCACTGTAAATCCGGAAGATCCTGGACATGCATTTGTGACTTTAGGTGGATTTGGCTCAGGACACGTATATGAAACAACGGACTATGGAGACAATTGGGAGGACATTACCTACGATTTACCCGATGTTCCAACTTCTGCTGTTGTTGTTGATCCTAAATTTCAAACCGTCTATGTTGGAAATGACCTTGGAGTATACTATAAATCACTTTCTGGTGACCTTTGGAATGCTTACAATGAAGGAATTGAAGATGTAACTATCGTTATGGACTTGAAGATTTCAGACATTGATGAGAAAATATTGGTAGCCACTCATGGCGCTGGTGTTTGGGAGAATGAATTGATTGATGTCATTTTGGATGGAACAGATGATAAAAAAGTCAATGTTCAATTTGCAAGCAATGTGTATCCAAATCCATTCTCAAATTCACTAACTATTGAATTGGATGAGTCATTGCAATTGCAAACCGTTGATGTTTCTATTGTTGATGCTTTGGGAAGGTCGGTTTATGAAGAAAAAAATGTTAACGTAATTAAAGACCAGCTGAATATCGACAACCTAGGAAGGCTTCCAGTTGGCAGTCATACGATTCGACTTGAAACCAAGGAAGGCATTCAAGCTAGGCCAATAGTTAAATCGCAGTAAATTGGAATTTGAAGGGTAAAAGGAATTATACTTTTTCAAGAAAATCCTTTTAAATTCAAAAACAAACGAATTTTTTTTGGTTAAAAACTTTCTGACTAATAAATAGTCCGAGAGAAGACCTTTCTAAAACAACAACCACAACTTTCTAATCAAATTTTGGTTTCTATTTTTATCTTATAAGCAAGTATATGCTGATCTCACTTATATTGAGGTCGAAACAAAAGAAAATAGTTTAAATGGTTAAAAAACATCAAGAGATTCAAGACTACTACGGAAAAGAACTTTCTGAGACCGAAGATCTGAAAACCAATGCTTGTTGCACATTGGTACCACCTCCTGCTCATATTCGTGTCATAATGAAGGATATTCATGAAGAAGTTCTTGCAAAGTATTACGGCTGTGGGTTGACTATTCCAAATGAACTAGAAGGAATAAAAGTTTTGGACTTGGGTTCTGGATCAGGCAGGGATTGTTACATAGTCTCAAAGTTGGTAGGAGACAAAGGGAAGGTAATCGGTGTTGATATGACTGATGAGCAATTAGCAGTGGCCAATAGACATATTGATTATCACACCAAAACATTTGGCTACAAATCACCCAACGTAGAATTTGTTAAAGGAAATATTGAAAGGCTAGATGAGCTAAATCTTGAAGAAGGTTCTTTTGATTTGATCATTTCTAATTGTGTGATCAATTTGGCAACTGATAAATTGAAAGTTTTCAAAGATGCCTATGCGCTATTGAAGCCGGGAGGTGAAATGTACTTTAGTGATATTTATTGTGATCGCCGAGTGGAGGAGCAGCTTCAAAATGATCCTGTATTGTGGGGAGAATGTCTAAGTGGAGCTATGTATTGGAATGATTTTTTGGTGGCAGCGAAGAAAGCGGGATTTCTGGATCCCCGAGCAGTTGAAAACAAACCAGTAACAGTTGAGAATCCCGAGTTAGGAGAAAAATTAGGTGATCATAAGTTTTTCTCAGTGACTTACAGATTGTTTAAACTTCCAAATTTAGAAAGTGATTGCGAGGATTACGGACAAGCAATTGCTTACAAAGGAACAATAGAAGGGAAGCCAAACACATATCACTTAGATGATCATCATCCTTTTCCTAAAGGAAAAGTTATGCCGGTTTGTGGCAATACTTTTATGATGTTAAAAGATACAAGATTGGCCAAGCATTTCGACTTTTACGGAACTTTCGACAAGCATTATGGAATTTTTGAAGGTTGTGGGGGAGCGATGCCATTCTCGGAAGAGGGCAGCGATGCGGCAAGTTGTTGCTAAAAAAAAAAATTAAAATTAAAAAGCCGATTGTTGAGAATAACAATCGGCTTTTTTGTAGTCTTCTATTAATCCTATCTTTTAGAAATCACTACTTTTTGAGTGAAACCTTTACGACCTTCTATGTCGAAGTAAATCGAATAAACACCAGCAGAAAGATCGCTTACATTTAATTCGAAAATATCTGAATTAATATGCTCAATTTCTTTGCGCATAATCTCTTGACCGTAAAGGGTGCTAATTGTGAATGTTCCAATAACATCATTCAATTCCTTTAGATCAATATAAAGAACATCCTCTGCAGGATTAGGAAAAACAGGAATGTCGATCAAATGAACAACATTAACTTTTTTCATTTGAGAGTATCTCCATGAGCCATCTAGATAAATTTGCTTGATACGATACACATTGTCACCGGCGTTTAAATTCTTATCACTGCCCGAGAATGTTTTAATATCTGTAGACAAACCATTGCACTGGATGTTGTCCATTTTTTCAAAAATAACGCCATCGACACTTTTCTCAATCTCAAATCGATTAGTAAGATTTTCATTGTTCACGATCCATGACAATTGGGCTTGTTCACCATATAAACCAGCATCAAAAATGAATGGGTTACTAGTTGAGCCATTTGCCACCGATAGTGAATTAGCAGTGACCGTTACCGTTTTGTCAATTCGACAAATCTGAGTCCAGTTTTCTGAGTATATTTTTACTGTGACGATGTAGTTTCCAGCATCTAATCCATCCAATTGATAAGGCAAAACACAATCATCAAAACAAGTTGCAACTGGGGTCCAAACATCAGTTTGAACTTGTACAGTGGGATTCGGAAATAATTCCAAATTTGCGATACTGATAGAACCAGCAGCACCAGTTATTTCTATTACATCACAATCGGAAGGTGGAGCCGGAGTTGTTCCAGCGCAAGTACATCCGTCCGCTTGAATTACATCATTTTCTGTGATAGAACTTCCATCGTTGCAAGCTGTTCCTGCGGCGGCTGGAAGACTAGGATCAGAATCGTTGCAATCTTGATAAGCACATACACCGTCGTTATCTTCATCTACACAAGGGCCACTTTGCCCTGAAACATAATGATCTTCAAAAATATCACAAACGGAAGACCAAGTATTGTCAAAAGTTTTCACACTGACATGGTAAAGTCCTTCTGGTAAGTTTAATACGACGTATGGATCATTACATTGACCAGAACAATTATCCACTCTCTGCCATAACTCATTGAATATTTGAATATTTGCAAAAGGGAATGCACCATTTCCGGTTATGGAAAGTCCACCTTCGATAGTTAAAATCGAAATTCCGGCACAATCTCCAGTTTGCGGAACTGTTCCTGCACAAGTACAACCATCTGCCTGAATCACATCATTTTCAGTATTTGCATTCAAATCGTTACAAGCAGTACCCGCAACAGCAGGAAGATTTGGATTATTATCGTCACAATCTTGGTTCAAACAAACGCCATCATTATCAGCATCTGTGCAAGGTCCGCTTGCACCGGTTACTTCTACCGTTTCAAAAATATTGCAGATGTCCTGCCAAGCACTGTTAAATGGTTTAACACTCACCAAGTATTCTCCAGGGTCCAAATCTGTAATCAAATATGGATTGCCACAATCGTCCACACAAATATCGATTTGTTGCCATGTGCTAGTGAAAATTTGAATATTGATATGTGGGAAATTATCAGTTCCAATATTTCGAATTTCTATTTGATTATTGCCCGGAATAATTTCAATTAAATCGCAAGGATCAGTTGGTGGAGTTACAGGTGTACCAGCACACGAACATCCATCAGCTTGGATTACATCATTTTCAGTGTTAGGATTATTGTCATTACAAGCTACTCCGGGAGGTGCTGGCAATGTGTTGTCTGTATCGTCACAATCATCTTCAATACAAATTCCATCATTGTCATTATCGATACAAGGAGGAGGCGTTGTTATACAAAAGTTGATAATTGTCTCATCAGTAAATTCAGCACCTTCGGCCAAGACCAATCCTGATGCGTCAGTAAGCTGAAAACTTCCCGTTCCGAAAGAACAACACAAACCATCATTCCCAGAATCAAGCATCACCAAGTTGTAACAGCCATCAGGAAGACATACGTCATGAGAAACAGTCTGAGGTGTACCCGGCTGGTCATAATTATTTCCACCAGCGATTACATTCGCGTTTAAATCTTCAATCCTCCAAGATGTTTCTTCTGGATATTGATCTAAGTTTATAGACAACGTTGTGTTCTCACAATCCTGTTCAAAACTACATCCAGTATTTAGAATGGTAATGGAAGCATTGTTTTGATTGTCTCTTGTAAGTTCGAAGCAAATTTGAGTGTCGTTATTATCATAAGAACTTTCATACAACCCATTGGCGTCTGGAGATCCATCCCAGTTTACCCGAATCATCAATGTATAAATTCCATCTGCTAGATTGGTAATATCTACCCATTGACAGTCAAGACCTGATCCATAGATATCTCCACAACCAGCACTAATACCCTGGTTTCCACACGTATAAGTAAATTGACCACCTCCGGAACATTCGATATCTATTAAACAAAATCCGTTTTTAACGCCAATTGGAGTTTCATTTCCAAACTCATCGAATACCAAATACTCTGCATAACCTTCATAATGCCAGTGCATGTGGCATTGGTCCCATTCCCATGATTCATCTTCATCGGCGGGGTTGTTGGGAGGAGAACCAACATAAAAGTCTTGGTTTCCAATATTTTTGATGTGCGTGGTAAATCTGATTAATTGTCTAGCTCCCAATCCACTAATACATCCTTCTTCAATCATGCAATCATCTGCATTATTTAAGTTGGCCGTTCTGATAGAATTAACCAAAGTACTTTGAACAACAACCAAATCTGGCTGTGCGAATATGGTTGTAGAGGAAATGAAAAATAAAAGGAGGAATAAATAAAGGCGACTAAAAATTGATTTATCAATTTTGGTTGAGAAATTCATAGTTCAAGTTTGTTTGCTACAAAGATACTATAACCACATACTGAGCGCAAATTTTTATTCTTTGTGACAGGGAAAAAGGCCAAGAAATATCGGTATAATTAGGAAATGGATAAGGAAAGTATTGATTAATAACTTTGATCCTGTTAGTTATAGTTGAGTAATTAGCATAATTTATATTTATTTAAATATTAAATATACAATCTTCAGGGTATTCCAGACTAACGTAAGGTACGCTACTTTTGTAGTATACTTTAGAAGATAAAATTAACCAAAACAAATCACCTTTATTGTCTAAAGTAATTGTATTGAGAAGTCCCATGAACTAGAAAGAATTTAATCCCTTAAGGGTTCCCTCCTGATTACCGTTCCCTAACAATTTAATAGTCTAAGATAATAACCATTGACTTCTCTTTTATGATGTTCTGATCTTCAGGACTAATAAAATTTTGAGCTCTACCTTTTGACCTTGTCGAATGCGACATTGGTGCATACTAACAATGCCTCAAAATAATAACAATGAAAGAAAAGAAACAAATCCTCGTAATTGAGGATGAGAACAGTTTACGGTTATTGTTGAGTTCCTATCTCAGCAAACACTATGCAGTAGAGAGTCGAAAAGATGGCCTTGATGCATTATCGTGGATGAGTAAAGGGAACATCCCTGATGTGATAGTATTGGATATGGAAATGCCCAATCTTTCTGGTGCTGAATTTTTAATTCACATTAGATCGAGTGGTTTTTTTGGACATATTCCTGTATTGGTTACTTCTGGAACAGACGATAAAGAATTACCAAAAAAGTTAGAAAAATTAGGGGCTAATGGTTTTATGAAAAAACCAATAAATCCTAGCCAAGTTTTAGAAACAATCGAGAAGTTTTTAGTAGGTGAATTTGACCTAGCAAAACAAATGAAATAGTAAAACATACGATACTATTTCGACTTATTAAAACCCATTAGTTTAAAAAAAAAACGCCCTCGATAACACTAGAAGCATGAGCAAAGAATTACACACAGTAAGCAAACAGAACTTATTAGCGATAGGATTTCCAGCTAACTTTCACAAGGTGGTCTATGGAAATGATTCTATCAAACAGGAACCAGTTTTTCTTGAAACACCTTTTCAGGCCATTAGATCTTTGGAGGAAAACTTGGAAAAAGGATCAGTTCCGCACGCCATCCTATTTGACTATGAAGTGCTAGAAGCAGAAGGTTTTCGATTTATAGATTTTCTCAGAAAGCATGAAGTTTTCAGATTGATTCCAGTGATTGGTATTGCAAATCAAAACAAAAGTATTGATATCTCAGCTTGTCTTCAAAGAGGGATTGATGATGTCTACAATAGACCCGTGTCATGGAGTGATCTTTTCAAAAGAGTTGAACTTCTTAACAGATACAAAAGTAACTTTGTACAGCCATTATCAGCAAGCGAAAAAGCACCAAGACTAATAAGTATTGAGAAAAGAGTATTTGATATCGTTTTCGCCTCAGGAATGATTTTAGTCCTAAGTCCAGTAATGTTATTCATCGCATTGTGTATCAGATTAGGGTCTAAAGGGCCAATCATTTATAAGTCTAAGAGAGTTGGAACTGGATATCAAGTTTTTCACTTTTTGAAGTTCAGATCGATGGTAGTTGATGCTGATGAGCAACTTAAAAAATTGGCCCATTTGAATCAATATGCAGATCGGGGTAATAGTGCATTTGTCAAGCTTACAAATGATCCGAGAATTACAAAGATTGGTAAAATCATAAGAAAGACAAGTTTGGATGAACTTCCGCAACTATTCAATGTACTAAGAGGAGAAATGAGTATTGTAGGAAATAGACCATTGCCGCTTTATGAAGCAGAAGAAATGGTACGAGATGCATGGGCAAAGCGATTTTTAGCTCCAGCTGGATTGACTGGCCTTTGGCAAGTGACACCAGGGGGAAAAGATAACTTAAGTGCTGAAGAAAGGGTAGGGTTAGACATTGAGTATGCTGAAAAGAACAACTTTTGGATGGATATGAAAATCCTTTCGAAAACGCTTCCAGCAATGATTCAGAAAGAAAGCTAGATTAATAGCTCGCAATAAACACAAAAAGGCTTCTCATTTTCAAAAATTTTTGACTTTGAGGAGCCTTTTTTACTTTAAGGAATAGTCCTTGCATTACATTTGTTCCTATATTTTATTTACAAAAACCGAAAAAAAAGCCCTGGATGGAAGAACATCCGCTGGTCAGTATTATTTCAGTGAACTTCAATGAGTTAGAAGCCACTATGGAGATGCTAGTCTCCTTGGAACACTCGGCCTATCCAAATTTTGAAGTAATCCTAGTGGACAATGGTTCTAAGCAGAATCCTGGAGAACCTGTTCTTAGCAGGTTTCCGGATACAAAATTTATTAGATCCGATGAAAATCTCGGATTTGCAGGTGGAAATAACCTCGGCATTGAAATTGCGAAAGGTGAATTCCTCTTTTTCATAAATAATGACACGGAAATAGTCCCTGGACTTATTTTCCAGTTGGTAACACAATTCAAGAAAATTGACCAATTGGGTGCTATCAGTCCTTTGATATACTATCATCCTTCGGTTGCTAATGGAAGAAAGAACTTAGTACAATTTGCTGGGGCAACTGAAATCCACTCTATTACTGGCAGAAATCAAACTTTGGGTCTTGGGGAGTTAGATAATGGACAGTTTCGAATTCCAGAATCCACTCCATATGCTCATGGTGCGGCAATGATGATTTCCAGAGAAGTGCTTGAAAAGGTAGGGCCAATGCCGACCAATTTTTTCCTTTATTATGAAGAGTTAGATTGGTGTGAGCAAATTAAGAATGCAGGTTATCATATTTATATAGATCCCGTAGCTAAAATATATCATAAGGAATCCTTGGCAGTTGGTAGAGACAGCCCAATGAAAACTTATTTTTTGAATAGAAATAGATTGTTATTTATAAGAAGAAATAGATCAAAACTTCAGCTATGTGGATTTTGGTTGTTTTTATTATTTATAGCGATCCCCAAAAATCTTTTAATGTTTACGATTAAGGGAAAGTGGGGCCATGTAAAAGCTTTCATAAAAGGTATAGCTTGGAATATTTCTAATGATAAAAGAAAAACCACGGCACATGGTTGGGCAATGCCCAAAACTATAAGTTCCTAGTTCAAAGTTCAAAGAAATGAATGTACTAAACATCATATTTGTTGTGATCTCCATACTCTTTGCAGGGTTTTTGGTCTTGCCTTTTTTGATTGTTTTGCTTAGTCGATTTTTCAAAGATCCTGTTGCAAAGCAAGACTTTCCCCAAGAGGAAACTGACTTTGGTTGTATCATTACTGCGTATAAAAATGAAGATATTACCAAGCCCGGAGTTCAAGCTCTCTTAAAACAGCATTACAAAAATTTTGAAATTTATGTAGTCTGTGATGGTTGTAGTTTTGATGACTACGGAATTGAATCCGATAATTTATCTGTATTTGTACCGGATCCAGCCCTTAATTTAAAGGCAAAATCCATTATTTACGCAATGGATCGATTCAAAAGAAAGCATGAATATACTGTGGTTTTTGATGCAGATAACCTTGCACATCCGGATTTTCTTAAGGTGTTGAATAAGTATGTAAAAGCAGGTAATCGTTCAGTTCAAGGACAGCGAACTGCCAAGAATCTGGATACTGTTTACGCTTGTGCAGATGCGACAGGAGAATTTTATAAAAACTATATTGAGAGGTTGGTTCCGTATTTAATCAAATCTTCATCGGTCATTTCTGGTTCAGGAATGGCAGTCGAAACTGATTTGTATCGCGGTTATTTAGACAGTCCTGAAATTCAGTTGGGTAAAGAAAAGTGGAAAAAGATGTTGCAAGAGGATAAAATTTTGCAAAATTATCTGCTTCGCAAAAACGAAAAAATTGCCTACGCTTGGGATGCAATTGTTTATGATGAAAAGGTGACAACCGGGGAACAAGTGGAAACACAACGAAGTCGTTGGTTATATTCTTATTTTCAAAATTTGCCAAATAGTACAGGAATATTTTTACGCGGGCTTTTTGGCTTGAGTTGGAATCAAATCCTTTTTGGAATGATTACTTTTTCCCCACCGCTATTTATCCTTCTTTTCTTTGCGGGAATTATGGCTCTAATCGGATTATTCGTCAATTTAAAAATGGGAATTTTGCTCTTCTGCAGCTTAGCAGTATTCGCAGGAACCATTCTATGGACTTTAAAATTATCCAAGGCACCTAAAGAAATATGGAGTGCATTGTGGGGACTACCGCTTTTTGTTTTAAAGCAAGTAACCGCACTTTTCAAAATGGCGAATCCTAACAAAAACTTTAAGCATACAGAACATAAAAGACCAGTCTCTATAGACGAGGTTTTGGAAAACGAGAAGTAGTTTCGTTTACAAAATCCATTTTATCTTTACCTAATGCAAAAACCGTTTTCCAATCCAATTTTTTGGATTTCAATACTGGCAAATATTGCAACAATCGCAGTAGCAATTGGGATCATCAGTTGGATGGGAGGGTATAGACAGTTCATGTCTCGCCTAAAAAACAGAGGTTTATCGACAGCCTACGAAATGGATAAATCCCAACAAAGTATTTTACCAACTAAGCAAGCTGATCTTCTTTTTCTTGGCAATAGCTTAATCGCCAATGGCCATTGGACGGAGTGGTTTCCTGATCATATCGTATTGAACAGAGGCATTCGTGGCGATGGTATAGAAGGGGTAATGAGGAGATTAGACCCATTAGCGATTGAACCTCCAAAAGAAATTGTTCTTTTGATAGGAATAAATGACTTGGCTTATCATGATAAGGATTGGGTAATTAGTAAATACAAGCTTCTTTTAAAACAGCTAAAAACTAAACTTCCGATTACAAAAGTACTTGTTCAAAGCATCTTACCAGTCAATAATCACGTAAAAGATACTGGTCATTCCAATCTTGATATCACACTGATTAATAAGGAATTAGAAAAGGTGGTAGTAGACACAGGATACCGTTGGCTGGACCTTCATCCTTTGTTTTCTGATGGAAACGGAAATTTGAAGAAAGATTGGACCTTGGACGGTTTACATTTAACGGGAATTGCTTACCAGAAATGGACGGCATTTTTGAAAAAACAAATAGCAAAGAATTCCGAATAAACGGAGTATCAACATATGATTTTTAATAGTCTAGCATTTTTTGGGTTTATCGCAGTTTTTCTTCCGCTATATTTTGGCTTGAAGGGTAAATGGAGATTATGGCTTTGCCTAGTAGGTAGTTACTTTTTCTATGGATGGTGGGATTGGCGTTTCTTAAGTTTGATTCTGACTTCTACCATAATTGATTATGTTGTCGGATTGCAGTTGGATCAGACTACGGATGAAGCCAAGAGAAAAAGAATGATGATCACCAGTATGGTGGTCAATCTTGGATTTTTGGCGTTCTTTAAATATTTCAATTTTTTCATCGGCTCTTTTCAAGAAATGTTAATGGGCTTTGGAATGAATCCTTCGATAAATACACTTAAGATTATTTTGCCTGTAGGAATTTCGTTTTACACCTTTCAATCGATGTCCTATACTATTGATGTTTATCAGAGAAAAATAGGTGTAGAAAAGGATTTTATAAGATTTGCCACTTTCATTTCTTTCTTTCCTCAGCTAGTTGCCGGGCCAATTGTCCGGGCAAGTGATTTCTTGCCGCAATTTCAAAAAGATCGAGAATTTGATTGGAATCGAGTTACTGCAGGGACTGGTCAAATCTTATTAGGGTTTTTCAAAAAAGTAGCCGTTGCAGATTCTTTGGCCCCTTTTGTCGATCAATGTTTTGCAGCGCCAGGTAACTTTGGATCATTGCATCTATTGATTGGGGTGATCTTTTGGAGTTTCCAAATCTATTGTGATTTTTCTGGGTATTCAGATATTGCAATTGGATTGGCAAGGGTATTAGGTTTTGATTTTCCTGATAATTTTAAGACTCCATACTTTTCGAAGAACTTTAGCGAATTTTGGCAACGTTGGCACATTAGTTTATCAAGCTGGTTAAAAGATTATTTATATATACCATTGGGAGGTAATCGTTCTGGGAGTTTTGGCTCCGTATTTTTCCTTGTCATAGCTATGATTCTTTCTGTTTTTGTTACCAGATGGTGGTGGCTGATTCCAATTTATATTTTGGGAACCATTTGGATAATGTATCGATTGAAAAAAGATGCAAAAACTAGAGCTAGGACCTTTACTTATATGAATAACATGGTGACAATGTTATTAGGAGGCTTGTGGCATGGAGCAGGATGGGCTTATGCTTTTTGGGGATTCTTACATGGTTTGTATCTAATTGGACAGCGAGTCTTTGGACCACCATGGGGGAAATTATTGGATGCCATGAGGACTCCAAAGTTTATTCAAAATGCATTAGCAATTGCTATCGTTTATTTTCTGACTTGTTTGGCATGGATCTTTTTTAGAGCGCCTACTTTTGATATCGCTGAACAAGTTATATCAGGAATCGTTGGATTCGAAGGATTCTCTTTTGGAGCAGTGGTGAATCAGTTTTGGGTGGCTAAGGGCGTAATACTAATATTGATCTTATTGTCGATAGAAATAGCAAATTTGAAATTTACTTTTTATAAGGTTGTCCAAGAAAATCCAATTTTCCGAGTTATAAGTTTCGCAGGATTAATTTGGTTAATTGCATTTTTTGGAACATTTGGTTCTAATTCATTTATTTACTTTCAATTTTAGGAAGCGTGAAAAAAATATTGTGGATACCGGCTTTAATTGTTCTCTTATTTATTGGAGATAGGGCAGGAGGTTGGGTGCTAGAGCAAATGACAAAAAGTTCAAATTTTCGCTATTCCCGAATGTATTACCAAAATGCAGATGCTGAAATTTTGCTTTTGGGAAATTCAAGAGGGTTGATGTTTTACCAACCAGAAGTTGAAAAACTTACAAATAAAAAATCCTTTAATTTTTCCTACAATGGGATGCCAATTCAGATGGGATCGGCTTTAGTTAAAGATTATTTAGATAAATATGAGAAGCCTGAAATATTGCTAGTTGATATTACTTGTGCAGATCGAAACAATGCTGCTTTAATTGCAGGGATGTCTGCCTACGCCCCAGTTTCACAGCGATTACAAGATTTAATTCAAGAAGTAAACCCAACTGCAGCAGGTGCCGCTAAGCTCACTCATCTGTTCAGATATAATTCTGAAATTTGGCAAAGGGCTATGCGATACATCAAAGGTTCAGACGAAACTTGGTTGAATGACCGGGAAATCAATCAGTTTATGATTGATAAAGCAACTGTGGAAAAACCTCTGGACTTTACTTTTTCTTCAGAAAAGGAATTGAATCCAGCAGATTTAATGAATAATATCAAGTCATTGGTGAATTATGCAAAATCAAAAGACATTAAAGTGCGATTGGTAGTCAACCCTTATTATCCACCATTTTTTAATCGATCGAATGGTTTTGAAAATTGGAAAGATAATGTTGAAAAAATTGTAGGCCAAAAGGTGAATGATTACAGTACAGCTTTGAATGATCCTAAATATTTTACAGACTATCAACACTGTAACAAACTCGGAAGTATTGAATATTTGAAGCTCCTAAAAAGAGATGGACTTTTAGATTAAAATATTGGTTCTGAAATAGAGATACTCATTATAGAAATCGAATAAAAAAGGCTTGGAAAACTTTCCAAGCCTTTTTTTTATAAAACACTTTTTTATTTTCTACCTCTTTTGCTTTTTTCTCTGTTCTCCAATTTCTTTTTGTACTTCAAAGCTTCTTCATACGAAGTACCAATAAGTTCTTCTAGTCGAACTATCGACGTCTTAATATCAGCTTCGGCAAGTGCGGTAGATTCTTGTGCTGCATAATAAGATCCAGAAGCTTGATTCAATTGATCAAAATCAACTTCGCTTAGTCTAAATTTTTCACTGATTAAAATGTAATTGGCCTTTGCATCTTTCGCAGCTGTTTTTCTAATATCATCAATTTCTTCAGCTGCAAGAATGGCATTGTAAGCTTCCAATACTTCTCTTCGTGTAGATAATTTCTTTTGATCTAAATCAAACTGAGCAATTTCTTTTCTAATTTCTGCAGCACGAACTCTATCCTTGGTACTTAATAAAGTTCCAAGATTAAATCCAGCTTGTAAATTGTAGATAGGAAAGAACACAGGAATCTCTAGATTAGGATCGATCAACTGACTAATAGAGATATTGTTAAGATTGAAAGAGGCGCTTAAATCGTTCATCCAAGCTTTTTTAGCTAAAGACTTATCTAGATCATAGATGCCACGAATAGCTTCAAGCCCTCGATTTATTGGTGAATTTTGCCAAGCCAACTGGACCAAATATTCTTCAAATTCTTTTGGTCTAGTATCTTCAGGTGCTACAATTTTATCCAAATCGAGCTCTTGCGCTTCAATTGCCAAGGGCAAGAAGGCTAAGAAAATAAGGAAAAATCTCAAAATAATAACTCTCATACGAGGTGTAATTTAATGGTTGTTATGTTCAAGTTTTATGCCGGAATTATAGAGTATTTCTTTTGTTAAAAGATGTGAAATCCCCAGGGCTTTGCCGTAATTGTTTTGGTTTAAAAGGATTTTCATCAGTAGGGGTATCGAATTCTTTTAGCCGTACAATCATAGCTACAATAATATAAAAGGTGATACTTGTAGGAAGCACCACAATCGCTTCTTGCGGATAACTAGCCAGACACAATTGAAAAACGATGACAGTAAGCCCCAAGTAAATCGTTTTAATCATCGGATCTTTGACTCTCAAATAATAGTATATAGAGGTCCGTAGGATTGTAAAGAGCATGGCCGCGTACAATAGCAATCCGATCCAACCCAATTCTACTGCGATTCTTACAAAACCAGAGTCATGTGCAAAATCGGCTAATTTGGAATCTGGTGTAAATCTTTGACCCCACATTCCAGTTGCTCCTAGTCCTGCACCGAATGGATGTCTATGAATGAAAGGTTGAATTTCAGTTTGATTTTTAAGTCGCACATTTATAGTGTCATCACTTTTGGACATATCAAAAGCAGACTGAACCCTCCAAAGTACTGCAGAACTTGTTGATTTCATTACGAACAAAGTTCCCAGCAACATCATTGCGACAATTCCGATAATATGAGATTTCTTCAAAGTAAGGATTACAAAGAAAATCAGTCCAACCGGGATCAATACAAAAGGTGTTCTTGATCCAGCATAAATCATAGCCGCAAACATCAAAAAGGTGGCACTTAGCAAGATGAATTTTTGCTTTTTTGTAGTAGGACCGAGTGCCATAATGATGCAAAAGGTTCCTATATAAGCCATGTAAATACCATAGTTGGTAGGATCGGAAAAGAAGGAAAATATCCTTAATCTCGACCATTGGAAAATTAATTCAAATCGATGCGGATCAGAATAAAGCCAAACGAGTTCTTGATTGGTGAATCCAAAAAATTCTTGTTTTAATCCATATAGCGCCGATATAAATGCTAAGGTTAAGATAAACTTCAGAATAATTTTAATATCCGCTAATGTCTTAAAGGCATGGCAAGCTATAAAGTATAAAAGTATCAATCCTCCCATGGATCGAACAGTGAATAACCAAGCCAATCTAGATTCAGCCCATGGATTCAATGCTTGAAATAGATTATAGACAACCCAAATTATAATGAATACAGAAATCGGACTTTTGGCCCAGCTAAAATCTCGCTCTTTTATTTGTTTGATAAGAAGACCAAAAAACAAAAAGAAGAGCATCATATCTAAAGAAGTACCTAAGGGAAGATTAACATACTTCGTGGGTAGCCCCATAAACACCGCAATGAACAATATGAGTCCAAGTCCAAAAACTGAATTGGTAATACTTAATACAAGTACTGGTATTCCAACTATTAGAACTAATAATGCTATACCAACTGTTATAGAGGTAGTGGCTATGAGATATGCTAAAGACATACCAATAACTGCCAAAAGCGCAAATCCTAATGGCGAGTTAAGCTTTTGGAGTATCAACTGTTCAGACAGCCAATATCTAATTGATTGATATGTTTTAGCTACTATTTCCATATTTTAGAAAAACAATACTTTGAGCACGGAAGCTATAAGTAATAGCGCAGCCATACCCATTGCAAGTACCTCAATCAGTTGCTCTTTTTGAGTAAGTTTTATTTTTTTAAATCTTTCGTCAGTATTCATCCTAATTTTGTTATCGATGATAAATTTTTGATAGCATCTTCTCCAATAAATTTTTCCGAATTATTTTTCTTCTCTTGTTCTATTTGCCAGTCAGCATCAAAATCTTTTAATCTAACTGACATCGCCATAAAAATGTAGAAGATTAAACTATTAGGTAAAAGCGTTATAGCTTCTTGAGGGTAGCTTGCTAATGTTAATATGAAAAAGAATACGGCCAGTATTAAATAGTAAGTTTTGATTTCAGGGTTTCTAACTCGGAGATAATAGTAAACAGTTTGTCTTAAAATTATCATCAACATCATGGCATAGAGTAGTAGTCCCACCCAACCCATTTCTACTGCAATTCTTACAAAACCTGAATCATGCGCAAAATCAGCTAAGAAGGATTCTGGTGTAAATCTCTTTCCCCACATTCCCGTACTTCCTAGTCCGGCACCAAATGGATGTTTATGAATAAAAGGTTGGATCATTGCTTGGTTGTCCAATCGCACTTTCATGGTGTCATCACTTTTTGTTGGATCAAATGCAGATTGAATTCTAAATATTACTGCATTTGAACTTGACTTCAACATGAATGCAGCTCCTAAAACGAAGAAAATACCCATAACAATGAGTACATTTTTTTTCAAATTTAATAGCACAAATACAATGAATCCAAAAGGAACAAGAATAAAAGGTGTTCTAGATCCGGCATAGGCCATTGCCAAGAACATGGCACTTCCTGCAATTGCTAACAACATTTTTTTCCCCCAACTAAAAGGACCAGACAAAAGGACAAAACAGATGGTACCTACATAGCCCATGTAAATTCCGTAAGTAGTGGGATCGGAGAAAAACGAAAATATTCTTAATCGGGACCATTGAAATATTCTTTGAAAACGATCTGGATCGGCATACAACCATTGCATTTCTTTATCACTGAATCCAATCCACTCTTGCTTTAATCCATAGAGTGCAGAAAAGAAAGCTAATCCAATAATAAATTTGATCAGATTTCTTACTTGCTTTAAATTGTCAATAGCATAGCAGCCTATGAAGTAAAACATAATTAGAAGTCCCATACTTCTTACTGTGTAGACCCAAGCTAGTTTAGATCCTGCCCAAGGATTCAATACTTGCAACAGGTTGTAGGCTACCCAAATCCAAATGGCCCAAGTTATCGGACTTTTCGAAAATCCTTTTTTGGGATTTTTAATCTGTGCCACAAGTACACCAAAGAGTGCTACCATAAGTAGACCATCCAACGCTGTTCCGGCAGGGATGTCATATTTTCTAAAAAATTCTACTAAAACTGATATACTCAACAGTACATAAATAGCAAATCTTTGATGGAATAAAGCGCCAATTACAACTGGGATTCCGACAATACCTCCCGCTAATAAAATTCTATATTTGAATGGAAAGTTGCTAAAGATATATGCAAGAATAAGAGATACAATGGTTAGAAGAATAAATCCCAAAGGATTATTCAATTTTTGCAAGAACAATTGAGAATTTACCCAATTGATCACAGTGTTATATGTTCTCTTTATCGCGGTCATTTGATGCTAGTACTAAGAACTAACGATCTCCTTGGTCAATGTTTGATCTATCAATTTGAAAAGTTGATTAACTCTAGCGCCCCATGTGTTTTCCGAAGCGACAGACACTCTTTCATCGATATGGCTTTGGCTGTTTTCTGAAATGGATTGATCAATTAATTTGATGAACTGATCATGATCTTCTGCCAAATAAATAATGTCTGAGAAAGAGGCAATATCATTAGAAAAATGTGTGGCAACTACAGCTTGTCCCGCAGCCAAATATTCATTTATTTTTAATGGGTAAATTGATCTTGTCAATCTATTTTTCTCAAACGGAATAATTGCACAATCAAAATATTGCAACCATGCAGGAAGTTCGGTAATGGGTTGTGATCCTCCTAATGTCACGTTCTTCAATTTATCAATTCCCAATTGAGTCAACTTTGGACTATTCACCGGGCCAACCAGAACAATTTCTTTGTCTTGGTGATGTTCCGCTACTTTTTTTATCAATTCAAAATCAATACGACGGTCATCAAGATTGCCAATGAATCCGATTGTTGGTTTTGTAATATGTTTGATAGCTTCTGGACGTTCAAATTTTTGAGTTCGAGCTCTTTGGAAATTAGCTATTTCTGCAGCATTAGGAAGCCAATGTGTGTTCTTATTAAAAGGAGATTTTAATCGGTGTAGCTCGGTAGAAGTGACCGTTACAAGGTCAGCTTCCTTACAAGCCTTTTCTTCTAAAGGCAATCCATGTTTTGCCATATATTCTGATTCTTCAATATCATCAATACTTTGATAAACTTGAATCTTAGTATCAAATCTTTCAGGTAGATTTGGTAGAACAAATGGATTGTAACAGTTTAAGAAAAGAAAATCTTTGATATTATAATGCGCGACCATTTCGTCCATGACTTTTAGAGCGGAGTCATTATTTCTTTTCCAGGCCATATCATATATTCTACCTTTAGGTAAAAAATTTATGGACCAAATAACTGGTGGAGTAATTACTATAACACCATCTTCTCTAGTCTCGTGAAAGTATCCACCCTTCTTCAATATTTCGTATTGACCGGGCTTAAAATCTTCTGGCTTTTTATTTTTAAAATCCTTATAAGTAAAAGGATGATTGAAATAAAAGACGCGATGATTTTTCACAAATTCTTTTGCCAGCGCTCGAGTGATTGAAGCATAGGTCGCATCCCAACGAAATAAGGTCATTATTACTACATCCATTTTGGGTCGGTTTTATTTCTTCTTAAGAATTAAAAATTCTTTAGTGATTAAATAATTTAAAGGGAATATTCTAAAATTTATATTGGAAAGACCAGGAAGCTTGTTTAATGCCGAGTAAGATTTGCGGTAATCAATAGTCCAATTATTTTCATTTAAAAGCTTTTTGAAAACTCCGTGTTCTAGTTTGTTTAAGCTTTCATAAGCTGATAGCAGATCTGGCTCAAGATCTCCCAAGATTTGAACATTATTTTTGGCAATCATTTTCTTAACCATTTTGTCCGGTAAGAATTGGCACCAAGGAATTTTTACAACATGGGAAACATGTGAAGCATGCGGACTTTTCCAGGGAGGGTAGGATACAAATATCTGACCATCTGGTTTAAGTACCGAATGTAATTTTTGGAATAGCTGAGCGAGTGTTGGTAGATTTATATGCTCGACAACGTCATTCATAAATATGTTGTCAAATTTGAGTTCCGAACCCAGCGGGGATTCCAGAATATTCCGTTGTTCAAAGTGTACGTTTTGTTCTTTGTTTCGATCCTTTAAAGCTTTTGCTACTTCAATATGGTTGGCATCGATATCCAATCCGTATACTTCACAGTTCCAGGTATTAGCGTACCATAAGGTCATTCCTCCCATGCCACATCCAAAATCTAGAACTTGTTTTCCATCAAGATTTAATAGTTTTTTTATAATTCTCTTATCTACATGTAGATGTGGCGCCTGATCATTTTTGAAATTATCAGAAGCATATTCTATACCTGCATTGAGTTGCTGTGTTGTCAACATATCAAGCTTTTTTTTCTTTAGTCTGCATGCTATCGTTGATAAATAATATTCCTTTTTGGATAGCATCTTTGTAAAATGGGAGAATATGTGAAAATGGTTTATACCATTGAATTCCTAACTGATTGTACAAAACGAACTGACCTGAAATTACTAATACTGCCCATGAGAATAGTGTTCCATATGCAGCTCCAATAACTCCAAAATTTGTTATACAGATATAATTCGCAAAAATGTTTAGTATGAATCCACCTAAAGTGAATTTGAAATTTAGCTCAGGTTTTCCCATACTATCAATGACGGTTCCAAACATTATAGCATAAGGAATGAATAAGCCAAATAGCATAGTAACTCTTAGGATAGGAACAGCACCAATATATTTTTCAGTAGCAAGAATGAAAATTATAGGATGGGCTAAAAGGATAACAATAAATACGAATGGCAGAATGATCGCTAAAATTGCCCCTACAGATTTTTCATAGAGATTTTTTAAGCCAACTTTACCGTCTCTTTCCATAGCCTGACTACTTTTTGGATAAACTACCGAAGCTATCGAAAAAGTAGGTACTTCAATTAACAATGTTAACCTTACTGCCCATTCATATAACGGAAGCATAGTTGCACTAATTAGTGCTCCCAACATTATTTTATCCAAACTTTTATGAAGCATAGTGCTCATGTTCGTACCAAATCCAAAGCGTCCAAAATCAAATAATATTTTCACCCATTTTCTACTCAAATTTTTGGAGTAATTTATAAATGGTTTAGTGAAAAGGAAAGAAACGAAAGCTGCTCCAACAGCAGCAAATACTTGAAACCAAGCCAATTGCTCCAAAGGTGGTTCTTGCTTAACTACAAAAAAGTATAGCACAAAAAAGAAGAAACTTCCTTTATAAGTAACATTACTCCAGAATATACCTTCAAATTTAAACTTTGCTTGTTGCGTGAAATTGAACTGTTGAAAGAATATTAGAATTGAAGTCGTTATACAGTAGATTCTTAAAATCTTTGCAAGTCCTTCACTATTCTTGAAGACATACTCGAATGCTTCTGCAAAAACGAAAAGCAATAAAATCGAAATTAATGTAATGATTACCGCATTGAAAAATGAAGCAGTGGCAATTTCTCCTTCTTCTTTAGAATCTTTAGCAACGCTCAAGTACTTAACAAATCCATTTTGCTGTAATCCTGCTCTTCCTACTTCTAAAAAAGAGCTGACTATCCCAAAAGCAATCCAAATTCCAAAATTGACATCTTCTAAAGTTCGCGTTAAAAGGAAGAGACTCCCTAGACCAAAGACTAAGCCCGCTCCTTTTTCAAGAAGGCTGTATACGCCAGAGCGCAGCCAAGAAGCTTGGGTCTTTTCACTCACGGTTTTTGCTTAGTTTAAATTTTTCAGATCAACCTTATTCAAAATTGCTCCCATAAAGCGATTCCCTAATCCTTGGAGGAATCCAATTGCTTCACGGTCAACATTTTTGACTTCTGATTCAGCTGAGAATACAGTCACTACTTTGTCTGCATATTCAACCAATTCCTTTGTATCTGAATAGTCGTTCATCGCTGAAGATTCAATGAAGATGTAGTCATAACGATCTCCCAAATCTGTAATAAAGTTATGAAAATCTTTACCGGCAAATACTTCCGACGGGGACTGGCTTGTTCCTTTATTTCCAATGATATCGACTCCCTCTAAGTTGAATTTAGAATTGTTTGGAGATTGAGTCATAAAATCCTCACTTAATTTATTCTCTCCAAGTAATCTGCTGTTCAATAACCCTTGCTGCAAATCTTGATTTGACATCTGCGTTAATGAATTATTTTTAAAGTTGGCATCAATCAATAATACCTTCTTATTTTTCAATGTTAGAACGTGGGCTAAGTGTACGAGCAAGAATGTTTTACCCGCCCCTTTGTTGGTAGAAGTTAATAGAAATTTTTGAGCTCCACTTGATTCAATTTGATATCTCAAATTTCTCAAAGATTCTTTAAATGATTCTTGACGATTGTCTTTAGAAGTCGAATTGAAAAGATTTTTGATATCCAAATTCTTATCATTCACTTTGTTTATCGAAGCCAAAGGAACCAAGTTTGTAAACTTTTCAAATTGATTAGGGTTACTCAAACTCTGATCTAAGAATGCTAGAAAGAAAATCAAAACTGTACATAACATTCCACTCAAAAGTCCAGAGAATGCAGAAAGCAATGTTTGGTGATTTGGCTCAGGCTCATCAGCAATTTCAGCCGATTCTACTAACTTCACTGGATAAGAAACATCTTTGGATTCAACTGACTTTTTACTCAGTTCTTCATTCAATGCTTTGTACTCATCAAAAAGAATTTCGTATTCGGCTTCTAGACCGTTTACTAATGCCTCCGAGTTTACAAGACCGGCTCCTCTAAGATCGAGTTCCGCAATGTTTTTATCCAAAGTCTTAACAGCACCTAATGCTTGGCGAAGTTCTATCTCTAAGTCATTCTTTTTCTGTACGAAAGTTTCTTGCGTTCGCTCTAATTCATCTTTCTCTGTTAACGGCTCCAGTTTAGCTATTTTCTTTAATGTTTCCTGAATCTGTTTTTCGTAAAGCGCAATCTGCGTTTCAATTTTTTTGTCCTTAAAATTGCTCGCAGCATATTCCTCTTCTAGCCTGTCTAGCCTATTGTTTAAGTTTAATAGCGCACGATTCTCAGACATTTTTTCATCTGCATATCCAGTAGAGTTTCGATCTATCTGTGCTAATTGTCTATCCAAATCTTCAATACTTGCTCTCAGCGGATTGATCTTTTCAAATGAAGTCTGACGCTGCAATTCATATTCTGTTCGCTGTGTTACTAAAGCTTGTTGTTGCGAGGTCAAATTGACGAGATTTTTTCCTCTTCTGTAAGCATCTAATTCTGACTTCTTAGACAATTGTGCTTTATATTTTTCTGCTACAGCTTCTTTTAACAATTTTACTTGATCATTATCTTCTTCTTTTTGTAGATCGTCATAATATTCCAAAAAGTCTGCTGTGAAATTTTCTACGATAAAATAACTCAATTCAGGATTTTCAGTTTCGCAGGCAATTCTAATTCTATCAGTATCATTGATTCTTTCAATAGCAAGATTATATTCTTTCAATCCTTTTATATCATAACCATAAGCCTTTGCAAAATCATTATAGAGAGATTGCATTCGTGTGTCGGCTATCTTAAAGTTCAGTGTTTCTGAATTAGTCTTCATTACTTGAACCAACTCCGCCTTTTCTTCAGGTGTAAAGCTGAATTTTTCAAAGACTTCTGCGTCTGGTGTTCTAAACGGATATTCAGAATCAAGATCATGCGCCAATAGGCGATAAGAGAGCTGTCTCAAATTCTTTTGAGATTTCATCAACTCCATCAAGTTTCCGAATGAGATTTCTACCGAGAATTTCTGCAGATAAAAATTATCTTCGTCTGGTGTCAATCCCTTAAAGTCAATAATACCAGTTGTAAACTGGGCATCTGATTTGTAGACTGGATCCAACCTGCTAACAAAATAGAATGCAGCGATTGATGTGATAGCCATTACAGCTAAAATCAACCATTTTCTACGAGCAAGAATGTTCCAAAAAAACTGTAAATCCATAGCAAGGTACGGGAGGTACGTTTTGGTGTAAAATAATTGTTTATTGTCTCAAATGAGACTTTGGTTGGAAATGGAAGCTATGGTAAGTCTAGAGAGTTCTTTATGATCGTTCGCTACATGCAAGATTAAGACATTTTAAGGGAAGATTCAAGCTAACCAAGCATAATTTGAAAGTAAGAATTGCTCAAAAAGCGAATTATAACATCTTCAACTTTGCGCGTAGAATACCTAAGGTATTTATCTCATGTATACTTCTAACGTTTTAAACAAGTTATACATGATCTATGCTTGCCTTGCTGTATGAAACTAACCCAATTCTGGTAATTTTTGGATTATTAACAAATATTGAAAAAAACACCCGTCAAGGATTATTTTGAAGCAGGAAGTCTTTTAAAATAAAAGTAGGTTTCCATCTGCGATCTGTTCGGAACATCGTTAAGGCCTTGTCGATACTGATTCAGTCCTTCATTATCAAGAGTTCTTGCTTTTACATTGTCCTGAAGCTGGATTCTCATCAATTCTTTAATCTGTTTTCTAATTCCTGGATCATATATCGGAAAGGCTGTTTCAACTCGATGACTCAAGTTTCTTGTCATCCAATCTGCGGAAGAAAGAAAAATCTTTTCATTACCTTTATTATGAAAAATAAACACGCGACTGTGTTCGAGAAATCGATCCACAATGCTAATGGCTTCTATGTTTTCACTGAATCCTTTCACTTCTGGAATTAAGCAGCAAATTCCTCGAATAATGAGCTTGACCTCCACACCAGCTTGAGAAGCTTTGTAAAGTTGGTTAATCATTTTCTTATCCTGCAAACTATTCATTTTGAGGAAAATCGAAGCTTTGTTTCCTTTTTTTGCTTGGTTTATTTCAAAATCGATGAGATTCTTTAATCCCGTCCGAAGATTAAATTGGCCCACCAATAAGTGCTTGAACTTGGAGGACGGTTCTTTAAAATTACTTAAATAACTAAATACCCGGGAAGCTTCCTTTGTCAATCGCTCGTCAGTAGTAAAAAGACTTAAGTCCGTATAGACTTTTGCCGTGTCTTCGTGGAAATTACCTGTACTGAGGTACGCATATAATTTGACCTTTCCTTTTTCGCGACGATGAAATATGGCAAGCTTAGAATGTACTTTAATTCCTGGAATAGAGTAATGAATCTTGGCTCCAGCTTTCTCCAACTTTTCTCCCCATTTCAAATTTGCTGCTTCATCAAACCTTGCTTTAACTTCGATAAACAAAGTCACTTGCTTACCTGCATTTAATGCCTCAACTAAAGCATCCATTATTCTGGACTTTTTAGCGACTCGATACTGAACAACTTTTATATGAGTTACCTTAGGATCATTTGCCGCCTCTTCGAAAAGACGTATGGTAGATTCATAGGAATGAAATGGTACATTGATTAAATGGTCCTTTTTAGCTATTGCTTCAAATATATTTTTTGCCTTTTCTAACTTTTTATAAGGTAGTGGGGGTAGGGGCGTACTTTTGTGATGGGTCATTCCAAAGTCAGGGAAGGAGAAAAAGTCTGCGTTGTTGTGGTAGCGACCTTCAGGAAGTAAATCAGAATCGTCCAACGCTAGATTTTTTACTAGAAATTGCCTTAATCCATTGGGCATTTCACGATCATACACAAATCTCGATGCCGGTCCAACAGATCTTTTTGAAAGACTTTTACGGATTTTTGAAATCAAATCTCCACTAAACTCATCTTCAATGTATAATTCAGCATCTCTGGTCAATTTTATTGAAAACGAGTCGATTATGTTATAACCTGGGAATAGCCAACTTGCAGAATAGCGAACAATGTCATCTAAGAATATTATGTCATGCTGGCCTTTTGGGGCTGGAAGACTGATAAATCGAGGCAAGTGATCAGATGGAATTTTTATCAATGCGTATTGATTCCTTTCGGAAGATCCGCCTTTTGGACGAAGAATCATAGCCAAATAAATGGCACCATTGTTTAGGAAAGGTCTAATTCTGTCTTGGACTAAAAGTACAGGCTGCACAAACGGCAACATGTTGTCATTAAAATAATCTTCTATAAAAGTGATTTGGCTTTCATCAAGATCTGAATAGTGAAGAATATTGATATTCTGCAGCTCTAACTCCGGAATAATGTGATTAGCAAATATATCTGAGAATTCCTCTTGCTGACTATTTACAGTCTTTAGAATTTGTTTAAGCGTGGTTTCTGGGTCATAATCCAGTTTCTTTTTGGTTTTCTTACCAAGTCGAACAAGATTCCTATGGTGACTCACACGGACCCGAAAATATTCTTCCAGATTGTTGGAATAAATGGCCAAGAACTTTATTCGTTCAAACAGTGGGTTTGAAACATCCATTGCTTCTTGGAGCACCCGATAATTGAACGAAAGCCAACTTAAGTCTCGATCTAGAAGAGGTCCTCCTTCTTGGTAATTAATTCCATTATCTTCAATCACAATCTTCTTCATGCTTCTTTCTAGAGATTTTCAACAGAAAATCAGCGTTTTAACTTTGCTTCTCTGATGTGGGTTACATTCCAATTTTCTCCATTATTTAATACTGATAATAACTTCAAAGGTTCGTTAATAACATCCCAAATATTGCGATGATCAGGGCTCATAAAGGATTCACTGATACATTTGTCCAACATTGCTAACAAAGGATCATAATAGCCATCTTTATTCAAGATTATGATTCGTCCGGTATACTTTCCCAGTCGCTTAAGTGTAATCACTTCAAGTAATTCTTCAAGAGTTCCGGTACCACCTGGTAAAGCTAAAACTGCATCGGTCCCCTCTAGGAACTTCATTTTACGAATAGACATGGTTTCGACTACTTCCAGCTCTGTCAATGATTGATGCTGCCATTCAACCTCAATCATGAAATCTGGAATGATCCCTTTTATTTTCCCATTGTTTTCAAGAACGCTATCAGCTAATGCTCCCATTAGACCTGAACCCCCACCGCCATATACAACTTTTATATCTGCTGCTGCCAGGACTTTTCCAACTACTTTGGTCGCTTCAAAGTAACTCTGAGGAACCAACTCACTCGATGCGGCATACACCGCTATTTGATGAATCTTATGCACTAAATAATTTTGGGCAAGATATGTAATTTGCTTCGAGATTATAATGGTCTGAAATTATCTTTTTAGAATAGATTCATCTGTTCCCCTGAATTGTGCAATGTTAAATTTGGATATCGGTATTGAAAAGATTTGGCGTTGAATGCTTTAGCAATTGCTACTGTGGCTTCTGGGGCCAATAGGTTGTCAGGTTGGTGGGGAAAAAAATAGAGTTCATTTAGTCCTTTTGTTTTCCAATCGGCTAGTAAAGTTACCCATGCATTCATACGACTTATGTCGCTGGAAATCAGCCCGTTTCCTACGAATCTTATCATTGTAAAGGCTGCAGTAAGCTCCAAATGAAGGACATCTCTTCGGCCTGATACGTCAGTAATTACTGCTCCGATTCCTTTCTTTCTCATATCTCCAAAGATTGCTTTACCGCTAACAGTTTTAAACCAATCTGGATGTCTAAATTCTATTGCTAAAGAAATTCCATCCGTAGGCCATTGATCCATGAATTTATTCAATAGGTCGCTTCGATCTGGTCCAAAGTAAGGCGGCAGCTGCATAAAACAACAGCCCATTTTTTCTTTGAAGCCTAACATAGCATCAATAAACTGATCCAACTGTCCGGAAGTTATACCGAGATCATTTCGATGACTGACGGTTTGAGGAAGCTTTGGACAAAATTTGAAATCATCGGCTGCATTTTGATACCATTTTTCAACAGTTGCGGGGGTAGGAATTCGATAGTGCGTCGTATTGAATTCTATGGTATTGAATTGGTCAGAATAAAACTTTAGATAATCCGAGGACTTACAGCTTTTCGGATATACAGTTCCATGCCATTCGCGCATAGACCAACCTGTGGCACCAAGGTAAAGCGAAGCAGGGCTTTCAGATTTAGGCAGTTGACTCAAAAATTGAAATGTTGAAGCTGGAACTTCCGGGAATTTAAAATCAATTTTTTCTGGATGGTCTACTTTTCCAAATTTCATATTCAGTAGATATTCTGACTTGTCTTTAAATTTGTTTTCGAATCACATGCAAAATTAGCTGCATATTTTTACTTTTGGAACTCCTATCCGATCTACTTTTGAAAAGCGTTTAGTAGCCTAAGGTTGCTTTTAAAAAGTGTAAAACAGAACTCACATTATTAATCACTAGAACAAGGCTCTTATAATGACAAGGAAAAAAATTGTAGCAGGAAATTGGAAAATGAACCTGGATTATCAATCTGGAATTAAGTTGGCGAAAAAGGTTAGAGCCGCAGCAAGTAGTGCTTCGGATAAATTAGTAATCATGGCTCCTCCTGCCATTCACTTGAAGTCAGTGGCGGACTTATTATCTGATTCTAAATATCTTTATTGTGCAGCTCAAAATTGCCATTCAGAAGATAGTGGGGCTTATACTGGGGAACTTTCGGTTCCCATGTTGAAGTCAATTAAAGTGGATTATGTCATTCTTGGTCACTCGGAAAGAAGAGCTTATTTCGCGGAGAGTAGTGAAATGCTTAAGGCAAAAGTTGACCAAGTTTTAGCACATGGACTTAAACCAATATTTTGTTGTGGTGAATCTTTGGCGATTCGTCAATCAGGAATGCAGAATGATTATGTTGCTAATCAAATTGCGCAGTCATTGTTCCACCTTTCAGCCAAAGAATTCGGAAAAGTAGTGATTGCCTATGAACCCATTTGGGCTATTGGAACTGGAGAAACCGCAAGTCCAGAACAAGCGCAAAATATGCACGCTTCTTTAAGAAAACTAATTGCTTCAAAGTACTCCAAAGCAGTCGCAGAAAATTGTTCAATTCTTTATGGTGGGTCGGTAAAGCCTCAAAATGCAAGTGCACTTTTTTCTCAACCTGACGTTGATGGCGGATTGGTTGGTGGAGCTAGTTTGAAGGCTGAAGATTTCTGTAAAATTGCAGACGCGATGTAGGTAGATGTGCTTAAAATTTCTTTAGGTCGGGAAAATAAATGGGAGTTACATTTAGAATATTTGTAACTTATTTAGTAATTTATTCCAATTAATTCGCAAATTGTGGATAAGTCTATTATTTTCGCCAATTCAAAATTTTGCCATGTCAAACAGCATCGTGACCCAACGCTTTATTAAATGTCACAATAAATTAAGAGAGGTAGGTACCATTCGAAGTAGTCGGCAATTTGCTTTAAAATTGGAGTATCTGCCTCAAAGTTTGTCCGAAATTCTTAAAGGTAGACGAGATGTAACGATTGAATTATTAAGAAAAGCAGTGGAGTCCTATAAGATTAATCCGGTTTATGTTTATACTGGTGAAGGACCAATGTTCATGAGTGAGGAAGGCAATAACTCTTTTCGAGTATTGACAATCGTTGCCGATAAAGAAGAAGAGGAGCGAATTGTTCATGTACCTGTTCCGGCGCATGCTGGATATGCTGGCGAATTTAGTGATCCTACTTTTATTCAAGAATTGCCAACTTTTACGCTTCCGGATTATAAGTACAAAAGTGGGACTCATCGTTCTTTTGATGTTGCTGGAGATAGTATGGAACCAACGCTATTCGAAGGAGATAAAGTAGTCTGCAGTTTTATTGAACCTGAAAATTGGGAGACCTCTATTAAAGATAATTATGTTTACGTTGTTGTTACTCGGGGTGATATTTTGTTAAAGCGAGCAATTAATAGAATTCCTGAATCCAAGAACCTACATTTGATTTCAGATAACAATTTTTATGACCCATATGATATTCCAATAGGCGATATTCGAGAGATTTGGTATGTCAGAGCGAAGATTTCTCCATTTTTACCAGCACCTGGAAATTTGCAAAATAACTTAAGGGATGACATCAATAAACTTCAAGTGGTAATAGATAAGCAAAGTCGACAAATCACAAAATTAGCTGATACTATTCAGCAAATAGTAACCTTAAAATAAATTCCATGCGTTGGATTACAGGAACAGTTAAGCAAGTTGATTTAGGCCCAGGATTTTATGGCGTTGTCACAGACGCTGGCGAAGAAATAAGACCAATTAATTTTCCCAACCAACTTAAATATGAAGGGAAAAAAGTCAAACTCCTGATTGAACCGGCCAATGAAGAATTCTCAATGTTTATGTGGGGAACAGCCGTAACAGTCAGAGGATTCAACACTGTTTTTCCTTAATTATTTTCGATTATTCAGCTGATCTTTTTTTCCAAGAGTGGTCAATATGATTATTAATTTTAATCATCTTTTTGTTTGCTTTGAATATGTTTTGCGCAAGTGAAGCGGCCATTTCAGCACCTTCTTTGCGAGCTTCTTTTATCGTTTCTTCTTTGTAATAATTCTTCACAAAGTGTGTATCAAAGTTTCCAGAAACAAAAGCTTCGTGATTCAATACAAATTTACCAAATGGAAGAGTAGTGGCAACGCCTTTGATTTCAAAGTTTTCAATAGCCTCTGCAAGCCGAGTAATTGCCTGATCACGACTGTTACCATGAACGATTAGTTTTCCAATCATCGGATCGTAATAAATGGGAATATCCATTCCTTGCTTGAATCCATCATCCAATCGAATATAATCAGCAACTGGCGGTTTATAAATTTCTAGCGTTCCTACTGAAGGTAAAAAGTCATTTTCAGGATCCTCAGCATAGACTCGCAACTCCATAGCATGACCAGTAATAGAAAGATCTTCTTGCTTGAAAGGCAATGGTTGGCCATCTGCAACTCTGATCTGGGTTTCTACTAGGTCTACTTGACAAATTAATTCTGTCACCGGATGTTCCACTTGCAAACGGGTGTTCATTTCCAAAAAGTAGAACTTCTTATCAGCATCTAGCAAAAACTCTACAGTTCCAGCGCCGGAATAATCACAAGCTTTTGCAACTCTTACTGCTGCTGCACCCATGGCCATTCTTGTGTCATTATCCAAAACAATAGAAGGGGCTTCTTCTATTACTTTCTGATGCCTTCTTTGAACAGAACATTCTCTTTCGAACAAATGAACAATATTGCCATGGTTATCGGCCACAATTTGAATTTCAATGTGCCTTGGAGAGGCTATATACTTTTCAATAAAAACAGATTCATCACCAAAGGATGATTTCGCTTCACTCATAGCACGTTCCATCTGGCTAGCGAGTTCTTCTACTTTTTCAACTATTCTCATACCTTTTCCACCACCACCTGCAGAGGCTTTGATAAGAATTGGAAAGCCTATTTTCTTTGCAATTTCTTCAGCTTCTTTAGGATCATCAACAGCTCTGTCAATTCCAGGAACCATTGGAATGTCATAGCCACTCACAGCGGCTTTGGCATCTAGCTTAGATCCCATTACGCGCATTGCGGCTGGAGAAGGACCGATAAAGGTTATTCCGGCATCGGTAACTGCTTGAGCAAATACCGCATTTTCGCTTAAGAATCCATATCCAGGATGAATTCCATCAACTCCGAGCGCTAGCGCCTCTTTAATTATTTTGTTGGCATTCAGATAGGATTCGGAGGAAGGAGGTGGACCAAGAAGAATCGCCTCGTCAGCAGCTAATACATGAGGAGCATTCCTATCAGCAGATGAATAAACGGCTACGGAAGCAATTCCCATTTTATTTAGTGATCTTATTACTCTTAATGCTATTTCGCCTCGGTTGGCAACTAATATTTTTTTAAACATTGATTTCTTTTATTTGACTCAATACTAAACCATTGAGCTTTTGAATCCAGAATGAATAATCAGTCCTAGCAAAGTTACTATTTCTAAACTTTTGAACCCAACGAATTCCAAGACTTACATTGGTTAACCATATTTCGTCAGCGTTATGGATATCTTCAATAGCTAGAGGTTCTAATCGCAGTTCATATTTAGATTCTTGCTTGACAAGATCAATCAATTTCTTTCGAATGATTCCTGAGAGACAGCCTTGAGATAAAGGCGGGGTATATATCTGATTTTCCTTACGAATGAAAATATTGGCGTTGGTTGTTTCAACTATATTTTTTGCAGGTCCTTGAAGGAGTAAGTCGTCCATTTTCTTATTGACCTTTTCATTACTCGCGATTACATATTGTGCCGCACTGCCAGTTTTATAGTTACCCATTACAGTTGGTAGCAAGACTATATTTTCGCAGAGATCAATTGTAAGTCCTTTGGAGTGTTCTATATAGAAAGGGGTAGAAGAAGGGGTAAATTCAATTAGCCAAGAAATTGTATTGTTCTCTGGAGTATATTTTCCTTTACCATTTCTAAATAGCATTAAACGGCCATGACCATTCATAGATTCGGAAGGAAAGGTATTGACAACTTGCTCTAATTGTTTTTGAAAATTATGTGGAATTTTATAACCTAAATATTGAGCCCCTTTGTATAGTCTCTGGAAATGATCTTCGAGAAATATCCAAGTATTTTTTTTGACTACAAAAGACTCGAACAATGAATCTCCATATTTAAAAGCCCGATTAAAAATCTGAATATTGATATCCTTTTGAGGAATCCAATCACCGTTATAACAAACCAGCATCATGGTCGCAAGATACGATTTATACTGCTAACTCTTCTTCTTCAGCTAAGGTGAAAAAGAATGTTGTACCTTCATTAGGTTTTGATTCTAACCAGATTTCACCCTGGTAGAAATCGACTATTTTTTTGCAAATACTTAAACCTATTCCGGATCCCTCGTGATTTGGATTCGTATGAAGCCTTTTAAACATTTCAAATATTTGATCAAAGTATCTTTTTTCAACACCAATTCCATTGTCAGAGATGGCAAAAATGTGTCTATTGTTTTCAAAACGATGGTTTATTTTTACCTGAGGTAAATCATGTTCATTGTATTTAAAACCATTTTCAATTAGGTTAGTAAACAATTGAAGCATGTGTGTTTTTTCTGCTCGAATCAAAGGAAGATGTGATACCTGAAGAACGCCCTTTTTATCAGAAATTTTGGGTTGTAATTGATGACATATATTCATTAAAGTTTCATTAAGATCTATTGATTCTAATGTCATGGCCGTTTTTCCAACCTTGCTAAACTCTAAAATATCCTTAATTAAGTGGTGCATTTGTGTTGCTCCTTGTCTAGCCATGTATACAAACTCTTTTAGGTCTTTGTCTTCATATTTCACCATTTTTCTTTCTATCAGATCTAAAAAGCTCACCACTGATCGGAGTGGTGTTTTTAAGTCATGAGATGCAATGTAAGCGAATCGCTCTAATTCAATATTTGTTCTTTCCAGAACTTTTGTGTGTTTTTGAATTTCCAATTTTTGTTCATTCAATTCAGTCACGTTATTGCCCAGAAATATGTACCCAACAAGTTTATTCCCATTGCTGTAGTACGGCTTGATGTTGACGTTAATAAAGTAATTTTTACCCTTTACTATAATCTCAACTATTGCGCTGTCCTCTTTGGATTTTGAGCCATTTCTTATTATTTCAGCAATTGATTGCCAGTTTTTAGCTTTAAGTTTTCTAATTAACTTGTGAAACGGAGTGCGAAAAATTTCTTCCTTAGTAAGATTGAAAATCTTTATTCCTTCTTTGTTGATGTGTTCAATTTCAAATTGCTGATTAGTTAGAATCAAAATGTTTGACATGGAGTTAAGTATGTCATTATAAGCAATATTTGTACTAATTTTTGCTAGCTGGAAATCCATAAATATCCATGTAATAAATACAGCATTTACCGAAATTATTGGTGATGCAAAAAACGGAGTTAAATTATCTTTGGATTGCACCAAAAAGAAGAAAACAGCAATAATTGCAGAGAATGTTTGGATAAGGCCAAAAATTATGATTCTTAACTTTTTATTTTCCTTTTTTAATTTATAAAATCGTTTCCAATAGAAACTACCTATAATGATCAAACCAGTACAAATAAAGGTTATGAAAATAAAACCCACTGGGTTAGAAAAGTCCAGATTGTATAACCATTGCCCTTTGATGTAGGCCAAGTTTACATGAGTTAAATTTTTTTGGACAATGAACGTGTAGGAAAGGAAGATAATAGGAAGCGTAGCAATTAAATTTAGGGACTTAATTAACCAACTTTGTTTTTTATCCGATAATCCAAATGAAATACTTCCGATAATTGCAAAGTATATGATCCAAACAACAGTAACCAGATGATTCAAAGCGTATACTCGTATGGTCTCTGGATGGACAACGTTAATTATTTGAAACTCAAGATAGGCACACAAACCGTTAGTCAAAAAAACAGCTGTTAAAGGAGTAAAACCCGATTTTTTATCCGAGTTTAAAAACAATCTATATGCACAATAGAAGCAAAACAGAATGTTCAACGGAAGCAAGATGTACATGAAATTACCCATACAATCGAATTTAGCTTGTTAAGCTATACGAATTTTTAATGGGCATAGTTACCTTTTGGCTTTCCTAATACTAGAACCTAGCAGTTATTCCACCTAATACATTTATGCCATAAGTGGGGTAGCGGAACCATCTCTGTCGCTGATCTCCAAGAATGTTATTTACTCGAGCAAATACTCCCAAGTTTTTCATGAAGTAATACTCTCCACCCAGGCTTATATCAAAGACACCTGCGAGTCGATCAGTGATAGTATCTTCATCTTTTATCCAATTACCACTTTGAGAAAATATGTTTGCATTAAGATGTAATTTATCGCCCATCATTTTATACCGTAGACCTAAGGTGGCCTCAAAGTTGGGCAGACCAAATGCTTCTTCCTCTGTGCTGGTTTCATAGATATTTTGAGCGGCTGTTAAAGTAACGTCTAGATTCTCGCCAATTTTCGCTTCAATGGTTCCCTTTATTTGAAAAATTTGAGCCGAATCGTATATGGTCATGAATCTAAGACTATCCATTGGGTCAGTAATGAAAAGTGCCAGATCACCAACCTGATTTAAACCAATTTGTGCTTGGTAGTTAATAGTCTTTAGATTACCTCTTACGCCACCATAGTAATTTCTGGTTGACGAATTCCTTACTTCGAGTCTTTCAAAAGTTGAAATAAATGGATTGTATTGACTTAATGATCTTAAATTATTCTTGCTGAGATCTCCAGAGGCTCCTGCAAAAACGGAGATGGTATTACCAATAATATTAACGCTGGCTTCTGCATCAGGAAAAAAGAAAAACTGGTCATCGCTAGAAGCTAAATTCACACCAGCTTTAATTTTAAATTTTTTAGCGTGATAAGTGAAGTTAGGCTGAAGGAAAAAATTGTTGAGACTTTGCTTACCGTTGTCTCTGAAGCTTGAAAAATCAGTTCTTAACGTCACATTCAAGGGATGTTTTTCTCCGAACCATTTTGTTCCTGTAGCTTTTAAATCAACTCCCGTTTCTGTGGTAGCATAATTGTCTGACAATGTATAAAAATCTAATCCTGCTTGGTAATTGATAGCCGATCTGTTTTCAGAACTATTAAAAAACTTTGCTCCGAAATTAAAGTTATTGAAAGACTGTCGAACTTGGTCAGCGGTAAAAGAACTTACTTCGGGATCATAGCCATAAAAAAAAACTTGATCATTACTGTATCCAAGATTTCCCTCGACGGTATGATCATTATAAAGGAAATAAGCCCCATTCAAAGCACCTGAGGTGTTACTGAACTTTTGATTTTCAATTTTTTTATTGTTAGCAGAGTGGTGCTTTAATTCACCACCTACTCTGAATTTTTCTGCGTTGACATATTCATAGCCAAGTTCACCATATGGAGAATTTGGAAAGCCATATCCCAATTTTGCATATCCATTATAACCAGG
The DNA here is from genome assembly GCA_937928045.1 of uncultured Saprospiraceae bacterium. Classification (GTDB taxonomy): domain Bacteria; phylum Bacteroidota; class Bacteroidia; order Chitinophagales; family Saprospiraceae; genus JABDJM01. Next base: position 4,889 of record CALFWO010000020.1, on the reverse strand, counting down.
ATCTGGTTCTTGTTTCTTTGCTCCAAGTGGTCTTAACTTTGGAGGCAAGTACTCCAGAGTGATTTTTTTACTTGGAATTTGATAAACTAAATTTTTATCGCCTTCGACAATCTTAGGTAATGACGGAAGGATTTCAACTCTAGTAGCTTCTGCTAACGTGGCATTGAAATCATTGAAAACTTGAATCTCATCACTTTCCAAATTGCCATTCCCAGGACCAGGCTGACAAAGGGCAAGGAAAGGAATAAAAAGTAAGAGCGAAAATATTGAAAACTGTTTCATAATAATGTTTTAAAACTGATTAGAAAGAGAAGTTTGCTTAGCAACTAATTGTTGTCTTGCTGTTCTTCATTTTCAATTTCTAATTCAGATTCATCTGGGCGGTCCGGAGCAATAATTCGGTTGCTAATAGCAGTTTTATTTTGCAAAGCCACTAGTTTAGTTTTTGCTTCATTTACTAATTCCTGATCGTCATCATAATTTTCAATTAATGTTTCTAAAGATAATTGCGCGTTGAGATAATTTCCTCTTTCTGCGTAAACATCAGCCAACAAAATAATTGACTTAGCTACCCAGTATGGATAATTTGAACTGAGTTTGTTGGCCGAAAGACATATTTGTTCAGCTTGAGCTAAGTCTCTTTCTAAATAATAAATATAGCCAATTGAATATCTTGACTCGGCTGAAGATTCATTACTCGTTAGTTTTGTGACTTGTTCGAAAGCATTTTTAGCATTAGCAAAGTCTTTAACATCATAGGCAACTTTAGCCAAGTAAAAATAAGCCGCTGCTCGATGCTCTTGTGTGGCATTGGAATTTTGAGTAACCGCTTGCGCTAAAGATTTAACAGCACTAGAATTTCCAGCGCGATACGCAGAACGCAAAGCTCCTAGTTGTGCTTCGAATCGATCTCCCTCGTCTTCAGCAATTCCCTCAAGTTGGGAATAATAGTTATAAGCTTTTTCAAAGTCTTGAGAATCATTGTATGCGATTAATGCTCCATTGCGTAATGCTTTTGCGAAATATTTAGATTGCCCTTTTTGAATAATCCATTCGTAGTCGAGTAATGCTTTGTTATAAGCCTTTACAATTGTAAATGATTCTGCTCTATGATAATGAGCCACCATAGAATTTTTACTGTTCGGATATTTCCTCAAATAAGCAGTGTATAATTCTGTAGCTTTTTCATAATTGCCATTTTCATACTGAATTTCTGCTGTCTTAAAATTGATTGATTCTTTTTCATCATCCTTAATGTCATATCCGGGAATGGTCTCTAAGAATGAAAAATAATCATCGGGCCTTCCCATATCATCAACATAGATTTCCTCTAAAGCAGTGAGTGCAGATTGTGCATCTTTAGGTTCCGGATTATTGATGAAAATTCTTTTGTAATAATCAATGGCTTTGGCTTGATTTCCTTCATTGTACGCAATGAGTCCTAATTGGAGTAATGCTCCGTTTTGTAAATTAGAAGCCTTATAATTGTTTACCAATTTTTTCAAAGACTTAGATGCTAAATCGGGATTCCCTAATTCTAAATAAGTTGTTCCCATGGCTAACAAGGCCTGATCCGCATATTCAGAGTTAGGATACTGCGAAGTAATTCTTTCAAGCTCGACAATTTTATTTGTCAGCTTTCCTTCCAAACCTTGGATCATTGCTTTTTGATAAATAGCATAGGTAAATCCTTTGTACTTATATTTAATGGCATCGTCGTAAAACCGAATGGCTTCTCTGTACTTGTTTCGTTTGAAGTGACAATCTCCGGCACGCATTGTAGCATCGCCTAATATTTGTTGGTTCACAATTTGATTGTCTATGAATGCGGCGTCTTTTTTTATTCCACTCACAGTTGCTTGAAAATATCCTAAAGCTGCTGGAAAGTCATTCAATCTAATGTAATTGTAACCCATAGTGTAGTTCGCCGTGTGGATACTGGCTTCATCTGGCAATCTGTTCAAAGTTTTCGCCTGAGCTATGAAATTTTCCAATTTAACTTTGCTAGTTTGATAGTCCTTCGCACGATGAGCTAAATCTCCAAGCCAATAAGTAGCCAAGGCTTTTGATCTTAAATCTATCGGTGATTCAAGTGACTTTTGGAAATATTTTTTAGCCGTAGCAGCATTTCCACCTTTCATCAATTGAACAGCTCTGTTGTACAATACCAATTGATAAGTCTCTTTAAGCTTCGGAGTCTTGTTTGGCATTTTTTCCAAAGTAGAAATGGCTTTTTCGTAATCCCTGGTGTTTAAAAATAATTCTCCAAGCATTTCTTGAGATTCTCGATAATAGGGAGAATCAGGAGGAAAAGCTTGTAGTGCAGTTACTGCTTCTCTGTCAAAGTTTAGGTCATAAGATAGCTTGGCGTAGTTGTAAGTGGATTCCATTTTGATGTCTTTGTCAAAATCCAGTTTGCTTGCAATTTTAAAAGCATTTCTAGCTGCTGATTTATCATCTAATTTTATTCTGCAATCTCCAAGAGAATACATTGCCGATTGACCAATCGCCGATTCACTCTGTCCGAGTTGCTCGAAGTTTTTTGCGGCTTGTTCGTACTTGCCAGCTTTGTATTGAACGTAGGCTAGTTGGTAAAAATCTTCTGGTCTTTGATTTCTACCATGTTCGGCGTAGTATTCCAAGTATGGTTCTGCTGAGGCGAATTCTCCTTTTTCAAAATAAGACTGTCCAACGAGTTGGTTTAATTCCGCCCTTTTTTTGTAACTCTTGTTTTTAGCTTTCTCTTTAGCGAAATCGATTACATCGTCATATTTTTCTTGAGCAAAGTAAATTTGGGCTAAGTAATAGGGAATGTAAGGTCCATATCGAGGATCTTGCCCCACTTTTTGAAAGGCTCTAGCTGCTTGATCGTAGTTGCCATCAAAAAACAAACACATACCATAGTAGTAATTCGAAGAATTATAATAATCACCTGGCTCATCTTTTATGCTACTGAAAGCTCCCAATGCTTCTTTGAATTTTTTTCTAACAAAAAGACTATATCCATATTTAAATTGAATCTCAGTGCGTTGAGATTTATTAAGATTGCTCAAATTTATTTTAGCTAATAAATCTATGGCCTTGTGATAATCGCCGTTATCAAAATAATAATTACCAATTTCGAGAATAGCTTCTGCTGCGGAAGGATCGGGATCAAGTCTTCTAGCAAAATCCAAAACCATTTTTTCGCCATCAGGATAGTTCATTCGAACTGCACATTTGGCCACTTGCAATTTGGCTTTAGTAGTTAATAATTCTGCCTGCGGTTCATTAGCAGGTTCTAATTGAGCTATTGCTTTTTCGAATTCCCTTTTCGCTTGAGGATAGATTGCGCGGCTATAAAAATCCATACCCCGCTGGTAATGGCGATCGCCATCTGTGAAATAGGCAGTTTTTTGAGAATATGCAGCCCCAAAAACAAATAGTAAAGCTAGTGTGAAGACAGAACTGATTCGGAATGTCATGTTATGGATTTCGTGTGTCAAAGTGCTTGAATTATATAGAAATGAGCTTAGAGCCGCATTACGTATAATTCGTATGTAAAATTATAAAAATTTTAACAGAGCCCAGCAAATTTAAGGGTTTCATCACCTTGAATTCGTGAATGGCAAGGGTTTTGATTCAGTTATATCATAAGTACGCACAGAATACGCCGAACCCAACAAATTCGAATTCAACCTATTAGTATGCGAAATTCTGTCCTTTCACAAACGAAAATGCCCTCTGGTGTTGCATTTAATGCTACTTCTGAGTCTTTTTCACATTTCAATCCGAATCCACTATTTGTATTTAACACTGAAACAAATAAAGTGGTACTGACTCATTTGGTGGAAAAAATATCACCGGATTTTAAGTTGAATGTAACGATGACAGCGGAGTCATTCTTGTGTAATTTACCAGAGTCAAATATCAATTACTCGGAACTTTGGAACCAAATTAAGGAAAACAAAATTCCGACTTCAAAGAAAGTTTTCTTTAAAGAAAATGAACAATGTTACTTAGTAAGTTTTGTTTCACATCAAAAAGAGGAACAACTGTTAGTAGGAATGTCCTGGACAGATATTTCTAATGAAGAAGCAAGAAATGCTCGTTCGGAAAAGTGGATGCGAAGATTTAAAAACATTTATGATTCTTGTCCATTGGGAGTTGTAACAAGTAAACCAGATGGTTCCTTGATTGCAAACCAAGCATTTTGCAACTGGATTGGATATTCCAAAGATGAATTACAATGTTTGAATAAAGATGACATCTCTCATCCTGAAGATAAAAAAGTGCATGTTGATACTTTGAAAGCCATTAAATCACGTGAAAAGGATTTTGGAGTTTTTGAGAAAAGGTATATTTCTAAAAGTGGACATGTTTTATTAGCGAATGTTCATTTTTCGGGATCCTTTAATGAAGATGGAACACTTCAGACTATAATTGCCGTCGTAGAAGACATCACAGAAAAGAAGGTTACAGAACAGCGATTAAAGCATAGTCTTATGCTTTTAGAAAGTATTTTTGACAATTCTCCAGTAGGTATCAATTTCACTTCGCCAAATGGCAGATATCTTAAAATCAACAAGAAATTTGCTGAAATGATTGGAGCTCCAGAATCAGAGATTATTGGAGCACATTATCAAAGCCTTACTCACCCTGAAGACTTTAGCAAAGAAGATAAACTTTTGTCCGAACTTCATGATGCAGATTCGGATAGTTATCACATTCAGAAAAGATATGTGAACAACAATGGAAGGTCTATTTGGGCTTCAGTTTCGGTTTCGGAAATCTTGAATGAAGACGGTTCAATCAAGTTTTTTCTATCAATTGTTAAAGACATTACCAGAGAACGAGAAACAGAAAATCAATTAAGAAAGAACATTGAAGACCTGCGGAAGAAGTCTAAA
>CALFWO010000019.1 GCA_937928045.1 uncultured Saprospiraceae bacterium | reverse complement strand
AATTGAATTTGCAGCAGACCCTAAAATCGATCCTCCGGTTACTTCTCTCAATACTATTTGTCCTATTTCCGCTCCTGCCGATGCTGCATCTGAAAAGAATTGATTCTTAATAATTTTACCTTTTACTACTGCATCCGCGCCAATCAATTTCGCTAATTTTTGAACATCCATTTCCCAACTTTTTATTGGGTCTATTCCGGCTTCATTCAATTTAGAAAGAACAGTACTTGAGGGAATCAATCTTACGTCGATTGTTCTTCTTTTTGTACGAGCACTTCTTAAAATTTCATCGCTCATTCCCTGTTGAAAAGCTTTACTATCAGTTTGCTTTGCCTTTTCCAAATCTTCTGATTTACTTTCAGGCACATACTTTCCTTGATATTGGACGTTCACCGGTAATACAGCAATACTTACATGATCTTTTGTTACGGCATCAAAATCATCAACTTGATAGCTCGACTTACAACTTATAGTTGTAATGGTTATTACTGCCAGTGCTAAAATGTGCGTTTTCATTTTTATTTTATTTGGTTTTTATTTATTAAACATACTTGATAAAAGATATTCTCATTGCAATTGTTTTCTTATTTATTATATACTTAACCCTCATTAACAATTTGATAATTGGAGCATCATGAAACGGTCAGAAGACTGGTCACTCCAGTGGTATATTGCTCTTGCGATTTTCCGCCGAGCCAAAGGTCTCCTGACCTCTTTGCGAATAGAATGCGAATAAGATAAATTTACCCTCGGGGTTCTTTCTTCTTTTGAAATACGATGTTCGCGGCTTTTCTTTGCTCTCTTCCTTCTAATGCAAATCTTGGGTCTTCCATGTATGCCAATCGCTCTACATAAGAAACTTCTAAGGTTAGGAAGCCAAATTCTTCGGAAATTTTACCTCGTAATTTATAGATTCCTCTTCCGCGAAAAGGATATCGTGCGGCTACTGGGGGAAAATGAACGGTATCTATCCAATGGCCTTCTTGATCTAGAAAGGTGCCGAATTGCATTCGATCTTTATTTACAGTTGTTGTACTTTTTACAGTGACGAGATAGCCAAGTATTTCGAATTGTCGATTGACATAATTTATTTTATGTTTTGCAAGATTTTTACATGCTGGAATCTCTGCTAATAATTCGAAAGGGTTGCACAACGGGAAGCCTAATATTTCAATTTGATCAAATGCGGCTTCTTTTTCTTCAATAGTAAAAGTTGGTAGTTCAAAATTTTTAGAATTCACTTTGAACATCGGTTTTTGGTAATGTTTTTTGGGGCTATGATTTACAGCATAATGTGCGCGCCATAAAGTGGTTCGTTTGTCGACTCCTGTAAATCGGAAGGCATCGATGCGGACAAGGATATCTAATTGTTCAATGCTGATCACTACTCTATCCATGAAGTCATCGAAGGATTTAAAATCACCTTCGGTCATTCGCTGTTGCATAATACGCACAGCGACTTGGGTTTCCAATCCGGATAGGTGTTGGAATCCCAAGTAGATATCTTTCCCATAGATTGTTGTTTCATATTTGCTTCGATTCACACAAGGAGCATGAACGGTAGCCCCTTGCATGCGTGCTTCGTGAATGTATGTTTCGGCAGCATAAAATCCGCCACCATTGTTTAATACCGAAACCATATACTCCAGTGGGAAGTAAGCTTTTAAATATAGACTTTGGTAACTCTCCACAGCGTAGGAAGCGGAATGCCCTTTCGCAAATGCGTAGCCTGCAAAGCTTTCTGTCTGTCGCCAAACTTCGAAAGTTAGTGAATCTGGATATCCTTTTGCTCTACAGTTTTGAATGAATTTTTCTTTGACACTTTGAAACTCCTCTCGCGATCTGTATTTCCCAGACATTCCTCTGCGCAATACATCGGCTTCTCCCAATGTCAACCCAGCAAAGTGGTGTGCTACTTTAATCACGTCTTCTTGATAAACCATCACACCATAAGTTTCTTCCATCAATTCCCACATGACGGGATGTGCCTCTTTCCGTCGTTCAGGATTTTTATGTCGCAAAATATACTCGCGCATCATACCACTCTTCGCAACTCCTGGGCGAATGATAGAACTCGCGGCTACTAACCCCAAGTAGTTGTCTACTTCTAATTTTTTCAACAACATCCTCATCGCTGGAGACTCAACATAAAAACAACCATTGCACTCTGCACGGCTGATCATGTCATTAATTTTTTTATCTACCAATAATGGTCGAACATTGTGAATATCTGCGAGGTCGGCATTGGGTTGATTTTCTTTAACTATGGACAATGTATCTTTTATTTTCCCCAATCCTCTCTGCCCTAAAATATCATATTTATACAAGCCGACATCCTCAGAAATTATCATATCAAACTGCGTTGTTGGAAATCCTTTTGGTGGCATATCCGTTGCAGTGAAATAATGCAATGGTTTTTCAGAAATAATAATTCCCGCGGAATGAACACTGAGGTAATTGGGCTTGTCGAGTAATCGCTGTGCATAATCAATTACGAGTCGCGATAATTTATCCAATTGATTGTAATTAAAATCACCGGCACTTAAGCGATCGATTTCTCTTTTGGGCAATCCGAATACTTTGCCAAGTTCTCTAGTCGCTCCTTTGTGCTTAAATGTATTGTAAGTCGCAAGCAATGCTGCTTGACCATTTTTTCCAAATTTTTCAAAAATATATCTGGTAACATCTTCTCTATCTCTCCAAGAAAAATCAATGTCAAAATCTGGTGGTGTGGAGCGATATAGATTCATAAATCTTTCGAAGTACAAATCTAATTCGATTGGATCAACATCCGTGATTCCCAACAAATAGGCAACGATACTATTCGCACCACTCCCCCGCCCTACGTGGAAATATCCTTTGCCGCGCGCATAGCTGACAATATCCCAATTAATGAGAAAAAATGGAACGTATTCGGTCTCCTGGATAAGATGCAATTCCTTGGCAAGGCGCTGTTTAATTTGATCGGTAATAACCGGGTAACGGCGCGGTAAAGCATCTTGACACAATTGCACCAAGAGCTCACCGTCCGTGGCAGCACTTCCGCCATAAAGTTTTTTATTCTGGTGTTTGCGATTAGCAGAAAAGTCAAAAAAAATTGTGCACTGCTCCAAAAGCACTTCCGTATTTTTCAATATATAGGCTTCGTCTTCATAGTGCTTTCTAAGTACGTCTATCGGCAAGTAAACATTTTGCTCCGCTGCTTGTGCAGTTGCAGGGAGTTTACTCAATAACATATTATTGTCTATCGCGCGCAACAATCGGTGCGTGTTGAAGTCTCGTTTATTTCTAAAAGAAAAAGAATTCAATACAATGAATTTATCCTTTCTAGCTTGCAAGCGAGAGAAGCGCAATTTTTTTAAATCGGGGATCGATATTCCGATATATTCATTTGGTCTAAATATTAATTTGTCTAATAGTAATACTTGCTCATAAGGATAGATAAAATATACATCCTGTAATTCAGGTGCTTCTTCGGGGAGAGAGATTTTGTTGTTTTTATATTTGGATAAAAAATGGTTTAACTGCCGGAAGCCTTCGTTGTTTTTGGCAATACCCACATAGAGTTGTCTCGCTCCATCGCGGAAGTCGATTCCGATCAATGGATTGATTCCATACTTTGGTGCCAGTCGAATAAAATTCAGGCAAGCCGAAGTATTGTTCACATCTGTCAATACTACTGTCTCTGCTCCATACTGCTGACACAATTCTAGCAGCTCTGATTCATAGAGCACTCCATAGCGCAGACTGTAACAAGAATGACAATTTGTAAACATATTTATTCCTCTTCTTTGTATTTCTTTCCGAAGGTTCGACGCACCGCACCGGATGCTTCTCTCAATTTTTCTTTATCCCGTCTTTTCCTAGCTGCAGTATTCCCCATGCCCTGCAATTCCAATTTTTGCTTCATCGTAAATCTATTGCTCGGCATCAACCTTTCTCCAATTGGTTTGAATCTATTCCGATCAAATACTTTCATATTTTTAATACTTGGATCAATTGGATAAGCATTAAAATCTTCGGGATCAAAAGACTGCAACATGCTCGTGATATCACTGAGCGGTAAATCATTTCTCAACCATTCTACTTCATCTTCATCTCGGATAATGATCGGTGCTCGAACTTGTCCCATTTTTTGCATCAATAGATTCGCTGGCCCAGTCAACACGGCAAAATGAATGTTCACTTCTTTTCCTCTTCCCTGTGTATCCACCTGATATGCTTCCCAAATTCCAGCCATGGTAAATGGTGTTTTCCTCCCTCGCTGATATACTAAGTATGCTTGAGCTACTCCACTTTCCATTCGCTCTACGATAAACCCGTTGGCCAAGACTAGGCATCGTTGCTTTCGAATCATTTTTCGATATTTTGGTTCTCGAATGATTCCTTTTGCTCCAGTGTAATCCGCTTTATTCTCAGGATTGTGCTTTCCTTCGCTTCGCACATTGAGGATTAGATCTCCTTTGAGTTCTTTGGCGATAGGCAATCCGAATTGAGCCAACTCCCTTTGGCTTGATTGTGGATTGGTGATGATTGGCGCCACTTCGTTGGAGGTAATCAGGGCTTCGATTGTAGATATGACTAAATATATTTTCAAGCAGTAATATTTGTAGGATTTTCTATTAGGTATAATTCTTTTCATTCAACTATTACCATTTCAACCAAAATATTAAGCCGTACGATGTGCCAAAACAATTGGGGGTTCTCCATTGAATGGGTTGGTAACTCCTCCAATCGTCTTGGCTCCAAAAGTAGAAGCACGCATCACGCTGCGAGCGCCATATCGTTGTCGGAGATCGTCCATTGCTTTGTATAGGTTAACTGTTTTTTTGACATCTTCGAAGAGTCCGATCTGGTAGCGGCCAGGAACTAGGTCGCTGAACTTTACGCCGACCAGTCTGATTCTTAATCTTCGGTTATAAAGTGTATTGAATAATTCTTCAATCTTAGGGATCAAGATATGATCTGCTGCCGTGTATGGTATTTTGCATTGTTTGGTATAAGTATTAAAATCTGAGTATCGAATTTTTACGGCGACACAGGAGGTTAATTTCTCTCCATTGCGCAATTGAAAAGCTAGGTTTTCGGCCATGGCTTTTATGCTAGTTTTTAATTGGTTCATATCTGTTGTGTCTCGTCCATAAGTACGTTCACTGGAGATGGATTTCCGCTCATGGAATTCGACTAATGCGGTATGATCTATTCCATTCGCTTTTTTCCAAATCGATCGGCCATTTTTTCCGAACACCGACTCCATCATCTCGACTGGCATCTCTTGTACTTTGCGGACGCGTTTAATTCCGAGATTGCAAAATGTCTGATAAGTTTTGTCACCTACCTGAGGGATTTTTTTTATGGAGAGCGGTGCAAGGAATGGTTTTTCATAGCCTTCATCAATCTTGATTTGGTTATTGGGCTTGGCTTCTCCGGTAGCCACTTTGGATACCGTCTTATTAATGGATAATCCAAAGGAAATCGGCAGTCCAGTTTTGGAGATTACACGTTGGCGCAGTTCACTTGCGAATTTGTAACAACCAAAGAATTTGTCCATCCCGGTGAGATCAGCGTAGAATTCATCAACGCTTGCCTTTTCTAAGATGGGAACTTTCTCCTTGAGTATCTCTGTGACTTGCTTGGAATATTTGGTATAGGTTCCTGCATTTCCTTTTATCAATATTGCTTCGGGACATAGTTGTCTCGCCATTTTCATGGGCATTCCAGAGTGTACACCAAATAGTCTGGTTTCATAACTAGCTGCAGAGACGACGCCGCGATCTCCGGTACCTCCAACAAGTATTGGTTTTCCAATTAGACGGCTGTCGATGAGCCGTTCGCAAGAGACGAAAAAGGTGTCGAGGTCGAGGTGAAGTATGGCTCTTTTGTTGTTCACTTTTTTGCTTAAGTTGAAGTTGGTTGAAAGGTTGCTGAGCAGCGCTCAGCTTACCGTTGAAATTTGTTGAAGTTTGTGGGTTTATTTTTTTTACTAGGTCATTTTTAATTTAGCTTTTACAATTGTTGAAGTTGGTTGAAAGGTTACTGAGCAGCGCTCAGTATACCGTTGAAATTTGTTGAAGTTTGTGGTTCATTTTGCTAATGAGTTTATTCATAATTTAATTCATTTTGTTATTGAATATAATTGCGGAGCATACACGCCACCGACGGTGAAGCTCGCTTCACTGGCACTAATTTCAACTAACTTCAACGAGTCGCACCGAACCCTTTCGGAGCGCTCTTTCAACTAATTTCAACTGCTTAATTCTAAGTCTGTCAAAAACTTAGTATTAAGTTGAAATTGGTTGAAAGGTTGCTGAGCAGCGCTCAGCATACCGTTGAAATTTGTTGAAGTTTGTGGTTCATTTTGCTAATGAGTTTATTCATAATTTAATTCCTTTTGTTATTGAATATAATTTCGGAGCATACGCTACAACGACACAAATTTCAACTAACTTCAACAGCTCGTCCGCTTCAAGCGGACGGCCTTTCAACCAATTTCAACTTTAATATCAATTACCCACTTTACTCAACTGACTCTTTCTATAATTTATCAACTTTGATCCGAGTAAAGCTCCTTTCTCTCTAATCAATTTTTTCTCATCCTTCGTTATAAATTTTCGTTCTTCGGAAATGATGGCACAATTGACTACTTCCATCAAACTGGCGTAGGCGATTTCAGAGAATCTAGCTTGATCTCTATAGCTGCTTCTGGCGGAACCTTCTGCTAAATTGTTCATCACACTGACGGCCGCTCGTTTTATTTGGCTTTCTAGATTATATTTCTCTCTTTCGGGATATTGCCAAGCGATATCATAAATTAGATTTACTAAATCTTTTGCGAGATGCCAGACTTTTAATTTTTCGAAATTGAATTGATACATTTTTTCTATGAGTTTATTGTTCAATTAGGTCTTTTATATTTGTTGAAATTCGTTGAAAGGTTGCTGAGCAAAGCGTCAGCATACCGTTGAAATTTGTTGAAGTTTGTGGGTTTATTTTGCTAATGAGTTTATTCATAATTTAATTCATTTTGTTATTGAATATAATTGCGGAGCATACGCAACACCGCCTACCATCGGTAGGCAGGTCAGTGAAGCTCGCTTCATTGACACTAATTTCAACTAACTTCAACGGCTCGGCCGCTTCAAGCGGACGGCCTTTCAACTAATTTCAGCGCTCAATACTAAGTCTGTCAAAAACTTAGTATTAAGTTGAAGTTCGTTGAAAGGTTGCTGAGCAGAGCATCAGCATACCGTTGAAATTTGTTGAAGTTGGTGCTTCATTTTGCCAATGAGTTTATTTATAATTTAATTCATTTTGTTATTGAATATAATTGCGGAGCATACGCAACAACGACACAAATTTCAACTAACTTCAACGGCTCGTCCGCTTCAGGCGGACGGCCTTTCAACCAATTTCTACGTTAATATCAATTGCTTACCAACCCTATCAACAGCATCTCTTCTCCATTCAAACCAAGGCACTGCCTCAGCTTGGTACACCATCCATGTTCCAATCATATTTTTATAAACTATTTGTGTCAAATGTATAACGTATTTGTTTATAAAGCAAGGGCTGTGGATAAAAAATGAGAGAATGTGGAAAATGTGAAAAGTAACTAGCGGAGCGCATGAGCTGCCTGGAAGATGGTGGAACACCAGTCCTGACTTACTCGTCAGGACCGACTGAATAAGGAGTCAGGAAGGGAGCGACACCGAAGTATCACGAAGGTGGCATGCCCAAAAAGCAACCGAAATAATTTAAAAGAAGAAAATTTAATATTTTTGAAGCACATCAATTTAGACTAATCAAAAAAACAGACATGACTAAGCAAGAAGTAATGGACCTACTCGAAAAAGCAGGAGATGCCCAGACGAAAAAAACTTTGATGAAACATGGGGCGAAAGAGCCATTTTTTGGTGTAAAAGTCGCGGAATTGAAAAAGATATTGAAGAAAACGAAGAAGAATCACAAACTGTCATTAGAACTGTATGACACGGGAAATTCTGATGCGATGTATCTCGGAGGATTGATGGCAGATGAGACTCAGATCACAAAGGCGCAGTTGAATAAGTGGGTGAAAAAAGCGTACTGGTCATATTTGAGTGAGTATACTGTACCGTGGGTTGCATCTGAAACAGAATTTGGATTTGATCTTGGAACGGAATGGATAGATTCCAAAAAGGAAAATATCGCAGCGGCAGGATGGGCTACCCTCGCCTCTTATGCCTCGGTACAACCCGACGAAAAGATTGATGTGAAAGCCTATAAAAAATTACTAAAGCGCGCGGAGAAAAATATTCATGGTGGACAGAATCGAGAGAAGTATGCCATGAATGGATTCGTGATTGCAATTGGTTCTTACATTAAAGAATTGAATGAAGAGGCCAAGAAAACTGCGGAGAAGATTGGGAAGGTGGAAGTATTTATGAACGGGACGGCTTGCAAAGTACCATTGGCGACAACCTATATTGATAAAGTCGTGGCGCGCGGAAGTGTGGGCAAGAAACGGAAGACGGCTCGGTGCTAGGATCTTATAATATTTCTAACCAAAATTTATTGACCAATTCTACATCTATAAGGAAGGCATGGATTTTCTCTATGCCTTCCTTATTTCTTGTATACTATCCAGGGTAACAATAGCAGAAAGCTGTTCGGTATCATTATTGCACCGCATAAGCCATTTAACAATTCTCTCTAAAGATCACCAATATGACTTGCCCAATGAGACTATCTAGAATGATTATCCTATTCTCAGCGCTGCTGCTTAGCCTATTTATTTCTACGAGCCTATTAGCTCAAAATTATCAAGATACTGAAGAAATAGTTTTTGTAATAAAACCTACAGATTTTAAAAAGAAAGCAAAGAGTGATATTGCTAAAAAACATAATGCCATATTGAAAGAAGCTGTAACTCAATATTGGGAATCAAATATAACGTATAAGTTTCTAGAAGAAAGGCCGGCGTATAAGTATGCCAAAACCAAAAAAGGAAAAATTATCGTAGCCGAACTTGAAACGATTATTGAAGTAGGTACTGTCAGAGTTGAAACTAACTTTAACTTCCGTACTCATAACACGAGTAAAATATTATCCGTAAGATTACCCTCTATGGGCTTAGAAAAGAAAGACATTATATATGCACTAATGCATAGTCAGTTTATGTACAAAAACTTGACACGATTCAAGAAACCATCAAAAGAACTACCTAAAGCCTACGGCCATCTTCTCAAGGAAAAGACATTATTAATAGCCGCATCAGATTTGTCAAAAGGTTTTACAGAAACAGATCTAAAAAATAGTTATCCCTATGAATTTAAGGTTGTTTCAGACGAAGAACTTCGTTAGGCCATCTCCAGTAAAGATGAAAGCAATCTAGTATTGTACCGAGCTGAAGAGGCGGGAAATGTATCCAACACTGTTTATTCAAATTGGAATATTTATCAACCCAATGATGGCGTGGTCGTAACTCGACATTCAGGAACCAAAAAAGGATTGACGAGATCAGATATTGATGTATTTGTAAAAAGAACAAAATAAACGATCAAAGTATATTTGCAAAAAAGAGGTGCTTCAATAAAAATTGAAGCACCTCTTTTTTTTGATCCATCCCTTTTGTTACTTCTTTTCCCACAACTATAACTTACTTATACAATTCTACGAAGTCCTTTACTACTTCAACAAAAAGTTCCGGTTCGTTATTCATTGGACTGTGACCAGATCTTTGAAAAAGTGCGAAACCTTTATCTAAGGAGCCAATCCTATTGACCGCTGAAACACCCAGCGCTGGAGGAACTACCAGATCAAATTTTCCCCAAAGAAAAAGGGAAGGAATGGTAATCTCTCCCAATCGATCTGTCAAAGGATTATCATATGAATCTTCATTTAAAATTGGATTGACAAAATTGTTTGAAACCATGCTAGCTAAACTCACTGTAGGATTGTAAGCAGGATAAGAGGGGCCGCTACTTGGTAAAGTTGGGTCTCCCAGTCTCAACTTTGCTTCTGCTTCAAAAGCCGTAGCATTTAAATATCCTCGATCTGCATCAGAAATATTCATTGGATCTATTTGATTGACTCTTTCCAGAACAGGTGTCCAATAAGCAACATTAAATCCAGAGTCAATCTCAGCCTGACCAACTTCTTTAAATAACTTTATGGCTTCGATATCATTCAAAACAAAATCATGGGCGCCATCAATTTCAATCCAGCCTTTGAGTTCATTTTGAATTTCAGTATTCACTAAGGCATGACAAGAGGTGAGTCCGCCCCAACTGTGGCCCGCTAAAAACAAACTGATATCTTGGCCATATTTGGCTTTTAAGAAACGTGTAAATTCATAAATATCATCCGAGTTCTGTGACAAAGTCAAATCATCTCTTTGATAACTTCCAGTGGAGGCACCATTTCCTCGTTGATCTAAATAGATCATCGCATAATCCTTTTCCAGCTGATCAGCATAATAGCCTTCATTGTAAGCAGTGCCGGATCCTCCAGGGCCACCATGCAACAATAAGATAAAAGTCTTAGATGCAATGTTGCCATTAACTTCTACGAATAAATCTGCTCCATCATTTCGAAAGAAAAACTGATCGAAGGTATCCGATTCGCTTTTGGTGCAAGCGGAAATCGAAAGTCCTATTCCAAGGATTATATAAATTATATTTCTCATGATTTGAATAAATTAAAAGTGATCCCAAGTTCAACGACAGCACTTATAGAAAATGCATGATTATAAGTCAGCACTTGATAAGCTGGCTTGAGAAAAAAGACCATTTCCTTTTCTCCAAAACTGCGCTCTAATGCTGGTGCTATTGAAAACATGACACCATTGTTCCCTGCTAAACCAATCTCATTAATAGATCCATTGGCATCAATTTCAAAAGTTTTAATATTGTAAAAACGTCGCAGGTAATTGACCTCTAATGACCAAGCCGTATTCCACTTGCTTTCATTCTTGCGCTTATGTCGAGTAATACCGGTTCCAATCAACAACCCAAAATGATTATTTGGTTGGTTATAAAATCCAAAATTTCCGTCCAATCTATATTGAATCACTTTAGTCCTAGCGCCTTTCTTAGCTTGTCTTTTCTTGGACTTGTAAGTTCGTACTTTTACATTTTCATGGAGCTTGTAAAAGGTACCAACCCTTAATCCGGGGTTTACACCATTGTCGCCGTAAAATGCCACACGAACCGGTAATCCAATATCATCTGAGCTGGTCACCTCACCTTGCGCTATAGCCGAATTACTAACTAGCAATAGTAAAATCCAGGATGTAAAAAATATTTTCTGTATCATCTATATTGTTAAAAAAGAGCAATTCATACTGCTGTCCGTTGATAAATTGAAAAAGCTAAAGTACAAAATCTCGTAGCCGCTCAAGTCGCAAGGAAAAATAAAATGACTGCCATTTATCAAACAGCGCAATCAACATCAACGCTCAATTGGAAAACAAATACACATAAGCCTATAACAAAGTTTTATCTTACCTATTGAATCTACAACAAATACAAAGCTACATTGAACTTATCAAATAGTTTATTTTAAATTATTGGCGAGAAAAAGTCAGCTTCGCGAAAACCGGGGGCATCGATTAGCAAAATTGGAATCCATCCTGTTGCATGCCGATCATTCCCAACAAACAATGGAATCATTTTATCTACGCGCTGAAAGTATCTTCGTCGTTGGAATAGGATTTAAACTCCAATGGATTGCCACTAAGATCCAGTACAAACATAGTGCGTTGCTCACCAACTTCTCCTTGGTAACGTGTCTGAGGTTTTACTAAAAACTCAATACCAGCTGTTTCTAGGCGTTCTTGAATTTGGGTAAAAGACTTCGCATCAATCAAACATCCAAAATGAGGAATAGGCACCTTGATACCATCCACTAATCCACAGTAATCCAATGGGGCTCGATCATTACTAATGTGTGCAGAGAGTTGGTTTCCGAAAAAATCAAAGTCCACCCAAGTATCTGAAGAGCGTCCTTCTTCACAACCCAATAGTTCAATGTAAAATTTACGGGTTGAAGCCAAGTCCTTAACCTTGAAAGCATAATGGAATGGTCGCATTATTCATATGATTTAAAAAAAGGAAAAAAAAAATTCGTAGTCGTAAGTTTGAATGGTAACTAATTAGAACTTCCAATTCAAATATAATCCAAATTGACTGAATCAAAAATCAAAAGAGTTCTTTGAACAAAAAATTGGAAAACATTTTACCCAAAGGTTAGCTGCATTCAACTTAAACAAATCAACAAGAACTTCCTACCTTAGCATCATGGAGCATAACAAAATACCTGGAACAAAACGAAGTAATGTCAAAGTTGGAGACTTGGTTGAGATTGTTCAAAAACAAGATCAACGATCGGGGGAATTAACCGAAGGAATTGTGCAAAGGATATTGACAAAATCCCCAAATCATCCCCATGGAATAAAGGTGAGAATTGACACAGGGGAAGTAGGCCGAGTAAAGTGGGTAATTCCAGAAGAATAAATTTCAAGCAATTAAAATAAAAGCCAATAGCCTCAAGATTTACGCCATACTGATCAAGTAAAAATTAGATACACCAAATGACAGAATTAGAAAACTACATCTCCAACTACTTTGGGATCGCTAATGCTGACCTTTCCAAAATTGGTAGTTTGTTCACTCTAAGGCTAATTTCCAAAGGGGACTACTTTTTAAAAAAGGATCAGTACAGTGATCAAATGGGATTTATAAAAAGTGGAATTTTACGTATTTACTCTCCAGATCAACATGGTAACAAAGAGATCACCCAATGGATATCCACTCAAGGGCATTTTGTTACAGACCTTTCTAGCTTCACTTTTAATACTCCCGCACGTTGGAACATTCAAGCCTTAGAAGATTGTGAAGTATATATTATTTCGAAAAAAAGATTTGACAGTATTGGTCAACTGGTTCCCAAATGGCCAGAATTAGAAAAACTCTTCATTGCCAAATGCTTTATTACCTTAGAAACTAGGGTATTTGGACAATTGTCTCAGTCCGCCGAAGAAAGATATCATCAATTATTCCAAACGCAACCCACATTATTCAACTCTGTTCCATTACAATACTTGGCCTCCATGCTTGGCATGTCGCCAGAAACTTTCAGTAGAATTAGAAAAAAACTGAGTTCTTGATTTAAGTCAAGAGTAGTCATTTAAGATGAGCTGATATTTGCAATACAATGATTGACAACCATGCGTATTAAAATATTAGTAATCCTCCTTTTATTAGGAATAACATTTATTAAAATGGCTCACAAGAAAACGATTCAAACCGAAATAATTATCAATGCTAAACCTTCTGAAGTTTGGCATGTGCTCACAGACTTTTCTAAATATTCAGATTGGAATCCATTTATTACCTCTATAGAGGGGAAGGCCATCGTAGGTGAAAAAATTAAAGCCAATATCTCTGGGATGACATTCAAACCTATGGTATTAGTAGCGATAGTAAATAAGGAATTTAGATGGATTGGACAGCTTCTATTCAAGGGAATTTTTGACGGCGAGCACATTTTTGAATTAATAGACAATGGAGACGAAACCACCTTGTTTAAACACAGTGAAAACTTCAATGGAATATTAGTTGGGCTATTTAGTAAAAAATTAGATGCCGAAACAAAGCCTGGGTTTGAATCTATGAATTTAGCTTTGAAAAATCGAGTAGAATCTTTGGCGGATTAGTGAAACCGGTTTTTCCCCAATTGTTCTATTATTTATTTCTAAGAACATCGGTATAAAAATCACATTAGAATAATTTTGTGAAATAAATTGCATCTTCATCGAGTTGAGATATTAGAATCATAACATATAAACCATGAAGCAAAATTTCAAAAATATATTCTTCGGACTCATTGGTCTATTTCTTATTCTATTCTTATTTCGAATTGCTTACGGCTATACCGTCAAATTTGATCGATACAGCGAAAGCATGTCTACTTTGAACAGCTTGACAAATGTGAGAAAAAATTATGCCTCCAAAGAGTACAAATACCAATCTGGGAAAAATACCAATTTAACACCTACTAGTGTTGATCAGAAGTTTGAAAAGATTGCTGAAATCATTTCTAAATCGCAGGATTTTGAATCTGAAGAAAAATCGATTCGTAGTTCAATTGAGCAACAGAGTGCCTTGATCCAGTTTGAGCAAAAGAATGGAAACGAAGGAAAGCGAAGTCTGCAATTTTTGATTGGAGTTCCTCCGGAAAATTTTGAAACGTTGTATCTCGAATTAACCAAAGTTGGTATTGTTCGAAATAAACAGATTACCAAGAAAGATAAAACCAACGAATACAAGGAACTGAATTCGAAGAAAGCCTCTTTAAGCAAAGTTCGTCAATCGCTGATCGAGCTTAAATCAAAGAGTGGAAAAATTGAAGAATTCATTAATCTTGAAAATAGAATTCTAGATATTGAAAGACAACTTCAAGAACTTGGCGTAAGTCTTGGTGACTTCGATAGCGAAAATGAATTTTGCACCATCAAATTTTCTTTGAACGAAGTGGAAGAAGTCAAGATTGGCTTATTGCAAAGAATAAAAGTTGCTTTGCAATGGACCATTGAATACTATTTGATGATGATTGCGATTCTGGCATTTATCAGCGTCTTTGCCTACTTCAGCCTATTACTTTTGGACAAACTTAAGATTTTTGAAAAATTGAAATAGTTAATCAATTAAACTATTTCCCTTTCAAAAGATTGATACTTACGGTGGCCAAATCTGAATTAGGAAATTTAGTGAAATAGTTTTCATCTGGAAATAAGCCAGCTTCCGCTGCAATCTTATTAAAGATGGGAACTTCCACAATGTACTGATCAGAATATCCATGAGTAGCATCGTAAGCTGTTGCCGCTGTTCGACCGAGGTTCTGCGCGGTCAATGCAGGAGGTACAGTATGCAATTCAATGACCAGCAATCCAAATTTTTGAACATAAGGAGACCACTTTTGGAGATGCGATAATAAGTTGTCCTCTACATGATTATTTGAAATTCTTTTGCCGCGGCTAGCAAATGCTCCGGAAGACTCACTCATTCGGCCAGGGGTAATCTTCTGAGGAGATTCCCAAATCCGGTTGTGATCCAAAAACGTTCTCACGTTCATCAAATCCTTTAAATCAATTCCATAATCTTCTTCGAGGTCTTTTGCCAAAATATCTGGTCGTCCAATATCTCCCCAAATCACTTTCGCCCAAATATTCGCTTTGATCAAATTATCTCGCGTTACTTTTAAAGCCGCTTGGTTGTAATCTGCTCCGACTAAAAACAGAGGATGATCATCTAACATGGTTCCTCTCAATGTTCGCTGCTCGATGACTTCATACAAATGTTGCAGATAAGCGCCGTTTCCACAACCCATATCTACAATACCTTTTGGCTGCTGATCGATAGGTTGGTTAAATATCGAGATAATTATCTCATCTACCTTTTTGAAATAAGTACTATGCGCACCACCCGACCCCCAAACATTCATCTTTCTATCTACATGCAGTTCTGCTGCGCCCTCTGGCTTTTCCCAAAGTATGTTTGGATTTCCAAATATCAATTCATCAAGATGCCTGAATGTTGGGCTATAAGAAACTGTAACTCCAAATGCGCTGGCTCTTTTTGCAAAGAACAATCCTTTGTCGGTAAATCGATAAGTTGCTCCTTTCTTTTTGAACCAACCTAGAAATTCGAAAAAATCCAAAAGGATAGAAAAACTTTCTGATTCTTTATGAAATTCTTCCGGTCTGAAAGAAGCTTCCATGAAATATTTGTGAAACATTCCACTCATTCCTAGCGCAACTACAGAAGGGGCGCAAATCATTCCTTCCAAATGTTTCAAAATTTGTTGCTGAACTTCTTTTTCCAAATCAATTTCCGAAAATTTGATTCCATAATTATTTTGGAAGTTGACCAAGATTTTAGAGAGGTATTCAAATGGTTCTTTTTGAAAAAGTCTGGGGTGATATTTTCCAGACAATTTTAGCAGATCAACTAATTCTTTATACAAATGAAAATGTCTAAATGCATATTCACTTTTTTCATTAATCGCATATATTACTTCGTTTGAAGCATTGTTCAATTTTTGCTGTAACCAACCTTGAGAACAAAGGATTCGCAAGGCGACATTAAGATAGCCTTCGTTTGCATTGAATTGCTCTGAAAGCTCAGCCAGATTGATTGATTCTTTCTTCAGTAAAAATTCTAAGACTCCTTTTTCATGCAAGGCAAAAGCGGATGGCCCAGTTCCCAAACCATCGAGATATCTGAATAGATCTCCTCTTAACATCGTTTTTTCTTGTTTGGATAACATATATGCGTAGTTAATTCTTAAAAATCGAACTCTATAATAACGAAAATTTGCCAAAAAAGATTTGCCAAAAAATGGTTTCCATTCTTAGCTTTACCTTTGCGTAACAATCGACAAATCATGAAGCCTCCAATTCGCAGCAGAAATGGTATTTCTTTCTACCATGACAAGTCTGAAGTAGAATTTCAGAAAGATACTTACGAGCGTTTTGACACAATGGTACAGCGTCAAACAGCGCTTCATTTGGCCGATGAAATTTGGGGAACTTATCCATTGAAATCCATTTTGGGTGAGATAGAAAAACATTTATCAGTGGAAGTTCCAACAAATATTTTAGAAGTGGGATGCAGCACTGGTCGTATGATTGCTACCTTGGCGCGAAAGTATCCTACTGCTGAATGTTGGGGAATTGATTATAGTTATCAAATGCTCAAACGAGCACAAGAGTATTGGGTGGATGGCGATGCCATATATTTAGATTTTAGAAAACAAGGTTTTATGAAACTACTGGAGCTTCAAACTGAACCTATAAATAACCTAAAGTTTGGTTTAGCCAAAGCATCGGAATTGCCCTTTGCTGATCACAGTCAATGTTTTTTACTAAATAGTTTTCTTATCGATCGATTGGCAGATCCAGAATTAGCGCTGCGAGAATTATTTCGAGTATTGAAGGTTGGGGGAAAAATGTTGATGGTGACTCCGCTTAATTTTTTACTCCAAAAGCATTGGGAACAGTACTATCCACCAATCAAAATCCATCAATTACTGATAGACATTGGATATAATATTTTGGATTGGAAAGATGATTTCACGATTCAAGAGCCAATGGATTTAAGAGGTAATTCAGTCCATTGGAATTGTATCCAAGTAATTGCGACAAAAACTGCTTAAATCAAAATCGGCTCAAGGAATATTTTTCCCAGAGCCGATCGAATCTCTTTTGTTAAAAATTAATATTTGACAATTTTCTTTGTCTGAATATCTCCTTTTTTATTTCTAATGCTCAGCAAATAAATTCCGCTACCCAAGTCTGCTGTATTGATTAATACATTGTTCTGATCAATATTTTCTTTCAACTCTACTTGTTGCAAGATGCGACCCACTTGATCTGTAATTTCAATATGCAATTCGTCAATCCTTCCTTCGGTTTCCAAGGTCAATTGCAATTGGTGTTCAAAAGGGCTTGGAAACACAGACCAACTTTGCAAACCATTTATTGCATGAGTTGAGCTCAATACAGCTGTGGTAAAACTAATTTTTTCTGAATAAACACTTTCCAAACTATTTGGACACAAGGATTTCACTCTGTATTCATAAGTTGTTTCAGGCATTAAATTATCAACTGGCAGAATGTTCGTACTGGCTGGTATTTCATCAATATTATTGTCTCCTTGTACATTTAATTCTACCAAATAAGAAGCTGCCCCCAAGCCTTCATCCCAATTCAGATCTGCGCTACTTGATGAAATATTTAAAGCGGAAAGATTGGATGGAATATCACATGGTTGAATGCCTATTTCCATTGTAATACAATAGTCCTCGACTTCACCAAAACCAGCATTAATATTACAAGCATCCGGATCACTGGAATAGGCCATCGCAACCCTTAATCGTGTAACGCCCTCTAAGCCACCGGGAATAGTAATTGAAGCTACGATTGGATCAGAAGTCTGGTCAGCATTGGCATAAACTTGCTCCGTTTCGTCGTCAAATTCTCCGTCGTGGTTCAAGTCAATCCAGATTCCCCATCCTTCATTAAATGCCGAGCCACTGAATCCGGGAGTTAAATTGATATCATAAGTTTGATAGGTAGTAAAAGTTGCGGTTGGGCCTTCCGTGAAGTCACCATAACTATTATTTCCACCACTTATATTTACCAAATCACCGATAGTAATTGACTCAATCCATTCATCTTCGATACTGGTCATAATTGGTTGACAATATGTTAAATCTGTACAAGCGCCACATCCCTTGGTTCGGAATGTTTTACTTTCAGAAAAGTCAACTTCCAGTCCTCCTCCACAGTTCGTTTTAACTTGCACTTCATAGTCTGTACAAGGCATTAGTGAATTGAGGGTTACAGATAAATCAGTTGTATTTTCGGTCGTCCAACTTCCAGATCCCAATTCGGCATATCTGTAATCATAACTTGTCGCTGCAAAAATTGCATTCCAAGTTAAGGTTGCCGATTGGTCATTAATCCCGCTAACTGAAATTGTTTCAGGATTAACACAGCATCCATCTGTTTTGAATTCGACAATTTCTGAATAAGTAGTATCTGATGAACAATATCCAACAATTTGCATTTCGTAATTCGTACAAGCATTCAGCCCAATCAAATTATGAGGACTGGCTACATTTGGAACCACGTTCCAATCCGTTGTACCGGCCATTCTCCATTGAATTTCGTTGGTTTGAATACTGTCGTTGTTCCACCAAGAAATCGTTGAACTAACATCAATGATATCAGTAATTTCAATTGAGGATGGCGGAGGACAAGGGCCACAATTAGCCATTAATTCATTGATCGCAGTAGCGACATTTAATCTACCTCCTGTTACGGTAATCCCATCCAATGAAGTATTGGGATCGACACCTTCCAGAATAAAATCACGAACCATTTCCGCGGCGGAGGATGGATTGTTTTTAGCAATTGATATTAATGTGGGACAAGGAGCTGAATAAAGTAAAGCAATGGATCCAGTAACATGGGGAGTAGCTCCAGAAGTGCCACCAAATCCGCCATAATTATTAATTGTAGTTGTATAAGTTCCTTGGCCAAATGCGCCAAGATCGATGGCAGTGGCACCGTATCCAGCTCCAGTTACTTTTACATCATTATCATTCATATTGGTCACTGCGATCATGTATTCACTTGGACAGGCCGTTGGTAAATCCCCAACTACATCAATATTGAAATTTGCATTGGCTGTTGCACCACAGTTAAGGATTCCATGAACACCAAGCGAATCATAAAATGAACACCAAAGTGGCGCATTTGCCGGTTGTCCCTGGTCTATACCCCAACTTGCATTGGTAGAAACCACGAATGCTCCTTCAGCTCCATTAGTTTCATTATAAGCTTTTCTTGCCACCAAAGGATAAGAATAAGCTTCTAAAACTTCTGACTCAATTCCAGTACCTCCTTGTACGATCATTAATTTAACATCCCAATTCACTCCGGCAACACCTATTCCATTATTACCCACAGCTCCAACAATTCCAGCTACCGGAGTACCGTGACCTCCACCATCTCCTACGGCATCAGAATCCGACCCTGTATCCCAGCCATGGTAATCATCTACAAAACCATTACCATCATCATCTATTCCATTATCTTCAATCTCTCCATGATTCTTCCATAAGTTGGCTACCATATCTGGATGACTTAGGTTGACTCCATCGTCAATCACACAAACAACTATGGTGTCTCCATCCGCTGTAATTCCACCCGTGGCAACATCCCAAGCTAAGTCCATATCTATGTCAGCGCCGATTGTTCCGCCACTTTGTCCGGTGTTGATATATTGCCATTGACTGTCAAAAGAGGCATCATCCGGAATTGTGCTTCTTAGCTTAACGAAATGATTGAATTGAGCCGCCTGTACTTTTGAATCTCTACGAATAGAATTCAACATTTCAGTTTCAGAAACGCTATTAAAATCAAAACGAATGCTGTGAATATCCATCACATTGGATACTTCTTTAAAGTACTTCAGCTCGGTTCTTCGACCATCAATTTTCTGTTTGGAATTTATCCAATCGCCAATTTCCACCTTATCTTCTGGCCAAAACTTAAGCAAGATTTCCCCTTGCACATGGTCCAGTTGTTGAGCAGATATTAAATTTGGTAATAGAAAACAACAAGCAATTAATGAAAGGAGGGTTATTCTATTTGTAATCATCTGTTAAATTATAGTTTTGACTTATTTCCCTGACAATGTAAGGCTAATTCGAGAAACTGAAGCTACACTGATGATCCAATTGCCGTAATCAAATATGAAATTCAACACTTGGTCGCGCAAAATGCAGAATATTTCGGCGGTTAAGGGATGACAGAAATAACAAGGTCAAATACCGATCGGTATTTTTATGTATATTTGTAGAAACAATCTAACTCAATGTCAAGAGAATCGGTTAAAACGGCGGATTTAATTCTGTACAAAACGGCTCCAATCTTTAATAAACAAGGATATATAGGAACCAGTTTGTCCGATTTGACCAAAGCTACCGGTTTAACCAAAGGAGCTATCTATTGCAATTTTGAAAACAAAGAAGATCTAGCAGTTCAAGCTTTCAAACTAAATATCAATAAGGTCATACAGCCTTTGTTTAAATCCATTGGTCAACAAAATAACAGTATGGACAAGTTGTTCGCAATTACTGACTATTATAAAACCTACTATGATTTAGTAAAAAAAATAGGAGGATGTCCTTTGCTCAGAGTTGGAACTGATTCAAAATTTAATAATGCTAAGCTTTACTCCACTGCCAAAAAATATTCTCAAAATTTTGTCTTAGGTCTCAGCAATATCATAAAAGAAGGTATAAAGAATAAAGAGATAAATAAGAATACAAGTGCTTTAGAAAATGCGAAAGTTATTTTATCCATAATTGAAGGAAGCATCTTGATGGCTTTTACTCATGATGAGCCTTCTTACATCATAGGTGCAATGGAATTCATTGAAACTTCAATCTTAGAAAAAATAAGCATTTAAAAAATTTACCCCGTTACATACCGAACGGTATGTAACGGAATGAAAAAATCAATCTAAAAAAAAAGCAATGAAAATTATTCTCCAACTGATTTCATACTATTTCAATTTACTGGCTTGGATAAATCCTAAAATTTCGGGAAAACAAGCCTTCTATTTGTTTGCTTATCCTTTTAAAGCCAAGCTTAAAAAATCGCAGCAAAAATTTTTAAATTCTGCCGAACAATTTAAACTCAATGTTGAGAATAAAAATGTTCAATGCTATAAGTGGGGAAAAGGAAAAGAGACTATTCTATTCGTTCATGGCTGGCAAAGTCATAGTTACCGTTGGAAACCTTACATCAATAGTTTTGACAAAAAAAAATATACTCTTTACGCTTTTGACGCTCCAGGGCATGGGAATTCAGAAGGACCTTTTTGTTCTATCCCTTTGTACGAAAAAACAATGGACGCTTTAATGAGTCGAGAAGGTCAAATGGATCATTTAATAGCACATTCAATTGGCAGTTTTGCTTGTGCAAGTTATATGTACCATCATCAATATTCCCCATTCAGTTATATTTCTTTAGCTTCCCCTTTCACAGCGAATGAATTTATTGCAGATTTCAGAAAGAGACTACAGTTAACGGAGAAAGTTCATCGACATATGTCTGAGTATTTCATCAAATATACTGGACACCCTATACAGTACTATAGTCATAAAACCTTCAATAAAGCCATTAAACCAAAAAACACATTAATTATTCATGATAAGCAAGATGAAGCTACTCCTTATAAAAACGGAATTAAACTCAATCAACTAATGAAAAAAGCAAGTATGAAAGTAGAATTGCTTATCACAGATGGATTCAAACATAGTTTAAGAAATCCCTCGGTCTTAGAAAAGGTAATTGCCTTTGTAAATAGTTAGCATCAAAAACCAAAAAGAAATAACAATGAATATTATTAAAAGTACTTTAACACTGTTTGTAATTTTTATTTTGCCAGGATGCCAGAGTAAACTCGAACAATCAAAAGAGATTGAAACAAATCTGATTCAAATAAACAAAACATTAGAAACCCTTTTGGATGCTATTGAAAGAAAAGACATCAATGCTTTAAAGTCAGCAATGTCCCCTTCTGAAAAAATGGAATTTATTGTACCCAGCACTCCGGTAACTTATTCTGTGGAATCATTTGTAAATTTTCACGATGAATGGTTCAAGGATACAACTTGGACAATAGAAACCAATATTTTAAATGTTAAGCCTGGGCTAACCATTGCCACCGCAACTACTGAAGCAATATATAGAGAGGCAGAAAGAAATGGACGCCCCTATATGAATCATATGATTGTAAGCTATGTATTGGAAAAAAACCAGGATAATACTTGGTCTATAATAAAGGATCATGCAAGTAGTCTTAAAAGAACTGGAGAATAGTATAAAAAATAATTTATCGAAATTTCCTAAAAACACCTTTCATTATCTGCCAATTATTCCTTTCAAAGTTTATTATTAGTTAATTTAAACGTTGAATAAATTTGTTGGTAGATAAACCATCAATAAATATTTTCTTTCAAAGCAAAATACATGGATACTTTAAAGCCAAAAAATCTTTTTCTAATCGACGGCCTAGGGGCACTGCTCTCTATTTTTTTATTGGGCTTTGTATTGGTCAAACTTGAACCATATTTTGGAATCCCTGTATCCACTTTGTATATCCTTGCTGGACTACCAGTCTTCTTTGCGTTGTACGATCTCTACTGCTATTTAAAAGAACCTGAGAATACTAGTGCCTTTCTCAAAGGCATCGCAATTTTAAATCTATCTTATTGTGTACTCTCTATTGGGTTTGCGATCCATCACAGCAATGTGATAAAAAACCTAGGATGGGTATATATTATTTTAGAAGTATTGATATTAATAGTTTTAGCAACGATTCAATTGAGAATCGCAAATCGCATGGATTAAGGTTTTATAAGGAATAAGTTGTAAGAAAATATTTCTTTTCATTTTTACAAAAGAAATTATCTTCTTCTGCCTCCTCCCCTATATTGCATGGCTTCTCCCTTACCAAATCCATAGCTAAACCCTATGGTGTAAAAGGTTCCTCTTTGTCTAAACGCGTACGCATAAAAGTCAGCACCTTCAGTAATTGTCTCTCTATTTCTTGATGCAAAAATATCTCTGATACTCATATTTAGTACACCTTTTCCTTTCATGATTTTGTATCTCAAACCAAAGTCTGCAAATACTATTTCAGACCTTAAACCTTGAAATGTTCTCTCTTCGGATTGAAATCTTCCAGTGATTTCAAAATCGAAACTTCGATTTACCTTGAATTTATTGTTCAACTTCGCGGACCATTGGCTCGCACTAAAATCAAAATTCTGACCATCAAAATCTCCTGCTCTAGCAAAGAAATTAAAGTTAGCGTCGCCGTTAATCGTTATTTTTTTCAATGGAGAATACTTAAAATTTGCTTCCAGTCCTGTTGTATTTTTCGTTCCTATATTTACAGGTTTAAAAACATTTACATTCTCGCTAAAAACAGAAACTCTTTCGATAATATCGGTCGTAAATCGATGGTATACATTAAAGTTAAATGAAACTTTATCATAAATAAAAATACTTCCAATCTCATAAGAATCCGTAAATTCTGGCAACAAATCTGGGTTACCAGTTCTAATGGTGAAATTATTCCGAATATTAAAAAAGGGATTTAAATCCCAGAGTCTTGGTCGATAAATTCTCCTAGAGTAACCAGCCTGCAATGAGACTTTATCCGATAGCTTGTAGGAAGTATGTACAGAGGGAAAAAGATTGTTAAAATTGCGATCATTTGACTGGTTGGTATTTACCAACAGAGTCTTCAGCTCTGTATTTTCTAATCTTAGACCAAGCTTTAAACCCCAGATATCTCCTTCATAAGAACCCGTTCCGTAAATTCCCAAAACTTTTTGATCGTAATTAAATTCATTCGTTAGTGCTGGATCTGTTAGATATTCATTGCCAATCAAGTCTTGAACTTCGTAGTCATTACTAACATTGTTGGTCACAAATTGAGCCCCAGTTTCTATTGTCCAAAACTTTGCAAATGGTTTAGTGTAGTCCAAGTTGAAAGTATATTTACCTTCTTCAAATTCCGTTGCTGTCAATTGATTGGTTAAGCTTCTATTACCTAGTTCAATTGCCTCTGAAAAAACAGAAGACTGATCTTTACCAAAATAATTTCCTATGGCGCTAAAAAGCAATTGGTGGTCTTTATGATCCTTAAAATCGCGTTTGTACTGAAGTTCATATTGCAACTTTGGGTTTGTGGCTTCTGTCACTTCTTCCCTACGCCATTGCTGTTGTAAATTTCCCGTTTCATCGGTTAAATCAAAATTTGTTTCAGATGGCTGCTGCTCGACCTCGTAAGCAAAACTTCCTGAAAGTGTAATTACATTATTTTTGTTGATATAATAATCTGTTCCGAGAATCAAATTGTAGAAAATTTCGTTTCTAAACTCCTCCCCTTCGGAAGCCACCGTAAGCCCTGTGCTTAAATTACGATTTAGATTTTCAATGATGGTTCCAACCTCTCGATAGCCTACTCCCAGTTGCGTAAATAAATTAAACTTTTCAGTACGATTGTTGATGCTTAGACCTACACTATGGTTTTGAGGAATTCCGGTATTCAGTGTAATAGATCCGTTCAAACCCTTTTTTTCATCCTTCTTCAAAACAATATTTATTATCCCGGCAGTACCTTCTGCTTCATACTTGGCAGAAGGATTAGTGATAACTTCTACTTTTTCAATCATGTCCGCAGTAATGGTTCCTAAAGCGCTGCTTTCATCGTTCGCTAAAACTGATGGTTTTCCATTTATAAGAATTTGAACACCGCCACTCCCACGCAGTGTTACTCCGCCTTCAATGTTGACATTTACAGACGGTACATTATTTAGTACTTCAAGAGCACTAGCTCCGGTTGAACTCAGATCAGTACCTACATTGAAAACGCGCTTGTCTAATTTGAACTCGGTTGAAGATTTATCAGCGGTGATAACTACCTCATCCAGTGTCTTCGCATCTTCTTTTAAAAATATTTTGCCAAGAATAGCGGTACCTCTATTAAAGACCAATTTATCAATTCTTTGCGTAGTATATCCAAGAAAACTAATTTCAACATAGACATTTTGCTTTGTGACATTGAGTTCAAATGCTCCATCATCTTCTGTAGTACTTCCATTAAGCATTTCTTCAGACTCAATATTAAATACTGCGACTGTCGCATAGCCTATTGGATCTCCGGAAGTTTCATCAATTACCTTCCCAGTAATAGCCAATTTTGGCTGACTACCTTTTGGTCCTCGCTTTCCTGGTTGCGCTTGAAGTAGAAGGGAAGTAAAAACTAGAAATAATACTATTATTTTTTTCATTGAAAATAATTAAACGACGAGAGTTATCAAGGATAATAAACCTTCAGCGCAAATTTAGTTCAATTCTGATGGGAATTATCAGAAACACCATTTTTTAACTGCCAATTTAAATTTATTCGATTTCAATATTGAGTTAACTAAAAAGTAGTTTCGCTATGATGTAAAAAAGTGTTGGTAATAAGGAATTACCAACACTTGTTCCATCGAAAATATTTGCTCTTTTCGATTTTTTAAAAGAATTTATCATTTAACTATTCTACTTCTGCTAATTGTTTGGATTCAGAAAACTCCCATTCACCGCGAACCATTCGTGTGACGTAACAATTATCGGCTTCCTTCACGAGATATGCTCTTTGCTCTTCAGTAATATCTCCTTCAATTTCAATTACTGAATCCACACTAGTGGTCAAAGCTCCTTGCTTACCGCGTTTGACTACTTGCGACAAATCTGCATCTACATTTCCTATTTCCCATCCTTTTCTTCGAGCCACATTCCTAATGGTTGCAACTTTACACATTGCAATTCCTGCGAGGATAAATTCCACAGGAGAGAATCCAAGATCAGTACCTTTTGAGCTTTTAGGTTCGTCACCAAGAACGGCATGTCTACCATTAGAAATGAACGATTGATAGCCAGTTGGTATATTCTTAATTTTAATTTCGGTTGCCATGATTTTAATATTTTATTTGAGTTTTAAATGAGTGCTTTAATACTTTTTCTAAGATTATGTTCAGAGGTCAATCCTTGAATATGATTCTTTATTTTATTTCCTTCTAGAAAGAATAATTGTGGGATACTTCGAACTTTGAACTTTTTAGCCAGATCTCTTTGCTGATCTATATTGACTTTTAAAATGTCAACTTCATCTTCAAATTCTTTGGCTAAATTTTCTACAGTTGGTAAGAGTGCCTGACAAGGTCCGCACCAATCCGCGTAAAAGTCTAATACAAATGGTTTTCCTCCCTTAACCAGATCGTTGAATTGTTTGTTGCTCGTTATTGATTTCATAATACTTTGATTTGTTAGTGAATAATTACAATACAAATTTAAGCCAGAACAAAGCCTGTTTTATTGGACGAAGGTTCCCAAACGTTGGATAAATTTCCTAGGAAAGGGATTTTAGATGCCGAATACGATGTTTCAAGCTTTTTTAATAGATTGGAGTGTTTCGCCTCTTGCGTTCTTCAAAATCGACTCCGTCCCCCCCGCGCGGCGATCAATTGTCTACAATAAGTGATAAAGATGGGTTTTATGATAATCAGTAAAACTAGTATCAGAATTACAGGTCTGGAGCGGAAAAGGGCTTGTAATCTTTCCCCAAATATAATTTCAAAAAGTCTTGCATATTATATCGCAAGGAGTTACCTTTGCGACGCTTTAGAATAAAAGCTAATGAATATCGCCAAAATTTGGCACCATTTTATTGGTTTTTAAAGCAAATCGGGGCATGGCGCAGTCCGGTTAGCGCACCTGCTTTGGGAGCAGGGGGCCCCAGGTTCGAATCCTGGTGCCCCGACAAACATTTTAAAAGTCATTACGATTTATCGTAATGACTTTTTTGCTTTTAAGATGCCAAATGAATACTCCGTTAAGATCCAAATATTGGAGATTACTATCAAAGCTCTATTTTTTTACCATCAGGTGCGACCAACTTGATCTTAATTTCAACTATTGATTTATCACACTTCCTATTCCACAACCACTACTTTTTCTTGGTAAGCAACTTTGCCTTCAATATCTCGGATAACGAAAACAAAAATTCCAGATCCATATTTACTTAGACTCAAAAAGGCCTTTCCATCTCTAAAATTTAAGATCTGTTCTAAGATTAGTTTTCCATGCAATTGATACACTTCAATACCTAGATCTCCAGAATGCTGATATTCGATTGTTACACCGCAGTTAGTAGGATTAGGGTAAAAATTGGAAGTAATCGACAAAGGAACATCTGGCTCTTTTGAAAAATAAGGCAATGCAAAATTGAATGCCTCTTTTCCTATTTTTTCTCCTATCAATCGTCCTGGAATATCATCCACTGGTGGATGAATACCTCCCCAAATTCTGGATAAACTGCATTGATCTGAAGCATCTCTATAGGTTGCCCACTGCAAGGTGATATCTTCTGTAGGTCCATCTTCAAAGACCAGAAATTGATTCTGGATACATTCAAATTCGCCCACTCCTCCTGGGAAAAATGGGTCGCCTGTCATGGCTGTCAATACTTCCGCTGCTGCTCTACTATAAGTTGAGTGTCCAGATACATATCCAGCAAATGGGGGTGTTACGAAAGAGGGCCTTTGATAAGGCCACCAGTCTTCCGCTCGTATCCAACCAACACCTGCTACATCAATAGCTGGATTTATGATATAATTTGGCCCTCTCCAAGCTTTGACTTTTATTTTACCAGTGTGTTGGCCAGAAGATCCTTGTAAGGGATCACCCGATTCAATCAACTCTATCCATCCAGGAATTAATGGTAAGCCATTGACATGATAGGAAGGTAAATTGGGATCACTTCCTTGACCAAATTCTGCCATTCCTCGAATTGCAGAAACTGGACGAACATAGTCATACCAGCCCTTTATTCCCCAAGCAGTTATAGCGACATCATGCATCGCTCCACCGAGAATAAAGTAAGATTTAATATCCCATTCTAGATCATCTAACTCTGGGCCGGTTCCCATAAATTTTTTCTCTAAATCAGGATGTTCGTTTACCTTATTGAGAATAGTAAACCAGTGACCAGGTGGTGTCTCGGAGTCGGGACCATCCGCCCAAAATTCTGCCAATATGCGCGCGTAATCACTTCGCTTTACAACATTCGGTTCGTAAGGCATTCCAGTAAATGGATTCAATTCATGCCCTTGACCGATATCTCCACCTTCAAGGAGATTATAAAAATTTGGTAATTCTTCAATATTAGATGGATAATTTGAAATATTGCCAAGTGCACCTGGCGAAATGTCCCACTGTGTTGTGTCACTTGGATCGAGATGAGAGGACCAAATTGCCACTAACGCATTTCCCCATTTGTAAGGATTGGTTATTCCCGACGAATCTGAGTCCTCCAAATAGGCTGGTGGCCCTGGATCATGATACACCACATAATCAAAATCATTTCTTTGATAAACTGAAGCATCAGATTCTTTTAGAGAAAACGGAATTACACTTCCCCATTCTGGACTTAAAAATTCAGGCACATTATTGCCAGTTGGATTTCCTGATTGATCAACAAAAACAGAGAACTCCAATGGTTGCCATCTATTTAAGTCAACTATAGAAGGGTTTCCAGAATCTTCAACTTTCAAAGGTGGATTGATTGGCTCGTAATACCGGTTGACATATTGATCCAATTCATTAGCTCCATCTTGCATCCCAAAGTCAATGATACTTTTAGCAATATAATTTCCCAATTCTGCAGAACCACAGCCATAATCCAAAGAAGTATTTTCGATATTATAACCCAGCTGTTCCATTTGAAAATCAATACTATTTTTTATCAAATTATAGAAAGGAGCATTTTGAAATCTATGATCAATGAGTCGATAGGCTGCATAGCTGATCGCTTTTTCTTGAGCAGCTTTTACATCAATGGGAGTGGGTATTGGTCCAAATGAAATTTTAAAACCGTGTACATTTTTGTTAAGAAAATAAGTGTCTGCATCAGGTTCATAGACAGCCCAAGCATCATACATTGCAGCAGAAATATGAAATAGATTGCGCGCATGAACTGTCGGTCGAGCAAAATCATTTCTAATGGCCTCAAGGAGCTCTTCATTCCATTCTTTTGCAATAGAATTTTGAGCAAAAGACTGCAAAAAGAGCCCTACCATAATTAAAACCAACAAGAATTTAAATTTCTTCAAGAGTATGACTTATTGTTAGCTGTCAAATGTAAATGTAAAAATTGCAATTTAACAATCGCCATTCTCCTGATTTTTAACATTTTGAAATTTCTCTTACTTTGTGCTTTCCAGAACTATAATTCAATTTAAAAATCTAACATCTTTAAGCAATTTTAGAAAACACCCCAGTTTATGTACGTTAATAAAAATTTTAGTGCCAAAAGAGTATTGCGTTTTTCTGGTCATCACATCCTTTGGATTGGAGTTTGGTCTAGCATCATTACCGTAATATATCATACAACTCATTCTCCGTGGTTAAATATTCCATGGTTGCCATTATCGGTTATGGGTACTACCGTAGCATTCTACTTGGGTTTCAAAAACAATCAAGCCTATGATCGTTTATGGGAAGCCCGTAAAATTTGGGGAGCGATTGTCAATAGCAGCAGGGCTTGGGGATCTGTTGTAAAATCTTTTGTTGGCAATCAATTCACCAAGCATGAAGTATCGGAAGCTGAATTACATGCCATCCATAAGAAAACCATTTACAGACATATCGGCTGGCTCTATTCCTTGCGCAGTCAATTGCTCATCCCAACGCCGTGGGAACACATTTCGCAGGGAGGTCACATGACCAGACACACAAAAAAGAGAATGAAAAAATTCGGAGTTGGACTACTAGAAGATGATGTCACCGAGAAAAATTTAAAATTATTTTTACCTGAAGACGAAATTCAAACGCTGATAGATAGTAAAAATACAGCTACTCAAATAATTGATAAACAATCTCAGGTATTAAAAGAACTTAGAAAAAAAGATTTGATTGATGACTTCCGACACATGGAAATGCAGCAAATATTATATGATTTTTATGTTCACCAAGGAAAAGCAGAACGCATCAAAAAGTTTCCTTTGCCTAGGCAATACGGCTCAGTGAGTTTTATTTTCGTAATCTTATTCATCCTTCTTCTTCCCTTCGGAATGGTTGCTGAATTCGCTAAAATGGGGGACCTTGCTACTTGGCTGGCGATCCCTGCTTCCATCTTAGTTGGATGGGTCTTTATAATGATGGAGTTGGTTGGTGATTATTCGGAGAATCCTTTCGAGGGCATGGGGAATGACATTCCGATGCTATCATTGTGTAGAGTTATTGAAATAGACCTAAGGGAAATGCTTGGTGAAAAAGATTTACCACCGAAAATTGAAGCCATTGATGGTGTTTTGATGTAAGAAAATATTGACCTTAGAAATATTGGCCTACGCCGAGAACCGGACCGTTTTGATTAATATTCCATAGATCAAAGCCATAATCTAATCTGAAAACAGATCGAAAAACTTTTTTGTCAATCCATCGGATTCCAACTCCGATGAATTGGCGAAATAAATCCTTATTGAACAAGTCATTTAATTCTCCTCCTGGGTTTCTCCAAGTACCGGAGTCCGCAAATGCTACGACTTGAGCCGCAAATCGATCTCGATGAAAAACTGTTTGGCGGAATTCAAGATTGACTACAAATTGTGCAGTTCCTCGATCTACTCTATTGCCAACACCCCTGATGTTCACTCTAGAGTCCAATACAAATGGTGCAAAAGGTGATGGTGTATTTGTAGCAAGAGCCGCTCGAACTCTCAAGGCAAAATTACCTGTTGAATATGGTCGCCAAAAATTTTTGCCTTCAAAAGTCAAACTTAAAAACGGCGAACTTTCATTAATAGTTGCGACCGCTTGACCCAACAAATTCCATTGCATCCCTGTTCGATAAAAATAATCGTATCCTAGTTTATTTGATTCTAAATTGGCTTTGAACAAGAGTTTATTTTGCACCAATTCGTCCGGGCCAGGTGTAGGAAAGTTCGGATCAATTTCTACTTTTTCATATTGCTCTTGAAAAAAATTTGTACCTACCAATAATCTATGATTGAAATCTAAATTATAACTTCCAAAAAATCCT
This sequence comes from uncultured Saprospiraceae bacterium, assembly GCA_937928045.1. Lineage (GTDB taxonomy): Bacteria > Bacteroidota > Bacteroidia > Chitinophagales > Saprospiraceae > JABDJM01. The sequence goes on along the minus strand of CALFWO010000019.1, from coordinate 20,859 downwards.
ATTCCAGTATTTGTATATCTAAATTGGACTGTAGCATCCGAAAAATACAAAGGCTCGATTGATGCGTTGTGGTTTAAGTCACCGCCGAAGCCCCAAGGCGTTCCTTTGACCCAATCATTTTGATAAAATAATTTTCCATTTGGTCGACCATCATTGTGCAAATAAGTTACTAAAATTGTCTGCCCCCTTCCTCCTAAATTATATTCAGCAAGTCCTAATTGCCACCAGAAATTTCCTTTAATTCCTCCAATTCCAAATTGTGGAATCAAAGTGCGTTGTTCTTGTATCTTATAAACAACATTTACTTGGTTGAGTGCATTCGTATCAAGCTTGACAGTACTTTTGGCAACTCCGGTTCTTCGATTCAATAGATCTAGATCTTCATCGATCAGTCGTTGATCTAAAATGCCTCCAACGCTACTTTGAATAAACAATCGCAAATAGTCTTCCTTGTTTTTTTTCAGTCCTTCAAAACTAATGGACGCCACTTTATAATCCGATTGCGCAAAAGCACCAGCTGAAAAAAAGAGTAAAAAAACTAAAAGTCTATTACGATACATTATTATCAATATTTACAAACTGTAACGAACACCCAAGTTAAAGGTTTGAGCCTTTCCACCAGTGTCTAACAAAAATTTATTTGTAAAACCGGTGTACAACAATTCAACTTCAAAAGCTGGAGTAATTTGGTACTTCGCACCAAAACCGCCTTGAACGAAATAATCAAAAGTAGATTGGTAATATGGCGAAAATCCACCTAATGCATAAAAAGTAGTTTTTCCATTCGGGAAATAACTAAAAATTACTGTTGCTGGTGTTGAAAAACGATTCGCATGATTGCCTTCTTTTGGCCCGATATCTTCAATCAAGAAATCTAACTCCGTGAATAACGAGAAATTTGTTCCAATTGTAAAATCATTAAACAATTGAGTATTAAATGTAGCTCCATTCCAGTCAATGTAACGCAATTCGCTATTCCCAGCTAAATCAGATCTAGTACCGAAGGTTAAGGTACTTTGAATCGAAAAATTTTCTAAACTTTCAAAAGGAGCTATCCTTACTTTTGGTCCAATACCTGTTATCCCCGATCTAAAAATATCGCCTTCGTTGGCACTGAATACTGATAATGGAGAGCTCGGCAGTCCTCCATAATTTACTCTTCTATATCTAAACTCCAAGCCTGCATTGAATCTACTGCTTACTCCATACAATGCACTAAAGGTGGATGTAAAAAAAGTAGAACGATCTACTAGTTCACTGGAATTTCCAGTACGTTGATTATACAAATTGTTGAACAATTTAATTTCAAAAGATCCTTTAGGAATGGCAGCTGAAACAACATAACGTGTTTCGTTGGCTGCAGTTCCAGATGGATTCAGACTTGAGTTCCCAGCAGTACGATCATTCAATTTCCAATTGTATTCGTAGTAACCGATTTTAGTATCGTCACTTATTTTTTGAGTTCTATATTTATTAATAAAATTTAACACTGATTTCTGACTTCCACCGAAGTCTCCAACATACCATTGAAATATTTTAGACAATTCTGTTTTATCTGCGCCTACTTTTATAAAGTTAGGATTGTTTAGAGCGATCTGAGTTTGAGATTCCATTTGCTGATCCAGTTGCGCTGGAGTATAAGCAAAATTTACAATTGGAGGGCAATCTACAGCTCCGCAAACCAATACAAAGTGTAAACGTTCGTCTTGAGTAACTTTGATCAATAAATCCTTTTCCAACTTATTCAAAGTTATTGATTGACCAGCTACAGTATGCTTTTTGCGATCAAAGAATCCTGGAATTTCATTAACAGAATTCAAGGGGTAAGCTTGAGAAGCTGCATTAATTACCAATAAATTATAAGCATTGATGTAAAAGGCTTTTTTCTCAAGATCCGAAGCAGCTGAAAGATCTACATTCTCTACAGTATTAATTAATGTTTTTAGATCGGCACTGTTTTTAGCATTCTGATAATCTACAGCACCCGATTGCACATGTTGATTAAAAAAGCCATTGGCCTTTGTAAAGAATTGATTTGACAATTGTTGACCTATTGCAATATTAGAGACAAACAATAATACGATCACCTTTGAGATGTATCCAATTTGAGTCATGAATGATTTCTTGAAGTTCATTATTTTAACTTTTGATTATTAAATATGTTTGATTAATTCTAGTTTATTTTGTCCAGTATTTGCTTTAACTCGTGATGAGCAATAAGTCCTTGAAAAATTGAGGTAATTCTACCTTCTTGAAAAATTACTAAGGCTGGAAGATTTAGAATATTCAATTCTTGTTGAATGGTTCTAGCGGCGTCTCCGACAATATTTATGCATTTCGTTTTATGCTGTTGATTTTCTGATGCTGAAGCAATAACCTGACACATCAATGATGGGTAAGCTCCTGATTGTAAGGTGACCATTAGTACTTTGCTTGTTCCTTTAGCTAACTTTTCTAGAGCTTTGTAATTCTTGATCGTATCTAAATTTTCCATTTTTGATTCAGTTGTTTGACTATACTAATTCACAAGCAGTGCCAAAGTTTCTAAAATTGTTTAGAAAGAACATTAACTACTGAATATCAATGATTTAAAAATTTAAAGTAAATCTAATGCTACTTGCATTTACGAAAAAATATTACGATATTTCGTAATTTTACGACACTTGAATGATAGAAAAATGGATGCAGCATTAACGAAAGCTCTGGATTTACTGCCTGATGCGATCATTTGGTTCGACGAAGACGCCAATTTGGTACAGGCCAATGAAACTGGTGCGAAGATGTGGGGATACAGCAAGGATGAATTGACGAAGATGAAAGTATTTGATATCAACCCGAACATGAATTCAGAAATTTGGGGCGATCATTGGAAAGACAAAGTTGTCAATTCAAAGGTCTTTGAAAGCACGCATAAAAGAGCCGATGGGAGTATTTTCCCAGTTGAAATCATGGATCATTTCATTAATGTTGGTAATAGAAAATTAAGTTGTGCTGTCGTTAGAGATATCACAGAACGAAAACAAAAAGAATCAGCGCTGAGAGGTGCATTGATGGAGATCAAAGAGCTAAAAGAGAAATTGGAGGCCGAAAATAACTACCTCCAAGAAGAGATCGAAGTTCGAAATAACTTTGGAGAGATCATTAGTCTTTCTGATAATTTCAAGCCGGTGCTTAAACAAATCCAACAAGTTGCACCAACACAATCAACTGTACTCATCTCGGGTGAAAGTGGGACAGGGAAGGAGCTTATCGCAAGAGCAGTACATCGATTAAGCCCAAGATCCGGACCTCCAATGATTAAGATTAACTGTGCAGCTTTGCCACCAAATTTAATTGAAAGTGAATTATTTGGACATGAAAAAGGTGCCTTTACAGGAGCAATCAATAATAAAACGGGGAAGTTTGAATTAGCAGACGGAGGCACCATCTTCTTGGATGAGATCGGCGAAATGCCCCTCGATTTACAACCAAAATTATTACGAGCACTACAAGAAGGAGAAATAGAAAAAGTCGGTGGATCTACCATCAAAAAAGTTGATGTAAGAATCATTGCTGCAACCAATCGTAATTTGGAAAAAGAAGTCGCCAAAGGAAAATTCAGACAAGATCTATTTTATAGGCTAAATGTTTTTCCTATTCACGCCATTCCGCTTAGACAACGCATGGATGACATTCCAATATTGGTTAGATATTTTACAGAGAAGTTGGGAAAAAAATTGGGAAAAACTATCACTGAGATAAATCAGAAAACACTAGATAAACTATGTGCTTACGATTATCCTGGTAATATTCGTGAATTAGAAAATCTAATCGAACGAGCAATCATTACTTCTCGCGGTTCTAAATTAACAATCGGTAATTGGTTCAGTACCAAAAAAAATCGACCAAAGACGGAAGCGCTTAAAACGATGGATCAGTTACAAAAAGAACATATCATAAATGTACTAAAACACACTTCCTGGAAAGTTAGCGGAGCAGGAGGCGCAGCAGAGATATTAGGAATGCGACCAACAACACTGATTTCCCGAATGGAAAAATTAGGTGTAAAGCGAAGTTTAGATGCCGACTAATTACATGAATGTTTAATTAATTTTAAAAGCATTTCATACATTCCTATGTTTGTAAAGAGGATTCAAGGTACAGAAGCCATTCGAAAAATAGATAAAACGCATTAAATTTTAGGTAAAAACATTGAAGGTAACTTGACCGAGGTTAATACGCTAAGTTTTAATCACCATCAATGTTTTTTCATCTCCCTAATCAAGCCTTCCTGAGCTACTGAAGCAATAAGATTTCCTCGTTGATCAAAGATATTTCCGCGACTAAACCCTCTAGATCCCCCGGCCGAGGGACTGTCCGTAGCATACAATAACCAATCATCGATTTTAAAATCTCGGTGAAACCATAAAGCATGATCGATACTTGCAAAGAAAATATTCGATCGCAAGGCTTTGTCCAAATGCGGAACAGCAGCTGTTGTCAGCAAATTATAATCTGAAGAATAAGCCAAGATCTGATGTTGCATCGCTAAGCTTAGTTCACATTTGTCCCTAGACTTGAACCAAACATGACGATAAGGTCTGCGCCGCTTTATTTCACCTTTATAGAAATTTTCCACCGGACGAAATTCTATTGCATTCGGATGAATGATCGTCAAACGTTTGTACAATTCTGGGCGAATCTTCTCTAAATGCTTCACCTGATCATAGTCATTCATGAGCACATCTGGAGTCAGAACATTTGGTGTACTGATTTGATGTTCGAATCCATCTTGGCGCAGTTGAAATGAAGCCGCCATATTAAAAATTGGCTTTCCATCTTGCTTCGCCACCACCCTCCTGGTCGTAAAACTTCCGCCATCGCGAATGTTTTCTACTTCGTAATATATTGGCTTGTTAACATCTCCCGCCAGTATAAAATAACCATGCATAGAATGCGCAAAGCGATCTTCTGGAACGGTTTGATAAGCTGCATGCAATCCTTGTCCAAGCACTTGCCCACCAAACACTCTACCCCAAGGTGTTATGTAATTTCCCCCTTTATAAATCCCTTCATCGACTTTTTCTAATGTAATAAGTTCGACAAGTTCTTTGATAGTTTCCATAATGCTAACCTTTCTAATTTCGGTGCAAATGTAACACAACTACAACTTACCAGCCATAATTTCTTTGTGCGCATAATCTACTGCTCTAGCCGTCAAGGCCATATAAGTCAAAGAAGGATTCTGTGTTGCCGAACTCGTCATACAAGCACCATCGGTAACAAAAACATTGGGCACCTCATGCATTTGATTCCATTTATTCAATACCGAACTCCTTTTATCCTTTCCCATTCTGGCGGTTCCCATTTCATGAATACAAGCGCCTGGAGCGGTGGGATCGTTATAGGTAAATATATCTTTAACACCAGCGGCTTCTAACATTTCTTGAGCTGCGATCACGCCGTCTTTTCTCATCGCCACCTCATTCGCTTTTAACTCAGCGTCAAAGGTAATGATCGGCATACCGTGCTTATCGCGCTTGTCAAAATTCAAAAACATTTTATTCTCATGATACGGTAGTAATTCACCGAAACATGTCATCCATATTTGATAACTGCCCGGCTCAAACAAAGATTTTTTCAAGTCTTCACCTAATGCACCTGGTAATGGATTGCCCACTCCTCGGCCGGCTCCGCCTTGATATCCATAACCTCGCACAAAGTCTTTCATCTTGGTTTTTTCATCAATATTCCTAAATCTAGGAATATAAAATCCACCATTGGGTTTTCGACCTTTGTAATAAGTATCCTCGAATCCTTTCAGTCTTCCTCCCGCGCCCATTCCATAGTGATGATCCATTAGGTTGTGTCCTAACTCGCCGCTAGAATTCCCTAAACCATCAGGAAATGTTTCAGATCTACTATTCAATAATATTGCAGTAGTTCCGACAGTGGAAGCATTACAGAAAATTATTTTTGCAAAAATTTCCGACTCCTTTCCTGTAACTGCATCTTTAATTCTCACGCCAGATGCTTTACCCGTTTTTGTATCAAAAACGATTTCGGTAACAATAGAATTTGGGCGCATGGTTAAATTGCCAGTATCGGCTGCCACTGGCAAGGTTGCACTCAAACTACTGAAGTAAGCACCGTAAGGACAACCACGAATGCATCGATCTCTGGTTTGACATTTTCCTCTAGTTCCTTTATGAATTTCAGGATCGTAAGTTGACAGATTGGCTGTACGTCCTGGAGTTACTAATCGATTGGGGAAAACTTTTTGCACTGATTCTCGCAAATGTTGTTCGGCACAATTTAATTCAAATGGTTTTAAAAAAATCCCATCAGGCACTTGTTTCAGTCCTTCTTTTTGTCCACTTACACCAATGAAAGTTTCTACCTTATCATACCAAGGTTTGATGTCTTTATATCTGATCGGCCAGTCTACTCCGATGCCTTCTTTTGCGTTCGCCTCGAAGTCAATGTCTGACCACCTATAGCAATGTCTTCCCCACATAATAGAGCGGCCGCCAACGTGATGACCACGAATCCAATCGAATCTTTTTTTCTCCTCATATGGATACTCATCATCCCTAGCAATAAAATCTTTTCGATCTTCTCTCACCCACCAATGCAGTCGGTTTTGTTTCATATAGCGCGTCGCCAATTCCTCGGCCGGCACCAAGTTTTGATTGGGCAATTCCCATTGATCCAAATTGGCGGTTGGGTAATCTGGATGCTTGATCATTCGACCGCGTTCTAAGACAATAGTCTTGTAGCCTTTGGCGCAAAGTTCCATGGCTGCATATCCTCCAGAAATTCCAGATCCGATGACGATGGCATCGAAAGTTACTTCGTTATTTCCTGTGTTGTAATATGTCATATGGCCCAGGCTTTTCCTCCTACTTCCGATAATGGAATACAAGCTTTGTATTCTCCAGGAACAGGTAAATAATTTAAATATTTGGTACTGATTTCTTCGCTTGCCAAATAGTAAGCGATAGTCTGTTGTTTAACTTCGGTGTAAAAATTATCTGCAATTTCAGACTGTTCACCAATTGTCAAATTTTCTTCTTCTAGTGGTTTTGCCTCTGCTGAAAAATCATCTGTTACTGTTATTGATTCTTTTTTTTCAACCTCACTTTTCTTTCTTTCGGCAACTCTTTCAGAAATACCTGCTTCAAAGTCCTTTAAGAAATTGAGTTGGTCTTCTACTTTAGATTTAGAAAAATTTAGTGGTTTAGCATGCCAAAGTTTATTTGTGATATTCAAGCCTCTGATAAATTCCATTTGCTTTTGCGGGGCATAAGTCACGGCAACCATATGGTCAATCATTTGAGGAACTCCGACTGATATTGCACCGGGGATTTCACTTTCTGGCAGTATCGTTTGTACTATTTTATTTAGGAAAAAAATCTGCTGGTCATCGAGCAATTTTAATTGGGCAGTGGGATCTAGTTTTACTTCATGGCAGCCAGAAAGCACAGCTGAGATTAGAGGCGCAGTCAGAGCACCTCCAATCATCATGGAAGTCATTTTCAAGAGTTGTCTTCGTTCCATTTGGAAATATTTATTGCTTTAAATTAGCAATAAATATTCAAAAAAGATTACCAGAAAAATTCGAATCTTACGAGTTTAAGTCTTAAAAATATTTTATCGAAATACTTGCATTGGAAATCGAAGAAGAAGCTAAATTACACCAATAGACATGAAAGACTTTAGAGCTCGAAATCAGATGACTTTTTGTTCTAAATCTTTGTCAATTTAACTTGAAATTTTCCTACTCCATTATCTAGAATTAAAAAATAATTCCCTGCAGTTAAGCTTGGATTTAGGCTTATTTTCTCTTGATGATTTCCTTTTACTCTTTTTTCACGATCCACTACAGTTTGGATTATTTTCCCATTTACATCTATCAAATCAATACTCAATATTTCTTCCTCACTCAGGTCATAGTCCAAGGTAAGTTCACTTTCGATGGGATTAGGATAGACGTTAATGGCAGCGGACTCTAGACTAAATTCAACTATTCCGACGGTAAAATCCGGCAAGTATCGCAAGATCGTAAAATCGGAGTTATCTCCGGAATCATCTCTAGCAATACCACCAAGTACAATTTTATTATCAGGCTGAAACAGTATCGAAGTAGCTGATTCCGATGTTGATGTATTTCCAACGAAAAAGTTGTTAAATATTTGTCCGTTGGCCCCAAAAGTTTCATCTCTAGTTCCATCTGGATTTATACGTGCCACTGTTGAAATAAAATCTTCTTCCTCTGTTTGCGTTTGACCGGCAAGTAAGATTTTTCCATCTTCTTGAACTAGCATGCTATTGTTGACATCAATTCTTCCAAAAAAATCATAACTAGCTGTGCCATCATCTGAAAAAGAATTATCAAAAGTTCCGTCAGGATTTAATCGGACTACAATGAAATCAAAATTTGTAGGATTAAAACTTGTGAGAGTAAATCCACCGATTAGAATTTTACCATCCGGCTGTAGTACCAAATCACGGACATAGTCATCTTTCTCAAAAAAGTCAAACACTTGAAATCCGACTTGATTAAAGGAAAAGTCCGCATTGCCATCCTCATCAAATCTTCTAACATATATGTTTCTAAGTTGACTTGGGTTGATTGCTGCAGTATACCCGGAGACTACAATTTTTCCGTCTGGTTGTACAACTATATGCTCTCCATAGCATGGTGCATTAGAGTAGACGTTGTAGTTCTTTATTCCTGTCTGATTAAAGGTCAAGTCCCGAGTTCCGTCACTATTATATCGAGCAATAAACCCATCTACCTCATTGTTATTTTGATACATCCTCAAGCCAGTTACTAGAAATTTACCATCGTCTAAAAGGACAATTCCGTTGGCAATATCATTCTTACCATCCAAATCTTCAAGTACCTTACCGTCAACACCAAATGATGAGTCTAAATCCCCATTTTCCAAATATCTACAGATAGCAATGTCATCAGGAAAACTAGGGCCACCTGTTTCTGCTACTCCGACTACAATAATTTTACCATCATCTTGTAAAACAGCATCATATCCAGAATCATGGCTTTGGTCAAAATCAGTTAAGACTTTTCCTCCATTGCCAAAAGAGTCATCTAATTCTCCATTTGGCAAAAACCGAACAAGTGCAAAATCTCTTTCATTCTGAGAGGCACCATAATCAGCATATCCTATCATCAGAATTTTACCGTCGGGTTGAACCAACATCTCATAGCAGATGTCTTCGAATTCAGTAAATGATACTGTATTTTTTCCATCTACAGAAAAAGTGGAATCCAAATAAGTGCTTTGAGAAAAAATAGGATTTGAAATAAAAAGGAGAAACACTAAAAAAGATAGAGAATTAATTTTCACGACTAAAAACTTTTGTTTCAGCCAAATTAAGAAAAATCTATCTGCTAGGGGTTTTCAATAGTTATATTTTACAAGAATTTAATATCAAAATATTTTACAAATTGGATCTGCAAATAACAAATCTATTTTGCCACTATTATTTTCTCCATTAGAATCTGATTTGCATCCAGATTAATCATCTTTATCAAGTACATGCCATTCTCTATATTCAACACTGAAATTGGTTTTCCACTTAATTGTGAATAAACTGGCCTACCTGACAGATCAAGAATTTCTACATTGACATTCATTTGGTCAGGCACATCCAAGTTTAATTGCGAAGAAACTGGATTTGGATAAATCTTAAGATCGGTCAATTCGAAATCAAAAGTCGAGGTTGTTAAATCTTCATCATCACAATCTTCGTCTACTCCATTATTCGGAATCTCTGTTGCATCAGGATTGATATTCGGATTCGTATCGTCACAGTCATCCGCTAGAATAAAACCATCTTGGTCTAAATCATCATCCAAGGTCGCAGTATTGCAATCATCGTCTATTCCGTTGTAAGGAACTTCTACTTGATCTGAATTTATATTTGGATTTAAATCATCACAATCTTCGGCCAACACAAAACCATCTTGATCTAAATCATCGTCCAAGGTCGCAGTATTACAATCATCGTCTATTCCGTTGTAGGGAACCTCTAAACTTATTTTCTCGGGAACGATGAAGGTTGCACTACCAGTATTATTATAAATATCAGTTACTGTTACTGTATAACTACCTGATTCAAGATTTTCAAGATTTGCAACCGATGCTCCGTTAGACCAGGAAATGGTATTCCAGTCAATTCCAATTGAGGAAGATATCTGTATACTGCCAGTTCCTTGTGAGCATATAGAAGAATCAATTCTTGCATTAATATCACCGAGAAAGGTTGTAATCGATAAAGGATCCGTGATGTTACTAAAGCCCGCAATAAACTGGGCTCTACTATTCCCAGGCTCATGTGGTAATGTATAAGGTCCTAGGAGAAATTCTCCATTATGAGTACCAGTTGAAATGAGTGCTCCATTTGAAGTAAAGTCAATGTCTAATCCAGTTACATTTGTAGTAACATTCGGTCCGAGAGATTCTTGGGTGGTTCCAGTTTCACTGAGTGAAAAAAGAAATTTTGGCCAACTTAATTCGCCAGAGGCAATGATATCATCGCTTGATGTGTACTTAATACGCAAAAGTTGATTGGTACTTGAATTGCCTTTTCGTTTTCTCCAATCTACATTACCATCTTGGTCCAACTTTATCAGTAATTGATCGGATGCTGGGCTAATTGAAGTTATTGTGTCAGCATTGAGAAAAGTTTCTCTCGCAAATTCAGCACTGATTAGTAATTGTTCGTCTTTGTCGAAAGTTAAAAATTTTGGCCGCGCATTTTGATAATACCGATTGGCAAAAAGTAAGTTTCCGTCTTCATCAAAAGTACTGGCAAAACCGCAGTATGCTAGACTTATTCCAGATGTATCAATTCCACCCAGAGTAAAATTTTCCATGGTAAAATCAGACTCTCCAAAATATCCGCAAACTCCAATTTTATCGGCTTCACTTAAGGCAAGACCACCAATTCTAAGCGTATTATCATGTTCATATACTTTTGTCCATTTATGATTTCCATTGTGATCTAAAGTCGTTAAAAAGAAGTTTGAACCTTCGGCCGTAAATTCTTCTCCATCTAAGACCAAAGTGTCTATATAAGTTTCATAAATAAAAAATGTATCAGGCTCATTTAATATTGTATCAATTATTACATCTGAGCTTACACTAGGGATGGCTCCTAAAAACACGATGTCATTACTCTTATTAATTGCCAATTGATCACTAGAAGAATAAAGTGAACTGTAACCACTAATTGAGTTGGAAGCAAAGGATGCCCCTTCTATATTTTTTATCCAATTGGGTTCAAAGGAAGAAGAAAGATTTAAAATTGAATAGCCTTCTTCAATTTCCGTGGCATCAATAGAAAAGTTATTATTTGACCAAATATATATCACCAAATCATTGTTTAGATTAACATCAAAATCTGCAATTCGAATTTGTCCATTAGTAGGAATCAATTTAGGCTGACCAGCAACTCCATCTTCATCAATTTTCATCAAAAATAGATAGTCATTGCCATTTCCCATTTCAATAATTAAAGAGCCCTCCATTTTCATAAAACAGGTTGGGCAGCCATCATAAATTCCGAGGACAATTGTATTTCCGAAATGATCAGTTTTGGTGATAAAGGCACTGGCTCCTCTATCTTGGACGCCAGTTAACCATGATAAGTTATCACTCAGATTTTGACTATTCACGTTGCTCCAGACAAAAAGCATCAATAGAAAATAGAAATTTTTCATTTTAAGCTGCATTTAAAGATTTGCCCTTTCACCTTTGATTGAAAAGACCTATTGCCATCATTTTCCCCTCTTTGCTAATATAGGAAGCATTTATAGAAACAGAAAGAACAAACCTTTACAGCTCTACAAATTTTTTATAACTTATATATCTGTTAATCTGCCTTTTAACAACATTTTCTACCAAATAATTTTGATCAACTGAATAATTTTACAGATCATCAGCTATCACCTTCTAAATGAAACAAATAATTTATTTTTATTAAATCATATTGTTTTATTATTTGCTTTTCACTACATTTGTACAATCAAGAACATTGACTAAAACTCGCGACTTTTCCCCAGGAGTGGAATAAGCTATCTCTGTTGTCAAATGTTCACTAGCAAGTCTGCATTAATCACTACTTTCACTTCTTTGGTATTTGGTAACCATGGTCATGAATTCTATGTCAGAAAATAAGGAGCGAGATCTCGCGAAAAAATATATTGAGGAAACCAAACGACACGTTTTCTTAACTGGACGAGCTGGTTCTGGTAAGACAACTCTACTTAAAGAAATCATTGCAAGCAATAAGAAAAATACTGTTGTAGTCGCTCCTACTGGCGTAGCTGCCATTAATGCTGGCGGGGTTACAATTCACTCCTTGCTACAGCTTCCTTTCACTGCGTTTGCACCCACAAGTCAAGCGGTGGATCCGGATATCTTCATGAACACCTCCATGTTATTAGGGCAGCTCAAAATTTCAAAGGAAAAAAGGGCAGTAATCCAAGCAATGGATCTTTTGATCATTGACGAAATTAGCATGGTTCGTCCAGACTTACTGGACGCGGTTGATTTAGTCTTGAGAAAAATCAGGAAAAATCGTTCGCCTTTCGGTGATGTCCAGGTATTGATGGTCGGAGATCTTTACCAATTGCCTCCAGTTGTCAAAGATCACGAATGGACAGTTCTAAAAAATATCTATCAAACGCCATATTTTTTTAGCGCCTTAGTTTGGCAAAAAGTAAAATTGATTCCATTAGAACTAAAGAAAATCTATAGGCAGACAGATCAACAGTTTGTTGATATATTGAATAAGGTCAGAGAAGGAAAAGTGGAGGAAAAAGATATTGAAATTCTAAATAAACGCTTTGTTCCTCAAAGCAAAGAAACTGAGGATGCGATTATGCTAACAACGCACAACAAAACCGCAGATCAACTCAACTCAAAAAAACTCAAAGCATTAAAAGGAAAACCATTTAATATCGAAGCTCAGATCTCCGGTAAATTTTACGAATCCTCCTACCCTTGCGAATCTGATTTAGAATTAAAGAAAGACGCGCAAGTGATGTTCATTAATAATGATAAAGACAAGCGCTACTATAATGGAAAACTAGCAACTATAGTTCGCTATGACCGAGAGGAAGAAGAAGTTATTGTGAGGTTTCATGATGAAGGAGGCTTACACCAAATACAAAGAGAAGAATGGGCAAATGAAATTTTCGAAGTAAATGAAGAAACACAAGAAATAACCAAAAAAGAGCTGGGTTCCTTCAAGCAGTTTCCTTTTAGATTGGCCTGGGCCGTAACCGTACATAAGAGTCAAGGCTTGACCATGGACAAAGTTCAATTGGATCTAGGAAGGAGTTTTGCTGCCGGTCAAGCTTATGTAGCCTTAAGCCGATGTACTTCATTGGAAGGTATTCGACTAAACTCATTATTGAATATTAATAATGTGATTATTGATCACCGAATCCAAAAATTTTATTCACATTTTCCAGAGACCGAAACTGTAGAAAGTCAATTAGAAGAAGCCCGGAAAGAATATGCGCTTTACAAATTGAAAAAGACTTTCAATTTCTATGCGATGCAAAACGCCTATGAAAACTGGAAAATGTACTACGAGTCTAAATCTATTTCAGGGCAAGACAATATTATTTTATTGGATAAAAAAGTAACAGATCAAATCAATATCCTAAGTAGTACAGCTGGAGATTTTCAGCAGCATTTGACGATCTGGATTGCAGAAAGCTTAAATGACACCGAGCGTTTGGCACATATATTATTTAAAACAGAAAAGGCCATTCCCTATTTCACAAACATACTGCACAATAAGATAATTCTTTTGTTACATGAACATCTTCAAGATTTTCAAGCTAAAAGTAAAATCAAAAAATATCTTGGTCTAACGATGGCATTTTATGAAACTGCTTGGAAAAAAATGGAAGAATTATATGCCATAGAAATATTTGATCGCAAGCTGTTTGAAAGTAAACCTTTTAAGAAAGAAGAACTTCCAAGTCTCAAAACTGCTGAAAAGCAAGTATTAAAAAAAGGAGGTACTTACGAAATAACCTTTGACATGTTTAAAGTAGGAATGACCTATCAACAAATCGCCAAGAAAAGAGAAATGGCTATCAGCACAATAGAAGGACACATGGCCAGACATCTTGAAAATGGAAGAGTAACTATTCACGAATTAATTAAACCTGCCAGGCTCAAATTACTCACCGAACTATTGAAAGACAAAGAGCTGGATAGCTTGAGTGAATTAAGAAATAGTTTACCTAAAAAAGTCAGTTTTGGCGAACTTAGAATGATGAAAATTTACCTCAATAGTTTAAACTAATCGTTGATTTTCAATTGAACATTTATATGCTTAACTTGGCCATTAAGATATGAAATTGCAATTTGTCTCTTGCCATCGATTACCAGAAAGGTCTTTCTTTTTTAAAGGAAAACAGTTCCCCCTTTGCGCAAGGTGTACTGGGCTATATGCCGGATTTCTTGTTCTCCCAATATTTGTTTTCGGCTTGTTATTTATCAACTTCTGGTGGACTATCTTGCTTATAGCTCCCACCATTATTGATGGGCTTTTGCAAGCTCATACCAAGTATTTTAGTAATAATCCAATAAGATTTATCACTGGCACAATGGCAGGTATTGGATTTATGTCCATGACCTCAATTGCGGCAGAATACTTGGCTCAAATTATTAAACCTATCATTTTTTAAATTATGGAAGATCCGTTAGACTTTATTAACAAGGAAAATAATGAACCAGAAGAATTGCACATTGGATTCAAAATATTAGCCTTTTTGATTCCAATAAGTGGAGCAGTGATGTTTCTCGTTTATAAGAATGAGCAACCTCAAAAATCTAAAGACGCCTGTTATGCAGCTTTACTCGGAATAGCTCTTGGCTTTGTTATGAATCTTATGGGATCCCTCATGAGATAGAAAGAGGAATCTGATTGTATTCATATTCCTCCTTTTACCTTACTTTACCTAGTTCTAGTTTTTACAGACGAGATCGGTACATCTTCAAAATTAAATCTGTACATATTAGGTTTTAATCCATTTGTACTATAAATAAATGCTCCAGTATCGGAATCCAAAATAATATCTTTTCCTTCCAGTGAAACGACATGATACCTCCCAGTTTGAATATCATGACTCGAATTGTTAGTTGTCTCATTAAACCCTGAGAAGATGATAAAAAAACATGTAAAGACTAATCCGAAAAAAAATGATTTTCCATCGATTACAATTTTATGGTTTATCATAATTATAATATTTATTGGGTGAACGATACGTTTAAGTTACATTCTAAAAGAAGATAAACGGGTTATTAATTTGTTAATTGGGAATACTTTAAAATTTCAGTTAAGGATGTTGGCAATTTGTTAAAAATAATTATCCATACATTTGTATTCTAACTGAATGATGGAAGAACTCTGTAAATTTTGAGCGAAATTACATTGACTAAATAATTACCAAATGAAATTCAACATACTTCTTTTATTCCTATCGATATTATTTCTGAGTAAGTGTACAAGGCCAATTGCGTCAGATGAACCGACAAAAGTAAAAAGATATGATCGAACTGATGCATCGATTCTCAAGGGTGTATCAGTCCCTGCTGACAAACAACTTTTCTTTTCTTCTGGCCAAGTTACTGCGCCAGTACATTTAGATGCTCCGGATAAATCTTTAGAGCGTTATGGAAATACTTATGAACAAAGTATTGGTACGCTGGAAAAATTAAAGGGCGTATTGAATGAAGCTGGATTATCAATGAAAGATGTAGTATACCTTGGAGTATTTATAGCTCCTGATCCTAGAACTCCAGATTCAAAAATTGATTTTGACGCTTGGTTTAAAGCCTACGGCTCGTATTTCAACAATGAATCTAACCCCAATAAAGTTGCAAGAACTACCTTAGGAGTTGCCGCGCTCGCAAGACCATATCTGTTGGTCGAAGTAGAAGCAATCGCAGTTTATCCCTAAATGTTTCTAGAAAAAAATAATTGGAATTACCAAATAGCTCAATCCAATAAGAAGTAGTACTGAAATAATATTTAGCACAACACCAACCTTAGCCATTTCATAAACTTTGATATAGCCACTGGCGAATACAATAGCATTCGGCGGAGTGGCCATGGGCAACATAAAAGCACAAGAAGCTGCCAGCGTCACCGGAATCACCATCCCCAAAATTGGATAATCCATACCCATTGCAATACCAGCCACTACAGGAACAAAAATAGTAGCCAATGCCACATTGCTCATAAGTTCCGTCATAAACAACATGACAAAGATTAATATTGAAGTCACCATGAAAACCGTCAATCCATCAGCGGAGGCAATTTTGCTACCGACCAAATCAATAATTCCTGCCGTTTTCATTCCGCTAGCCAAAGCCAAACCTCCTCCAAAGAGAATAAGTATTCCCCAGGGAAGTTTTGAGGTATCTTCCCATTTAATAATCATTTCTCCTTTCGAAAATTTTAATGGAATAGTTAACATGGCCAATGCACCAAGAATACTGATTACAGTGTCATTAAGCTTCAAAGCTGGAAACAATTGATTTAAATATCCCCGAGTAATCCACAGTAAAGCAGTTGTACAAAAGATGATCAGTACTTGTCGTTCTGCTTTCGTAACTCCGCCCAATTTTGTTATCTCTGTTTTTATCAAAGCATCAGAGGAATCAATTTTACCGAGATTATTGGGATAAAATAATTTTACAATGATGAAATAATTAATGGTCAATAAGACAATCGCAAAAGGTACCCCCATAGACATCCATTTGACAAAAGATATTTCAATTCCAAAATCATTCTCAAGGATGCCCAACATCACAGTATTCGGCGGAGTTCCGATTAGGGTTGCCATCCCTCCGATGTTTGCAGAAAAAGCGATACCAAGCATAATGCTCAAAGCAAAATTCTGATCCTTTTTTGTAAAACCATCTGCGTCATTTGTCAACAACTTCACAACGGAAAGTGCTATTGGCAGCATGACAACAGTACTAGCAGTATTGCTGATCCACATGCTCATTAAAGCAGTGGCAATCATAAAACCAAGGACTACTCCATCGGCATTGGTTCCTGTAATTTTAATAATATTTAAGGCTATACGCTTGTGTAAATTGACTTTCTCAATAGCCAAGGCAATTACAAAGCCTCCGAAAAAAAGAAAGACAATTGGGCTGCCATAACTAACAGCAACTTCTTTGACAGACATTATCCTTGTGAGTGGAAAGAAAGCTAGAGGTATTAGGGCTGTTGTAGATATTGAAACCGCTTCAGAAATCCACCAACAAATCATCCAAGCGGCCACCGCCAGAACTTTTTGAGCTACTGGGTTAATGATTTCTGTTGGGAAAAATACAAGCACCAAGAATAAAATTGGCCCAAGTATAAATCCGATTTTTTTATATAATTCCACTGTAAAGATTCATTATTGTTTTCCTAATGAACACAATATAATAAGCTATTACAAGGAATTCATAAATACTAAAGGAGATCATCTAACCATGGATGATCTCCTTTTAAATATTCAAAAATAATGAATCAAAATTTCTTTATTGTACCAATTGAGTTGGTGATGAGTTGTTGAAATGGATGACGGTATCAAATTCATCAAATAGCTTGATACTTGTATAATAACTATCAGGATTAGGATGGCGTGAACCAACTTGCATCCAATCTCGCCAAGAATCAAACCAAGAAAATAAAGGTTCATTTCTAGTGGCTTCATCAAACACCCAAATAAAATTGTCTTTTTCTGCCAGATAAAAAAGCTCGTTGATTGAACCAAATTCTGGAGTATTAGGCAACGGACCAGCAGCCAATCCCCCTTGCCCAGTCGAATACACTGCATTAATACTTCCGACTGCCATACTAAAGCCAATAACTTTGTAATCTTCGCCAAGTCGTTCCGCTAAATGCCCTCCTTGAGAACCTCCATATTCCGAATCTACTTCAATTTTAGAAACATGATAATTATGAGCCCATAATAGAAATTTATGATCCGTTCCTATTTGGTCTGCCCACCAAATTGTATTATCCGCCATATACTTATCTCGATAATTGAAGTTGTCATTAAAAAAATATGCTTTGACCACTTGATATGCTTGCTTAGCAACTGTTGCCAGTTGCTTAATAATTTGATATTCTCTTTCAGAAAAGGTTGAAGAAATTTCGGATTCATGAGATTCAATTTCTAAAATCAAACTATCGGCATACAAAAGCATACTATCCAATGTATAAAGATTAAAATCTGTTATTAACGAAAAATTCTTTTCCAACTTCAAAGCATATTGACCAATTGAATTTTTTGTTGCATCAGATAGTCCTTCAATTTTTTCTTCTACTAAAGTGAGGTTGTCATCAGTAAACTGGCAATCACTTCCCAAATAGTAAACTCTTTCTTCTAACGGCTTATTAAGGTTAAAGTCGTGCATCCACTGAATCATGCTTCTAACCTCCGCTGTTCTCCAAACCCAAAAATGCATTTCTTGCATTACTGTATTTATATCTCCTCGATCATGCAGTATGTATTCATTAGCCTTTATACATTCTCCAAAATCAGCCTCCATAATTATTCCGCGATAGTTATGATTTTCAACATAGTACTTTAATATTTTATGTTTCATTTCAAAGAACTCTTTTGTTCCATGACTTGCCTCTCCCATTCCAACAAATCTTGTATTCGCCAGTTGGTCTAAAACAGCCAATTCTGAAAAATTAGCAGTTGGATCCGAAGAAGTGATTGAACTTGCTTTGTCATTTATCGCTTGAACTATAACATCTCTGCTTTCAATGTTTGGATTGGTTGGAGCTTCTGGAATCAGTGCGTCATCAGGATTGCAGGCGAAAATAAATAGTCCAAGAACAATTAGCCAATGAAGATTTTTCATTTTAGGTAGTTTGGTCCGTACATCGAAGATAACGATTATGAATCAATTTATGATGTCTATATTCTAATTATAGAATCTTTTACGCTCGAAAAGCTCTTGATTAAATTTATCTTTGAGGGCAAATCAACAGCATGAAAATCGTAGAGTCAATTCATATTTATCCGGTAAAAGGAATGCCTGGCCTTCAAGTACAATCGGCTAGTTTGGCACCAGAGGGATTTGAATATGATAGAAGATGGATGTTGGTTGATGAAAATTATGTTTTCATTAGTCAAAGAACATTGCCGGAATTGGTCTCGGCAAAAGTAAAATTAAATGATGGAGAATTATCAGTTGAAATTGATCAAACTGAGATCGTAGTCCACTACAATAAATATTCTGAGCAACTATTGGAAGTTTCTGTTTTTGATGACAAGATGAAAGCCCATGAAGTAGACCCGGAGATAAGCAATACACTTTCAAATGTTTTAAATAAAAAAGTACGATTGGTTCAAGTTACTGAAGCTACCAATCGAGTAAAAGATTTTTCAAAATATTTAAGTAGTGAGATAAACGAATTTAAGGCACTTCCAAGATCAACTGCTGTAAGCTTTGCGGATGGCTATCCTTATCTAATTGCAGGTACAGCAAGCATGGATTTACTTAATGAAAAATTGAATATTCCTTTAAATATTGATCGCTTTAGAGCTAATATTATAATCAAGACTACATCTCCACACGAAGAAGACGATTGGAAAAAAATAATTGTTGGTGATCAAGAGCTATTAGGAATTAAGCCCTGTGCAAGATGCCAGGTGATTACAATTGATCAACAAAATGGAATGAAAGGAAAAGAACCTTTGCTAACTTTAAGTAAATATCGAACCGTAAACAACAAAGTATTATTCGGTCAGAATGCAATTAGTTTAACAAATGGAACGATCAGGGTAGGTGACCAAGTAAAAATCAATTAAAAATAATTACTAAGTCAGATTTTTCAAAACAAAAAAACTTATGAACCTAAAGAATAAAAAAACTGCTAGTAATTGCTTCGCCTTTCTGATATTTTTAATTGTGACTTCCAGCTCATTATTACAAGCACAGCAAATCATTGCCGGTCCGATGCTTGGTTACAATACCATGCGTGAAGTAGCAGTTTGGGTTCAAATGGATGAAGAGGCAGAAGTTTATTTGGCTGTGGAGCCAGTTGATACTTCCGGAAAATTACTTCAAGGTTTTTCTATTAAAACGGACAATCAAAAAGCAAATACAGCAACACTCATCTCACCATTGTTGGAACCCGGAACATCTTATTCCGCCCAAGTCTATGCCAACGACAAAGCATTAGGAAAAAAAATATTCTTTACTACTCAAAGCTTATGGCAATGGAGAAAGCCGGCACCTGACTTTTCATTCCTCGCAGGAAGTTGTCTTTACATTAATGAATCTGAATACGATCGTCCAGGAACGCCCTATGGTGCTAACTATGGCATATTAGAAAAAATGGCCGGTGAGAAAGCGGACTTTATGGTTTGGCTAGGTGACAATAACTATCTCCGGGAAGTTGATTGGAATTCGAGGCAAGGCATCTATCATCGATATACCCATTCAAGAGGATTACCGGAACTGCAATCTTTGTTAAAAACGATGCATCATTATGCTATCTGGGATGATCACGACTATGGCCCAAATGATTCAGATTGGACTTATTGGAACAAAGATATTACGAGAGAAGCCTTCACTGATTTTTGGGCCAACCCGAATTATGGTGTGGCGGGACTAAAAGGGACAACTGGAACCTTTAGTTGGAATGATTGTCAATTTTTCCTTTTGGACAATCGTTGGGACCGAAGCCCGGAGCAGTCCGACGGAACAATTTTGGGAGCAGCACAAATTAAGTGGTTGATTGATGCGCTCCGGTATTCTCAGGCTAGCTTTAAATTCATATGTGTAGGAGGACAGTTCC